>JAYSCL010000008.1:31015-96088 GCA_041914905.1 Enterobacterales bacterium
GCCAGTTGCCAGTTGCCAGTTGCCAGTTGCCAGTTGCCAGTGAAACTAAAACCAACACACTGACAGCTGACAACTCATTTCCTGCGCCGATCACAGCGTGCAGCGCGTGGTTGTTCCAATCAACGATACAACTGTTTCATCATGCCGGCGAATTGTTCGAAATACAGCGCTTGTGGTCCGTCGCTCAGCGCTTTTTCCGGTTCCGGATGAAATTCAACAATGATGCCATGGGCTCCCACCGCTTTGGCCGCCAACGCGAGTGGCACCACCAAATCACGCCGACCAGCCGCGTGCGATGGATCAACAATAATCGGCAAATGCGTCAATTCTTTAACGACCGGTACAGCACTTAAATCAAGTGTATTGCGCGTTGCGGTTTCGAACGTACGAATGCCGCGTTCGCATAACATCACTTGTTGATTACCTGCCGCCAAAATGTATTCAGCCGCTTGCAACCATTCTTCAATACTGTTCATCAAACCGCGTTTCAACATGACCGGACGATTAACTTGGCCAACGGCTTTTAACAGGGAAAAGTTCTGCATATTGCGCGCGCCGATTTGCAAAATATCGGAATGTTTTGCCACCGGTTCGACCTGCTCAGGCGCCATCACTTCGGTGATGATCGGCATTTGATGACGACGCCCCGCCGCCGCCATCCAATCCAATGCGGTTAAGCCATGACCTTGAAACGCATACGGCGAAGAACGCGGTTTGAAACAACCACCACGTAGCACGCGTGCACCACAATCGGCGGCATGCGCGGCACATTGCTCGATCATATCTTGTGATTCGACTGAACACGGGCCCGCCATCACCAAGAACTCATCACCACCGATTTTCACGCCTTGCACATTGATCACAGTGTCGTCATTTTTGTGCTCACGACTGACCAACTTCCAGCTCTTATTGGCGACTTTGGCTTTGGGTTTTTCTTCGCGTTTTTCTTCGTTGATCGCCACTGTTTGTGCCAGCACAGCGGCTGGCACTTGTGCCGGTGGCAAACGATCAGAAGGATAACAACCCAGAATGCGCACAAAGCGCGTGACACGCGCCAACTCCTGCAATGCCAGCGTCACAATGTCATTCTGACTGTTGCCATCGAAATCGATGAAGAATAATTCTTGCCACGGTTCGCTCGGCACTGGACGCGACTCAATCCGAGTGAGATTGATGCCGCGATCACGAAACACCGTCAGCACATCACACAGCGCGCCGGGACGTTGTAACGTAGAGAGCAACAACGACGTTTTGCACGGAATGTTATCGGGTACTTTTTTCAGATTTTTTGCCAACACCAAAAACCGTGTTTCATTTTCTTGGGCATTGGCGATATTGTCGGCCAACACCAGCAATCCCAAATCGTGCGCGAGATCGGCACACGCCACTGCTGCACAATTTTGCGCTGGATTGGATTGCACCGCATTAATCGCGCCGGCAGACGAATCACTGTAGGTCAATGTATAACCACCGGCCGTCAACGCTTCACCACATTGCGCCAATGCTTGCGGGTGACCGTACACATTTTTCACATCGGCCAAACGCGTGCCGGGTTTGGCCAACAAGGCATGCTTAATACGCAAATAATGTTCGCCATTGATGTACACATCACCGCCAATCAGCAAATCAAACACCGCGGTGATCGCACCGGTGATGCTGTTTTCAACCGGCAATACCGCGTAATCGACATCACCATCACGCAGTTTTTTCAGCACATCGGCAAAGCTGTCACCCGGTGTCAGTTGCAGATTTTCAACACCGGCAAAATGTGCTTTTGCGGCCAGCGTCGAATACGAACCTTCGCCACCGAGCGCGGCCACGCGTGTCGCACGGGCTTGTTGCAACAACAAACTGCGCTGCGCTTTGACCGACTCCTGCATCACCGTGTTGAATATTTGCGTGACGTACTGCGAATTCAAGCCGAGCTCACGCGCCTTTTGCACTTGTCGCGTTAACAAACTGACTTCGCGCTCCATATCGCGCAACGGCAAATTTTCGTTTTGCTTCACTTCGGCGATCGATTTGACGACCTGTTGACGCTCGGCCAGCAAATGCATCAGGGCATCGTCAAGCTCGGTGATACGGCTGCGAAGATTACCCAGCCCTTCGGCAGGCTGTTCGGCGGTTTCAGTACTCATCATGCGGTTCCTTATCGGTAGAAATTTAAAAGGCCTTAAAAGCAAAACTCCCCGGAGACTTTCGTCGCCGGGGAGTTTGCGATTCGTTTGCTTTGTTCAGTTTTTATCGACCGTACAAAGCTCCTCCCCGGCAGCGCGGAAAGTAAAAGCTAAAAAAGAAAGTGGTGTGTACGGCGTTCATGGACCCGACTTTACCCGACGTCAGCACGGGTCTGTCAACTGCTATTTTGGTCCATCCAGTTGCTCTAACGCGATCACAGCGCCCGTCTATACTTGAGGCTCACCGCCCTAAAACTACTCAAAACGACGATGTGGATCAGCCGCCAACAGTGGGAATCACAGCAACAAGAAAATGCGCAATTACGCCAGCGCACCGCCGAGCTTGAAACCGAACTGGGTACCTTGCAAGAGCGTAAGGCACTGAGCGATCAGCAGTTATTGAGTGCCATGCGCCAAACGGCGCACATGACCGCATTGATCGGTGTCTTTCTTGAATCGGGCCAAGCCATGTCAGCATTGCAGTCGGCCATTCAAGCCTCCGCCACGGAGTTGGAAGAAGAAAATAAACGCCTGATTGAAACCACCAGCTTGTTCAGCCAAGGCGCTGAGTTACTGCGCAATATGGTGTCTTTGTTGACCAATGCCGAGAACAAAGCGGTCGAAAGTCAGAGCGCGATTGGCAAGTTGAACGCCAGCAGCGCCAATATCGGACAGTATGTCAGCGTCATCAACGAAGTGGCCTCGCGAACCAATCTGCTCGCACTAAACGCGGCGATCGAAGCCGCTCGCGCGGGTGAAGCTGGACGCGGGTTTGCCGTGGTCGCCGATGAAGTGCGTAATTTGGCGACGAAATCCGGTGAGTCGGCGACAAGCATTACGCAGTTGGTCAAAGTCATCGAGACCGATTCCGACGATGTGCGCAATACGATGGGCACATTGGTCGACAATGTGAATCAAGTGTCAGCGGCCGTCGGCACCGTCGATCACGTCATTGCCGATATCACGCAAATAGCCGGTACCATGCAGCGCATCATCGCCAATGCGGCCGTCAACGCGTTTTTACGCTCGGTGAAAATGGATCATGTGGTTTGGAAACACCGCGTTTACTCGACCTTGATGAATCGTCAGTGCGCGACCGGTGAGCTGAGTGATCACACGCGTTGCCGCTTAGGTAAATGGTACTACGAAGGTCAGGGGCGGCAACGCTTTTCGGGATTGCGCAGCTTTTCAGCGCTCGAAAGACCTCACGCGCAAGTTCATCAAAGCGGCAGCGCGGCATTAAAAGCCTGCGATGAAAATCGTTATAGCGAAGCCCTCAATCACTTGCGATTGATGGAAAGTTCGAGCATGGAAGTGATGGAATTAATCGACCGCTTACAACAAGAAGCGATGGATCTTCCCATCGACAATGCGGTGGTGAGCAAAGGTAGTACCGAATTGTTTTAGACCGCTGCAGTTTTCCGATTTAGATCACCTCAACAAAGAGCTGCCACCATTGCACGACAACAGGCCACCACGGCATAAAGGGAAATGCAATGGTTGCCGACAATGCGATAAACAAAAAAACATTTCGCCACAATTTATGTGTTCGCCACCACCACGCAGCGCCAGCACACACCACGAGAAAACTCAGGTGCAGCATCATCGGTTGTGCTTCGTGCCACTCCAATTGTGTTGCCGTGCCGGCCAACATGCCTGGCATTAGATACGCAGCCGCCCAAACAGCCCCCGTGGCAACATTAATTAACCAATACCGCGGACGCGAGTAATACAAAAAGCCGGCAACAAAGGGCAACACGGCACGCACCGGTCCAACAAAACGACCAACGATCAAACTCAAAGCACCGTAACGCAGAAACAGATTTTCGGCGAGCAACACCGATGCTTGATGCTGCTGCAACCAGCGCGAACGACGAATTTTTTCACTGTGCGCAAATCCTAAGGAAAAGCCAAGGCCTTCGCCCAATACCGCACCGACATAGGCAGCCATAAACACCGGGAAAAACGCCACGATCTGAGCACCAACCAAACCGCCCAATGCAATCAATAAGACCCAGCCTGGCACAAAAAAACCGACGATAATCAAGGATTCCGCAAAGGCGATCGCAAAGGCAAATGCCCAGGCCCATTCAGCATGTTGTTGAATAAAGGAAAGCACACTGTCAATCATGGCGCACCGCTCCTGCGCATCCATGCGCCCACGGTATTTGTGCATCCCTGCACGACAAAAATAAAGGCGCTGTTCAAAGCGCCCTTGTTATAACGAAACAGACGTATCACGAAACCTGTTCGCCCGCCGCTTGTTTGTCGGCGTGATAACTGGAGCGCACCATTGGCCCACTGGCGACGTGCGTGAAACCCAGTTCGCGCGCAATGCGACCCAACTCATCGAACTCGGCGGGCGTAACAAAACGTTTGACCGGCAAATGGTTGCGCGACGGTTGCAAGTATTGCCCCAGCGTTAACATGTCGATGTCGTAACGACGCATGTCTTTCAGCGTTTCGACAATTTGCTCATTGGTTTCACCGAGCCCCAACATCAAACCCGATTTGGTGGGAATGCCCGGATAACGTTGTTTGAATTTTTGCAGCAATTCGAGCGAATGAATGTAATCCGAACCGGGGCGCACCGCTTTGTAATGGTGCGGCACGGTTTCGATATTGTGATTAAACACATCCGGTAACGCGTCGCCCAAGATCTCCAGCGCAACGTCCATGCGGCCACGAAAATCCGGCACCAATACTTCAATTTTGGTGTTCGGATTTAAGGCACGCGATTCGCGAATACAATCGACGAAATGTTGTGCGCCGCCATCGCGTAAATCGTCACGATCGACCGAGGTAATAACCACGTATTTTAATTTCATCGCTTGAATCGATTCAGCGATATTTTTGGGTTCTTCTGGATCAAGGGCCAAGGGGCGACCGTGTGCCACATCGCAAAACGCACAACGCCGGGTGCAGATATCGCCCATGATCATAAATGTTGCCGTGCCGTGACTGAAACACTCCGGCAAGTTCGGGCAGCTGGCTTCTTCGCACACGGTGTGCAATTTTTTCTCGCGCAGCATATGTTTGATCGAGTTAATTTGATCGCCGCTGGGCAATCGCACACGAATCCAGTCTGGTTTGCGCGGCATTTCAACCGTCGGTTCAACTTTGATCGGAATACGCGCGAGTTTTTCCGCGCCACGCAATTTTTCGCCTGCAACAGGCTTTTTCGATTCAGTCACGACATCAACTCAAATTAGGGGGGTGGTTACCACATTAAGGCAGACCCGCCGCGCGGGTGGCGGCATTATAGCCAAGTCGCTGCATCAGCTTTTGGATCAAAACCGGTTCTACGGCGTCCAAATCAGCCGGACCGCCCAGTTGCGACAACATCACCATCTGCAAACCCTCGTAACCGCAAGGGTTAATACGCAAGAAAGGTTCCAGATCCATCGCGATATTAAATGCAATGCCGTGAAACGAGCAGCCTTTGCGCACACGCAAACCAATCGAACAGATCTTGGCGCCGTGAACATACACCCCGGGAGCATCGGCCCGCGGTGCGGCCACAATGCCGTACTCCGCACAGGTGTCCACAATGGCATTTTCGAGCGCCGTGACCAGTTCACGTACACCCAAATTTTTGCGGCGCAGGTCCAACATAAAATAAACGACCTGCTGACCAGGACCGTGATACGTGACTTGGCCACCGCGATCCACTTGCACAACCGGAATGTTGCCCGGATTCAGTACATGTTCGGCTTTACCGGCTTGGCCTTGCGTGAACACCGGATCGTGTTCAACCAGCCACAATTCATCAGTCGTGTCATCGTTGCGCGTGTCGGTGAACGTTTTCATCGCCTGCCAAATTGGCTCGTACGCTTGACGCCCCAACTGACGCACCACAATAAGTTCGGATTGTTTCATCACAACACCAATTTGACACCGCTCACCTGCCGCAAGCTTTGATATACCGCTTGCAGCTGATTGGCGTTGTCGAAATAAATTGTCACCGTCAACGACACATAACGCCCAGCCGAACTCGGTGTTTCACGCACTGCATAATCACCCGGCAAATGTTGTTGAATGACGGAAACGACATCGTTCGCGAAATCGGCTCGTTGATCGCCCACCACTTTCAAACCGATGCTGCAGGGAAATTGCCAAAGATCATTATTACTCATGATGGACTCATCGCATCGGCACGAAACCATTGCATCATTTGTTGATAACGTGGACCCGGTTTGCCATGGCCAATCGTCGCGTCGTCAATGCGCACCACCGCTTTGATTTCTCGCAAACTGCTGCTGATCCAAACCTCGTCAGCCGACATCAGCTCGTCACGAGTCAGCGCGCGGCATTGCACAGCCCAATTGTGCTGTTGTGCCAACGATAAAATCACGTGTCGAGTAATTCCAGACAAAATCAGCGGGCCTTCGGGCGCCGTGATTAACGTATCGTTAATGAGCGCAAACACATTACTGGAGCTGCCTTCAATGGCATTGCCATCGCGGACAAAAATCGCTTCATCAACACCCGCCTCACTGGCTTGCTGACGTGCCAACGCATTTGCCAGCAACGTAATCGCTTTGATGTCACAGCGATGCCAGCGATTGTCCGTGACGGTGATTGCGCTGATGCCGAGCTGATCGATCGCATTTTCCGGTGCCGACCACTGTTGCACAAAAGCAAACACACTCGGCGTTGTCGGAATGGTGAACGCGTGATCGCGTTTCCCCACCACGCCACCGCGTGTCACCTGTAAATAAAGTGACGCATTGGTGAGCTGATTTTTTTGCAATAAGGACTGCGCGATGTGGCGCCATTCGGATTCGGCGCGCGCGGCGTTAAGGCGAATGGCGTCCAGTGAACGATGCAAACGCGCCACATGGTCAGAAAAATAATGCAGGCGGCCGTTATAAATCGGCACCACTTCGTAAACACCATCACCAAACAAGAAACCGCGATCGTAGACGCTGATCCGCGCGTCTTGTTCACTGAGGTATTGGCCATTCAAATAAACGGTATTCATCACCAAACCTTGCACTATTCGATCGCTTAAAAAGTAGCGATGAAGCCACTTTTTTGTCGACGCTCAATTGGCAAATTTTTTCGATATCCAATCACCGAAGCGACTTAACACGCTGCCTTCATTGACTTCAGCCAAACTGACCATCGGATATTCTGCAACGTCTTTGCCATCGAGTTGCAAAAATAACTTGCCGACGACCTGACCTTTGGCCAATGGCGCTTCGAGTGTTGGTAACAACACATAATTGGCTTTCAAGTCACTGCGACGACCACGCGGTATCACGATGGTAGCGGCCTTACTCAAGCCCACGTCCACTTTTTCGTTGCTGCCATACCAGACACGTGCTTGCGTCAACGCGGTATCGGATTTTAATGCTTGCACGGTATCAAAACTGTTGAAGCCCCACGTTAACAACTCTTTGCTTTCGGTCGCACGTGCACGGGTACTATCGGCGCCCATCACGACGGCGATCAATCGCATGCCATTTTGTTCAGCCGAACTGACCAGACAATAGCCGGCTGCTTTGGTGTGGCCGGTTTTGATGCCATCCACTTTCAGCGAAGTATCCCACAACAAATCATTGCGATTGGGTTGTTTGATACCATTCCATGAAAATTCTTTTTCGGCATACAAACCGTAGTCCTCGGGAAAATCGCGGATCAAGGCCGCACCGAGCAAGGCCATATCCAGAGCGGAACTGTAATGCCCTTCTTCGGTCAGGCCGGTTGCATTTTTAAACTGCGAATTTTTCATGCCCAATTTTTTGGCGTAGGCATTCATCATGTTCGCGAATGCCGACTCACTGCCGGCAATGTGTTCGGCCACCGCCACGCTGGCATCATTGCCCGATTGAATGATAATGCCACGATGCAAATCATCGATGGACACTTGTTTGCCCACTTCCAAAAACATCAAGGAATTTTGCGAGGAATCTTTGTTTAAGCGCCATGCATTTTCGCTGATGGTGACCACATCGCTGTTGCTGATTTTTTGCTGCTTGACCAGATCCGACACAATATAACTGGTCATCATTTTGGTCAGGCTGGCCGGCTCACTGCGCGCATTCGCATTTTTCTCCACGAGCACTTTGCCCGTGTAGTAATCCATCAGCAGATAAGCGGAGGCATCAATATCCGGCGCGACGAAATCAGCTGCCATGGCAGTCAATGGCATCATTAAAACAGCAGCAATCTTGAACATGGGAGTTAACGGCAAATTATGGGGAAAACGGCGGCGCGATTGTAACTGATGGCCATCGGGCAAACCACCGACGATGGCACAGGACGAGCGTTTACGGTGCGACCAATGCGGGCTCGTCGTAGCCTTTGTCTTCGAGGTATTCCTGCACTTTTTCAGCGACATCACGATTGGCGAGCGGGCCGACTCGCACACGAAAAACACCGTTTCCGTGATGCACCATCACAGGGTAACCAACGAGCGGTTTCACTTCTGTCGCTACTTCGTTGGCCGACGTTTGCTTGCTGAAGGCTCCGACTTGCACAAACCAGCCGCCATTTGTCGCCACCGGTGTCGGCTCATCATCGTTTTGCGCGACAACGGTGGTGGTCTCACCCGACGGTCTCACCACTTCGATATGCACATTCGCCGTGCCGGTGTTGGCCATGCCCAATTTATGCGCGGCGGCATATGACAAATCAATGATGCGATTTTTTACAAATGGTCCACGATCGTTTACGCGCACCACCACCGAGCGTTTATTGTCGAGGTTGGTCACTTTTAAATACGTTGGCAACGGCAAGGTTTTGTGCGCGGCGGTCATCTTATACATATCGTAAGCTTCACCGCAGGAGGTGCGACCGCCGTGAAATTTTTCGCCGTACCACGATGCGACGCCACGTTGTTCGAAATCACCGACGGATTCCATCACGCGATAGGTTTCCCCCATGACGGTATATGATGCCGGATTACCGAATTTGCATTTCGGTTCGTGGCGCACAGTCGGTTCGGGTACGCCGCTG
Organism: Enterobacterales bacterium; assembly: GCA_041914905.1. Classification (GTDB taxonomy): domain Bacteria; phylum Pseudomonadota; class Gammaproteobacteria; order Enterobacterales; family Permianibacteraceae; genus Permianibacter. The sequence continues at coordinate 40,156 of JAYSCL010000008.1, forward strand.
ACATCCGGCGGATTGCGCGGATAGCGATCGTCATTGCGAAACGTTGGCTCACTGGCGCAACCGACGAGCAACAACAACAGACCCCAGCGCACAAACACCGTTGCAGATGTCGCTACCGATCGCGCGGTGGATGAATGAAGTTGCACGTCAGCTCGCCTCATTCGATTATTCACGCGCAACACTGAACGTGCGAGGCGTGTTTTCAAACTGCGTACGCAGCTGTTCCGAAAACTCCAGCACCGCGCGGGCATACATCGCGCTGCGATTGTATTTGGTGATCACGGCGAAATTATTGAAACCGAGGTAATAGTGTTTGCCATCGGCTTCTTCAAACGCCGTCAAGTACGCTGAATAGTGATCACGTAATGCTGCCGGAATAGTGACACCCAATTTGCGCCATTCGGCGATCGTTTTCAGATTGGTTTTGGGGTAGACCTCAACCGCAATGGAATCTGGCACCGTCACCGGCAATAAAAAACCGCCGCCATTTTGCCAACCGTGTTGGACGAAATAATTGGCAACGCTGCCGATCGCGTCAGCGGCGCTTTGGAATAAATTGACGTGCCCATCGCCGTCAAAATCGACGGCCCATTTGCGATAACTGGTTGGCATAAATTGCCCCATACCCATCGCACCGGCATACGATCCCATAGGCTGATCCAATGGCCATTGTTGTTCGCGCGACAACAGGAAAAATTGTTCCAACTCGCCCTGAAAATACGGCGCCCGCGGTTCATAATGAAAACCGAGTGTGTATAACGCATCCAACACACGATGTTTGCCCATGATACGTGCATAGTTGGTTTCAACACCGATGATGGCGCAAATCATTTCAGCCGGCACGCCATAGGTTGTTTCAGCGCGAATCAACTCGTTTTCATATTGTTGCCAAAAGGCCAAACCATTTTTCAAACGCGCTTCAGTTAAAAATATCGGCGCATAGTCTTTCCAAGGTTTAACCGCCTCAGCAGGTTTGGTCATCAACGCAATAATGTCATCGCGTTTTTGCGCTTTCGCCAGCCCGCCTTCGATCTCACTGGAACTGAACCCATGCTGCTGCATTTTTTGCAAAAACGTCGGCGGCACAATCGGTGCCGGTGGCGGTGTGGTAACACATGCCGACAGCAACGAGGTAATTCCGGCGATCCATACAACGTGTTTCATTACTGAGGTTTTCCAATCATGTCGTCAATAAACGGCGATGCGTATGCAATGACATCACCATACCAAAACCCGCTAACAAGGTCACGGAGGCCGTGCCGCCGTAGCTGACCAAGGGCAACGGTACCCCCACAACCGGCAACAAACCAATGACCATGCCAATATTGATAAAGACGTAGACAAAAAAGCTCAATGTCAATGCGCCGGCCAATAAACGCGTAAAGGTTTCCTGCGCTTGCGTCGCAATGATGAGACCGCGACCAATAATAAAACCAAACAGAATCAACAGCAGCAAGGCGCCCAAAAAACCCAATTCTTCACCGAGGACCGCAAAAATAAAATCGGTGTGGCGTTCGGGTACAAATTCCAATTGGGACTGTGTGCCTTGAAAATACCCTTTGCCATACAAGCCACCGGAGCCGACGGCAATTTTGGATTGAATAATATGATAACCAGCACCTTGCGGATCCGATTCCGGATTTAAAAACGTCAGTACGCGTTTGCGTTGATAATCCATCATATAAAAATGCCACAGTCCCCAGGCCAAGGGCACGGCGGCAGCAATTAAACCGCCGATCAGTTTCCACGAGACGCCAGCAAACCACAGCACAAAAAAACCGGCAGCGGCAATCAACAAGGCGGTGCCGAGATCCGGCTGCAAAGCCGTCAACGCCACCGGCACCAGAATGATGCCAGCCGCAATCGCCAAATGCGTTTTGCGCGGTGGTAAGGGGCGTTCGGCGAAGTACCACGCCAACATCATGGGCACGGCGAGTTTCATCAATTCAGACGGTTGAAAACGCACGAAACCCAGATCCAACCAACGCTGTGCACCTTTGCCGATATGCCCGACCACATCCACAATGACGAGCATCACAATGCCAATGATGTACAACACCGGTGACCACGCTTTGAGCAAACGCGGCGGCATTTGCGCAATCGCGATTAAAAACATCAAACCAATGGCAAAGCGCACGGATTGATTCAACAATTTGCTGGCACCACCGGCGCTGTACACGATCAGCAAACCGACGGCCATCAACAGCATCAAACTGAACAATAAGGTGCTGTCGAGATGAAATCGCCACAGCAAGCTGTGACGTTCTTTATGCGTATGAATTTGTGGCGAAAATAAACTCATGGCGGCGTCACCACGCTGGGCTGGTTGGTTTGCGGACGTTTGTCGAGCCATTGGTCCATGACTCGACGTGCGATCGGTGCGGCATTAGAGCCGCCACCGCCGATCACGTTTTCCACCAATACGGCGACGGCAATTTTGGGTTTGTCATACGGTGCGAAACCGATGAACAATGCATTGTCGCGAAATTTCTCTTCGACTTTTGTCGCATCGTATTTTTCATCTTGTGAATAGCTGCGCACCTGCGCCGTTCCGGTTTTTCCGGCGGCTAAATACGACGTGCCTTTAAAGGCTGCTTTCGCGGTGCCGCGCGGACCATGAATCACATCGTGCATGGCTTGCCGCACTAACTGAAAATATTCGGGGTGTGAAATATCCGGTTGCTCCGCGCTTTTGTTGGCGGCAATCATTTGCTGCTGCTCACCGGATCCCAGCGCAGCGGCCAAACGCAGATCATAACGAACGCCACCGTTGGCCAACATCGCCGCCGAATTGGCCAGTTGCGGCATTGTGGCGCTCCAGGCCCCTTGCCCAATGCCAACACTGACGGTTTCACCGGGGTACCACACCTCTTTGCGAACGCGTTTTTTCCATTCGCGCGACGGCATGAGACCTTTGACTTCTTCCCCCACATCGAGGCCCGTTAATTGGCCAAAGCCCCAGTTGGTCATCGCACTCGACAATTTGTCGATTTGCATGCGCCATGCGAGATCATAAAAGTAAATGTCGCAGGATTGTTCAATCGCATCATGTGCGTTGACCCAGCCATGGCCACCGCGTTGCCAATTCCAATCACGAAAATGACGATCATCCCCTGGTATTGTCCAATAACCGCGATCGAATACTTTGCTTTCCGGTTTATTAAATCCCATCTGCAAACCAACCAACGCCATCAACGGCTTGATCGTAGAACCGGGTGGATAGATCCCTTGCAGTGCGCGGTTATACATCGGCCGATCTTCGCTATTGACCAAGGCTTGATAGCTGAAACTGTCGATGCCGGTGACAAAAGGATTCGGATCAAATCCGGGGCGCGACACCAACGCTAACACGGCACCATTCGCCGGATCGATGGCAATAACAACACCGCGCTGATCGCCCAGTGCCGACAGGGCTGCCATTTGCAAATTCAGATCCAGATGCAAATACAGATCACGACCGGATTCGGGTGCCACACGATTCAACACGCGTACAACCCGATCGTGCACATCGGTTTCAACTTCCTGAAAACCAACGGCGCCGTGCAACTGATTTTCATAAAACTTTTCGACGCCTTGTTTGCCGATAAACTGTGTTGCAGCGTAATTATTCTGATCAACACTTTCCCATTCTTTTTCATTGATGCGGCCGACAAAACCAAGCGCATGCACCAGATGCTCGCCATAGGGGTAATAGCGAATTAAACGCCCGGTGATGGCCACGCCGGGGAAACGATGTTGATTGACGGAAAATAACGCGACTTCACGATCGTTGAGACGGTTGCGAATCGCGACCGGTTGATCTTTGCGACGTTCTCGCCGTTCGCGCGCGAAACGATCACGGTCACCTTCGCTGATCGGCAACAGCTGTTGCAACGCGTTGATGGTGCCATCAATATCTTTGACTTTTTCCGGTATGATTTCCAGCGAAAAACTGGAACGGTTTTCGGCAAGGATAATGCCATTGCGATCGTAAATGAGCCCGCGTGTCGGTGCGATTGGCTGCACACTGATGCGATTGCGATCAGCGAGCGTGCGCCAATTGTGGTGTTCTATCACCTGCAAATAAAACAAACGCGCCAACAACACCATAAACGCCAAACCGACCAGCACCGACGCAAACACGGTTCGGTTAAAAAACAGTGAGGCTTCAGCGATGGGATCTTTGATGCGAAGGCGTTTCATGCGCGATGATAAGGGTGATTAAGGTTGACACTGTGCGCGCGGTATAGGGCTTCTGCCACCACAATACGCACCAGCGGATGGGGCATCGTTAAGGCCGATAACGACCATCTTTGTTCCGCGCGTTTCAATAAATCATCGGCCAGCCCATCGGGGCCACCGATCAGCAACGCAACATCGCGACCATCTTGCTGCCAGCGCATCAGTTCTTTCGCCAATTGTTCAGTGGACCACGCGGCGCCCAGCACATCTAACGCCACAATCCGATCTTGCTTGATGTGATGCGCAATCAACTCGGCTTCTTGCAGTTTGAGGCGCGCGATGTCGGCATTCTTGCCGCGCTTGGGCAACTCAATTTCGATCAATTCGAGTCGGCAATCAGCGCCCATACGTTGCGCGTATTCGCCATATCCTTCATTGACCCAGCCCGGCATTTTGGTGCCCACGGCAATTAGTTTGATTTTCACGTTTGTTGTCGCTGTTATTATGGCGGTTCTGGTGACAGTGGTTGCTACAGTTGTGGTGATCGTTATTCAAGGCAGTTAATGACGCTATTGCGGTTTAACTTGGCCCCAATTGGGATCCCACAGTTTCTCCAGCTGATAATAATCACGCGCTTCACGAGTCATCACGTGCACGATGATGTCGCCCAAATCAAGCAGCATCCATTCGCTGGCCGGTTCGCCTTCGATGTTGGCGTGACCGTAACCAAGCTCGCGCACTTTGTCATCGACACGACTGACAATCGCATTCAAATGGCGTGTCGACGTGCCACAGCAAATAATCAGATAATCGGCGATGCTGGTGAGACCGCGCACATTCAGCACATCAACGTCTTTGGCTTTGATGTCAGCCAAAGCGGTTACAATGCCATCGCGCAGCGTGTTGATCCGTTGATCGACATTGACTGGTTTCATGATGGGTACACTGGTGTCATGATTGATATAAATGCTGCTCGTTTATGTAGTTTGCCACAGCAGGTGGCAATCCGATGGGGGCTGTTTCGCCGGCGCGTAACGCCGCCCGTATTGCCGTTGCAGAAAGTGCGCTGACATCACCGTCAACCACCAACACATCACCGGCCTGTGCAAGTTGCCAATGTGCCGGCGTCAATTTTCTTTGCTGTTGCCAACGTTGCAACAACAGCGGATGCAAGGGTGCAGCACACCCCGGACGCAACATGACAATGAGTACAGCCAACGCAAAAATGGCATCCGGTTCGCGCCAGTTATACAAATCGTTATAGCTGTCTTGCCCAACCACCCACGCCAATTTTTCCTGCGGCTGCTGCGCGCGTTTGGCACGCAATGTTTGCACGGTAAAACTGGCTTCGCTGCGTTGCAATTCGCATTCGTCAACGCATAGACCAATGCGATCGGCGCACGCCAAGTTCAACATTGCAACCCGCTGCGACGCACTGGCTCCAGGCGATGCGCGATGCGGTGGCGATGCACTGGGCACCAGATACACACAGTCAACACCGGCGGCGTCACGAATGCGTTCGGCCCAATATAAATGGCCTTCATGCACTGGATCAAACGTACCGCCGAACAAGATCATGTGCGAACGCCAGCACAGCGTAATAATACTTTTTCGAGCATTTGCCAGGTATCACCGATGAGTGCGCCTTTCATTGCACGCTCGGTGTCAAAGGCCATGCGCATCAGCAAACGTGTGCCGCGTGTTTGCAAACGTTTGGCGCCGCTGGCAAACGGCGCTTGGCGTTTGAACCAGACTTTGGCTTGTTGTGCTGCCGATGCCGGTGATTCACCGTGTTCAATCAATTGCGCCACGTGATCCAAGGTGCGCAGATCGCGCTGCACCGCATTTAACAACTGACGCAAATACCCGCCTTCATCTTCACTGCGTAACCCCGCCAACATGCGAATGACACGCGCACCATCACCACTGAGCGCGGTGTCCATCACGGCATACACATCAAAACGCGCTTGTTGGCTGGCCACTTCATTAATGTGTTCGCTGTCGACGGTTTGTTGTGGATACAGCAACGCCAATTGCTGCAGCGTTTGTTGCGTGGCCAACAAATTGCCTTCGGTGTATTCAACCAGCAACTGTGTTGCGGCGGCCGTTAACGACAGCTGTAACTGTTTGGCGCGTTGCTGGATCCATGCGCCCAATCGATCGTTGCTGATGCTGTCGGCAACGATCAACACACCACGTTGCTCAAACGCTTGCACCCACGCGGCATCAAGCTGCTTTTTTTGCAGCCCCGGCACCACGACCAGCAACAACGTATCGTTATCATTTTGTTGCAGCAATTGCTGCAGCGCGTTTTTGGCGGCATCACCGGGTGTATTGGCAAAACGCCACTCTTGCACACGCCGTCGCGCAAACAGCGACAATGTGCCGGCGTTCTCAAGGGCTGCCGAAAAATTAAATTCCTTTTCACGCTCGACATGAAAGGTTTCGCGCTCATCAAACGCTTGCGCGCGCGCAAATTGGCGCACTTTGTCGAGTGCTTCTTCAATCAGCAATAGTTCGTCACCGCACACCAACACCGCCGACGGACACTCCGTCAGCGTGGCGGGCAAACGATCGGCGAACCATCGCATGATCCTAAAATCCGTGATTGAACACGGCGCAGAGTGCGCGCCGGCGAAGGCGAGGCAAGACGTCCCACAGGGATTTCCTTTGGTCACAAACCGCAGCGAGGGCGCCTACCCTCGCGAGGATTTTCAACGCGTCGAGTCGGTGCGTGCTATGCGTCATGTAGCGGCTAACCGAAGCGGCGATCTGGACAGGCTTTACTAGCGCTGGAGAAATCATTTCGCTCGGTCTCCAACTAAGCGTTCAATCGCGATTTTTAGGATCATTGAGGAACCTCAGCCAATGAGTAACGGATCTGGCGCAACAGCCGTTGTGCGATCTCGTTTTGCATTTCCCGCACCAGTTCGTTTTCTTCTTCGGCTTTGCCAAGCAAATTGCGGTTGTCGAAACCGTAGTCTCGGCGCGCACTCAAACTGCGAGGCGGCGATTTGTTATCGGCTTCTTTTTGCAGGCTATAGCTTAAGGTGTAGATCAGTTCGTAATCCGAGGCGCGACCGTATTGATCCACTGTTTGAGTGCGACGCGTCAGCTTCTCATCGTGCACTTTCAGCAATAATTGTGCGGATTCACCTGCCGACACCGTCGTCACTTGCGCGCGTGTTAACGCTTCGCGCAAAGCACGATTCAATTCGGCGTAAGGTGAATCCGATTCAATCGCTACTTTGGCGCCAGCGATGGTGACGTCCTGTTCGCTACCGCGCAAATGAAAACCGCAGGCCGAAAGCAGCGCTGCGGTGATCAGAAGTACCAGACTCCGGTGTAACAGCGACTTCATCCGGCGACCACAAAGCTAATCAATTTGCCGGGCACAAAAATCAGCTTTTTGACGTCTTTGCCGACAACATATTTCGCGACGTTTTCATCTTGTAAAGCCAGACGACGCGCGCCTTCTTGATCGACATCGGCGGGCACCGCGAGCGTTGCCCGCAATTTGCCGTTTACTTGCACCGCAATATTGATGCTGTCGCGTTTCAACGCCGCTTCATCGACATCGGGCCAATGCTCTTGATGCACCGGCGTGTCGTGTCCCAAGTGTTGCCACAGGTCATGGCACATATGCGGTGCAATCGGCGCCAAAATCAGGACGCTGATTTCCAACGCATGTTGCACGACGGCACGATCTTGCTCATCAATCGGCACGTATTTGCCAATCGCATTCATCAACTCCATGACCGCCGCAATGGCGGTGTTAAACGTGTAGCGACGCTGCATATCATCGCTGGCTTTTTTCAGAGTTTCATGGGTTTTGGTGTACAGTTCTTTTTGCTGCGTGTTCAAACTGCTCACATTTAACGGTGCCACCAGACCGCTGACGCGATGGTTGTAAACGGCTTTCCAGACGCGACGCAAAAAGCGGTGCGAGCCTTCGACGCCGGCATCGCTCCATTCCAACGACATATCGGGCGGTGACGCAAACATCGTAAACAAGCGCACGGTATCCGCGCCGTACTTGTCGATCATCGCTTGCGGATCAACACCGTTGTTTTTCGACTTCGACATTTTTTCGGTGCCGCCGATGTGCACGGCTAAACCGTCCATTTTCAGTTTGGCGGCGACGGGACGCGCTTTGTCATCGAGTTCGACCTCGACATCGGCCGGGTTGTACCACGTCTTTTTGCCATCGGGATCAACACGGTAATACGTGTCGGCGATGACCATGCCTTGCGTTAACAAACGCGTGAACGGTTCGTCGGAATCGACCAGCCCTTCATCACGCATCAATTTGTGAAAAAAGCGCGCGTACAACAAATGCAAAATCGCGTGTTCGATGCCGCCAATATATTGATCGACCGGCGTCCAATAATGCGCGCGATTATCGAGCATCGCGTCAGCGTCAGGGCAGGCGTAACGGGCGTAATACCAGCTCGATTCCATGAACGTGTCAAACGTATCGGTTTCACGTTCAGCGTCTTTGCCGCATTTGGGACACTGACATTTTTTCCAGTCGCTCATCAACTTTAACGGCGAACCGGCACCGGTCACGGTGACATCGGTGGGCAACACAACCGGCAGTTGATCGGCTGGCACTGGCACGGCACCACAGCATTCGCAATTGATGACCGGGATCGGACAGCCCCAATAACGTTGGCGCGACACACCCCAATCACGCAGACGAAAATTCACTTTTACATCGGCTTTACCTTGCGCACTCAAAAATTGCGCAATGGCATCAAATGCTTCTTTGAAAGTTTTGCCATCGAACTGACCGGAATGGATCAAACGACCTTTTTCAGTGAAAGCGCATTGGCTTAAATCACAAACCTCGTTGCCAAGCGGCGCGATCACTTGCTTGATCGTTAAATGATATTTTTGCGCGAATTCGAAATCGCGTTGATCGTGGCCCGGCACCGCCATCACGGCGCCAGTGCCATATTCCATTAATACAAAATTAGCGATCCATACCGGAACTTTTTCACCGCTGACCGGATGCAGCGCATAAAAGCCAGTGGCGACACCTTTTTTCTCCATGGTCGCCATATCGGCTTCCATTGTCGTTTGCGTTTTGCATTCAGCAATAAACGCGGCGACGTCGGCATTTTTTTCGGCTGCGGCTAACGCCAACGGGTGCTGCGCCGCAACAGCCACATACGTCACGCCCATCAATGTGTCTGGACGCGTCGTGAACACTTCAAGTACATCGCTACGACCATCAATCGCAAATCGAATTTGCATGCCTTCCGAGCGGCCGATCCAATTGCGTTGCATTGTTTTGACTTGTTCTGGCCAACCTTCCAGCAGATCCAAATCATTTAACAATTCATCGGCATAGTCAGTGATGCGTAAAAACCATTGCGGAATTTCGCGACGTTCAACTAACGCGCCTGAACGCCAGCCACGACCGTCAATCACTTGCTCATTGGCCAGCACCGTTTGATCAACCGGATCCCAATTGACGACGGACATTTTTTTATAAGCAATGCCCTTTTCCATTAAGCGCGTAAAGAACCATTGTTCCCAGCGATAATAATTCGGTTTGCAGGTGGCCACTTCGCGTGACCAGTCATAAGCAAAACCCAGGCGCTTTAACTGGCCTTTCATGTAGGCCATGTTGTCATCCGTCCATGCCGCAGGCGCCACACCGTTTTGAATGGCGGCATTTTCAGCCGGCAAACCAAACGCATCGAACCCCATCGGTTGCAATACGTTTTTGCCCAGCATGCGTTGCACGCGCGAAATCACATCACCAATCGTGTAATTGCGCACATGCCCCATATGCAAACGACCGCTGGGATACGGAAACATCGACAAGCAGTAAAATTTTTCGCGTTCGTTGTCTTCTTTGCAGACAAAAGCGTTGGAATGGTTCCAGTAGGCCTGGACTTTGGGCTCGATCGAATCGGGCAGATAGTGTTCGTTCATAATGGTCATACGGTGCTACCGTGTTCAAAAATCATTGTTTTTCCTTGGAAAATTCTAACCTACCGGCCTTCACCTTGCACTTAAAACGAGACCCCGTTCGCTTGTAAGGTCGGCCCTCGTCGCCTAGCATCAATATCCTGAGCAACACACAATAACAACCATGAACTGGGACATCGTCATCACCAAATCGCTGACCGCCTTTTTGCTGCCACCCGGCTTGTTTTTTACGCTGTTTTTGCTGGCCATCGTGCTTGGTCGCAAATTTCGGGTACTCGGCTTTGCGCTGTTTACTGTTGGTTTTTTGAGCATGTACGCGCTGTCCACCCCGTATGTCGCCACCGCGTTGACGAGTCCGATCCAGCCATCTGGCGCCTTGCGCCTCAACGCCTTGCCCATCGACGAAAAGGAAACCGCGATCGTGGTGCTGGCCGCTGGTCGGCGCACTGCCGCACCGGAATACGACAATATCGATGTGGTCAATGCGGAATCGGCTGAACGCTTGCGCTATGCCGCGCGCCTGCAAAAGCACACGCATTTGCCGGTCTTGTTGTCCGGTGGCAAGGTTTATAACGAACCCACGCCAGAAGCGGTGCTGATGAATGAAGCGTTTATCAGCGATTTTCGCGGTGCACCAACGTGGCTAGAAACGCGCAGCCGCAATACCGAAGAAAACGCCCAGTTCAGTGTGCAGATCCTGGCGCAAAACAACATTAAAAAGATTTATCTGGTCACACACGCTTGGCACATGCAACGCGCGCTCGCGGCGTTCGAAGGCAAAGGTGTGGACGTTATCGCGGCACCGATGGGTTTTGTGATCGGCGAAAATGGTCAACGTGGCATTTTGCCCTATCTGCCCAACGCCGAAGCATTGCTGCGTTCGTCACGCGCGATTCATGAGCGTTTGGGCTTGCTGTGGTACAGCCTGAACTAAACAGCGCCATTGATTGCGATCATTGAACCAAAAGCAGCATCGAACACGACGCACACAACAATCATCAAGTACCTGAAGAAAAACGGATCGGTAGTGTCCGAACAAGGGAAGGCGCTGTAGGTTAGCCAGCGCTTCGCACAACACGTTGGCCTAACGTTGTGCGCATTGAAAGCATCGCGCACGTCGTATTCGGGGTGACCTTATTTGCATCACCACGCGAAAAGTAGATCAAGGCTAATCGGAATCCACTGAGGTGTTCATCAAGTTGTCGGTGTGCGCTGCAGCAAAAATTCGGCGCACTGATCAGCCGGCAACGGTTTGGCCAACCAAAAGCCCTGCAGTTCTTCACAGCCTTCGCGGCGCAGAAAATCCAGCTGCTCATCCGTTTCGACGCCCTCAGCCACCACCGATAATTGCAGTGAGTGCGCCATCGCGATGATCGTGCGCGTAATGGTTGCATCGTCATTGTCAGTGGTAATGTCGCGGACAAATGACTTGTCAATTTTGATCGTGTCGATCGGCAACTTTTTCAAATAACTCAAGCTTGAATAGCCGGTGCCAAAATCGTCAACCGCCAAGCGGATACCCATTTCACGCAATTCGTTCAGGCGCGCAGTGGCTTGTTCCGGATTAGCCATCACCAGACTTTCGGTAATTTCCAGTTGCAGAAAGTGCGGTGCCACACTGTTGGCATCGAGGAGGGCGCGAATGCGCTCACGAATATCGCCCGTCATCAATTGTCGTAAGCTCAAATTCACCGCGACGGGCACTTGCGGCACGCCATTTTTTTGCCAATGCCGAATATGTTGCAACGCCCGCCCAATGACCCAATCGCCGATACTGACAATCAAGCCGGTTTCTTCGGCCAGCGGAATAAACTCATCCGGTCGCACGGGTCCCAGTTCATTGGACGTCCAACGCAATAACGCTTCAAGGCCGGTGATATGGCCATAACGAATGTCCATTTTGGGTTGAAAATTCAAACTGAATTCGTTTTGCAAGAGCGCTTTGCGCAACGCATTTTCAAGTGCATGGCGGCGGCGCATTTGTTCGTTCATCGCGCCAACAAAAAACTGATAATTATTGCGACCTTGTTCTTTGGCGTGATACATCGCGAGATCGGCGTTTTTGATCAAGGTTGCTGCGTCGTCGCCGTCTTCCGGAAATATGCTGATGCCAACGCTCGGTGTTACGACCACTTCATTGCCATCCAGATCAAACGGTTTGCCAAAGGCGGCGAGGATTTTTTCGGCGACGATTGCCGCGCTCTCGATCGTTGCGATGGCTTCCAACACCACCGTAAATTCATCACCGCCTAAACGCGCAACGGTGTCTTCATCGCGAACACTGGTCAACAAGCGTTTCGCCACCTGGCGCAGCAAAGCGTCACCCGCCGCATGGCCCATTGAATCGTTTATGTGTTTGAAGCGATCCAAATCAAAGAACAGCAATGCCACTCGATACTGGCCACGACGCGCTTGCGCCAAGGCATGGCGCAAGCGTTCATGAAACAACGTACGATTGGGCAAATTGGTTAGCGTGTCGTAATTGGCCAGATGACGTAACTCTTCTTCGTAACGTTGCCGTTCGGTCACGTCTTTGGTGGTACCGGCCAAACGCACCGCTTTGCCACTGTGGTCGCGCTCCACAATTTGACCGCGATCCAAAATCCACACCCAACTGCCATCACGATGGCGCATGCGATACGTTGCTTCAAACTGTTCGGTTTCACCATTCAAATGGCGCTGTACGGCGGCCGGCAAAATATAATGATCTTCCGGGTGCGTTAATTGCTGACGCCACTCCGGTGATGGCGGAATTTCGTCGTCGGCATAGCCCAATACACCTAAAAATCCTTCGCGATGCACTTCACCGGTTTTCAGATCCCATACCCATAATCCGTCACCGGTTCCCCACAAGGACCATTTCAAACGTTGCTCCGATTCGCGCACCGACGCTTCCGCATGTTGTCGCTCGCGATCTCGCACGATACGCGTCCAACTGATGTACGCCACGATCGCCAATGCCGCAATCAGATAAATGGATTTGGCCCACCATTGCCACCACAACGGTGATAACACATCAATGTCGATTAAGGTAACCGGTAAACTCCAAATGCCATCGCGATTGATCGCGCGCACTTGCAAGGTGTAATGGCCGGGCTCCAAATTGGTATACGTTGCTTCGCGCCGTTTGCTGGGCGTGCCCCATTCGCGATCAAATCCCTGCAAGCGATAAGAATACTGCGTGTAATCCGCCGCGGTGTAATTCAGTGCAGACACTTGTACCGAGATAATGCGGTCGTCATATTCCACTTTCGCAGACGGTATATTCGACGCCAATAGAAACGCACGCGGATGATTGCCGATCTGTAGCGCGGTTGCCGCCAACGTGTCGATCGGAGGATGCTCAAGAATCGACGAAGGAAAGAACACGTTGTAACCATTGACGCCGCCAAAATACAAACGGCCTTTCTGATCGCGAAAATGGGCGCCGCCATTAAATTCCAAACCTTGCAAGCCATCGCGGTGATCAAATTGTGTGAACAACTGATTGGCGACATTGAAACGAATGATGCCCCGATTGCTCGACAGCCACAGTTGTTTTTTCTCGTCTTCCCGAATTCCGTAAATGGTTGCATCGAATAAACCATCACGTTGTCGCCAGGATTTAAATTGCGGCGTATCGGCGTCCGGATTTTTCACCAGGCTTAACCCACCGTGCGTACCGATCCACAATTGCCCCTCACTGTCGGTCATCACGGTGGTAACAATATTGCCCGGTAATGAATGATCATCGTTCGCCACGTGATAAAACATTTGGGTGGCTTTGTTGGCGCGAATGCGGTTCAGACCTTGCAACGTACCAACCCACAAATCATTGTTGACGCGATGCACTTCGCTGAGCACGGTGTCATGCGACAACGCAAACTGATCACTGCCGCCTTTGTAATAACGTTCCAGCACACGCGAGGGCCACATCATGTGGACCACCCCCACCGAATACGTTCCGAGCCACAAACTCTCATCGTCATCGACAACGATGGTGCGCACAAACGGATCACTTTTTTCGGTTAATCCCGGCAGCTGATCAAAATGCTCCACTTTGTCGCGTTTCACATCGTAACGAAATAAACCGGCATCGCCACCCACATAGAGCGCATCGGGGCCGGCCTGTTTGATACTCAGCACACGCAAGTTCTCGCGCTTGTTGTGCGGCACCGCCGACAACAAGCGCCGAGTGTGATTACGGTAGTGCTCGGCGTTCTTGTCGAGACTTTTCAAGCCGAATAAATCGGTACCCAACCAAACCCGCTCATCGTTATCAACAAAAATGGCACGGATATTATTGCTGTCTGACATCGCATTGCTTTGATCGTGCTCGCGATGAAAACCAAATTGCAGTGCGGCCAAATTCACATAAGCAACACCGGCACTGTCACTGCCCACCCACAGGGTGTTTTTTCGATCGACATAAACGGTATTGATCGCGACACTTAAATTGCCACCACCACTGATGCCTGCGTGTTGAAAGTGTGCCGCGCGTTGTTGTGTTGGGTTCCACATGACCATGCCGGCGCCGTGCACACTGATCCACACATTGCCCAAAGTATCACTGGCGATCGCTCGAATAGGTGCTTGCAAGACGTGCGCAGTTGGCGATAACAAACTCAGGGCTTCGGCGCGGCGTTGACCGGCGGCAATTTGATACAAGCCGCGTTCCGAACCGATCCACAAATTGCGTTTGGTGTCGCGGTGCAACGCGGCAATTTGATCGCCAGCGTCGGCTTGTTCCATTTGCGTTAAAAGCCCCGATGCCGTAATGCGCCACACACCGCGTCCGTCGGTGCCAACAAAGACACCACCATCGCCATCGCTCGCCAGACTCAAACTGCGTGCAAAATCCGTTTGCTGCAATTGCGGTTGCTGCAGGTTGTAGCGACCAACACCGCGATCGTTGGCAAACCACAGATCGTGGCCAACGATAATCGCGGCATTCACATGCAAGCGATCATCTGGCGCTTCAGGAAATCCGGGCGGTGTCGTGACAAATTGTCCGCTGCTCAAATCAAACACGGCAAAGCCCGCGGTGCGCGTCGCGATCCACAAACGCTGCTGCGCATCTTCTTGCAACGCCGTGATCAGCGAATCGGGCAGCGCGGGATAATTGGCGTGATCGAAAACGGCCAATTCATAACTGTCGAAACGGTGTAAACCACCTTGCGTGCCGATCCAAATAAATCCGCGACTGTCTTGCAGCACCGCTTGTACGGTGTTTTGCATCAGACCAGATTCGTTGTTGAGGCTTTCAAAGGTCAACGATTGCGGTGTCGACGCAAATGCGCCCCCCGCGAGGCAACCGATGGCAAAGAGAAAATGACGGATTATCCTAAAAACCGCAGTTGAACACGCCGCAGAGTGCGTGCTGGCGCCGGTGAGACAAGGCGCAAACCGCAGCGAGGTTGTACACCTCGCGAGGATTTGCAACGCCGTATCACCAAGTCGGTACGCGCTATGCGACGTGTAGCGGCTTATCAAAAAGTTGATAGCGGGATACAACAGAATTGTTTTGGAAATCATGCTATTGACTCACCAAAGGAGCGGTCAACTGCGGTTTTTAGGATTATCAGCAACGTCAGAAAACGAA
The DNA here is from genome assembly GCA_041914905.1 of Enterobacterales bacterium. Classification (GTDB taxonomy): domain Bacteria; phylum Pseudomonadota; class Gammaproteobacteria; order Enterobacterales; family Permianibacteraceae; genus Permianibacter. The sequence continues at coordinate 55,841 of JAYSCL010000008.1, forward strand.
TGAGTTTACATCCACTAAAGATAGACGAGTTTGTTCTGAACGCGATGAAATCGGCCGCATCGCAGCCCACAACGTCATTTATTCGTTGACACTGAAAAACGGCACGCGCGGCGTCACCGCACACATCAGATCATAGGCAATGGTGCCGACCGCAGCAGCGACGGTTTCGATGGGGAGTTCTGGCCCCCACAACACCACCCGATCGCCGATTTGATCGACACTGTCCGGCCCCAGATCAACCGCCAGCATATCCATCGAGATGCGCCCCGCCACCGGCACAACACGCCCGTTAATAAATACCGGCGTGCCCGACGGCGCATGACGCGGATAACCATCTCCATAGCCCATCGCGATGGTGCCGATCGTTGTATCGTGTGGCGCCTGCCACGCACCACCATAACCGACGCGTTCACCTTTTTTGATACGGCGAATCGCAAACACTTGCGATTCCAACGTCATCGCCGGTTTTAAACCGTGATCGGCCCCCACATTACCGGCGATCGGCGAGCAACCGTACAACAGTAAACCCGGCCGCACCCAATCAAAATGCGTTTCCGGCCACGCGAGCACGCCCGGTGAATTGGCCAAACTGCGTTCGCCGGGCCATTGCTGGATCAGTTGTTTGAACAATTTTAATTGCTGTGTCGTGCTGTCATTGCCGATCTCATCGGCACTCGCCAAATGTGACAACAAACCCACCGGTTGTTGCACCCACGCGATTTGCGCCAAGCGATCGTGCGCCTGCGCGACTTCGTCGGGCGCAAATCCCAAACGATGCATACCCGTATCGATTTTTAACCAAACTTTGAGCGGCGGATCGCAGGGCACTTCTTCCAACGCTTTCAATTGTTTTTCGTGATGCACAACGGTCGCAAAATTCATTTTTGCCATTAACGGAATTTCGCGATTGGCAAAAAAACCTTCGAGCACGACGATCGGCGCACCGATGCCACCATCACGCAACTCAAGTGCCTCTTCAACGCAGGCAACACCAAACGCATCGGCATCCCGCAACGCATGCGCCACACGCAACATGCCATGACCGTAGCCATTGGCTTTCAACATCGCCATCACTTTGCGCCCAGGACTTAAACGGCGCACAACTTCAAGGTTGTGTTTCAGGGCGGCAATATCGATGAGGGCACGGGCGGAACGCATGGGGGAATCGGTGGTGTAAAAGCAGAATCAACACGAAGACACAAAGTACACGAAGGGCACGAAGGTGACAAATGTGTGAAGGCGTTTCATTAAAACTTTCAGCAGCGATTCGCGACGAATTGTGCCAATCGACTTTCGGTTTGCGAGGCCGGTTTCCGGACCGGCTGCCGGCTCACTTTCTTTGCTCGCGCAAAAGAAAGTAAGCAAAGAAACGCGCCCCTGACGACGCCAGAAGCAGTAGTGCGTTTAGCAGCACCGGTCCTGCGTTGCTCGTTCGTCGCAGAATTTTTGTGATGGGGCTCCAAGCCCCACACAAAAACCTCGCCATCCATGGCTTCGGCCCGCCGCTTCGCAGCGGGTTTTTACTGCGCCGAACTGCGCTACTCGGGGCGTCGAAAGGGGCCCCGCTGCGATAACCAATGCGGTGCGGCAAACAAAATCAAAACCAAATTTTTTTAAACAACTTGCTGAGCTGCGAAGCTGAATCTTTTTGCTGCTACGGCAGCACTAACCCATTTGAAACCTTTGGGCCCCTTCACCGCCGCCCGAGTAGCGGAGAAATCAAACGGGGATCTCGGCGAGTATGTCTGAGCAAAGCGAGTTACGCAGCCGCCGTTTGATTTTGAGCAACGCAGGAACGGTGTCAGCTATACGCGCCAGCCAAGTGCGGCGGTGCAGGGGTGCATTTCTTTTGGTTCTTTTCTTTGGCACCACAAAGAAAAGAACTCGCCCGCCGGTGCGAGAACCGGCAAAACTGAAGGAGGATTGTGTGTTTTAGCGTTGCAGAATTACTGCGAGAGAAATACGGTGCAATGCACTTCGGTTATTGCACCCTACCCGCTTGCTTTTACTATCAACAGTATATTCGCTAAGTCCAACTCAGGGTTTTATGTCACCCCTAACTTTCGCCCCATTAAGTATCTCACGAAACAAAAGGTGAGCAATGTATTTCGCCGACGCTCCACCAACTTGAGTCGAACCTTGGCCAACTGAAGATGTAACAGTTACTACGCCAGATTGAACTGAGTAGTTTGCTAAAAACACCTTATCTTCGAACTCTTCTGAAATTTCGTAGCATTCAACATACTTGCGTCTCATGCACAAATCTCCTTTTACTAATAATCACTACCACCCATCGGCATATCCCCATCATGATCCCGAAACCGCATAAACCGCCCTTCATATTTCAAATGCACAATCCCCGTCGGACCGTTACGCTGTTTCGCAATAATGATTTCCGCTTTGCCTTTGTTATCAGGCTTATCCTTGTGATAAACCTCATCACGATAAATAAACATGATCACGTCAGCGTCTTGTTCGATAGCGCCGGATTCGCGCAAATCGGCCATCAACGGGCGTTTGTCCGTGCGTTGTTCAAGACCACGATTAAGCTGCGATAACGCGATCACCGGCACATTCAATTCTTTGGCGAGCGCTTTTAACGAGCGCGAAATTTCCGAAATTTCATTGGTACGGTTTTCGGATTGACCATCGCCTTTCATCAGCTGCAAGTAGTCGACCATGATAACGCCGAGGCCACCGTGTTGACGGTGCACACGACGCGCACGCGCGCGCATTTCCATCGGTGACAAACCGGCGGTGTCGTCGATGTAGACATTGTTTTTTTCTTTCAGCAATTTGACGGTGCTTTGCAGGCCGTCCCATTCGTGCGGCTCCAACATACCGGAACGCAAGTTCTGAAATTGCACTTGGCCGAGTGAGGCTAGCGAACGCATGATCAATTGTTCGGCGGGCATTTCCATGGAAAACACCAGCACCGGTTTGTCTTGCGACAGCGCAATGTTTTCACACAAGTTCATCGCATATGTTGTGTTGTGCACCAGCACATCTTCGGCGACAAAGTTATGGAGATCCGGCACCGTCAAATCGTAAACCTGTTTTTCGCCCTCATAATCGATGGCAGTGACTTCATCCCAAAACACATCGCTGCTGGCCAAATCGCGCAAGTAGTCGTCATTTAACAGTCGGGCAAACAGCGCTGCCCGATCGCGAGTCAGCAGGCGACGACTTTGTCCACTCAGATGCGCATTAAAGCCTTCCGGCATGGCCAGTCCGGCTTCAGCAAAATAGTGCGACCAACCACGTTCACCTTTTTTCTTCAATACATAATCGCAGACGGACTCGGGCAAGCTGTCGTTGTTGTCATGCGCTTGTTTGGTGGCCAACAGTGCTTGCACTTGGTTGCTGGCCTGTTCTTTTCCAAATAAACCAATTTCGGCCAGAAAGGTTTTTACGCTTTGTTGATGAGTAATGCGCAGCTCAAACGGTTGCGCCTGATGTTCAGCATAATGTTTGCCTTTTGTCCGCAATTTTGCCAACACACCAAAACGCAACAGCAAATGTTGTACATCTCGCGCCAACGTTTCACTGGATGTGGCATACGACAATCCATATTGCGGCGTGCCCGCTTCGGTGTTTTGTATATACACGCTGCCATCACAGGCGAACAAACGCGACAAGAAAATGCGAAGACATTCGCGATTGAATGTGAAGACAACCTCCGGCAGGCATTTTTCGGCAGCACCTTTGCCCCACAGCGCCAGCCCATCAAGCCACGCGATTATGGGATTGTGACGGGTGGTACCAACCAGTTCCTGATCGCGCGCATCGATTAACTCGTGCAGCGGCGTACGCAAAACATCAGCCAAAGCGTCAATCAATTCAGCACTGGGCAAACTGGTCGCGTGCCACCACGCATGAACAGCAGACGGAACTACGCCCAATTGGGCGGCGATGTCGCGCTGCGTCAAACCGTGACGTGCGGCGGCTTGTTGCAATCGTTGTGCAAATTGTTGGCGCCGTTCTTCGCTCGCCACTTCATCACGCACAACTCGGATACTCGGTGCTCGTTCGCCGGATTTGATCTCACGCGTGATCACACCGCCAAACGCGGCCGCATCAGCGCTGAACTCTTGCAGCAACTGCGTGTTGGTATTGGTAAACGTTGGGCTGCTCTGCGTTAAACCACCATCGGCAATAAAATACGCCAGCAAACGAACGTGATGATGTGGCCATTCGGTTTGGCCAAAGACCGGCAGTTGGCGCGGAACCGCAACACGCACACCAACACCAATCTGATGCAGCGGCTGCCAACCGTTTCCGGTTAAAAACGGATGGGACAATGTCGTCGAGATGCGACGACCGGAACGTAACGACACGCGATAAACCGGCTTGATGCCATCGTCAACAAAATGACTGACTGGTGACGCGCGTAATTGAAACTGATTGTTCAAGGACATAACGTTTGCGGATGCGTTGGCAACACAATCGTCGATGCGACGCAGCGCGCCGGTTTCGGGATCGAGCAAACGGCTGCCGCTGACGATGCACTTACCCATCGAGGGCCTTGCTGCAACAATGACCAGATCGGATTTGTGCAAACCAAACGTCATTTTGTCGAGTTCATCAAAACCGGTTTTGATGCCGACGTCGGCCTCACCGCGTGCGATTTTGTCGAGCTTTTCGAGCACGCCAGACAACATTTTGAAATCAACGCGTTGCGGTCCACTGTTTTGTTTGGCGCGCGCATCACGAATTTCGAACACCGATTTTTCGGCGGAATTCAGCAGTTCTTGTGCCGTGCGACCGGAGGGCGCGTACGCCGAGTCAGCAATGTCGTTAGCCGCCGCGATCATTTCGCGCAACAAACCGCGTTCGCGCACAATTTTGGCGTATGCCACAATATTTTGTGCGGTGGGCGTGTTGCGGGCGAGTTCGGCCAAATACGGCAGGCCGCCGGCTTGTTCGGCTTCACCACGACGCTGCAACAACTCGAACACGGTCACTGCATCAATCGCTTGGTTTTCGTTGGCCAGTTGCGCAATCGCCGAAAAAATCAGTCGGTGATCGGCGCGATAAAAATCGGCTTCGGCGACCTGATCACCAATGCGTTCCCAAGCTTTGTCATCCAGCAGCAAACCGCCCAAAATGCTTTGTTCGGCTTCGACCGAATGCGGCGGTATTTTGAGTTGGGCCACTTCACGATCAGTGGGATTTTTTTCTTTGGCAAACATCAGTCAGCACCTGGGAAACAACGGCGTTGGCGGATTCTACTGAAGGGTTTTGCCTTTGTGCGGGTCACACAGTGCGAACACAAGTAGCTCACAGGGTTATCCACAGGCCAAGATTGAAGGCTAACGTCAACACGAAGGCGCGAAGTACACCAAGACCACGAAGAAAAACCTAAGGCAGCAGCGCGCAAAAGGCAGGGACCTTGTTCATCATTTGTTCTTTTGCATTCAAGCCAGCGTTAAAGGTGGCTCCCGTTCATTGTTCGACGAGCTCACCACAAACGGTATTTGAACTTTGGTTGAAACGTCTGGCCAATAAAAAAAGTAACGAAAGACATTAACCCGGTGAAGACACATCTCTGTTTTTCTTCGTGAACTTTATGGTCTTCACGTTGACGCAGGGTTTGCTTTTATACCGGGCAATAAAAAAGCCACCCGAAGGTGGCTTTTTGTATTCAACCGCAAGCAATTACTCGGCGATAACGACGACTTTTGCTTTGCCGGTGACTTCGGCGTGCAGCGCGATGTCGATTTCGTATTCACCGATCATGCGCAGAGCGCCGGTCGGCAAACGAACGTCGGCTTTCGCCACTTCAACACCGGCTTTGCTCAACGCATCAGCGATGTCACGTGTGCCCACGGAACCGAACAGTTTGCCTTCTTCGCCGGCTTTCGAGGCGATGGTGATCGCGCCGATGGCCGTCAATTTTTCAGCAGCGGCTTGTGCCACAGCCAAAATTTCGGCTTGTTTCTTTTGCAGTTCAGCGCGACGAACTTCGAACACTTTTTTGTTCGCTTCGGTCGCGGCGACGGCTTTGCCTTGCGGCAACAGGAAGTTACGGCCAAAGCCGGCTTTCACTTTGACTATTTCACCCAAATCGCCCAAGCGACGGATTTTTTCCAGCAGAATAACTTGCATGGTTAATTCTCCGCTTATTCGTGAGCGTCGCAGTACGGCAACAGCGCTAAATAACGAGCGCGCTTGATTGCTGTAGCGAGTTGGCGTTGGTAATTTGCTTTCGTGCCGGTGATACGGCTCGGAACGATTTTGCCGGTTTCAGTGATGTAGGCTTTCAGCGTGGCAACATCTTTGTAATCGATTTGATCAACGCCTTCGGCGGTGAAACGGCAGAATTTTTTACGACGGAAAAAACGTGACATGATTTATCTCCCGCTTAAGCTGCGTCGTAGCCGAAATCTTCGGCGTCATCGGAACGACGTTTGCCGGCATCTTTTTCTTCTTTCGCTTTGAGCAGCGGCGAAGCTTCAGTAACCGGGCCATCCATCTTCATGATCATGTGACGGATAACGGCGTCGTTGTAACGGAACGCGTTTTCGAGTTCAGTCAGCGTTTCGCCGCTGCACTCTACGTTCCACAACACATAGTGAGCTTTATGGAGTTTGTCGATGCTGTAGGCCAGCTGACGACGGCCCCAGTCTTCTTGGCGGTGCACTTTGCCTTGAGCATCGGTAACGATCTTCAAGTAGCGTTCGACCATCGCGGGCACTTGCTCGCTTTGGTCAGGGTGCACCATCAATACGATTTCGTAATGACGCATGATGGTTCCTTATGGGTTTCGCTGCGTTCGGCTGCTCGGCAAAAACGCCGGTGCCGTCGTAGCAAGGGACCTTAGCGGGGTGAGCCCGCGAAGGGGCGCAAATTCTAGGCGTTGTGGCCAGAGGCGGCAACCTATTTTCGGCTTTGCCAGCGCAAATACAGTTTGACGAGCTCAGGCACGCTGCCCAATTGCAGCTTGTCCATCAGTCGGGCGCGGTACACTTCGACGGTACGTGCCGAGATCGCCAGGCGCTCGGCGATCAACTTGTTGGTGAGGCCATCCGCAACGCCTTGCAGCACCTCGCGTTCACGGTCGGTCAGCGCATCGATCCGCGCCAGCTCATCCGCTGCCGGTAGCGGTTGCCGAGCACGTTCGGTTTCGGCGGCCATCACCTGGCGCAACAGCGCGATCAACTGCGGCTCATCGAGCGGTTTTTCGAGAAAGTCGACGGCACCTGCCTTGAGAGCCTGCCTTGCGGCGGCGACGTCACCGTGCGCGGTGATCAGAATCACGGGCAGTGCGATGCCTTTTTCTTGCAGACGCTTTTGCACCGTGAGGCCATCGCTGCCGGACATCCGCAAGTCGAGCAACACACAGCCATACCAATCGGGGGCCACATCGGCGAGCAAGGCATCGCCCGATTCGAAACTGCGCACGGCCCAACCGGACAGTTCCAGCAGCAGCCCTAAGGAATCGCGGACGGCGATGTCGTCATCGACAATATATATGCAGGGTTTCATGAATGACGCGGTTCTTCTTCAGCGACAGGCAAGGTAAAACAGAATCGGGTGTGTCCGGGACGTGAACTGGCCAACCACAGTTGGCCGCGATGGGACTCGACCAATGTGCGGCAAATATTCAGCCCCAAACCAAGGCCGTCCACTTTACTGGTATTAAACGCATCGAACAAATGCGCATGCTGCGCTTCCGGAATACCGCAACCGGTATCGGTGACGATGATGCGCACATGCTGATCTTCGTGACGCGCACTGATGCTGATCACGCGCGCCGACGTGGATTCATCGAGTGACGCAATCGCATCCACCGCGTTGCGCAACAAGTTGTACAGCACAATTTCAATCTGCACGCGATCGGCATACACCAATGGCAAGGCGTCGGTGGTGGAGCTGACAAACTCGATGTGCAATTTATCGGCGCGACGAATCAGCGGCTCCCACGCTTGGCTAATCAATTCACTGAGTTTGATGTTTTCGCAATGCAACTCACCACTGCGAAAAAAACGACGTAAACGGTGCACGACCTGCCCGGCTCGTTGTGATTCGGCACGCATTTTTGCCAGCAAGTCGGCCAGTTTTTCTAACGACGCATCCGGTTGCTGCAACAATTGCTGTCCTGCCAAGGAGTACGCACTCAGCGCCGTTAAGGGTTGATTTAATTCATGCGCAAGGGTGGAGGCCAACTCGCCCGCTGCCGCGCGATTAATCGCTTGATTCAATTCCGATTCGCGTTTGCGCAACGTCGCTTGCGTGTACAAACGCTCGTGCACGCTGACGCCCAAAAATAATCCGGTCACGGCCATCAAAAACAACAAGAGCTGAAACGATAGCAAGATCGACACATCGACATGACGAATCATGACCAGCGCGATCAAACTGATTTGAATCGCAGCCAGCACCGCCGTTGCGCCGTGCAGCGAAAAACTGATCGTTGCCCAAATCAGAGGAATAAACAGCAAATAGAAATACTGAAATTGTGGCCCCTCACCCAAACGGCCAACGATCACATGCAATGCCAACCCAACAAACAAGGCAATGCCGATGATCTGGCCGCGCGTGGTTGGCGGAACCTGTTCTGGCCAACGCCGCCACACCATCATCAATGGCAACACAATGATGATGCCCAGCCAGTCGCCGACCCAATAACGCTGCACGGCGTTCACCCATTGCGACCACGGCAACGCTCCCAGCACCGCCAGCAGTGACACAAATAGCAACCCCAGCATTAAGGTGCTGGGCAGCGCAAAAAACAACCAGCGCAACACATCACGATGATCATGAAAATCAAATTCGAGGCCACGCCAACGGCGAAAGGCATGCGCCAAGTAAGCATAACCGCAGGTTGGCACCACGACAGAAACGAGCCAAGTCATACCACCGAACGACGTGTCACGGATCAGCAACTCGGACACCATGGCAGCGAGTAAAAACCACGGCAGCACAATCGGCCCGCGCAGCAGAAACATCGCCAGCATTAGACCGATGTGAGGGTTCCACGGCGTGATCGCGAGGCTACCGACAGGATGGATGTAGCTCATCGCATCCAGGGCCACATAGGCGAACAGCGACAAAATCAGGGCATAGCGTTTCATCAGCACTCTCATTCGTTACCCGCGCATCGTAACAAAGCGGCAGGTCGGCCGGTCCGGTCTGTAACACATCGGGTAACGCGTACGTATTTATACCTATTTCGCAATTCCGGTAAATTTAGCGATTTAGGCCTACTGACCATAGATCATATAAAGGAACGCGCGTAACAGGTGGTTTGCGGCCTTTAAAGCCTACTATTACCACGCCAATTATTTACAATTTGTTTCAATCAATCCGGTCGAATCGCTATAGTCAAGCCGCCCTTCAACTTTAAGTAGTGAGCTACCCGTGTTTCGTGCACCTGCCATCACCTGCTTAATTCTTTCGTTTTTGCTGCACGTGCTCGTCGGCTACAAGCTGGTTAACCACGATCCGAAGCCGCCAAAAAAGGATGAACCGCCGGTCGAGGTTGCGCTGATTCGAGAAGAACCACCGCCGCCGCCACCACCACCGCCACCACCACCGGAGCCCCGCAAGGAAACACCGCCGCCGCCGAAGCCCAAGCCGAAGCCACCGGTGACGCCACCGGAAAACCCGATCACGGTGCCGCCACAGCCGGAATCCGAAGACGTGCCATTTGAAATGGGCACCGACCTGACGCCGGATCCAACACCGCCACCGCCGGGCGAAAGCACCGGACCGGTGTTTGTGAAAGCGCGCCTGTCGGCGGCCGAAAAACTGAAGCAACCCAAATATCCGCCCTCGGCATTACGTGAAGGTGCCGAAGGTGAAGTCAGTTTGCGTTTGCGCATCGCGGCAAACGGCGAAGTCCTCGACGTCGAAATGATCAAAGGCAGTCGCAACCGCGAGCTGGATCAAGCGGCACGCAAGCACGCCAAAAGTCTGAAATTTGATCCCGCTACCGAAGACGGTACGGCAATCGAATCCGTGCTTGATTTGGTCATCGCGTTCAAGATTGGCGGCAGCTCGGCGCTGAATCTGGATTAATTTTTGTGTTTTAACGGCAACGATTAAGGAGCCACAGTTATGAATTTTATGATGGTGTTTGAACAAAACGATCCAGTTCTGATCTCTACGTTTTTGTTGTTGGTATTGTTCTCGGTGTTAACGTGGTTTGTGATTCTGCTGCGCGGTTGGTTCTTTTTGAAAACACGCGGCAGCATCAAAACCGAAATCACTAACTTCTGGAAAGCGAAAAACCTAGATGAAGCGCGCAAAATCGTCGCCAAATCCAATGCACCAGCGGGTCGCATGGCGCAAGCCGGTTTTAAAGCGCTGGACGAATTCCACGACAACGAAAAAACCTTTGCCGAAGCCTGTGGTTTGGACGATTACCTCGTGCGCAATATTCGCAATGCGTTGAATTTGGAAATGGCGCGATTGGATGCTGGCCTCACCGTATTAGCGTCGATCGGTTCCACCGCACCGTTTGTCGGTTTGTTCGGCACGGTGTGGGGCATTTATCACGCGCTGCTCGCGATTGCTGCATCGGGTTCCGCGACGCTGGATACCGTTGCCGGTCCGATGGGTGAAGCGCTGGTTGCTACCGCTGCCGGTTTGTTCGCCGCCATCCCGGCTGTGCTCGCGTACAACGCGTTTATCCGTGGCAACAAAGTGGTCAGCAATCATCTCGATAATTTTGCGCATGATCTGCATCACTCACTGTTCGCCTTTGGTGCACAACATCAGCAAACCCCGGCAGCAAAAAAGTAACGGATAAGGAGCCTTATCATGGCTTTTGGCGGATTTAATCAAGGCGCACAAGCGCCGATGAATGAGATCAATACAACACCGCTGGTTGACGTCATGTTGGTGTTGCTGATCGTGTTCATTCTGATCACTCCGGTGGTCACGCATTCGGTCAAAGTTGATTTGCCCGATGCCAGCAGCAGCAAATCCATGGAAAAACCGGAAACGATTACGCTCGCCCTTGACGGTCAAGGCAACGCGTTTTGGAACGACGAACCGGTGAACGACGACGAGTTGCTGAATCGTTTGTCGGCGGCCGGCAAGATCCCAAATGTTGAGATGCATATCCGTGCCGACAAAGAAGTGAAATATGATCGTTTGGCCAAAGTGATGTCTGCCGCACAATATAATGGCGTGCTGAAACTGGGCTTTGTAACCGAACCGTCGCGTTAATACCGTGTTTTATCTGCGCACTACCTTTTTCTGATCATCAGAAATCACCGCGACACGGGTCCTAACAGCCTTGTCGCGGTTTTTTGTTTTACGCCTTCTATAAGGATTGAAACATGAACCTTACTCGTCTATGCGTCGTGACGGCGTTTGTCTTCGCTTCCACGGCTCACGCCGAATTAACTTCGCGCTATATCAGTGCTTGTCCGGTCTTGACCAAACCCGAAATCAGTGACAGCAAACCGAAAAAAGAAAAAGAAAAAATGCTGGATGAACGCACCGCAAAGGTGCTTAAAAAAGCCGCTGACCTGATTAAAGTGGAAGATTGGGCTGGCGCCAAAGAGCTGCTCTTACCGCTGGTTGAAAAAACCGAAAAAAAACCCTGGGACCAATCGCAAGTTCAGTTGCAACTCGCCTATGTAACCAGCCAAATGGACGATTACGCCGCTGCCGCCGAACACACCGAAAAAGCGATCGCAACCGGCGCCTTGTCCGGTGAAACGTTGAACAACGCTTACCGGAATCTGGTCTCACTGTACTCCAATCTCGATGCCAACGACAAAGCGTTGAAATCCATCGATCAATACCTGACCAGCACAACCGCGCCGGTTCCCGAAATTTTTGTGATCAAGGGTAATTTGCTCTATCAGGCGCAGCAATACGAACAAGCTATTTGCCCTACCTATTATGGCTATACGCTCCACAGTGCACCCAAATCCGACTGGTTGGCCTTGCTGATCAACATTCATCAGCAGTTGGAAGATTTTGATGGTGCGATCGCGCTACAAAAAGAATTGATCAGCACGACACCAGGCAATGTCGATAACATTGTGCAATTGGCCAATATTTATTTGCGTGCCAAGAAGAACAATGATGCGTTTGCCTTGCTCGAAAAAGCCGAAGCCGATGGCGTGCTGAAAGATGAGAAAGACATCAAAAATCTGGCCGCACTGTACTGGAACAATCAGCAATTTGATCGCACGGCCGGCGCACTGGAACGCGGCATCGGCAAAGGCGTGATCAAAAACACTGACACCAATTGGAAAAATATTGCACAAGCCTGGCGTCAACACGGCGATCAGTTGAAAGCCGCGCAAGCGTTCAGCAAAGGCGGCGAGCTGGCCGGCAATGGCGAGCTGAACTTATTTGCCGGTGAACGCTATGCTGAAATCAATAAATGGGATGAAGCCATTGCGGAATACAGCAAGGCGATTGGCAAAGGTGGGCTGGGTAAAAACGAGGGCCACACTTACCTGACATTAGCCTATGCACAGTTTCGGGTATCCAAGTTCAAGGATGCACTTAAAAATGCGCAAAAAGCCGCGACCTACCCCAGCGAAAAGAAAACGGCTGACGCACTGGTCAAACAGATCCAGGGCCAGCTGAAATAAACAAAGCTACCGAAGTCAGCCACACGGCTGACTTCGGTGTTTTTATGTCTTACAGAGGAAAATAACGATGAAATATCTGTATAGCCTGTTTTTGGCGTGTGTCGTGGTGGCCTGTGGTGACTATGGTGTCGAATACGAAAAAGAATGGCATTCCGAACGTCATCTGGATTTGGAAGACACGCTGGTGGAGTTAAAAGTCGAAAACTGCGGTATTTACAAATACAAAGCAAGCACCAACTCCAAAGGTGAATACCTAGTGCGTTGTTCAAAAAATGGATCGGCCTGGACCGAATACTCGGTGTCAACGGTGTTGAAAAACATATCCGATCCGCGATTGCCGTCACCCAAATTCAACTGAATTCATTCTGCCCATTATGGAATCACCTCACCATGCACGCCGGTAATAAACGCAAACGTGATGTCGCCGTTTTAACCGTCGCGGCGCTCGGTGTCGTGTTTGGTGACATCGGCACCAGCCCGTTATATACGTTGCGCGAATGTTTTGCCGGTCATCATCCACTTGCGTTAACCGAAGCGAATATTCTCGGTGTGCTATCGCTGATTTTTTGGTCGTTAATTGTCGTCGTCGCAATCAAATATGTGTCGTTTATCATGCGCGCCGACAATCAGGGCGAAGGTGGTGTGTTAGCCTTGTTGGCACTGACCAAACAAGTTCCCATTCAGAGCAAATTTGCGCGACATGGCTTGGTGTTGGCCGCCATTTTTGGTGCCGCACTGTTTTTTGGTGATGGCATGATCACACCGGCCATTTCGGTGCTCAGCGCAGTCGAAGGTTTAAAAATCGCGGCACCACAACTCGAACAGTTTGTCATTCCGATTTCGTTGACGATTTTAACCGCCCTGTTTTTTGTGCAAGCCAAAGGCACGTCAAAAGTGGGCGTTTGGTTTGGCCCCATCATCATTGTGTGGTTTATCACCTTGGCGATTCTTGGCGCCAACGGCATTGCGCACAATCCGCATGTATTGCAGGCCTTAAATCCACAGTGTGCACTGCATTTTTTTGCCGAACACGGCAGTGCCAGTTTATTGGTGATGGGCTCGGTGTTGCTCGCGGTGACCGGTGGTGAAGCCTTATTCGCCGACATGGGCCATTTTGGTCGATTGCCGATTAAGATCGCGTGGTTTGGCTTGGTATTGCCCGCGCTGGTGCTGAACTATTTTGGTCAGGGCGCCCTGCTGCTGGACGATCAGAGCGTGATCGAAAATCCGTTTTTCCATTTGGCCCCCGAACAATTCACGTGGCCTTTATTGCTGCTCGCAACAATGGCCACTGTCATTGCATCACAAGCGGTGATTTCTGGTGTTTTTTCGATTGTGCGGCAAGCGGCGCAACTCAGTTACTGGCCGCGCGTGTTGGTAAAACACACTTCAAACAAAGAAGAAGGCCAGATATACATACCACTGATGAATTGGGTGTTATATGCGTCTGTCGTTGCGCTGGTGATTGGCTTTCAAAGTTCGAGCAATCTCGCTGCTGCGTATGGCATTGCGGTAACCGGAACGATGCTGGTCAGTACCGTTTTGGCCTTGGTGGTGGCTCGCGGTGTTTGGCATTGGCATTGGTTGTCTTTGCTCACCGCCGGCTCATTTTTTATTCTGATTGACTCGACCTTTTTTGTGTCGACATTGTTCAAATTTGTCGAAGGCGGTTGGTTCCCATTGTTGGTTGGCGTCATGTTGCTGGGCTTGATGCAGCTTTGGCGACGCGGACGAAAAATCGTGCAACGTCGCTTGAATGAAACATCGATCCCGCTGCCACATTTTGTCGATTCGTTGCGCGCCTATCATCCGATCACAATACCCGGCACCGCGATTTTTATGACATCGTCTTTGGGGCGCACGCCGCATGCGCTGATCAACAATATCCAACACAATGGCGTGCTGCACAAACGCAATATTTTACTGACCATCATCACCGACAAGATCCCGGTCGTGCCAATGGCCAAACGATTTGACATCGATGAATTAAATGAATCGATCATCGCAATAAAAGCCTATTTCGGCTTTCACGAAAGCCCGGATGTGATGCAACTACTGAAGGATTTGTCCACGCGAGGTTTGGATGTAAATCCCAGCGACACGACGTTCTTTATTAGCCGCGATCGCGTGATCGCAAGCGACAATCGCGGTTTGCCACCGATCGCGGACAACATATTTGCGACGATGCACCGCAACGCGATGAGCGTGACCGATTATTTTAATTTACCGCCCAATCGCGTAATCGAGATCGGTATGCAAGTAGAGATATAAAAGCCCGTTATGACACGGGCTTGGCTTCTGGTTTGATGATTAATGCTTCGGCAAGCTGAACCATCGCTTTGTAATCCCATTGCATACCACGTTGTTCAAGGCGGTAGTTAAATCCATTTGCCGTCCATTCCAGCGTCTTGTAATCGGTGTCGGCTTGCCAATCACCGTTTTCATTGAAATCTCCGGCAATGAACACCGCCAGATGACCATTGACCATCGTCGTTTTGCGCGCGTCTTTGGGCAACGGATGTTTACCGCGCGCCGGGCGTTTGGTGCCTTTGCCAACATCGACCCAACGTGAGGCATCTTCTTCATAGTGCAGCAACACCCAATCTTTGCCGACAACGTGCGCGTTGCGAAACACGAGCGACGTTTGGCTAACATCCAGCTCAGGCAAGCTAAACCAGATTTGTTTTTTTGCTTCTGACATCGTTAATTCGTGCGTCAAATCAATATGTGGCTTTGGCGCTTCATAGCGCATGGAAACCAAATAGGTCGCTAACACAAGACACACGATTCCGGCCAGTATGATTAAGCGAACATTGCGTGTAATGATGGGTGTCTGGACTGCTTCATTTGACATAGCGTTGCTCCGACTGTGTTGTGTACAAAACTATGGGCCGACAGACGATGTCCGACAAGTGTTTTTGTTTTGACGTAGTTCGTGTAAAACGCCACAATCGCGCAAATTTCAGGGGCGGTCACACGCCTTTTTTATCAACGCTAAAAAACCGAGAACAGTCCATGAGCAAATTATGGCGCACCAAGCCGATCGTCGTCGGCGCGCAAACGGATGAATTGAAGCGGGTGCTGGGGCCGGGCGCCCTTGTTGCCTTAGGTATCGGAGCCATCATCGGCACCGGGGTATTCGTATTAACGGGTACGGTAGCGGCCAACTTTGCCGGCCCGGCGCTGGTGTTGTCGTTTATTCTGGCAGCGCTCGGTTGTGCGTTTGCCGGTCTGTGTTATGCCGAGTTTGCGTCGATGATTCCGGTATCGGGTTCGGCTTACGCGTACTCGTATCACACACTGGGTGAGTTCGTCGCCTGGTTCGTTGGTTGGAACCTCATTCTCGAATATCTGGTTGCGTCGTCGGCGGTCGCCGTCGGGTGGTCAGGGTATGTGGTCAGTTTGTTCGATCAACTGGGGTGGCATATTCCGGCCTCACTGACGAGTGCACCGTTTATGTGGGATGCCGCGAACCACACAATCGTGTCGAGTGGCGCGATTTTGAATTTCCCGGCGGTCTTTATCATCGGTTTGATTTCATGCCTGTGTTACGTCGGCATGCAACAATCTTCGTGGGTCAATTCCATTGTTGTGACCATCAAAGTCATCGTGATTTTGTTGTTTATCGGCTTTGGTCTTTCGTTCATTGACACAGCCAACTACACACCGTTTATTCCAGAAAATACCGGAGTTCGCGGACACTTTGGATTCAGCGGCATTGTTGCCGGCGCTGGCGTTATATTTTTTGCTTACATCGGCTTTGACGCGGTGTCGACAACGGCGCAGGAAGCCAAAAACCCGCAGCGTGATATGCCGATCGGTATTTTGGGTTCACTGCTTGTTTGTACGATTCTTTACATCATCATGGCGCTGGTCATGACGGGTATGGTTAATTACAAAGATCTTAATGTTGCTGCGCCAGTCGCATTAGCCTTGGACAAGCACCCGGAACTGTCCTGGTTGTCGGGATGGGTCAAATTGGGCGCAATTGCAGGTATGACGTCTGTGATGCTCGTGATGTTGCTGGCACAGGCGCGTATTTTCATGTCGATGTCACGTGATGGCTTGATTCCGGCATTTTTCAGCAAAGTCCATCCGAAATTCAAAACCCCTTATGTTTCCACCATTATCACCGGCGTTTTCGCGGCCATCCTGGCTGGGTTGTTGCCGATTGATATTCTGGCTGTTTTGGTGTCGATCGGAACGCTAACCGCATTCGTGGTTGTTTGTATTGGCGTACTGGTTCTGCGTTACACGCGCCCAGATCTGCCCCGTCCCTTCAAAGCCCCCTTGCCGTGGTTTACCTGTTTGGCAGGTGCCGGTATTTGCGGTTTCATGATGTACGAGCTGCCGGCCGACACTTGGTGGCGGATGCTGGGCTGGACCATTTTGGGCTTGGTGGTTTATTTCGTTTACGGCATACGCAAAAGCAAACTGAACTGAGTTTTATCCGTTTCAACATGAACAAAACCCGCCTTTCGGCGGGTTTTGTTTTTTGCGTCGTTGCCACGCCTCTCGGCAATTGCTCCTGCATTGCTCTACCTTCCGCCATCCTTGGCGGTCGCATGCGCTCGCGGGTGTTGAGCGGTTTTAAATTGTACGGGCGGTAACTGGCTTTAGCTCGTTCGAAGAGAACACCGCTCCTGCGCATCCATGCGCCCGCGGTGTACCGTTCATCCTGAACATAAAAAAAGCGGCAATTAAGCCGCTTAAGAAATTTGCTGCCCAGCCAGGGAGGGGTAGGGGTTCGATCAGGCAGCAACGCTCGAGGACACACCGTTTACATAGACGTAACCATTGCGCACCAAGGGGCTCGCCGCCAAAGCGGTTTGCGCACACATTTCTTCGCGATTGGACGGTAACTGCATTTGGCCGCAGCAAGCGCAACCCAACAGTTTGATACGACCTTTAGTAAAGGTCACCCATTGATGTTTCGTTGCGGTTGTAGCCATGTCCAAGCTCCTAGGGTCATAAGGCACGTCGTCTTGACGTATGGCTACAGTGTAGGCAGGTCAAACCTCAGTGGCAGTAGCTGGGCACCGGCAAGCCTGTAATCAGAAGTGTTCAAAATGTGTGCGCTTTGGCTCACAGACGCTCCCTCGTTATGGGTAAGGAAGGAGCACCGCGAGGTCATCGTGCAGCAACAGCGCTTCAGAAGCGGCGCCAAAAGATTGGTGTAAATAAGACAAAAAAGGTCATGACTTCCAATCGGCCGGCCAGCATGCAGGCCGAACAAATCCATTTAGCGACATCCGTCATCGCGGCAAACGACAAGTTCGGATTGTTGGTGCCAAACCCCATATTGTTGATGCTGGACGACACAATGGCAAATGCCGTAGCGAAATCAATTCCGGTCATCATCAGCAAAAAGATAAACAACAACGCGGTGGACACAAACAATGCAAAAAAGGCCCAAACACCGTCGGTAACGTTCGCCGGCACAATGCGACCGTTGTATTTGACATGACTGACAATACCGGGCTGCACCAATTTTTTGGCTTCACGGCTGACCTGTTTGAACAACAGAAAAAATCGGATCATTTTAATGCCGCCACTGGTGGACCCCGAACAACCACCAATAAATGCCAACAGAAAAATAAAGGGGCTGGTAAAACTCGGCCAACCCGACATATCAGCGGTACCAAAACCGGTCGTGGTAATTACGCTGACAATTTGAAATGTCGCGTAGCGAAACGAAGTAATCAGATCAGGATAATAATTGTGTACCTTTAACGTTAACGTGACCAGCACAATCGACACAACCAACACGCCAAAAAAGGTTTTGCTTTCTTGCTCGCTGAGCAAAACTGAAAAATCTTTGCCCAGCCAGATCATAAAGAGCAACCCAAAGTTTAACGCGCCGGCGATCATGCCAACGACAGCAATAGCTTCCAGCATCGGCGAATTGAAATAGCCAAAACCAGCATCGTAATTACTGAAACCACCGGTCGCGATCGTGGCAAAACTGTGCGTCAACGCATCAAACATATTCATGCCAGCGACCCAAAAGGCGGCGCCAAAAATAAACACTAATGACAAATAAACCGAAAACAACATCCGTGCATTCTGCGCTATACGCGGCGCCATTTTGTCGTCTTTGACGGGGCCGGTCGCCTCGGCTTTATAAAGACGCATGCCGCCGATATTAAATAGCGGCAAAATTGCCACCGCCAAAATCAACACGCCCATACCGCCCATCAGTCCCAGCTGCTGGCGATACCACAAAATGGATTTCGCCATCGAATCCAACCCGACCAAAACAGTGGATCCCGTCGTCGTTAATCCCGAAATCGACTCAAACACGGCGTCGGCAAAACTGACGTTTAAGATCCAGTAAAACGGTAGAGCGCCAACCAGACTATAAATCACCCATATCATCACCACGATCAAAATGCCGTCGCGCGTTCGCGGTTCGACATGCGAGGGTGTGTTACGAAAAAACATAAGGCCAGCAAAAGCCGTAAACAAAGCCAACAAGAAGAACGCGACCCATTTACCATCATCGTAAATCAATGACACAATCAGCGGTGGCAACAAACTGACCGAAAAAACCGACAGCATCACACCGACAACACGCCGAATAATGGCGATTTGAATCATGCCCCAGCCCCTTCATACGAAATCGCGACAACAAAATACATTTTTTCGCCTTGCGGTGTGCGCACGCTGACTTCGTCGTCCAGCGTTTTTTTAATTAAAGCGCGCGCCAGTGGTGCATCGATACTGATCCAGCCGCGTTCAGTATCAATTTCATCTGGCCCGACAATGCGGTAGTGATGCAACCGTCCGGTTTCATCTTCGAGCGTCACCCACGCACCAAAAAAAATGCGGGAACGATCGTGCGGCAATTGCTCAACGACATTGACTTCTTGCAAACGCTTTTCAAGAAAACGTAAACGGCGATCAATTTCACGCAGCATCTTTTTGCCGTAAATGTACTCGGCATTTTCGGAACGATCGCCCAGCGCCGCTGCCGCCGAAACTGCCGCCGTGACTTCTGGACGCTTGACCTTTAAAAGATGTTTCAATTCTTCGCGCAACCGTTCCGCCCCTTCGCGGGTAATGTAAGCAGAGCGCTTTTCGCGTGGTGGGACCGTTGTTTTCATGCAAGCGCTAAAAAGCTGTCGGTGTCGTTCAATGCCCGCCATTTTGCCAGCATCAACAACAACGGCCTAGCGGATTTGTTCACGCAGATTGGGTTTGGGCAACGTAAAATAAAATGTGGCGCCTTCGCCCGGCTTTGCGTCAACCCATATACGACCACCGTGACGACTGATAATGCGTTGCACCGTCGCCAGACCGATACCAGTGCCGGAAAATTCACTGGCACTGTGCAATCGCTGAAACGGTACAAACAAACGATGCACATACTGCATATCAAAACCGGCCCCTTTATCGGCGACCATATAAACTTTTTCTTTGCCCTGCTGCTCACACGCAAAGCGGATGGTGGTGACCGATTTGTGGCTACTGTATTTCCATGCGTTGCCAATCAAATTATCGAGCACGGCACGAAGCAATCGCTCATCGCCGATGGCGGTCAGTTGCGGATCAATATCAATTTGCGCGACACGGCCGGGTTCTTGATCGCGCAACTGTTGCACAATGCTGTGCGCCAATGCCGACAAGTCGACGGTTTGATAGTGCAACTCACCGCTGCCAACGCGAGACAATTGCAATAGCCCATCAATGAGTTCCTCCATGCGCACCACTGACGAGCAAATGCGATCGATATAGTGTTGCGCATCGTCGGGCAGTTGCTGGCCGTAGTCTTCCTTCAATGCCTGCACGAATCCGCTAACTGCGCGCAGCGGCCCACGCAAATCGTGCGACACGGCATAGCTGAACGCTTCCATTTCTTTGTTCAGTAACGTCAGCGCTTCGGTACGGGCTACCACGCGCGCTTCCAATTCTTGTTGTTCGCGTTGCAACGCGGTCAACAGCAGCTCGCGCTCTTGCCACACTTCATTCAACTTGTGCGCACTCGGTCGCCACGCATCAGGGAACGGTTGTTCTTCGACGCGTTTTTCGCCCATCACTTGCTGAGCCAAACGCAATGCAGGCATCACATAAAAGTGGCGCAGCCACATCGACAAAGCGATGAGACCGCCAATAAAAATCAACGATACCAGCAGCAATGCGCCAATCGATCCCCATTCTTGCCAAATCGTGCCACCGTGCTCACGTAAAACCAACACCTGCCACGGCGCGCCTGACAACGGTTGTGTCAACACATAATGGTTGTCAATCGATTGCCAATCATCACTGATAACGCGGCGTTTCAACAACGCTTTCAGCGCGTCATCGAGTTGCGGCATGTTGTCTCCGTTTTGATCCGACAACGTATCAGCGAGTAATTGGTCATGATCGTCCAAAATAATGGCGCGCAAACCAGTTGGCACATTGCGACGCAATTCATCGCTTAAAAACTGCAACTTGATGTCGGACGCAACAACCGCCCACAACTCTCCATTGAAGCGCACTGGCGTGGTCACTGACGCGATCCAACCGCCACCACCGCCATCGATATGCGCGCCGCGCCATTCCGGCGCATTCGAATTGGCAAATTGCGCATGAATGTGGGCGATGCGCTGCGGTGTCGTGTAGCCGGTAATAAAATCGTGAAAGGTCGTGTAACCGTTGCGCTCCACTTCGATGGCCGACGCCTCAAACGGATACACGCTGATGGCCAAAAAACGCAGCGATTGATAATAGCTCCACAACAATGCCGGCTCACTGACATGCATCGCGTGCATGCTCGGCAATAATCGCCACATGACCTGCAGCTCATCACGCTCGGCTTCGGTAAACTGATTTTTCGCGGTGGTTAAATTACCGTACTGCGTTTGGGGTTTGTTGGCATGCCACTGATCTAGGCTGTAACCGGCCAACTGTTCGCGCACATAAAAGGGTTTCAATTCGATGGGCAGTGGCGTGTTGTCTTGCCCACGCACTTCAGCGAGTGCATCGTTGGCAACAATATGCAATCGCGTGACGTGACTGGCCATCGCGTTCAATACACTATCAATATTGGCGCTTAATCGACGAGCATCCACTTTTTGTGTGGCCAATTGATTGGCTTGCAACACATCATGGTAATGAACAATCAGCACAACACTGGCAGCAAACGCCAGCGTGACCAACGTCAGCATCACGACGTTAAATCGCTGTCGCAAATGCTGTAAGGTGTCGTCCATCTTTCCGTGCCGATCTCGCGCGCTTAAAACAGCTTTAAACATAGACTGCTTTGGCTGATTTTAAAACGCCTCAGCGTTGGGTTTGACGCTGCCTCACGGCTTCAAACAAACAGATGCCAGTTGCTACCGACGCATTCAGCGACGATACCGAACCATACATCGGGATCTGTACCAGTTGATCGCAATGTTCGCGCGTCAAGCGTCGCATGCCTTCGCCTTCGGCACCAATAACAAGCGCCAGTGGCCCGGTGAATTGGCCGGTGAAAACGGTATCGCGGGCTTCGCCGGCGGTGCCGACGATCCAGATCTCGCGCTCTTTTAGATCGCGCATCGTGCGCGCCAAATTCGTCACGCTGATAAACGGTACCCGCTCGGCAGCGCCGCATGCCACTTTGCGCACGGTGGCATTCAGCGTGGCCGATCGATCTTTTGGTGCGATTACCGCATGAACACCGGCTGCATCGGCGGTACGCAAAATGGCGCCTAAGTTATGCGGATCGGTTATGCCATCGAGCAACAATAAAAACGGCGCCACATCGAGCGTGTCGAGCAGATTGTCCAAATCACCTTCATGGCGTTGCGGTGCCACTTTGCATTCGGCGACCACGCCTTGATGCACACCGCCTTTGGTCAACTCATCGAGAAATCGCCGTTCACGCAGTGTGACCGGCACATCAACGTTGTTGGCTAACTGCAAAATATGCTGCAACTTTCTGTCGTCCCGATTGTGCAACACCTGCAAGCGAATGATGCGCTCGGGATTATTTTCCAACAGCGCCGTGACCGCATGCACACCAAAAATTTGTTCCATTGTGGTTTACCTGTGTTTTCTGTGCTTGGTCATTCATAAACCAAATTTAACGCTTCTTTTTCACCGACTTCTTACCCGTCGTTTTTGCCTTGCCCGATGTTTTATCGGCCGATTTCTTGCCACCGCCTTTGTCATTGCGTACTTTGCTTTTGTCGCGTGATAATTTGCCGCGCCCCTCATCGCGATTGGCTCGACGATGATCTTGTTCTATTTTGTCGCTGTGGCCACCATCACGCTCCAGCGCTTTGCGTATCGCGTTCATGCGCTTTTCACGCAGACGCGACTCCGTCCATTCACTGTCATCGTCGGTTTGCTTCGGCGCTTTTTCAGTTTCCAACTCATGACGCCCCAGATACAGAAAATCAATCTTGCGCTCATCCAAGTCAACATCGGCCACTTGTACGCGCACACGATCACCAATCGTGAACCGTTGCGCACTGCGCTCACCGATCAGTGCCTGCCGCGCCGCATCATAGTGATAATAGTCATTGCGCAAGCTGCTGACGTGGACCAGCCCTTCCACATAAACATCGTCAAGCTCGACAAATAATCCAAAGCCCGCAACCGACACCACGGTGCCACTGTGAACGCTGCCCAGTTTGTCGCGCATGAATTCACATTTGAGCCACATCACTACATCACGCGTGGCTTCGTCAGCACGACGTTCGGTCGTCGAACATTGACTGCCCAAGCGCGATAATTCGGCTTGCTGATAATCGAGTGCGCCGTCGTTACCCGCCATTTTGCCGTCGGCTTTGCGTAGCACTTGTTTCAACGCGCGATGCACAACCAGATCGGGGTAGCGACGAATCGGTGAGGTGAAATGCGCATACGCCGGCAACGCCAAACCAAAATGAGGCGCCAGTTCCGGATCGTAAACGGCTTGCGTCAGCGAACGCAGCAACATCATTTGAATGGTGTCGGCATCGGGGCGATCGGCAATGCGTCGCATCAGATCGGCATAATCCAACGGCGAAGGTTCGTTGCCGCCGCCTAAAAATAAACGCAACACAGACAATTGATCACGCAACGTGTCAATTTTCTTTTGATTGGGTCCGGTGTGAACACGATAGAGCGCACCTTGTTCGTGCTTGTGCAAAAATTTGGCCGTCGCGACATTGGCGAGGATCATGCATTCTTCAATCAATTTGTGCGCATCGTTGCGCACCAACGGCACGATTTTCTCTATTTTGCGTTGTTCGTTAAATACGATGCGCGTCTCGCGTGTATCCAAATCCAACGCACCGCGATTGTCGCGTGCTTTGCGCAGCGCCACATACAGTTCGTGCAAATGCTGAAGGTGCGGCAACAAGCTTTCTTCGCGATCATTTTTCGGTGCTTCATTGTTCAGCAAAGCCCACACGCGAGTATAGGTAAACCGCATTTTCGAATTCATCACGGCCGGATAAAACCGAAAGCTCGACAAATTGCCGGCTTCTGACACCGTCATCTCGCAAACCAGGCACAGGCGATCAACATCGGGTTTTAATGAACACAGTCCGTTCGACAACAACTCCGGCAACATCGGGATCACGTATTCGGGAAAATACACCGAATTACCGCGCTCTTGTGCATCGCGATCGAGCGCACTGTTATGCCGTACATAATGCGACACATCGGCAATGGCAACCCACAAGCGCCAACCGCCACTTTTTTTGCGCTCGCAATACACGGCATCGTCGAAATCTTTGGCGTCTTCACCATCAATGGTGACCAACGGCAGCTCACGCAAATCAATGCGGCCTTTTTTGTCGATGTCAGCGACTTGCGGCGACAGTTCGGCAATTTCGCTTTCCGTTTCCGGTGAAAACTGATGCGGCAAACCGTAATTACGGATCGCAATTTGAATCTCCATGCCGGGCGCCAGATGTTCGCCCAACACTTCGGTCACTTTAACGCGTGCCGCCAAATGAAAACCGCCGCGATCAATCAGCTGCGCCACCACCATTTGATTGTGTTTGGCATTCAGCTCTTCGCCGGCCGCAACAAAAAAGTCGCGGGCAAAACGTGTATCGGTCGGGATCAGCACATTCAGGCCACTTTCGCGCACAAATCGCCCGACCAAATAACGCGGTTCGGCATCTAGAATTTCAACAACTTGTGCTTCAATGCGGCCTTTGCGATCGCGTCCGGTTTGTGCGACCAACACACGATCACCGTGCAATACCTTTTTCATTTCGCGCGCCGACAACATCCAATCCGGCCCGCCTTCGTCCATCAACACAAAACCAAAACCGTCGCGATGGCCTTCGACCTTGCCCGCTTTTAAATCAAGTTTGTCCGGCAGGCACCACAGGCCTCGGCGGTTTAAAACCAATTGACCAGCGCGCTGCATTGCCCGCAGGCGGCGGTCGAGCGCAATCTCATGATCGGGTTCATAGAGCCCAAGGCCGTTCATCAAGGCCGGAAACGGCAATGGCTCGCCTTTTTTGCGGAGGTATTCGAGGATAAATTCGCGGCTGGGGATGGGGTTTTCGTATTTGGCCGCTTCACGTTCGTAATGCGGATCGGCAGGGGGCTTACGCGCCATTATTCTTCCTATAGGGTGTGCTGCCCTGTCAGTTTAAACCCTAAACGCCGGGACCGCTTGCCACAATTGACAGCTCAAAAAGCCGTCTATATAGTGCGCGTCCCCTTGCCCAGGTGGCGGAATTGGTAGACGCACCAGTTTCAGGTATTGGCGGGTAAAACCGTGGAGGTTCGAGTCCTCTCCTGGGCACCAAATGAAAAAAGCCGACTGTTTAGTCGGCTTTTTTATTGGCTTGGCGCGGATGAATTCGTGCGACAAGCCAATGATGTCAATCGCGTTATTCTTGCGGTGGCTGCAACAGTTTTTGTAACTCGCCATCAATTGGCATGCGTTTAAACATGCCCACGTCGCTGCTGCCCGTGTTGCCAATGGGTACGACCCCCACCGACGATCCCAACGCGCCCAAAACCAGCCGGATGAATTGGCCTAATGCCGGCACCACTGTTTTGCGCTTCAACGCCACACGCAACATCAACCAATGTGACCGCACATGCGGACGCACAAAGCGTTGCCCCAAAATATGCGCGCGTTCAAGATGCTGTTGTGTCTGCGGCCATTGCTGTTTTTCGATGGCGATGCGAGCCAATGCAATTTCGTTTTCGAAGGCTTGTTTTAGTGCCGTATGCATAATCAATTATGTCTCATGATGGGAATGTTGATTGCGGTGATGAACCAGCGGCCATGATTCTCGCATGATGTGCCACGCCGAGCGCAAAACGATCGCGGCCATGACAAGCGCCAGCACCCGATCGGGCCACGATGCGCCCAACCAATACACCAATCCTGCGGCGACGATAACACTGATGTTGTGCAACATATCGTTGCGCGAACAGATCCAGGTGGCGCGCAAATTGATGTCATCACCGCGAAAGCGAGTCAGCAGCACATATGACACGGTGTTCACCAACAACGCCAACACACTGATCACGGTCATCGGCAGCGGCTCTGGCAATTCTGCCGTCAGCGCACGGCGCATGACTTCGACCAGAATTAACACACCAAACAGCATTTGCAATACACCATTCATCAGCGCCGCGCGTGCCTTGATGTGCAGCGCGCGCCCAATCGCATACAAGCTGACACCATACACGGCCGCATCGGCCAACATATCCAGCGAATCCGCCATCAGCGCCGTCGATGCTACGATCCAACCGCCAATAAATTCCACAAAAAACATGACGGCATTGAGGCTCAGCACGATCCACAACACGCGACGTTGCTTGTGCTCCAACACGCGCTGCGATTCGGTCATCACATCACAGCAACCCTGACCCATCAGCCACCTCCGTCAAGACTTTCAGCGACAGTAGAAAGCCATAGTTACTATAGACTCAAGTGATTTTTCACGGTGCCACCACGCCCTGACAGCAGTTATCGTCGGTATGGCCAACCGCACTTGGACCGATTGTCGTTAATTCGCCATTACCGTTCATTGGATATGCCACTGGCTGACATTTGCATCTTGTTACAACAGCACCAAAATTCTCATCACGCGTACGCGGACGTTGATTACATGTTGATGCATCAATTACAAAAACTGCAGCAACGCATTGGGCAAATGCAACAGCTCGAACAGCAATTGATCGCATTAAAACAACGTTGTGATGAACAACGCACCGTCAAACAGTGCGGCATCATTGAACCGCTGAAAACAGCCAAAGATGATCAGGAATGGGGGCATCAAGAGCCACTACGTTATTGTTTGTGGTTCACCAAACCAAGCAGAGCGCACTTCATCTGCTTGCCGAAAAATGTACGTCGGTGTTCGACAGCTACGTCAATCACAGCGAACCAAACGTGACAACCACTCTTGCTTCTCGTCCCTGCAAGGCTGGCGTTCCCGATTGGCTCAACAATGCATCGTCCGCGTTATTGTTGATGGGGTAAAGTGCCGACTCATCAAAGACATTTTTTAAAACCAATTGCCATCGTAGTTTGTTTGTAGGCTGCCAGACTAGACTCATGTTACCCCAACCAACACCTGCTTGTTTTTCCCCCGCTGGGCTCCACCATGATGTCGCCTGAACGTGAGAGCAAGTAACGGACCACTCATCAGCGAATTCGTATTGCACGCTCAATCGAAAAACATTTTCGGGGTACGCTTTAAAATGCAATGAACTGGCGCTTTGAACCAAGTACATACTGCCGAGAGACTGTTCATAGCTTGCATCACGGGCATCGACATATGCATGCGATGCCCGAAGTTGCAGCGCTCCTTGTTCATAAACAAATTCGGTCTCCAGCCCACGACTGGTCAGTTCTCCCGGGGTGTTTTTGAAGAAGAAAAAACCGTTCCAGGATCCCGCACGGTCACTTCCAATCATGTGATTGGTAATATCAAGCACGTTGGGATCAACATAAATAACCCCGACATCAATGATATTGCGCACCGTATTTTGAAATGCGGTCACTGACCAATGCCAAGGATTATCCGGCGCACGGGAATAGCTTAGTTCCCAGCCACGAATTTCTTCGGGTTCTGTTTTTCCAATATCGCGAAATCCGAGATCGCTTAAGTCGCTATTTTCATCAACACGATTAAAATTGGCCTCACTCAATAAACCATCGCCACGAAAGCCACCCGAGTAGTGCACACCTACCGCACCACGAAAGCCTTGTTGATAGCTGAGCCGAAATTGTTGATCGGCAGCGAGTTTGTAAAACCAGCTGGCGCGAGGCGTCAACTTTCGCCCCCACTTTGGATGATTATCCAATCGAGCGCCAACATAAATATCATGTCGAGCATCAACGGCCACAGATGATTCTGCAAAAATGCTTTCAACGCTTATTTCATTTTTGTAAACGTACGTATTGATCTGATTTGAATTCCCCATCAGCGCATCGGGTTCGTTGATAATGTAGTTGTCGCCTTGCGCATTACTGAGTCCAGATTGGGTCACCCGCTTTTCAGCCCCCACCAACCATTGAAATATTTCTTCGGTAATGTCAGGACGAACAACCATTTGCAGGGTGTTTCTCCGCTCACGTACGCCCCCCATATCGACATTGTGATGACTGTATAAGTCATAGTCATCGGTATTGTGCTGCCAGTCGAGCGAAAACAGCAGGGCCGTACCAAACGTATTTTTGTAAGACGCTTCAACCAGTTTCAGGTTTTGTTCAACTTCATTTCGTTCGCGATAGAAATTGTAAAGGTCGCGCCTTTGCATGACGTCACGATAGCTAATCACAAAGTCTTTTGCCGTAAAGCGAATGGCATGGTGATCACCATTCGCTCGCTGCAAATGATGGTTAAGCGCATACACCGAGCCGAATTCGGTCTCTCGATCACGGATCCAACCATCATCGGCCATCCGCTCGCCGTTATAAGAAAATTCGGACAAATACCCATCGATCATTCCGGCATCACTGCTCACTCGCCAGTTGACGGCAATTTGACGTTGGGCGTTTTCGCCATAGATTGCACGCACACGAGCCGTATCAACCTTGAAGTTCGAATTTGTCGAAATGATGTTGATCACGCCCAAAAGGGCGCCTTGCCCCAAGATGGCTGAACCCGGGCCACGAACAATTTCGATCCGTTCAATCCAGTCGAGATCCTGCCCATTTAAAATCGCATCCGGCGCCCCCCAAAACCATTCCGTGTTCACGGCTTTGCCATCAATCAAAAAAAGTACTTTAGAGTTGTTGTCGGGCGACAAACCACGAAAGCCGGCAATCACATCGTCTTGGTCTTCCGTCCGAAAGTAGCCAGGCGTAAACAAAGCGATAACATCAGACAAGGTGCGCGCGCCTGACGTTTCCACTTGTCGTCGTGTAATGATGGTGACGGAAGCGGGTTGTTTGGTCGCTTCGAGCGCCAAGCGAGATGCCGCGCTGATAGGTATACGGCTCAGTTCGTCGATGTCGAGTTCAAAAACATCGGTGCCTTCAGAAGCGGAGGCGACGGTCAAAGCAGCAACGAGGTACAGAACCATGGCTCGCCGAGTTTCTTGGGCATGGTGCATCGTGATTAATCACTTCGCCTCAAACGGGTTTGAAAGGCAAGTATAGACCGGAACGAAGCCACGCTACTGTGCGCTGATTTCAGCACAGAGCTGTTCGAGCGAAGTAATAAGCAATAACAACTAAAACAATCGTGCCCGTTGATTGTAAAACGGCAATTGACCACTTCATCGACCGTTATGGGGCTTGCCCCAACGACAACGGTGATGACGTGCCTGCTAATTTCAGTATGTCAGCCAGTTCAATTATTTACGGGGCATAGCTGAAGGCGTGAATTTTGTTGCCATCGTAAGCGGGAACAAAAATTTCGGTGAAGCCATCACCGTTGACATCGGCGACGGCCAGTTGTCCAACAGTGCCACCGACATCGAGCAAAATGTGTTCGCTGTAGCGCCAATCGTCGACTTGTTCGCTCATCGGTGCCAATAAATGCACGCGTTGCGATCCGTCGCCGGCAACAACGATATACGGTTTTTTGCTGTGATCGTTTGTGCGAGGATAAAAAGCAAAAGCGGTGCCGGGCGATGCTTGGTTTTGCCCGCTGTTACGGGTTTGAATGTTGGTCAACAGCGTGTGACGGACAAAGGTACCGGTTTTTATGTCGCTCGGAATTTCATAGGAAAACACGGCGGCTTTGCTGGCGGTGCTCTCGTGATTGGTCACCAACAGATCGCGTCGGCCATCATGATTCAGATCGTGAACGGCAACATCAAAACCGGCGCCCAATGTGGCATCCAGCACACGCGAACGCATCACACCTGCTTCAAACCAATGCAGCGATAATTTTTTGCTGAAAAACTCGGTCGCCACAAGTTCAATGGCGCCGTCATCGTTTAAATCTACGAGCTCAAAATGCACATCCGGCCCGGTTTTTAAAACCGTCTCCACCCACGTTGATGTAAGCGGATTGGTCGTTGGTTGTTTCAACCAAATCAGTTCGCCTTTTGCCGAACCAAACAGCGGTTTATTCGCGCGCGCTGTCACAATGTCATCGCGGCCATCACCGTTCATATCCAGCCACGCGACACGGTGATAAAACCAACCGCTTTTGTCTTTGGTGATTTTCTTAACGGTGTTATCACGCGTGTTAAGTACACTGATGGCGCCGGTTCCTTTACCAGGCACCAAAAAACCGCCGGCAATCATCAAATGGTCACCGGAAGACAGTGCGGCAGGCATGGCATGGATCCCGTTTGGCCACGTGATCGACGACGTAAGCACGCTTTCGCGCGCCGCCGGAAACTGCGTCAGATAGGCGGAGACATTGCTAATCCGCCGGACTTCGTCGCGACCAAACGCTTGGAAGCTCGCAATCAGCAGCGAGGGATCACTGCCAGGCGAAGTGGGTAGCACATACAAGAACGCCGGTTTGTTGCTGGTCATGGCGCCCAAATTTCTGGGCAATTCCACCGCACTGGCGGTTGCCACAGCACAGGAAACCAAAACGGAAAAGAGTAATTTCACCATTTGAAGATCCTCGGGTTATTCGGTTGAACTGACAATCGGATGTCAACGCAGACCAACACAGCAGGTCGGTCCACTTGAAGCGAGCGAGAGTCTAATCCGAGGTCTTACCGGTGCCAGTCGTCCGTTTGGACGACTTTTGCGTGGGGCTTTATTGATACTTTTTTCTGTGATGACACAGCGCACATTACCTGCATTCAACCCCGCGCAACGGCCAGTTCAAACATTGCAGCCTGTGGTTTTCAGGTTTAATCAATTTGTGCTGACGAAAAACGATTGCGGCGTACATAACGGCTAATGGACTCAGCCGCGATCACCAACAACAGCGTTGTGATGATCAGCGTGCTGGCTTTGTGATAGTGAAACAGACTCAGTGCAACATGCAGATGTTGGCCAAGGCCGCCGGCACCGACCAAACCGAGGATCGCGGCGGCACGAATATTCATTTCACTGCGGTACAAGGTGTACGACAACCATTGTGTTTTGACGGCAGGCAACAAACCAAAACAAAACGCCTGCGCTTGAGTGGCGCCACTCAAGCGTAATGCCTGCGCGCTGCTGCGATCGGTATTGTTCAGTGCGCTGACAAATAGGCGCGACAACACGCCAGTGGTGTGCAGGATCAACGCCATTACACCCGCCGTTGGTCCCAGGCCCGCCACCAGCACCAGCACACTGGCGAACAACAATTCCGGAATCGTGCGCAGCACATTAAACACCAACATCAGTGCCCAGCGTTGACCGCGATCGGCGACATACGCCAAGAGCATCGCAAAGCCCGCACTGACCACGGTAGCGACAACAGCCATCGCCACCGTTTGCCACGCGGCTTGCGCGACGGTACGCAAAAAGTCCGGGGATAGATCGGGAGCTAAAAACGGCGCAAAAAATTCCCCCATCGACGTCAGTGACCACGACATCAAACGAAAATCGAGTGTCATCACACTGAAGGCCAACAGAGCAATCAATACCAGCAAAAATAATACGAGTCGTAACGTCGTAGACATCATCCGCCGCCGTGAGAAATATCGATGATCTTGGTCATTTGAGCAGACGCCGCAACAGCGCGCTGAGACCATCGGCGAGCAACACCAGCACAAAAAACGCCAGCAACAATGTCGCCACTTCGCTGCCATTAAACATGCGTAAGGACAGTTCCAGTTGTTGTCCCAAACCGCCGGCGCCGACAAACCCCAGAATCACCGACGCGCGCAGCGCGCATTCCCAGCGGTAAATCGAATAGCTCAGCAATTCGTGATACACCGCCGGCAAAATGCCGAAACAAAACGCGTGCAAACGTCCGGCCCCGGACAACATCAAAGCCCGCGCAGCGCTCAATGCGCCACTTTCCATAATGTCGTCATACACTTTTGCCAACATGCCGCCGTAGCTGAACGCAATCGCAAGAATTGCCGCCATCGGTCCCAAACCACTCATGCGCACAAAGATAAGCACCCACACCAGTTCAGGCAGACTGCGCCACAACAATGCGATAAAACGAAACGGCAAGCGCAGCAGTGAGCAGATCCAGCAATGTTGGATCGGGCCGATTTGCGACAGCGATAACGCGCGCGACACTAGCAACGCAATCGGCGCACCAATCACCATTGCGCCCGCCATGCCCAGCGTCGCCACCGCGACGGTTTCGGCGCTGGCTTGCAATACCAAATGCAGGAATTCGGCATCCATTGCCATTGGCCAAAAACCGCGTACAAATTCAGCCAGCGCTGTCCAGTTGCCATCCAACAACACCGCACCGATGTTGATCTGCGCGGTGTAATACAACAACACGATGATCACAACGGCCAATACCACGGCGGTGTGGCGGCGCAAGGCAGTGCGTGAGTGCGACATGATCACACCGTCGTCGCCTGTGGTGATGCCGCAATCGCGATGTCATCACCGGCATACAGATCGTGCAACATTGTGCGGCTGATCGTGTCGGCATCGCCATCAAATACGATCTGACCGTCGCGCAAACCAATAATGCGAGGAAAATAACGCAAAGCCAAATCAACAGCGTGCAAGCTGCAGATCAGTGTGCTGTTTTGTGTCTGCGCTTGCTGCAACAACAATTGCACGGTCAGCTGCGACAACACCGGATCCAGCGATGCCACCGGTTCATCAGCAAGCATCAGCGCCGGCGCCTGATACAACACGCGTGCAATGCCGACTCGTTGCAATTGTCCACCCGACAATTCGCCGCAAAGTTTATCCAACTTGTCGGCGATGCCGAGCGTCTGCAGGCACTGCGCAATCGCATCACGATCGTATTGCTGCCACCAATGCAGCAATGAACGCCACAAACCATAATGGCCCAAACGTCCGGCCTGCACCGCCGTCAACACCGACTGGCTGTTTGGCAGCGGCGGTTTTTGCCAAATAAGACCGATATCGCGACGCATTTTTTGACGGGCAGACGACGACAATTGCCACACATCCATACCGTTGATAAGCAGGCCCGGTTGCGTACGGTATTCAGTGGCCAGCACGCGCAGCAACGAGGTTTTGCCGGCGCCACTGGGCCCGATCAGCGCCACCCGTTCACCACGTGCAACGCGCAATGATAACGAACGCAATATCGTCGTGTGATTCAATACCAACGACAGGTTGTTTAATTCAATGTGCGCCGTCACGGTAACAATTTGGCCTCACGTGCAGCCGCTTCAATGCCGGCATAATGCTGAACGTCGGTCGCAATGTAACGGCTCGCGCGCTGCAGTTTTAAAATGTCGGCGTGTACTGGATTGGCCGGATCAAGCGCCAAAAATGCCGCGATCAATTGGGACACAATGGCCGCGTCCAAATCGCCACGCACGGTCCAGTTGTAATCGTAAAACGGTGGCGTCGTCCACAATACCTCGACACGTTTTGGATCCACCTTTTTTTGTTCCAGCAATTTTTCCCACACAGAAGCATTGAGCGCACCGGCTTGCACTTTGCCCGACGCGACCCATGCCACCGTTGCGTCGTGTGCGCCGGAATACGCCAGCGGCACCAGATCGGCATCAACGTTGATGCCCTGCTTGGTCAAATAATAACGCGGCATCAAATGGCCGGACGTTGACGACGGCGAACCAAACGCAAACGATTTACCTTTCAGATCGGCCAGATTTTTGATTCCGCTATTGGCATTCACGATAATTTTCGAGGTGAACACCGCGTCTTCGGCACGTTGCACAATCGGCCGCGCTGTACCGGTGCGCTGACGTGCTTGCACAAACGTGAAACCACCGAGCCAAGCCAGATCGATTTTTTTCGCGGCCAATGCTTCGACGACTGCCGCATAATCGGTGACAGGAACAAACAGCACTTCACGGTGCAAGTGCTGCGATAAATAACGACCGAGTGGCTCGAACTTGCGCTGCAATTCGGTGGGCGCTTCATCTGGAATCGCCGACACGCGCAGTGGTTCAGCCGCGAAGGCGGCGACAGCAAATAGCAATAGGCTGAGGCTCAAAAAGGTGATTGATCTTTTCATGTTTGGATTCCTGATATTTTGAATCTTATTTGTCGAACATTTTGATTAGGTAACAACCACATCGTGCGTGATCGTTCATGGTTCGACGGGCTCACCACGAACGGTATTCTGACTAAGTTTCGTTCGTCCTGAGCCTGCCCACAAGGGAATCGCTTAGGTTATCGAAGGAAGAACGGCAACGCACGCGGAGACTGCCACCTAACCAGAAAAAAAATAACCATAACCGCATTTACCGAGGATCTCGTTTAACGCGACCACTCCTACACCGCGGCTGTCCGTAACATTCACACTTTCCCTTCAACGACTTTGCGGAGCGGCGTCGCACAGCATCTGCGCGAACCATTGTTTGCTATCACACCAGTGTTGACGGTAACGCCAACCGGCCTGCAGCAACAGTGTTAGCATCCACGCCAGATCGTATTTGTATGAATATTCAGTGACGATGTGCTCGCCCTGTTTCAGCACACAGTCGTATTGCTGATAACGCAGCCTGGTGTCGCGTAGCACACGCAGATGCATTTCAATGCGCTGCGCGACTTCGTTGTAAAAGGCATGGTGGGCAAAATCGTTATCATTCACCTCAACACCGCAGCGACGCAAATGCTGCAATACATTCAAGTGAAACGCTTCGGTAACACCATCGGCATCGTTATACGCAGCGTGTAACAACGATGGATGTTTGGGCAGATCAAAACCAATGAGCAACTGACCGTCATCGCCGGCGATCATGCGCAATTGTTGCAACCAGCGCACGGCATCATTGGGCGCGAAATTGCCAATCGAAGACCCCGGATAAAACACCGTGCGCGGCCCCGGCGGCAAATGCTGCTGCAATGCCGGCAAGTCCCGGGCAAAATCACCGGTGAATAAATAAACCGGCAACGAGGGCAACTGCGATTGCAATTGTTCGACCGCGCTAGCCAGTGCCGAGGCCGAAATGTCCATCGCGGCATACGCGCGTGCCGCGTGTGCCTGCAACAACAACAGCGCTTTGTCGCAACAACCGGCGCCGGGTTCAAACCACACCCTATCGTGACCACAGGCATCGCTGATAGCCGACGCGTGCTGACGCAACAACTGTTTTTCGGTGCGCGTCAAATAGTATTCCGGCGTCATCGTGATCTGACGAAACAGATCGCTGCCGCGTTCGTCATAAAACAGATAAAACGGCAATTGCCTTGGCGTAGCATTTAAGCCAGCAAACAGCGCCGACCAATCCAGCGCCGTGTCCACCGCCGACAACGTGCGTTGTGTGATCATGTCAGCGGGTGACCGTCACACGAGGTGAACCAGCGCGCACCTCGCCAATGACAGCGGCCGCTTCAAATTGGTGACGGGCAAAACAAGCGAGTACGGCTGGCAACGCAGCGCGTGAACAGGACACCAACAATCCTCCACTGGTTTGCGGATCAGTTAACAAGGCGCGTTGCCAAGTTTCGCAACCATCGAACAATTGCACGTGTTCACCATAACCATCCCAGTTGCGATTGGAGGCACCGGTAATGAAACCTTGTTGCGCCAGCGCTTCAACACCCGACACTTTGGGCAAGGCCGAATATTGAATGACAACGTCGGCCTGACTGCCGCGCGCCATTTCCCAAGCATGACCGGCAACACCAAATCCGGTGACATCGGTGAGCGCGTGCACACCATCGATCTGCGCCAGTTCAACACCCGGTGTATTCAATTTAGTGGTTGATGCGATCATCATTTGATAATGCGCGTCATCGAGTGCGCCTTTTTTGATCGCCGCCGACAACACACCGATACCGATAGGTTTGCCGAGCACCAGCACGTCTCCCACCTGCGCCGCATCATTGCGTTTCAGGTGTTTGGGATCAACGATGCCAATGCCGACCAGACCGTAAATGGGTTCCGGAGCATCAATCGAATGACCGCCGGCGATCGCAATGCCGGCCTGCGCGCAAATGCTTTCGCCACCGCGCAATATTTCGCGGATCACGGCCGGTGGCAACACATTGATCGGCATGCCAACAATCGCGAGTGCAAACAGTGGCTTGCCGCCCATCGCGTAAATGTCCGACAACGCATTGGTCGCAGCAATGCGACCGAAATCAAACGGATCGTCGACCACCGGCATAAAAAAGTCGGTCGTCGCTACGATCGCCTGATTTTCGTTAATTTGATACACCGCCGCATCGTCACTGTTTTCGACACCGACCAACAAATTAGGCACCACCTGTTTGACAATGGAATCGCCCAATATTTCCTGCAATAAGGCCGGCGCTATTTTGCAGCCACAGCCGCCACCGTGTGCCAGTTGCGTTAAACGGATCGGTTCAGACATGTTCGCTCCTGTGCGAAATGGGATGCGAATCATTCAGCAATGATTGCATCAGTTGTATAAAAAGTTGCGCCTCATGCGCCGGCGCAAACAATGGTGCACGCGCCTGCAGTTGTTGCCGCAAACGCTGCCGAAAATCCATCTCAGTTTGTGCGCGGTGTAATAATTGTGCCAGCGCCGAACGGTCGCTCACCGTAAACAAACCGGCGTAATCGTTTCCCAGCAAGGCAATGTGGGCGGGGATCGCTGACGCCAACACCGGTACGCCGGCCACAATCGCTTCAGTGACGACGGCAGGGCCGCCTTCCTGCAACGACGCATTGATAAGCAGATCCGCACGGCGCAATTCCTCCAGCGCCTGTGCGCGTGGCAATTCACCGAGGTAATGATAACGTGATTCACATTGTTGCCATCGCAACGCCTGTTGCACCATGCCAGCTTCGATTTCGCCACCACAATGACGTAACTGAATTGCTGCATTCGGCAACTTTTCGTGCATGGCCTGCACACCGGCAAACGGATCTTTTTCGCGCCGTAAATGGCCGCTGACGAGCACGCGCAAACCGTGCGCATCATCACGAGAATACGCCGGCGCCACCACTGCGGACTGCATGATGACGTGCGTGCGCGCCTGCAAACGCGGCGGTAAACGCGCATGCATATCGGTCTGTAACGCGATGATTGCCGCGATGTGTTGCAAAGACCAGACTTGCTCGTCAGCATCCGGCCAACCGCCGTAAATATCGGTACCTGTCAATGCGTTTACCCATTTTGCCTGCGCCAAAACATGCGTCGGTTGCCCACATAATATCCGTTGGATTGGCGCGCAGCGGCGTGCATGCAAAAACACCACAACATTGACGGCCGGCCCATGATAAGCCTGCACTTGCGTCGGTGAAATGATCTGAACATGAGCGCCGGCAACGCGTAAAAATTTTGCCCAGCGCAATGCGGTCACCCGGTTGCCAATGTGAGCTCCGCGTGGCGCATGTGTCACCAACACAAAACGATGGTTTGCCATTCGGTTCACGTTCACAATAACACGGTCTTTCCACTTGGATAACAATAGGCCCGCCATGTTACAGCATAGCGATTTTTCTGCCGATGAATATCGACGCTGGATCGACGGCCAGCGCGAACATACCTTGCGGTATATTCACGTAGCCAAAGAGGAAGTTGACCGCGGGCCTGAACGAGCCGAACTCAATCCGCCGTTGTGGGAATGGTGCCATATCAATTGGTTCTGGGAATATTGGTGCTTGCGCGCTGGCGGGCGAACAGCTTCGTTGTTACCGGAGGCTGATACGCTGTTTAACTCGGCAACACTGGCTCATCAACAACGTTGGCGCTGCACATTGCCGGATTGGGCACTCGCATTGGCCTATGGAGCCAACGTGATCGAACGCGTGTGTGAGCAGTTACAAAAGGATGATGTTGATCGCTACTTTGTTGAACTGGCAGTGCACCACGAAGCAATGCACGAAGAAAACTTCATGCGCCGAGCACAAGCACTAGCACAACCATTTCGCAACGTGACGCAGGAACCATTAGGGATGAATGAAAGATGTCGCATCACATCAACACGGATCACATTAGGCACCGAGGACCAAAAAGAATTTGTTTTTGATAATGAACGATCCGCACACACTCTCGAATTGCCTGCTTTTGACATTGCCAACTCCCCGGTCACCGAAACGGAGTTTGCTGAATTCGTTTACGCTGGCGGTTATCACACGCCATCATGGTGGAGCGAAGATGGCCTAGCTTGGTTGCAACACGATCACGCCAAACTACCACGTTATTGGCGACAGGAAGACGGTGAATTTTACTGTCGCGATTTTACGCAGTGGCGCCCTTTGCACGCGCAACACGCAATGCGCTATATCAATTTTTTTGAAGCTGAAGCCTATGCTCGATTTTGCGGTGCGACACTACCCAGTGCTGCGCAGTGGCAGGCCAGCAGTGCACAACTAAACGTGCCCCTGCACTGGGAGTGGACGCGCGATCCGTTTACCGCTTATCCCGGATTTGTGGCTGGTCCTTATCGCGAATATTCGGCACCAAGTTTTGGCCGAACCCAAGAGCTGCGCGGTCGATCACCACTCAATCATTTTCAGCTGGCACGCCCAACCTTTCGCAATTTTTTTGCCCGCGAGCGGCGTGATGTGTGCGCCGGGTTACGACTGGTGTGGCAGGATAACCCGGCGGTTTGAGTGAGTAACCAATGCAACATCGACCATTCAACCATGATTTGAAATACTTCCCAATCACTAATCAGAATTCGGCGACGCTATCTTGTGCCCATGTGCACGGAACCACTATGGATCAATTTAATGCCGACCTTAATGGTCTTCTACTTTAAAAAACTGCACGACCGATAAAAGCTGCTCTGATTGTGCACTCATTTCTTCGGCGGTCGACGACAATTGCTCTGACGCCGAAGCGGTGCTTTGCGTCACTTGCGACAGTTGACTCATCGCCAAATTGATCTGATCGAGACCGACCGTTTGTTCTCGCGACGCAGCGCTGATTTCAGCCACCAAATCGGCTGTTTTGCGAATCGAGGGGACCAACTGTTCGAGTAACCCGCCGGCTTGACCGGCGAGCATAACGCTGTTGTTGGCAAGACCGCCGATCTCTTGCGCGGCCACCTGACTGCGTTCGGCCAACTTGCGCACTTCGGCGGCGACCACTGAAAAACCTTTGCCGTGTTCACCCGCACGCGCGGCCTCGATGGCCGCATTCAATGCCAGCAAATTGGTTTGATACGCAATGTCGTCAATCAAGCTGATGCGCTCGGCAATTTTTCGCATGGCATCGACGGTGTCACGCACAGCGTCACCACTTTCACCGGCTTGTCCCGATGAACGATTCGCGATGGCGTCAGTTTGTTTCGCGTTGTCGGCGTTTTGCGCTACCGTTGCGACAATTTCTTCGACCGATGAACTGGTTTCTTCAACCGTGGCCGCCTGTTCGGACGCTGCTTGCGACAACGATTGCGCGGCTGACGTGATCTGTTCAGACGCCGACGCTAACGCATCAGCGGAGCCGCGAATTTCGGTCATCACTTCACCAAGCTTTTGCACCATGCGCGCCATCGCCGCCAACAAGCTGCGTTGATCACCCGGCGGCACCTGCACCTTCACCGTCAAATCACCGTCGGCCACTTGATTGGCAACTTGTGCCGCATACATCGGCTCACCGCCCAGCTGGCGCAACAAGCTGCGTGTAATCAATGTTCCAAGCAATATGGCCAGCACAACACTGGCACCGATAATCGAAAAATTGATCAAGCGCGTGTTCACAAAGCGATCGTGCGAGTGATTGTATTCGGCCTCGGCGACTTTCAGCTGCACCGCGACCAATTCACTGAACAGCGCCGACACCGGATCAATGGTTTGATACAACTGCTGTTTGACAAACACATCCAACGCGTTGCGATCTTGCTTTTGCAAGATCATTTCCAGTTCTTCGACGGCGCGATCGGCTACGCTCAACGCGGGTTTGATTTGGGCAACCAAACGCTCTTCTTCTGCCACCAATTTGGTCGCCAGATACGATTGCCAGAGCGCACTGATCCGTGTTTCGGCCTGTTGCACATTCGTTAAACCTTCGCTCCAATCAAAGCCGCCGTTGCGCACTTTATGCGATGCATCCACCACATTCACCGCGTACAGATCGGCGATCTCTTTCAGATCTTTAAGCGGCACGACGCGATCGCGATACACTGTCTCCATGGCATCGTTGGCATCGGACATGCCGCGAATACCCAGCCAGCCAATGACGATCAGCAGACCAATCAGCACACTGGCTAACAGCAATAACCGTGTTGCCACTTTCATTTTTTCGAACATGACGCTCTCCGTTAGCAAACCGGTACATTAAATTCACGAATGCGCTTGGCATCCGTTTTAATCCAGTGCAACAA
>JAYSCL010000008.1:96188-100102 GCA_041914905.1 Enterobacterales bacterium
AGGCTGGCCCCAATATCAGTCATGATCGCGGTTTCGGTGACTTCCAAGGTGATAAAGCGGGGTTCGATACCACTTTCATTCACCTTCTGAATTATTTGGTTCACAAAGCGAGCGTCCGCAAACGACTGCGCCGACACGTTTAACGACGCCGTTAACTGCAAACCGCCAGCGTGCCATACCTGCAATTGCTGCAACACATCATCGAGCAAGGCCAGCGTAAAACGCTGCATAATTGATCCATGACGTTCAATCGGCTCAATGAATCGATTGGGATAAACCAAACCATCACGCGGATGTTGCCAACGCGCGAGCGCTTCAACACCTTTGATCACACCGCTTTTGATATCGACTTTGGGTTGAAAATGGCAAATAAACTGATGCGCATCGATCGCACTGGCTATCGCTTGCAAAGGATAGGTTTCGACCGATGGCGCCACTTGTGGCACCAACAAATGATGACTCAATACACCGGCCAATCGATCTTTGGTCAACGGTTTTTGCAACGCGCCTAAAATGGCAATGCCGAGTGTTTGACTCATCACTTCCACGGTCGTCAGTAACGCGTTTTCGCGCGAACTGACAACCACCACTTCCATGCGCAAATTGCGCTGCATGATCTGCTGCAGCAATTCGACGCCGTCCATTTCGGGCATTTCGAGATCGACCAGTAGAATGTCGGGCAAATACGATGAATCGTTCATGACTTCGAGCGCTTCGCGCCCATGGCCCGCTTGCAAAAAGTCTTTCACGCCTAATTCGCGTAACAGCTCTTCGGCGTGCTGCCGATGCAAAACACTATCGTCGACAATCATAACCCGCTTATTGGCGAGATCCGTCATCTCACATCATCCCAGTTGCCGTTTGGCGAGCACGGAGATCACGCGCGGAATATCTTCCAATGCGATGACCTCATCTACGCCGCCCAACTTGATCGCTTCTTTTGGCATACCAAATACGACGCAGGTTTTTTCATCTTGCGCATACGTTTTGGCGCCTGCTTCTTGCATTTCTTTTAAACCGCGTGCGCCATCATCGCCCATTCCCGTCATGATGATGCCAATCGCATTTTGTCCTGCGGCTTTTGCTACCGAACGAAACAACACATCCACTGACGGCCGATGACGGCTAACCAAGGGGCCATCCATCACTTCAGCGTAATATTGGGCGCCGCTGCGCTTGGCAAGCAGGTGTTTACCACCCGGAGCAATCAGCGCGCGTCCTGGCAAAATTCGATCGCCGGTTTCCGCTTCTTTCACTTCGATTTCTGACAGCGAATCCAAACGCTTGGCGAAGCTGCGCGTGAATTGTTCAGGCATATGTTGCACAACGACAATGCCAGGACTTGTGCGCGGCAAAGCGGTCAACACCACCTCGAGCGCTTGAGTCCCCCCCGTAGAACAGCCAATCGCAATAAATTTTTCGGTCATGGGCACATTCATCGACGACGAGGGCGCGGCCAAGATCTCGTCAGCGGATAATTTCGGGCGTGTCGTGGCGTCCGCTTTGTGTTGTGGTGCGCGCGCAGCGGGCGCAGACGTGCGCATGCGATCCATTTTGGCGGCGGCCGCATCTTTAATGACCGAGATCAGATCTTCCGAGCTGTCGACAATATAATCACGCAAACCTGTTTTCGGTTTCGTGACGATGGCAAATGCACCTGCCGATAACGCCTGCAACGTAATTTCGGCGCCCGCCTCTGTTAACGTTGAGCAAATGATCACCGGTGTTGGGCGCGTGGCCATGATCTGTCGCAAAAACGTCACGCCATCCATGCGTGGCATTTCAACATCGAGCACGATCACATCCGGCCAAACGGTTTTCATTTTTTCGAGTGCAAACAGCGGATCGGGTGCCGTGGCGATCACGTCGATATCGCGCTGCTTGGCCAGTTGCTGCTGCAACACTTGGCGTACAACCGCCGAGTCATCCACGATCATCACTTTAATGGTCATAGCGAACGTCCTCGCACAATGCGACCATCGTCATTAGCACCCAAGGTGTGATACTTCAACTGCAAAGCTCCTGTTTGTGTGTCGAGCTGCAAAACGCGACTGCCTTTGCCACCAATATCCAATTGCATGACGCGAAAGCCCAGCTGTGCCAACCGAGCTTGCGCCAATTGTTGATTGCAATGACCAACACTGGATAAAGGCAAACGCAGTTGATTAATGCAGGCACCGCCAAAGATGCCGACGTGAAAATTCGGTAATTGGGCATCCACCGATAGCGCGGCCGAATGCAAAAAACGGATCGCATCCGTACCATAGCGGCCATCACAATCGTTCGGCGCAGCAGCGGCGTCGTGACGCAAGCGTTCGTGCAAAACGAAATGGCACATCGCCGCCATTTTGGTGGTGGGGTGCCACAAGGTGATCGCGATGCACGATCCCAAAATCGTTTTGATTTGCAACACTCGTCGCCCTGCATACAATTGACCTGGATGTAAAAACAACTGCTCCATGATGGCGTCAGCATGATCGATCAAGCACGTCGATACACCGATGGACTGCACGCCGTTAGCGGTAACGACATGCCAGCCAGCGACTCGGAATGCCCTAAAAACAACCAGCCACCCGGTTTCAAACGTTCGCACACGGCTTCGATCACGCGCTGCTTGGTCGGGCCGTCAAAATAGATAATCACGTTGCGCAAAAAAACCAGATCCAAGCCCTGAATGTCGCGCGGGATCTGCAGCAAATTTACCTGACGAAAATTAACCCGTTCACGCAACACCTTATCAATCAGCAACATGCCCTCATACTCTCCACGCCCGCGCAGACAATACGTTTTCAATAACTCCGGAGGTATGCCATCAATGCGCTCCATGACATACAGGCCTTGGCGGGCGCGCGCCAGCACGCGATGACTGATGTCGGAAGCCGTCAGCTCCCAGCCGGTGTTACCCAGCGCCTGATGCAGCACCATCGCGATTGAATACGGTTCTTCACCGCTAGAACAGGCCGCGCTCCAGATCTTTAACGGCTGCCCGGCGGCACGCGCAGGAATAATGCTTTGCTTAAGCAGATCAAAATGTTTGTGCTCGCGAAAAAAATAAGTTTCATTTGTCGTGATCAAATCAATCGCGTGCTGCAATTCATCGCGATTGTCGGCGCTCGTCAATGCGTGGTAATAGTCCTTGAACGAGGTTAACCCGAGTTGATGAACGCGTTTACTGAGACGGCC
Organism: Enterobacterales bacterium; assembly: GCA_041914905.1. Taxonomy (GTDB): domain Bacteria; phylum Pseudomonadota; class Gammaproteobacteria; order Enterobacterales; family Permianibacteraceae; genus Permianibacter. The sequence goes on from JAYSCL010000008.1 coordinate 99,372, forward strand.
TGTCACCAACATCTTCTTTTGCTCGGACAGATGCAGACCAATCGCGTCATAAAACAAACGCTGAAATAAGCGAAACTCCGCATCCCCCAGCGTTTTGTCCCGCTCGCTCACCGCCATCACGACACGCTCACCTCGGCTACCTGCGCTGCGCTGCTGTCGGCAACACCGATCAGCGCCGACATTTCATCAATCGACAACACCTGCTGAATATCGAGCGTGACGATAAAGCGACCTTCAATATTCAAAATGCCGTCGATAAAGTCCGCGCGGATATTGGTGCCAAAAGAAGGCTTCGCTTCGACACGATGACGCTCGATTGTCAGCACTTCGTTCACCGCATCAACCATCACACCTATTGACGGGGTTTCATCGTTTTGTGCGAGCTCAACGATGACAACACAGGTGCGCTTGTTGATTTGCGTCTCACCGCGTCCGAAACGCGACTGCAGATCGATAACGGGCACCACAGCGCCACGCAAGTTAATCACGCCACGCAAAAAAGCCGGCATCATGGGAATCGACGTCAGTCCATTGAACTCAATGATCTCGCGCACATGCTCAATTGGAATCGCAAACGCTTCGCCACCGAGCGTGAAGGTTAAATACTGTTCCATAGCGTCTTCTTGTGCGCGCAGCTCGCTCTTTTTTACTGCCGGTAGTTGTGCCATGCCAACCTCCGCTTAAAAGCGTGTAAATGCCGACTCATCAACGTTGCCGGCGGCAATGAGCGG
>JAYSCL010000009.1:0-97694 GCA_041914905.1 Enterobacterales bacterium
ATTTCTTTTGACACCCCGCGCACTCGCCATACAAATACAGCGAGTGTTCGGTCAGTTTAAAGCCGCGCTCGTCAGCAATTTTATGTTGACGGTCTTCGATAAACGGGTCGTTAAATTCTTCGACTTTGCCGCACTTCAGGCAGACCAGATGGTCGTGGTGGCTGCCGTGGTCGAGTTCGAACACGGAATGACCGCCCTCGAAGTGGTGGCGCAGCACCAGGCCCGCTTGTTCAAATTGGGTCAGAACTCGGTAGACGGTGGCGAGTCCAACGTCGTCATCTTGCTCCAGTAAGGTCTTATACACGTCTTCCGCACTCATATGCCGGTTTGGTGCGTTTTCGAGGATGTGCAGAATTTTGGTCCGGGGCAGGGTGATCTTAAGCCCGGCTTTTTTTAATTGTTGAGGTTCCACGTGTTGCTCCTCGCGGCTATTGCTCATAAAAGGCAGCTGATACAATCGGCCGCCCTTCGGGGTACAAACCCCTGTTCTCATTCGGTGCGTCAGTATAAATCCATGAAGTCGTTACGTCCTGTTCTAATGGCGAGTGTGCTGCTCGCAAGCCTTAACCTCACAGGTTGTGCGGTTGTTGATTGGATGACCTATAAATTGCCGATTCAGCAAGGCAATTTCCTTGAACAAAAGGATGTCGACAAGCTGCGCCCCGGTATGTCGCGCGATCAGGTCATCTTTGTGCTGGGTAGTCCGGTCGTGAAATCGGCCTTTGATGACAGCCGCTGGGAATATGTCTACACGCTGCGTCTGGGCGGCGACGTCACCAATCAGAAAAAGCTGACCGCGTTCTTCAAACAGGACGTGCTGGAACGCATCGAAGGCGACTTTAAGGTGCCTGAAGCGTTCAATTCCAGCAGCGCCACGCCGTAACAAATCGCCAGCAAGCACGTCTGAAGTCGCGAATGGCCCAAACCCGAGACTTCAGACGATGACCGCTGTGCTTTCCCTTTACATCAAATTTCAGATCGGCTTACACGCATGGCTGCAACACGCGGCTGGCTTGCCTTTGCTTGGCTTGCGCCTGTATCTGGCGCCGATCTTTTTTGATGCCGGTACCCACAAACTCAATTGGACGGCTGACAGTTGGTGGCAACGCCTAACCGTTCAAGACAGCGTCGTGAGCTGGTTTGGTGACGGGCTGGGCTTGCCGTTTCCCGCGCTCATGGCGTCATTGGCCGCGTTAACCGAGTTAATCGGTGCCGTGTTATTGCTGTTTGGTTTTGCCACGCGCTGGATCAGCGTGCCGTTGATGATCACCATGCTGGTCGCGATTTTTTCTGTACATTGGCAAAATGGTTGGTTGGCAATTGCGCAAGGCGATGGATTTTTTGCCACCGCGCAAACGCAAATGGCGATTGAACGGCTGGATGCCGCGCGCGACATTCTGGCCGAACAAAGCAATTACGATTGGTTAACCGAATACGGCAGCATTGTGATGTTGAACAATGGCATTGAGTTTCCGGCCACTTACTTGCTGATGTTACTCGTGTTGTTCTTCAGCGGCGGCGGCCGCTATGTCAGCGTCGATTATTGGCTGGCACGTCGCTTCGCGCCGAACCTATTGAAATCCGCTTGATCTTTTTGACTCCGGCTTCGACACTTAAACCTAAAAACTGCAGTTGACCGCTGCTTGGTTGCTGCAACAAAATGATTTCAAACAATGATGAGATTCGCTAAGCCGTTCCCCTCTTGGTGAGTCGCTACACGGCGCATAGCGCGCACCGGACTTGGTGATACAGTGTTGAAAATCCTCGCGAGGTGTTCAACCTCGCTGTGGTTTTCGCCTTGTCTCACCGGCGCCGGAACGCACTCTGCGCCGTGTTCAACTGCGGTTTTTAGGTTGAATCGTAGCCGGAGTTGCCCATGTCCGTTGCCAGTAACGATCTCGCGTACCGCCAAACCATTCGTGAATTGTCCGACCAATTGGTCGAAGCGCAACGCGCTATTCGCATTTTGGACGCCGTTAAATGGGATGCCAAAACCCGCGAACAATTTTTTGCCGATAACGCGCAAAAACAACCGGCGATCGATCGGGATTATTATTGTCGCCGTGCTTTATCATTTGATTGCGAGGCCAAACGCACGCAGTTTCTGCAGCTTGAGCGCGATATTGTGCGCAAACTCGGTGAATTTAATCCGGTGGGGAAAATCATGCGGCGCATGTGCCGCGAATACCATACTGTAGTGCGCTTAATCGAAGCGCGCGGCACACCTGAATTCACACTATTGTCGCAAGAACTGTATGGTGCCGCATCGGATGCATTTTATGCGGGTGATCCCACGCTGGCCGATATGGGCAATTTGATGTTGGACGTGCTGGAGAATTTATCCGATTCGCCGATCATGAAAGAACAAGAGCGCGACATCAGTGCCGAAACCGCTGTCGAGATCTTGCAACAGCGTATGCACGGTGCGTTTGCCGACAGCGATAACAGTGTGCGCGTCAAACTCAGCGATGGCATTGTGGCGGATGCAGCGGCCGGTGCCGATTATTTGAAAATTCGCGCCGATGCCAAATTTAACGAACGCGATCTGCGCATTCTCGAAGTGCATGAAGGATGGGTTCATTTGGGCACAACCCTCAACGGTGCGCGCCAAAGTGTCTGCACCTTTTTAAGCAAGGGCCCGCCTTCGTCGACGGTCACCCAAGAAGGTTTGGCGATCGTCATGGAGATCATTAGCCTGGCGTCCTATCCGTGGCGTGTGCGCCGGTTAACCCATCGTACGCGTGCGGTCGATTTAGTGGAAAACGGTGCAACCTTTATCGATGTTTACCGATTTTACAGTGAGCAAGGCTACGGTGAACGCGAAGCCTATATGAACGCCACTCGCGTATTTCGTGGCAGCACGCCCACCGGCGGCCCGTTCACCAAAGATCTGGCGTATAACAAAGGGTTTATTCTGATCTACAATTTCCTTCGTCTTGCCGTGCGCAAAGGTAAACCGGAACGAATACCGCTGTTATTTTGTGGCAAGACGCGATTGGAGGATCTCGGTTTGCTGGCGCAACTGGTCGACGAAGGCTTGGTCGAAAAACCGCACTTCCTGCCGCCGCCGTTTCGCGATCTGAACGCGATCGCGTCATGGATGTGCTATTCCAATTTTTTGAATAAACTGAATTTGCAGCGTATCGAAGCAGATTACGCGGGCATATTGTAAGGATGGAAGATCAGAAGCGAACACGAAGTGCACGAAGATCACAAAGAGCACGAAGTAAAAAAACATAAGGTACTGCGTTTTTTAACCGCTCGGCGTGGTGAACGTGTTGACTTTCGTCTTGGCGATGATTTAATTCACCGGTATGAAGTACCGAGACAAAGAATAAAGAAATTCTCCGTGCACTTCGTGATCTTCGTGCACTTCGTGTTCGCCGTTGTTGTTCTGTCCTGAAACGTACACACTGGATAAAAAAATGAAAATGCTTGAACTGTGGTCCGCCACGTTGACACTGTTTCTGGTTATGGACCCGCTCGGCAATGTGCCGATTTTTCTGACGATTTTGAAAGATTACGAAGGGCGTCAGCGTCGTCGCATCATTGTGCGCGAAATGTTAATAGCGCTCGCGATCATGGCGGTGTTTCTGTTTTTCGGCTCGCATTTTTTGAGTTTTTTAGGTCTCAAGCCTGAAACGATTTCCATCGCCGGCGGTATCGTGTTGTTTCTGATCGCGATCCGTATGGTGTTTCCGTCTGAAGGCGGAGTGATGGGGGACACACAAGGCGAGCCTTTTATTGTTCCGCTTGCGATCCCCTTTGTTGCCGGTCCATCGACGCTGGCAACTTTGTTGCTGTTTTCGCAAAACGATCCCGATCATATGGTGCAATGGACAGTGGCGATGGTCGTCGCCTGGTTTTTCACGGCATTGATTTTATTTTACAGCACCAAATTGTACAAAGTGCTGGGGCAACGCGGATTGACGGCGATGGAACGCTTAATGGGCATGCTATTGGTGATGATTTCTATTCAGATGCTGTTGAATGGCGTGCTTGATTTTGCGGCTGATTTCAATACGCACGCAAAATAAGATCATTCACAGCGAAACCGCGCGAATAATCGCGACCGAAATATTATCGCGACCACCTTTGTCATTGGCGGCATCAATCAGTTGTTGGGCGATTTGTCCCACGTGCAAACTGGTTTGCGCCAACAGGCTGGCGATCTCGTGATCATCGAGCATGTCGCTTAGGCCATCGCTGCACAGTAAAAATTGATCGTCGGTTTTCAGATCGCTGTTGCCGTGATCGAGATCGCTACCCAAATCATTACCCAGTGCGCGCAAAATGATGTTTTTTTTGCTCGATAGCCGTTTCTCTTCGGCGGTCAACAAACCTTGTTCAAACAGTTGTTGCACCAAACTGTGATCACGCGTCAGTTGTTGCAACTGACCGGCTCGCCAACGATACAAACGCGAATCACCGACATGCATGTACAACAGACACTCACGCAGCAACACGGCGATGACAACGGTGCAGCCCATGCCGCGACAAGCGGGGTCATCCAGTGCGCGCGCTATGATATGGGCGTGCGCCAATTCAACGCCTTCGTGTAAGCGATCGAGCGTTTCAGCAACGGGGGAATCAGGCGTGATCGGCGACAACACTTGTTGCAATGCCGCCACGGCCATTGCACTCGCCACCTCTCCGGCGTTGGCGCCGCCCATGCCATCGGCGACAATGGCGATATGACCATCGGCACTGATGAACACAGTATCTTCATTGTTGCTGCGCACCTGTCCGGTGTCGGTGAGTGCGGCGGCTTGCCAGATAAGAGCCATGCGAAAACTGTGATCCGTGCCGTTAAATCCATTGACGCAATGTTGTTGCGCCTTGCCATACATTACACTTAACAGTGTAGCAGCGCAGCATCATGATAATGAATCAAAACAAGGCGATGTGTAATGGAGCTCAAATTTTCGGCCGTTACGGGGCCATTTAATCCGCAGGAAAAAATTGAACGCATCAAGTTTGGTGTTGGTGGCGGATTGATTGGTCGTGCGGCGGAGTGCCAGCTGATCTTGGATGACGGGCAACGTCATGTGTCACGCCAGCATGTGCGTGTCGGTCACGATGGCCAGCAATTTACGCTGGAAGTGTTATCCGAGATCAGTCCGATCAAAGTCAACACATCCACCCATGCACATGGCCAGCGTTGCATCATCAAAGACGGAGATGATATTGCGATTGGCCCTTTTGTCATTCGTGCCCATATCAGCAAACCGGTTCTCAACAGTGAGCCGGCGCCGACGGTCAGCACAACAACGATATCGGTACCGGTGCTGCAATGGCTCGGCAGCGGCATGAAACACTCGCTGCGCTTGCAAAACGACGCCCAACTGGAACCGTTCATCAAACAATACGGCGAAATGATGGCGGAACTGCTCGATGGCACACGCAAGTTGGCGGCGTTACGCAGTGAAAGCAAAAGTGAATTCGTGCCGACCGATCGCACGACGGTCGCGCGCACTGATGCGAATCCGATCAAGCATGCTGGCAATCGTCAGGATCTGTTTAAAGCAATGTTTCCTGAAATGCCGAGCCCGTATATCGATCCGGTGCAAAGCGTACGTGATGTGATGAGTGATCTGCGCATGCACGAAGCGGCAATGCAGGCCGGCATGCGTGCCGCGATGCAATTTATGCTCACGCAGGTCGATCCCAACGCGTTGGGGTTGGAAGACGACGGTGTGCTGGCCGCCATGCGTAATCGTCAGCGCATCAGTGAGTTAAAAAAGCGTCATCAAGAATTAAAAGAGGGCGTCAGCCGCGGTGCCAATAGCGCGATCTGGGATGCGTTTCGCGATGGTTACCGCGAAGAGATCCGCTTGCAACGATCAAAAGGTAATCCAGGCAGTCGTAGCTGATGTGATGCTGAAAACGTCATGTGATTGCCAACGAATTGAAACCCTTCTCAGTTTTCAGACAACGGATCAAACCACAATTCACGACGCTGCAGCGGTGTGGCGTCGGGTAAAAAAGGGTTTTGCAATTCGATGATGTGGCGTTTGTGCAAGTTCAATGGAGTGATGTACGCTTGATGATGTTGCCGAAATAAGCGATCAAATGAGCCATCTTTGATGGCCGCATTCAAGCCGTTCTCCAGTTGCTTTGCCAGTGCCTGATCGTGACGATTGAAGAAAAAATACGACGCTGACGGATAATGGATCAGCACATAGGGATCAATCGTCAAACGCAACTCGTGGTGTGATTCCAACTCTTGTTGAATCTCGACAATTGAACGCGGAAAGTAATCGATGCGACGTTTTGTCAGCAGACGGAACAATGATTCGTAATTGGATACGGCGGCCACTGTCAGCCCATTGGCTTTCAGAATGGTGGTGTCAGGCCAATCATGTCCTTGGCCAGCCAATAATGGTGCCAATTGCGACTTGTCGCGCACATCGCGTAATAAATTGGCGCGCTCATTCAGCAGCAACGTCACGCGCCACCCAATCAACCCTTTGTAAATCGGAATGCGAACCGGCAAGAGTTGAGCTTCGCGTTCGCGACTGGTCATTGTCCAAACGACATCAATGTCGTTTTGTTCGGCCAGCAATTTCAAAGCACGACTTTGCGACATCGTTTCATCGCTGGCTTGCAAGCGAAAATGCACACCGGATTTTTCGAAGCCCAAGGCCAATAACTGCAGGGGATATTGCACGCGAGCATCGTAGGCCGAGCCAGGTTTCGGGTAAACAATCGTGATCGCATCGGCGGCCACTGCGCTGGTCATGATCGACAACAGCCCTACACAAAACCATTTGAGCATGTTGTTTAGCGCCCCACGCTAAAACCCACTTCGGCGATTTTTTTGTCGGCCCAACTCATTTGTAATTGGTAGTGACCATCGGCAAAGCTGTCATCCAAATTGGCAACGGTAAATTGCATGTCACCGGCATTGCCGGTCAGTTTTACGGGCAAGGTATTGATCAATTTGTTGTCGGGTTTCAAATAAATCTGTGCTGACAGCATCGTGTTGTCGGCGGCGCGTTCAAAACGAAAACTGGCCTGCAGAAATTTGCCGCCACTGGCAGGATCGGTCTGCAATCCGACACGCAATTCGCTGATCGTGGGCAAGGTTGCTGCCGGTGCAGGCAATGTCGACACGTTGTCGTTATTATTAGCTTTGCGTTGACTGTTGAGCGCACCAACTGTCTGACTGGCGACAGTGTCCAACACGTCGCTGGCGACGTAACGCTTTTGCGCCAGCGCTAACAGATCACTGGCTTCGGCAAATTGTTTGCGCTGCCACAATTGGCGAATACGATTGGCGATGGTCTGCTCCAATTCTTTGCTGCCGGCGATTGCTTCACGATTGGCTGGTTGTATCGCCAAGGCTCGTGCGTAATATTCTTGCGCGTTGTCGCCATCGGGTAGCAACCAGCGATTGTTTTTGATCGCCGCTTTCGCTTTGGTGATGAAGTCGATCGCATCTTTATCGCGTGCGAGCAGCGCCAATCGTTGTTTCAGTAATTGCACATCGCGATCGCGGGGGGCCAACAACAGTGCACGTTCGTAATCGCGCTGCGCGCGATCCAAATCGCCGCTTTCGGCAAAGCGCAAGCCGCGCGTTGCCAAGGCGATGCCGACATTGCTTAAGCCCTCTTTAGCCGTCGTGTTATTGCTGTCGTGTTGCAATACCGCGCGATACACCGACTCGGCATTTTGGGCTTCGGGTTCGATCAAATCACCGGCATCAAGCAATTGTTTGGCCAGCGTTAACTGCGCGAACACCGCGTCGTCTTCATTTGAAGTGGTGCTCGGTGTGTCGGTGGTATCGGTTGGTGCGGCATTGCTCGTCGTCGCGACCAAATCGTTTTCGGTCGCGGTGCCTGCGTTTTCAGGCGTGGGCGGTGGCGCAGCGGGTGTTTCAACCGGTACCGATGCCGCTGTGATGGTTGCTGCGTCGTGTGCGGCAGGTGTTGATAACAGGGTGTGCAACCATTCGGGCTGCGTTTGCCACACCGCACCGGCAGCGATCAACACAACCAGCAACACTAACCAAAGCCCGCGCCGGGCTGGTGTGGCCGGTGGGGCGATCACGGTTTTTGGCGTGGCGCGCTGCGCGACAATCGGTGTCGGTTGCTTGGGCTTAGCGACGGCGTTGAGAGAAATGACTTGCGCGGCGGCTGCCGGTGTTTCAGTTTTTGCACGCGCACTTTCACCAAACGATTCGCGCCACAGTTGTTCGGTGTCGGCGGACAATTTGTTGATCATCTGCTCGATCACCGCGGCAAATTCCTCACCGTGTTGATAGCGTTTTTCAGCCTGTTTGGCCATCGCTTTTTCAAGCACCGGTTGAAACTGAATGAAGGCGCCTTCCAATCGCGGAATCGGTTCAACGGCGTGTTTTAAGCCAATGGCAACGGCTGAATCAGCCGTGAAGGGCACTTTGCCGGTCAACACATAAAACAGCACAACGCCCAAGCTGTACAAATCACTGCGATGATCAATTGTTTTACCCAGTGCCTGTTCCGGACTCATGAAACTGGGCGTACCGATCGCGGTTCCGGTTTGTGTCAAATTTTCATGTGCACCGGCGATGCGCGCAATGCCAAAGTCGGTCAGGATCGCGCGTCCATCCTGATCATGAATCAAAATATTCTCTGGTTTGATGTCGCGATGGATGTAACCTTTTTTGTGGGCGAAATCGAGCGCTGTCGCGATCTGTTTCACGGCCATTAAATTTTGTTTTAACGTCAAGGATTCACGCCGAACGCGCAGATCGCGGCCCGGTACATATTCCATCGACAAATAATGCAGGCCTTCGTGTGTCCCCACATCAAAGACGGTGACGATATGCGGGTGCATCAACTGCGCGACAATGCGCGCTTCACGTAAAAAACGCTCACCGTATTGTGGATCGCTTTTGGCCAATTCCGGCGCCATGATTTTCAACGCAACTTGGCGATCGAAGTTTTCCTGCACGGCCAAATACACTTTGGCCATGCCGCCTTCGCCCAGTATTTTAATGATTCGGTAACCCGGTATCAGAACCGCTGACATAGTGCGTTGATCACACGAAGAGATTCGTTACAGTATCGGTGTTAACGGTTCGACAGGCAAGGTCGTTAGGACAAATAAGCGGCGAGCTTAACCGCCGCAATGACAATGCTTTGAAAAGAGCCTGACGCCTATCGGTGTGTGGGTTTGAGCACCTGCACACCGATGTGGCAATTTATTTCATCAACGATTGCGCCAGCTTGACCAATTCTTCTTTGGCCTGTGGTGGCAGTTTTTGACTCAAGAATTCAAAAGCCAGTTTGGCGAACGGTGCCATTTGCGATTGGTTTAATCCAATGCTTGAAAATTGCGCTGCCAGTTTCGCCAGCTCACCCATATTGCCGCCCAACAAACCACCGAGTGCGCCCAAACCACCGCTGGCGGCCGGGGCCGCTTTGATCAGATCGTTCATATGGGGCAGTACTTTGCCAATTTCGTCGAAACTGCCGCTCGACAATTTGCTTTGTACCGTTTTCAAAATGGCACCAAGGCCGCCTTTGGCTTGCTGTTCATTGATGCCAAGTTGGCTGATCAATAATTGAATCAGTTCCATGATCGATCCTTATTGGTTAATGATATCCAAATAACGTTTCACGCCGGTGGCGACATCCATAAACGGTTGGTTGTAACCGGCCGCGCGCAGTTGTGTTAAGTCCGCCTGTGTAAACGCCTGATATGCCGCGAGCAAGCCTTCGGGAAAGGGCACATAGTCGATGCGACCGCGTTTGTGCCACGCGATGACCGCATTGGCTACAGCGTTAAATTCTTCCGCTTTGCCGGTGCCGCAATTGAATATGCCGGACTTATCCGGGTGATCAAAAAAGAACAAGTTCACATGACAAACATCGTCAACGTGAATGAAGTCGCGCAGTTGACCACCGTTGCGGTAACCGTGGCTGGCTTCAAACAATTTGACAACATCGCCGTTTTTCAATTGATTGTTTTGATGAAACGCCACTGACGCCATACCGCCTTTGTGTTGTTCGTTAGGGCCGTAGACATTGAAATAACGAAAGCCAGCAATTTGCGCGGTTTTGTTTGGCAATATTTGCCGCACATACTGGTCGAACAGGTATTTGGAGTAGCCATAAACATTTAACGGCTTTTCGAATTCGAATTGTTCGACAAAGCGTGTGCTGCCGCCATACACGGCGGCGCTGGATGCATACAGAAACGGCATTTTGTTGGCCTGACACCAATGCAACAGGTGTTTCGAGTATTCGTAATTGTTTTCCATCATGTAACGACCGTTCCATTCGGTCGTGGTCGAACAAGCACCTTCGTGAAACACGGCGCGCACCTTACCAAAGGTTTCGCCATTTTGAATGCGCCGTAAAAAATCGTGCATGTCGAGGTAGTCAGCAATTTTCAAACCCACCAAATTGGCAAATTTATGGCCGTTGGCCAAATCGTCGACGACAATGATGTTGTGATGACCGCGCGCATTTAACTGACGCACCAGATTGCTGCCAATAAAACCGGCGGCGCCGGTGACAATAATGGTTTCGCTCATGATTTGTTCTTCAGGGATTCAATGATTTTGGTGGTGGATACGCCATCGACAAAACTCAAAATTTCGACTGTGCCACCGTTGGCCAACACCTCTTTGGCACCGGCAATTTGCTCGACTTTATAATCGCCACCTTTGACCAGCACATCGGGCAGTGCACGTGCGATGAGGCGCTGAGGTGTTTCTTCGCTGAATGGCACCACCCAATCGACGGATTCCAATGCGGCCAATACTTGCATGCGCCGTTGCGTGTTATTGACGGGACGGCCCGGACCTTTTAATCCGCGCACTGATTCGTCGGTGTTGACGGCAACGATTAAGCGATCACCGAGCTTGCGTGCTTCCTCGAGATAGGTGACATGACCGGCATGCAAAATATCGAAACAACCATTCGTCATCACGACTTTTTCGCCGTGCGCGCGAGCATCTTCAATGGCGATCAGCAATTGATCTTCGCTCATCACGCCGCGATGCGCGTCGTGTTGCTGATTGAGTGCGCGGCGCAGTTCGGGGGCGCTGACGGTCGCCGTACCCAGTTTGCCCACGACGATGCCAGCGGCAATGTTCGCGAGCGCAACACTCGATTCCAAATCATCACCAGCAGCCACCGCCGCGGCCAACGTCGCGATGACGGTGTCGCCAGCACCGGTCACGTCGTAGACCTCGCGCGCCATTGCCGGCAAATGAAATTCCGGATGCTTATCGCGCAGCAATGTCATGCCGTGTTCGCCACGCGTCACTAATAATGCATCGAGCTGCAACTCGCGCAGCAAATTCAAACCGCGTTCAACAATTGTGCGTTCGTCAGCGCAGGCACCGACGATCATTTCGAACTCGCTCATATTGGGCGTGATCAGACTAGCACCGCGATAAATCGAAAAATCTTTGCCTTTGGGATCGATCAGCACCGGCACCTTGGCCGCTCGCGCGAGCTGAATCAACTCGGGTACGCGCTGCAAGGCGCCCTTGGCGTAATCGGACAAAATCACCGCATTGCTGCGTGACAGTTGGCGTTTAAAATTGTTGATCAAATCGTCCTGACCATGGAGGCCAAAACTTTCTTCAAAATCGAGGCGAATCAGTTGTTGATGGCGCGACAAAATGCGCAGTTTGACAATCGTCGGCTTGCCGCTGACGCGCGCAAAATCGCAATTGACACGCGCGCCTTGCAACTGTGTCTGCAAGGCATCGGCGGCTTCGTCATGCCCGGTCAAACCAATCAATGTGGCGTGGCCACCCAGACTGGTAATGTTCAGCGCAACGTTGGCGGCGCCACCGGGGCGTTCTTCATTCTGTTTGACCTGCACCACCGGCACCGGCGCTTCCGGCGAGATACGCGATGTAGCGCCATGCCAGTAACGGTCCAGCATGACATCACCAACGACTAAAACTTGAGCTTTTTCAAAAGACGGGAAACGGACGTTCATGATCAACAATGTCGGCGGGCGAGCCGCGATTTTAGCATAAGGGGTTTTAAACCTTCCCGCCAAGCTCGGTACAATGCCGCCGATGAACTGCTGCCATGATGACCACCTTGTCGACTTCCTTACCTCGTTCCCCCGGTTTTTGGCCAACCTATGCTGGATTGGGTGTGTTGCGCATGTGTGCCCGCTTGCCGTGGTCGTGGCTGCGTGCCATCGGTTCTTTCGCGGGTTTGCTGGTGTACGCCTTAAGCGCCGAACGGCGCCGCATCACGCGCATCAATTTGAAACTGTGTTTTCCGGAACTGGATGAAGCCGCGCGACGGCGTTTGGCGCGTCAATGCTTTCGCGAAAGTGGACAGGCTTTAATGGAGTTGGCGGCGATTTGGTTTGGCGAGCCGGCACGGATCGGTCGCGCGGCCGCCGTCAGTGGTGCAGAACATATTGTCGCCGCGCAAGCACAGGGGCGCGGTGTATTGCTCGTCGGTTTTCACACCAATGATCTCGAATTGGGTGCAACCTCGCTGGCGCATCATCTGCACAAGATGGCTGGTATGTATCGGCCGCACAGCAATGTCGTGTTTGAACAATCTATGCGACGCGGGCGCGAGAAACATTTTCCGTTAATTCCCCGTGATGATATTCGCGGCGCTGTCCGTTGGTTAAAAAGCGGTGGAGTGCTGTGGTACGCGCCCGATCAAGATTACGGCGCGGCGCAAGCGGTGTTCGCGCCGTTTTTTAATCACCCGGCCGCCACGATCACGGCGACCACGCGCTTGGCCAAACTCGCCAACGCGGCCGTCATTCCAATGACGCATGTGCGCACAGAAAAAGGTATCGCGATCACGATACATGCGCCGCTACCCATCCCGGGAGACAACGAAACCGCCGATGCGTCCAACATCAATCAATTTCTGGAAGCGTATTTGCACCAACATCCCAGCAACTACATGTGGATGCATCGTCGATTCAAGACGCAACCGGAAGGCAGCGAGTCGTTGTATCCAGAAAGACAAAATCGCCGTGAAAGACTGAGTGTGCGTCGTTACGAATTTTATTTGAAAACAGGCGTTGGTGTACCAACGCGTTCAGGTGCTGATACCTGTTATTTTATTTCAGTGACGCATTTGCTCCTGGTATTTCAGCGTAAATGGTGGCAACCAAGCTCTCCATTTATCGCCCAGTTAGCTGGTCAACTGCAGCAGTGGCAACAACAGGGGGTTCCCTGCGCGACATGGGATTGGCAAGCCCGCTGTGGTGCACGAGATGTGGATGCCATTTTTTTGCAGTTGCCGCACGGCGGTCCGCTCACGAACAGTGGTTTAACGGAAGTGCAGCGACGTGAGCGGATAGAGCAATGGTATGTGCAATACCCGCAAGCTCCACGTGAAACCGCAGGCTTTTGGTTGGGAAGTGATGGTCAACTGTATCTGTTGCCGTAGCCAACACGTTTAATTGCGGCTGATTTTGCCGTTCAAAGCGGAGTAAAAAAAATGCCTAAATGGCCATTGATATTGGCGCTGATACCACTGACAACCATGGCTGACGACAACACCGTTCTTCCTTTTCAGTCGCCGGTGGTTCTTATGCAAGCCCCTGCACGAAGTGTCGATGTTAAAACGGTCGATGGCATTATCGCCGCGCTCTATCACGTGATCTCCGGCGGCATCGGTGAGGCACGTGATTGGGCGCGAATGCGTTCGTTGTTTGTGCCTGATGCGCGTATTCAGGCGATTGCGCCCAAAAAAGACGGTGGATTTGCGCTGCGCGTGCTGACGGTCAGTGACTATATCGCGAACTCGGGACCGTTATTGATGGAGTCCGGTTTTCGCGAAAAAGAATTGGCGCGCCGCACTGAAAATTGGGGCGAACTAGTGCAAGTATGGAGTGCTTATGAAGGCATAAGGGAAAAGCAAAAAGACAGTCTGCGTGGCATCAACAGTATTCAACTGATGTTCGATGGTCAACGTTGGTGGATTGTGTCGTTACTGTTTGAAGCTGAGCGTGCGGATCTGGTGTTGCCAGTCGATTGGGTAACACGGAATAAGCCCTGAATCGTGGAAAGTCTTGGATGTTTAGTCCTCAATCCATTCAGTGGTTACCGATTTGCCAAACAATTGTTCGTAACAATTTCAAAGTAGCACGGTTTTTAGGCCGTCTTCTTTTTCTGGATACCGTTGGTGCCTGGCCTACTGCCTGCCCGAAAAAAAGCAAAGAAAAGAACAATGATTTTTTGTTGTCTGCCATACTCAGGCATGCCTGCGCAGGCGTAGCCGTTTCTTTTCCACGCAGCCGATTTTCTTTTATCGGCTGCGTAGGAGCGCTAACTTGTAGTTCAACTGAAGCAACTTGATATTTTACATTTGATTGCGGCGCCGCAATACGGCAGCAACGAGTATCACACCAAACATAAAGGGCATGGAGCCACCACCGGAACCACCCCCCGTATCGTTTGTAGATCCCCCTAGGCTCGGATCTAACGGGAAAGGATCGGAAGTGTCTGGTGAACCATCATTGTCATCATCTGTGTCGGCGTTGTTTCCAATACCGTCGTGATCCGTGTCCACCGACTCATTCGCATCGAGCGGGAATGCATCGTCGCTATCTAAAACCGTATCATTGTCATCATCTGTATCGGCGTTATTTCCTGTACCGTCGTGATCGGTATCCATTGATTCATTCGCGTCGAGCGGAAACGCATCGCTGCTGTCCAACACCGTATCATTGTCGTCATCAGTGTCAGCGTTATTTCCAATACCATCACGATCAGTATCGACCGATTCATTGGCGTCGAGAGGAAGCGCATCGTCATCGTCTGTTACGGTGTCGTTGTCGTCATCCGCATCTGCGTTATTTCCGACGCCATCGTGGTCGGTATCCACGGATTCACTAGCATCAAGCGGAAACGCATCGTTGTTATCCAGCACCGTATCATTGTCGTCATCCGTATCGGCGTTGTTTCCGATGCCGTCTAGATCCGTATCTACAAACTCATTTGGATCTAAGGGTAACGCGTCATGACTGTCTAAAACTCCGTCGTTGTCGTCATCGTTGTCGGCGTTGTTACCAGTACCATCGTGATCGGTATCGACTGATTCCGAGGGATCCAACGGAAAAGCATCATTCGCATCATTGATGCCGTCGTTGTCATCGTCACTATCACATGCGTTGCCGGCGCCATCGCGATCGGTATCGAGTTGATCAGTGTTTGATGCCAAGGGGCAGTTATCGCGTCCGTCTAATAATCCGTCTCCATCCGTATCAAACTCGACACGAATGTCACCGTTATCGGCGCTGGCATTGAGGCGACGCCATGGCGAGTTGTCAGTGACAAACTGTGTGTTGCGTGCGTTTGATGGTTGATACAACACGCGTGCACGCCATTGATAAGGTCGTGAAGGCGTCGCGACTGTAATCAGCTGTGTGAGTTCTATCGAGCCACTACTGCTAATTTCATTCCATGCCAAGCCGGTGTCGATTTGACAGGCCAAGGCACCAAACGCACTACCTGCCGGGCAGGTTTCTACTTGCAATTTCACTCGCTCTCGACCGCGGGGTGAATACGCTAATAAACCTAATTTAAATTGATGACTGTTTTGGCTCAACAAGCCCTCAAATACCCGACCATCGTTCCCATCACCAGTCAGTTGTTGTGTCAACACTGAACGGCCACGGCCGTTGCCCAAGTAAGCAAATGCAGCGCCCAAGTCAGTTTGAACGTTGTCGTAAAAAGAGGCGCTTAACACGACATCGGCGAAACCGTCGCCGTTTAGATCGCCAGCGCCTGCAGCACTCGAACCCAAATAGGCATCGGGTTGATTGCTTTCAAATAACGCAGCAGCCGTGCTATTTAAGCCAGTGCGGTTGCCCAAATAAACAAAAACGGCGCCTTCGTCATGTTCATCCTTGTCGTATTGGCTAGCTCCAATCAAGATGTCTGCAAATCCGTCACCGTTAATGTCACCGGCGTTGGCGACAAGTGATCCAAAGGCAGAATCGCTTTGATTGCTTTCTAAGATCGTTGCAGGCGTGTTGGACAATCCAGAGGAACTACCCAAATATACAAACACAGAGCCTTCGTTGGATTGATCGTGATCGTAACCATGAGCACCAATGATCACATCGGCATAACCATCACCATTGATGTCGCCTGCACCGGAAACACTGGCGCCAAAAAAGGCGTCAACCTGATTGCTTTCTAGCGTTGTGGCCGGTGTGCTCGCAAGTCCGTTTGGGTTTCCTAAATATATAAACGCAGCACCTTCCCAAGCTTGCCCATTCGCATAACGGGCGTTACCGACAATGATGTCAGAATAGCCGTCGCCATTGACATCACCGGCGGTCGCAACGCTACTGCCCAAATTAGCTAGCGCTTGGTTGCGTTCTAATGTCATTGCCGCTGAATTGCTGAGCCCGCTTTTACTACCCAGAAAAACAAATACTGCGCCTTCATCAATTTGGCCGTTGTCAAAACCAGTGGAGGAAATAATGACGTCAGAATACCCATCACCGTTGACATCGCCGGCGCCGGCGACTTGGTCGCCAAAATAGGCATCGACTTGATTGCCTTCCAATGTCGTTGCTGCCGTTGCGCTGAGGCCCGATGAGCTCCCCAAATAAACAAACGCGGCGCCTTCGCGTGCTTGGCCCTTTGAATAGTATTCTGCGCCGACGATAACATCAGCAAAACCATCGCCGTTGACGTCACCTGCACCGGCGACACTGGCTCCAAAATACGCTGAGCTTTGATTACTTTCTAACATGACATCCGCTGTGTTACGAAGTCCGTCTTTGCTGCCTAAAAATACAAACGCCGCACCTTCGTCAGTTTGGCCATTGTCATACTGTCTGGCGCCAACAATAACATCCGAAAAACCATCGCCGTTCACATCACCGACACCGCTAATGCTGCCGCCAAATCGAGATTCCGTTTGGTCTCCAAACAATGTGGCATTCGCCATGCTTTCTAAACCAAGGGCATGGCCAAAATAAACAAATGCCGCACCTTCATCCACTTCACTATTGTCGTAGTTTGGAGCGCCCGCGATAACATCGGCAAAACCATCGCCGTTAATATCTCCAATGCCGGCGACGCTATAGCCAAAGTTCGAATCACTCTTATTACTTTCGAACTGCTCTTTTGTCCAGAGATTCTCGGCGTCTTGCTTGCCGAAATAAATGAACGTTGCCCCTTCATTGACTTCATTGTTGTCATAACCTGGAACACCGATAACGACCTCGCTGAAGCCATCACCGTTTACATCTCGGGCACCAGAAACACTTGAACCGAATAATGCTTCGTCTTGAAAGCCGAACAACGAGGTAGTTGGCCACGTGTTCATACCCGAGCCGCGACCTAAATAAATATATGCGGCACCTTCATTTGTATACGTATTATCGTAATGTGGGGCGCCAACAACGACATCCGCGTAACCATCGCCGTTAATATCACCGGTACCAGCGACACTGTAACCAAATTGAGATGCAGCTTGATTGGTTTCGAGCGTTGCGATCGCAGAAGTGCTAAGGCCTGTGTTCGAACCCAAATAGACAAAAGCGGCACCTTCAGCAAGCTGATCATTGCTGTAGTGGTAGGCGCCAATGATCACGTCGGCATAACCATCGGCATTAACATCGCCGGCTCCAGCTACGCTGTAGGCAAAGAAAGCTTCTGATTGATTGCTTTCAATCGTTGTTGTGGCGGCAGCATCGAGTCCGCTACTTTTGCCCAAATAAATAAACGCTTTCCCTTCGTGGGATTGATCGTTGCTGTAAGCGTAAGCTCCTACAATGACATCGGAATAACCATCGCCATTAGTATCACCTGCACTGGCGACGCTGTTGCCAAAATAGGAATTTTCTTGATCACTGTCTAACGTTATAGCTGCCGTTGTGTTTAATCCATTGCTGGCGCCCAAATAAACGAATGCGGCGCCTTCATCGGTTTCCCCGTTATCGTACAATTTGGCGCCGACGATAACATCTGCGTAACCATCTCCATTGATATCGCCTGCGCTAGCAACACTGGTACCAAATACCGCGTCAGCTTGGTTGCTTTCTAAAATGGTGGGGGCATCAGCGTTGAGCCCCACATTGCTACCCAAATAAATAAACACTGCGCCTTCGTTTGTTTGACCTTTATCGTAATTGGGAGCACCTATCACGACATCGGCATAACCATCACGATTAATGTCACCAGCACCAGCGATACTGAATCCAAATGCGGCGCTGATTTGATTGGATTCAAGTGTTAACTCATCGGCTTGTGTGAACAATGGGTCGATCAAGATAGGAAATACTGCTTTGCTATCATCCACAACGATTGCAATGAGATCGTCGCGTACGCGCTTAAGTGAAGCCGAAAGCAATCGCTTACTGGCGTCCCATACTTTCAAATGTTCATAGTGAAATTGGCGACCAGCTTTTGTGGTCAGCGAAATGCCGCTGCTGTTCTGTGATACTTGTGCATGTTCAATCTGAATCAATAATGACAAAGACGCATCGCCCTTCAAACGTTCATGAACGACAAAGCCATGCTCTAACCCTGATGCGCTGTTACTGAACCATTCAGTAACACTATCAGCATGCTGCAATTCCACTTTGTTTGCAGCGTGGCGTATGGATTGCGCGTGTAGCCCCGTTAAATCGGTGTTCTGACTTACATCACCACGAAACATTCCGGCATATTGAACGGTAAACAATGCCTTACCCGATTCACGATCTTGAATGCGCGCGCCTGACTCATCGAAGTAACTGCGGATAGATTGTGTGCGATTAGGTGCTTGCAAACCTTCCGCATTATTCGACAACCAATATTCGCGGGCTGCAATGTCTTGTTGCGCTTGGGCAAACCAGTTTTGCGGCAGGCTTGCCCGCGCAGTCGGGTTTTGCGTTTGTCCAGCTATACTGGTTGCGGTATCAGGAAAGCTCCCGCTAGCGAACTTTTCGCTATCGATTACCTGATTCGCTTGGTTTCGTTCGGTGTAGTTGAAAATTAGGCTCAAAAAGAGAGGGAACAGCAACAGTGCAGCAAGCACGTATGCTTTAGACAGCTTGGACATGATCAACACTCTTGTAGGGAGTTGCCCATTTTGTAGGTTTTTGTAGGCGATATCAACCGAATAACTCTGCGATTGAACATCCGTAACAACAAGGAGTAGATGCGTGTTGCCAAATCAGTACAACAGTCTGCGTGGCATCAACAGTATTCAACTGATGTTCGATGGCCAACGTTGGTGGATTGTGTCGTTACTGTTTGAAGCTGAGCGTGCGGATTTGAAATTGCCAACGGATTGGCCAATGTTAACAAAATAAAAAAAGGGCACGTGGGTGCCCTTTTTTTTTCTATATGTAGGCTATTCTGATTTGCCGCTGACGGCTTTCTTTTCAGCGCCGGCAAAATCGCCGGCATAATAATGTGTGAAGTTTTCCGGCTTCAGGTATTGACGCAAAGCCGTGTTCACTTGAACCAGACTCAGCTGCTCGATTTTGCTGTCAATACCAGCGTCAAATTGCATGGAACGACCAAGGAACAATTGCTGACGCAAGGTGCCAGCGAGCGCGGCATCTTGCGCCCGACGAACATGGCGTTCTTGCATCAGTGCTTGCTTAGCGTCGGACAACTCTTCTGCCGTGATACCGTCTTTCACCAAGCGCGCGAGCTCTTCGCTGATTCCTTGTTTCAGTTTCGCTAAATTTTGCGGCGCATAAATCGCTTGCAAATTTAAGCTCGCGGCATTGTCGAGGGCCATCACATTGAGGCGACTGCCGGCACCGTAACTGATACCCTCTTTTTGACGCAGACGTTCCAACAAACGCGATTTAGTGCCGCCGCCCAACACCTTGTTCACGACCAACATGGCGACGAAATCCGGTGATTCATCCGTCATCGTCAATGGCATTTCAGCAAAATACGCGGCGTTGGCTTTATCGGGTGTTTCAGTGCTGTATTGGTTACCGGCAGCATTGAACGCCAGCGTTGGCACGCGAGCATAGG
Organism: Enterobacterales bacterium; assembly: GCA_041914905.1. Classification (GTDB taxonomy): domain Bacteria; phylum Pseudomonadota; class Gammaproteobacteria; order Enterobacterales; family Permianibacteraceae; genus Permianibacter. The sequence continues at coordinate 19,940 of JAYSCL010000009.1, forward strand.
TCTTGCTACTGCTCCAATTGCCAAAGGCGTTGTTCAACTGGGTTTTGACCGCGGTAGCGTCAAAATCACCGACCAGAACAATTTCGCCGTTGTTGATACCAAAGTAGTGTTGATGAAACGCCCGCACGGCATCAAGCTTTGCCGCTTTGTATTCTGCAATGCCTTCGTCAAGTGTGTCGGCATAGCGTAAATCACCTTTCTTATACATTACGTTTTTTGCGCGCGCGGACACATCGGCGACGATCGCCTGGGGCTCACTGCGTTGCGATTCCAACTGGGCAACATTTTCGTCGATCAACAGATCAAATTCCTGCTGCGAAAAGGCCGGTGTCTTTAACACATCGCGGATAATATCGATGACGGCTGGCAATTGACTGCGCACCGTATCAAACATCACAACCACCGCTTGTCCCTGACTGAACACATTCACATTGGCCTTTAACTCGGCCAATTTTGCTTCCAATTCGGCGCGTGGTAATTGCTGCGTGCCACGCAATAACAAATTGGTCGCGATGTCGAGATTGTACGATTGATTCATTAGGTTTTGTTCATTGCCAAGGCGAAGGGTGATTTGGCCTGCAACGGTTTCACCGCGTGTTTTTTTACTCAGCAACGCCACTTTGGCCCCGTTACTGAGTTGTGATTTTTCGGTGCGCTTGTCGATATTTAACGGGCTCACGTCAAACGCTTCGCCTTGCGCTACGGCCGCACGACCTTTGTATTCTTTCACCAATTGCGCTACATCCGGTGTTGCCGGGATCTCCGTACGATCCGGTTTTTCGACGGGCAGATATTGGCCGTAGCTGCGGTTGTCCTCTTTAAAATAATTAGCGGCAACGCGCTGTACATCGGCGACGGTCAGAGCTTCGATGCGATCGCGTTGCAAGAAGAATAAACGCCAATCGCCCATCGCAATCGATTCGGACATTTCAACACACAGGCGTTGTGGATCGTTAATCGTTTGCTCAATTTGATTCAGCAAATTGGTTTTCGCACGCTTTAATTCATCTTCGGTGATCGGCTGTTTCGTGACGCCTTCAACCGTTGCAATCAAGGCGGCCTTGGCGGCCGTGATGTCTTGCTCTTTGCTGAGTTGTGTCAAAAACATCGTGTAGCCTGGTTCGGCCAAATCAAAACCAATGTTGGCAACGCCAACGGCTTTTTTGCTTTCGACCAATTGCTTGTGCAAACGCCCATTGGGCGTGTTGCCGAGCACATCGCCTAGCGCCGCCATCGCCGCTGCATCGGCATGGCTGCCGGCCGATGTTGGGTACAACACGGCGGCCATTTGCATATCGCCAACGCGTTTGACGGTCACTTCACGCACACCATCCCGTGGCGCTTCACGTGTCCATGTCGGCGTTAATTGACGGGTTGGCTTTTTAATGGTGCCGAAAGTTTTTTCAATCAGCGCCAAGGTCTTGGTCGGGTCAAATTTACCGGCAACGATCAAGACCGCATTGTCCGGTTGATAATACTGGCGATAAAACGCCTGCAGGTTTTTAATGTGTACACCTTCGACATCCGAACGTGCACCAATGGTGTTGTTGCCGTAGTTGTGCCAGTCGAAACTGACTGCGCCGAGTTGCTTCCACAGCACACGAAATGGATTGTTCTCGCCCATTTCCATTTCATTGCGCACGACCGAAAATTCGGTTTTCAAATCATCGAGGGCGATATTGGAATTGACCATGCGGTCCGCTTCCATTTCAAGAGCCCACTTCAGGTTGTCATCATTGGCTTGAAACGTTTCAAAATAGTTGGTGCGATCAAAAAACGTTGTGCCGTTAAATTGCATACCGCGTTTGCCGAGCTCCTGCATGATGTTGGCGCGGGTTTTGGTGCCCTTAAATACCAAATGCTCGAGCAAATGCGCCATACCGGTTTCGCCGTATTGTTCATGACGTGAACCGACTAAATACGTGACGTTCACTGTCGTCGTCGGTTTAGAGGCGTCAGCAGCTAATAACACGCGCATACCGTTTTTCAAACGATATTCGGTTATGCCTTCCACTTCGGTAAAGGCTTTTGTTTGCGTCATTTGAGGTTTGGTGGTGTTGGCAAGCAACGGCGTGGTCACACCAAATGACAAGGCCAGAGCAAGGTAAACGGGCGTTAAACGCATGAGTGTTGTCCCTAAGGATGTGATTGACGCGACGGTATCGAGTGATGACCGGGAAGGAAGCAGTCTAGACAAATCCTCACGGTCCCTGAAGCGCACAACGCTGCAAAACCGCGACAATTTGGTAGCGTTTTGTAGCAGAACGAAACAAATATGTAACGGTTAATGACCGAGCCGTTGTTGACTAAACGATTTTGCTTTCACATTTGAAAAGGCTTGATCCCGCGCATTTCCGTGCTTGGCTTTTTGGCCATCTGTACGCAAGGTGCCTTCAATTTACAGCTTGTTACGTTTGGGGCGTGCGGAGTGTTTTAACGATCGCAAGGGCTGTCGTTATGCTTCGCCACCGAATGAAAACAGGCGGTCTTGCCCGTTTTCTGTGTTTGACGCGGAGTCTTATCACAATGAATAGTTTAAGCACGCGCGCGATAGGCGCGTCGTTGTTGTCGCTGTTGACAGTTGCAGTTCAGGCCGATGAATACCGGATCGATCCGGTAGCCAAACCGATTCAGCAAACCGTTTTTCTGCGTGTCGATCCGAAACTGGAACAGTACAACGGCAAAGTCAGCATTGAATTGGACGTGATCAAAGCCACGCGCCATTTACAGTTCAGTGGTCTGGATTACACACCGAACACGTTACTGCTCACTGGCAAAGCGAATTGCGCGCTGAAAGCGACGATGGGCGAGCACGGCGTCGTCACGGCCAATTGTGCGTCAGAATTGCCGGTTGGTCGTTATCAACTGGATATTGAATTTAGCGCACCGTACAACCGCAAATCGGTCGGGCTATATAAAACGATCGATCAAAACGAAGCGTATTTGTTCACGCAATTTGAAATGAACGATGCGCGTCGCGCTTTTCCGGTGTTTGATGAACCCGAATACAAAATTCCGTTTCAGTTAACGATCGCGGCGCCCAAAGGTCACAAAGTGTATGCGAACACGCCCGAAACCAAAACCACGGAGTCCGGCGAATGGGTTACCCACGAATTTGCCAAAACACTGCCGATCCCTTCCTATCTCGTCGCAATGGCGGTTGGTCCGTTCGAGGAAGTGGCCGTTGAAGGCATGCGCATTCCGGGGCGCGTGATCACGACGAAAGGCAAATCGGCGCAAGCCAAATATGCGGCGAAAGAGATGCCCAAAATTTTGGCGGCGCTTGAACAATATTTTGGTCGTCCTTATCCCTATGAAAAACTGGATTCAGTGGCCGTGCCGGAATATCCGTTTGGTGCAATGGAGAACGCAGGCCTTATCACCTATCGCGAAGATGTGTTGCTGATTGATGAAGCGCGCGCCAGTGTTGGCCAAAAAACCAATACGGTTGGCATCATTGCGCATGAAATTGCCCACCAATGGTATGGCAATCTGGTTACGATGAAATGGTGGAACGATTTGTGGTTGAACGAAGCGTTCGCGAGTTGGATGGCGTCCAAAATTGTTGTGTCACAGTATCCAGAACTCGAATCGCACTTGTCTTTACCGCAAAATCAGGTGATGACAGCTGACGCCTTGCTAACGACCAAACCCATCCGCAAACCCATCAAAACCGAAGCCGACATTATGGATGGTTTAGGGCTGGCGTATTCCAAAGGCAGTGCGGTTCTGAGCTTGGTTGAACAATGGATCGGTGAAGAGGCGTTTCGCACCGGCATTCGCCAATACTTGAACGATTTCGCCTTCAAAAATGCCGAAGCCGATGATTTGTGGAACGCTCTTGGTAAAGCATCGAAAAAAGATGTGGCGGCAGTGCTGCGCTCGTACATTGAACAATCATCGTTTCCGCTGCTAAGTGTCGATATCAAAGGCAAAATGTTGACGTTGCAACAACAACGTTTTGTTAACGCTGGAGTGACCGCGCCGGCACAAATGTGGACCGTGCCAGTCAACATCAAATATGGCAAAGGCAACAAAACCGCGACGACCAGCGTGCTGATGAAAGACGCCGTTGGCAGTGTCACGCTTGAGTTTGAACCAGATTGGGTTTATCCCGATACTGATGCCAAAGGGTATTACCGTTTTGTGTTGTCAGACAAATTGCGTGATGCGTCGTTGGTGCATTTTACCGAAAAGAATTTGAATCCACGTGAACGCCTGGCGTTTATCGCAGGCAGTTCCGATCTGGTGAATGCCGGCAAAATGACTGGTGCCAATTTCCTCCGTGTGCTGGGTGGCATGCTAAATGATAGTCATCCACGCGTGGTCAGTTCGGCATTGGGCAATATCGCTGCGCAACGCGAGGTGTATGTGAATGCAACAAACGAAGCTGCGTGGGGCCGTTATGTGCAGAAACAGAGTCAAGCAGCATTGCAACGCTTTGGCGTTGTCAGTCAGGCCAATGATCCTGTCGGTGTCGATGGCATTCGGCGCAATTTGCTGAATTTGTTGGCGTTCGAAATCAAAGATGCCAAACAAATTGCCGACAGCAAAAAAATGGCTGCCGAATTTTTGCAAGACGCCAGCAAAGCGGATCCGCGCTTGATCGATTCCCATATGGCCATTGCAGCGTTTTATGGCGATGAGGCCCTTTTCAAGCAAATGAAATCGGTGTTTGAGTCGACCAAAACTCCGCAGGTACGCACGACGCTGTTGGGCGCACTCAGCTACTTTGGCGACGCCGCGTTGCAACACGCAGTGCTCGATTATCTGCTGACCGATGCGATTACGGCTTCGGACATGCGCTATGCGTTTTATGGACATATGTTCAAAGACGAGCGTTATGCCCGCATGCGTGCTTGGGTTTACAAAAATTACGATGCATTGATCAAAAAAACGCCGCCATTTGTTGTGCCTTCTGTGCCAACTTTCGTAGGTTCTGGCTGTGACATGTCGGTGTATTCGGAGGCCGAGAAATTCTTTGCCGATAAAATTCAGGCCAACCCAGGCTATGTGCGAACGTTGGCCAAGTTGAAAGAAAGTGTTAGCAGCTGTGCCGCATTGCGTGAGCGCGAATCGGCTGGTGTAAATCAGTATTTGCAGCAATTCTAGTCAGCGGAATATCGCTACGGAACATCATTAAAGCAAAGCCCCACGTTGTTGGGGCTTTGTTTTTTTGAACTCCGTCAATAGTAAGATCAAATACTGCTTTGGATTCAAACTATTTTTGTGGCGTTAACGTCTAGTAAAGTCATCCTCCTCCGTGTTGGACATTAATGTCATGCAACTTTTCAAATTATCCTCGTTGGTTCATATAGCGCTTTTTGCGGCAAGTATGGGGTTACCAAGGCTGGTCAGCGCCGATGAAACCAAAAATGACATTCCGTTTGTCGCGGGCCAGATCAGCGTCGACGGTCAGCTCGACGAGGCTTTGTGGCAGCAAGCGCGGCAAATTGATTTGAAATACGAAACGGATCCCACAGAAAACGCGCCAGCCTTGGTCAAAACGACCGTCTATCTGTTCGAAAACGGTGAAACGCTCTTTCTCGCCTTCGATGCGCGCGATCCCGATCCCAGTCAGATCCGTGCTTATTTGCGCGACCGTGATTCCGCGTACAGCGACGATTTTGTCGGCATTGTGATTGATACGTTTAATGACAAGCGCCGCGCTTTTGAATTTTTTGTCAATCCACTTGGTGTACAAATGGATTTAACGATGGATGACATCAATCAAAACGAAAGTGACTCCTGGGATGCGATCTGGGACAGTGATGGCAAAATCACCGCCAACGGCTTTATCGTGGAAATGGCCATTCCATTACGCGCCTTGCGATTTGCTGACAGCAGTGAACCGAAAAATTGGGGCATCGATCTGCTACGGTTTTATCCGCGCGACAAGCGTTACCGTTTGTCGAACAACAAACAAGATCGCAACAAATCTTGCTACCTATGCAAATTGGCCACCTTTACCGGTTTAAAAGATGCGCGTCCCGGTAATAACATTGAGCTCGTACCGAGCTTGACGGTTGCGCGCGCTGATTCGCGCGATGTGTACGCCGATACTGATTGGGAAAAAGGTGATGTTGAAACCGAAGCCGGTCTCGATTTTCGCTGGGGCGTGACGCCCAATACGTCATTGAATTTGACGTTAAATCCAGACTTCTCACAAGTTGAATCCGATGTGTTGCAATTGGATGTGACGACACAATTTGCGTTGTTCTATCCCGAGAAACGACCTTTCTTTTTGGAAGGGGCCGAATACTTCAACTCCCCCTTGAATATTGTTCATACGCGCAATATCAATGATCCGGATTATGGTGCCAAGATCACCGGTCGTGTTGACGACAGCACATTTGGTGTGTTCGTTGCCGATGACACCACAACACAGTTTTTGATTCCCGGTGCGTATGGTTCGTCATTTGCAACACTTGATCAGGACAGCACCAACGCGGCGGTACGTTATCGTCACGATGTTAATCAGTCGTTCAATATCGGCATGTTGGCGACCGATCGTCATGGTGATGATTATCATAATCGCGTAGCCGGAATTGACGGAAAATATCGATTTGGTGACAGCGATTCACTGCGCTGGCAGTGGTTACGCAGCGACACGCAGAATCCGGACGTATTGATTGCAGACGGTGACGTCAGCGAGAAAAATCAGAAAGATAATGCCTACTACATTGACTATAACCATCAAGACCGTCATTGGATGTGGTATGCACGCGAGATGAACTACGGCGAGGAGTTCCGTGCTGATTTGGGTTTTATGCCACAAGCCGATATTCGCAAAACAGTCATTGGATTAGGACATTTCTGGCAGCGTGAAAACAGCGATTGGCATCGCATTCGCTTAAACGGTGATTGGGATCGCACCGTTGATCAAGACGGCACAGAGCTTGAAAAAGAAGTGGAAATGTATCTCGGGATTAACGGCCCTCTGCAAACATTTATCGAATTTGGTGCCGGCGCGCGCGATCGCCGCTGGGATGACGTCGTGTACCGAGAAAATTTTCAATCGCTGTTTATTGGCATGGACCCGATATCGGGCTTGCACATCGAAGTGTTCAACCGTTTCGGCGATCAAATTGATTTCGCCAACGGTGGTGTCGGTCGTTTATTCAGCAGCAATCCCGATGTAAGATGGAATGTGACGCGCCAACTCTCAATCAATTTTGCGCACACTTACAGCCGACTGCGTGTTGACGGCGGCGAGCTGTTCACCAGCAACCTCAGTGATGTGCGCTTCACGTGGCAATTTAATAACCGTAGCTTTGTACGCTTGACGATGCAGCGTGGCGACACGGTTAACGAACCGGAACTCTACGTAGATGACGTCAACAAACGCGAACGCAATCTCAATACGCAATTACTGTATTCGTACAAAATCAATCCACAGACCGTTTTTTACGCCGGCTATTCGGATGGTGCGATCGATGATGATGACTTGAATGGCTTATCGCGCAACGAACGTAGCTTGTTCAGCAAGATCAGTTATGCGTTTATTCCCTAAGGTTTAAACAGGTTGACGGCGGCAATCACTTGGTCGATTTCCGCCGTTGTCATCGTGGGGCCAATGGGTAGCGATACCACTTCACGGTGAATGGCTTCTGTTAAGGGTAACGGTTGCGACCAATAGCCGCGATACGCATTTTGTTGATGGGGCGGAATGGGGTAGTGGATCAATGTGCCAATGCCCTGCTGCTGACAATGCTGAATAAACGTGTCGCGCTGCAGGCAACGAATGACAAACAAATGCCACACGTGTTCGCCCTGATTGGCCGTGCAAGGCAACTGGATATGCTGGTTATTCATTTCCGTCAGATAGCGTTGAGCAATGCGTTGGCGCGCTTGGCTATCCCGATCAAGCCATCGCAATTTCACGGCCAACAGGGCCGCTTGAACCTCGTCAAGCCGGCTGTTGACGCCTTGTATATCGTTGACGTATTTCTTATGCGACCCGTAATTGCGCAGTGCACGTAAAGTTTGCGCCAAGGTTTCGTCATTGGTGGTAATGGCGCCAGCATCACCGAGAGCGCCGAGGTTTTTACCGGGGAAAAAGGAAAAACCGGCAGCATGGCCCCACGTTCCTGCTTTTTTACCATTCACTTGTGCACCGTGCGATTGCGCACAATCTTCCAATATCAATAGACCTTTTTGATCGGCGATGTGGCAGATCGAATCCATGTCGGCTAACTTGCCATACAGATGTACAACGAGAATGGCTTTGGTTTTTGCCGTAATGGCTTTTTCAATACGTGCCGGGTCAAGGTTAAATGTGTGAGGATCGGGTTCCACGAGCACAGGCTTCAACTTGTTTTCGGTAATGGCTAACACCGATGCAATATACGTATTCGCGGGTACGATGACTTCATCGTCATCCTGTAACAATCCGAGCTCTTTCCACGCGCGCAACGTGAGTGTCAATGCATCTAAACCGTTGCCAACACCAATACAAAAACGATTATCGCAATAATCGGCAAAGGCTTGTTCAAATCGCGCGACCTCTTCGCCAAGAATATACCACCCCGAATCGAGAACGCGGGTAAACGCGGTGATCAATTCTTCGCGATATTGGGCATTGACGGCTTGCAGATCCAGAAATTTAATCACGCTGGTTTTTCCTCACTGTAGCCAACGATACGCGCCGGGTTACCGACAACAATTGCAAATGGGGGAACATTTTTGGTCACAACGGCACCGGCGCCGATCATCGCTTGGCGTCCAATAGTAATGCCGGGCAAAATGGTTGCATTGGCGCCGATTGACGCACCTTCTTCGACCGTTGTGAGCGGAAACTGATCGGGATAGTGCTGTGAGCGAGGATATTTATCATTGGTGAAGGCGGCACAAGGACCGACGAACACATGATCGCCGAGGCGAACACCATCCCACAGATATACGCCTGACTTAACGGTGACGTGATCGCCAATTACCACGTCGTTTTCAATAAAGCAGTTTGCGCAAATATTGCAGTGCTTGCCAATGGTGGCGTTCTTCAACACCACGACAAATTGCCAAATGCGGGTTCCTTCGCCAATTTTTGTGCTTTGCACATCACTGAGTGGGTGAATCATGTTGGTTTAACCCAGCTTAAAAATTCATCATAACTACGAATGTAGTCTGTCTCGTCGTAAACCTCACTCGCGAGCACAAGGATAATGCAGTCATTACTGAAGTTATGCATTTCACGCCACGTTGCGGGCTTGATATGCAGTCCTTTTTCATAGGCGTTCAAATGAATGACTTCCCGCTGATCGCCGTTATCAAGATGAAATTCACAGTGACCTTGCAAGCAGTAAGCCATCTGATGAAGTGCTTTGTGTGCATGAAATCCGCGGGCTTGTTTGTTAAACGAGGTCAAGATATAAAATCGCTTAACTTCGAATGGCAAGCCATTGTTTAACTCGCTAACATAAAGATCGCCTCGTGCATCGGAGACTTTTTTGAGGTTCAGCAATTCATACCACATGTGGACTACTCATCAGATCCAATAAATATTGGCCATAACCACTCTTATGCAAGGTGTGTGCGTGTTGCTCAAGTTGTTCGTTTGTGAGCCAACCGTTGCGCCACGCTATTTCCTCCAGGCAAGCGACTTTAAGCCCTTGACGATGTTCAATGGTCTGCACGTACTGCCCCGCCTCGATCAAACTGTCGTGTGTACCAGTATCCAGCCACGCAAAACCGCGACCGAGCAACTCAACATGGAGATTGCCTTGTTCCAAATACATTTGATTGATGGACGTAATCTCGAGTTCACCACGCTTAGACGGTTTAACCTGATGAGCGTATTGCAGAACACGGTTGTCATAAAAATACAAACCAGTAACGGCCCAGTTTGAACGTGGTTGTGATGGCTTTTCTTCAATGCTGATGGCGGTTTGCGAGGCGTCAAATTCCACGACGCCAAAACGCTGCGGATCTTTTACTCGATAGGCAAAAACGGTTGCACCGTCTGTGCGTTCAGCAGCGCTACGCAGACGCGGTGTAAATCCCTGACCATAAAATATGTTATCACCCAAAACTAAACAGACTTGGTCTTTCCCTATGAATGACTCACCAATGATGAAGGCTTGTGCGAGGCCTTCGGGTTTGGGTTGAACGGCGTAATGTAACTGAACACCCAAGTGCGAACCATCCCCAAGCAAGCGCTTAAAACTTGCCTGATCTTCAGGGGTTGTAATAACTAATATTTCGCGGATGCCAGCCAACATCAATACCGATAAAGGGTAATAAATCATCGGTTTGTCATAGACGGGTAACAACTGTTTAGATAGACCTTGCGTGATCGGATACAAACGAGTGCCACTACCGCCGGCCAAAATGATGCCCTTCATGATGGAAACTCCGTTTGTTGATAAGCGCCACTTTGCACGCGTTGCCACCAAACTACATTACTCAGATACCACTGCACCGTCTTTTTAAGCCCGCTGGCGAAGTTCTCTTGTGGGGACCAGTTGAGTTCGCGTTGAATTTTGGTCGCATTAATTGCGTAACGTTGATCATGACCAGGCCGATCGGTTACGTGGCGAATCAGATCGCGATAGTGTGCAACACCTTCCGGTTTTTGCGGTTGCAATTCTTCCAATAACTCACATACCGCATGCACAACGTCAATATTGCGCCACTCGTTGTGTCCGCCGACAGCATATGTCTCGCCGACACGACCGTGCATAAGCACTTGAAGTAGCGCGCGAACATGATCATCAACGAACAACCAATCACGAATCTGGTGCCCTTGACCATAGACCGGTAAGTGTTTGCCCTGTATGGCGTTCAGAATCATCAATGGAATTAACTTCTCAGGAAACTGGAACGGGCCATAATTGTTTGAACAATTGGTGATTAAGCAGGGCAGGCCATAAGTTCTTGTCCAGGCACGGACGAGATGATCTGAGGCCGCTTTGCTGGCTGAATAGGGAGAGCTGGGGGCATAAGGTGTTAATTCGGTGAACTTGTCAGTACTGCCGTGTAAGTCACCAAAGACTTCATCGGTGGAAATATGAAGAAAGCGAAACGCACTTCTCTCGGATTCGCTTTTTTCGCGCCAATAAGCCAAAGCGGTGTTCAACAAGGTGAACGTGCCCATTACATTGGTTTGCAGAAATGCACCGGGATCGCTAATGGAGCGATCGACGTGGCTTTCAGCGGCCAGATGCATGACGGCGTCGGGTTGAACATCTTGAAAACATTGCTGCATTGCTGATTGATCGGCGATGTCGGCCTTGACGAAAACATAGCGGGGATTGTTCGCAATGGAAGCGAGGGAATCCAAGTTTCCGGCATAGGTCAATTTATCAACGTTGATCACGTGATGATCGGTATGTGTTAACACGTGCCTAACGAGTGCCGATCCGATAAACCCGGCACCGCCAGTGATCAGCAGTTTTTTGGCCATTGTTCTAACCTTCTGTTTTTTTGTCATACACGGCTTTCGCCGTCATGTTGCATATGCAATCGCCACAAGGCGCGCAGCGTTTTGATATTGATATCGCTCCAGCGCATATCTTGCCAAATTTGCTGAGCCAAAGATTTATCTACTCCTGCTGCCCGGAGCAGCATACCATTCAGATATTTGCGTCGTACGCGGGCATAGAGCGGATGATCTTTGTATTCGTCGTATATTTTTCCGATATTGTCGTAAAGAAATTTGACGTTGCGCATGGTGTTACTGCTGTGCACGCGGTAATACGCCAGCATGTCTGGCATGTCAGCTATTTTCCAGCCGGCATGGGTCAATTTGAGTTGCATGTAGAGATCTTCAATCGCGATGTCGGGGCGAAAGCCTCCGACTTGTTCTATGGCGCTACGTCGATACAACATGGTTGGCGCAGCAGGATGCACGCCCTTGCCGATGAACAAGTCGTCAAAAGACATGTAGTGCAGAATACGAGAGTGTTCTGCCTGCTTGGAATACACGTTGCCGTATTCGTCGATACGGGTAACTTGGCCAGAAACGATGGCGACATCGGGTTTATCACAAACGAAGGCTATTTGCTTTTGGAGACGGTCCGGAAACATGACATCGTCCGATGCGAACGGTGCAATAAATTCACCCTTACAAATTGCCAACGCATCGTTTAACGTTCGGGGCAAGCCTTGATTTTTCTGCGCGCGAAAAAAGAAGCCGTATTGCGTGGCAAGCGGGGCGATAATCTCCGCGCTACCATCCTTGGAGCCATCATCGAACACCAAAATCTCGACTGAACGGTAGGTTTGTTGCAAAACACTGTTAATACAATCCACCACGTACGGCGCATGGTTGTAGCAGGGAATAACGACCGAAATCAGGGGATGGGCAAATCGTGTATGATCCATGAGAGCCCCGCTGACAGGGGTATCACCGTTCGCTTAAAGTCGTACACCATTGTAGCAACATTGCGTGCGCAAAGCCTTCAAAAGGTATTTGGTAACACAGGCGCAGATTGCCCCTGTCACTCAATCGGTTACTGAGTGTGCGAATGAGGTCCTTGTAGGCCGCTTTGAGCTCGACGCGCCAATTCACTTTCCAAGGTTCGATTTGATGAACTACAGACCTGAGGTAGATGGTCTCCGTGCCATTGCCATTGTTCCCGTTCTTTTTTTTCATGCTGGCTTTCAATTTTTCCACGGCGGGTTCTTAGGCGTTGATATCTTTTTTGTCATCTCTGGCTACTTGATCACCAGCATTCTATTGACTGAGCATCTGGCCGATAACTTCAGCATTACCCGATTCTACGAACGGCGCATTCGGCGGATCATGCCAGCGCTGTTTTTGGTGATGTTCTGCAGTTTGTTGGCTGCCTGGTGGATTATGCCTCCGTCGATTTTGAAGGAGTACAGTCATTCCTTGGGGGCTGTAATCCTTTTCATTTCCAATTTTTACTTCATTTTCAAGAGTGGCTACTTCGACACCGATGTCGATCTAAATCCGATGCTGCATACGTGGAGTCTTGCGGTTGAAGAGCAATACTATGTTGTCTTTCCGTTACTTGTTGCGATTCTGTGGCGTTTTCGTGTTAGGTTTCAACTGGCGGCGCTTGTGATACTGCTGTTGGGCTCTATTTTTTTGGCTAACGAGTTATCGGCCACTAACGCCAACGCCAGTTTCTATCTTCCGTTTACGCGAGCCTGGGAGCTCTTGTTCGGTGCGCTTGTTGCGTACGCACATGTGCATGGTAAATATAAGTTGTTCCAAAAAGATGGTTGGAGTCAACTACTCAGCATCGTCGGTGTGGTCTTACTGATTCTCTCCTTCACTTTTATCAACAAAGAGACTTCGCACCCGTCATTCATCACGTTGATGCCGGTGCTCGGCACGGCGTTGATTTTACAATTTGCCGATGGCTCGACTGTCGTCGGTCGTATGCTCGCGAATTCCTGGCTCGTGTTTGTCGGTCTTATCTCTTATCCCTTGTATCTTTGGCACCAGCCCATTTTTGCATTTCTTCGCCTGCAAGCCGTTGAGTCACCCGGTGCCATGCATTACGCGATTGGCATTTTGGTGTCATTGGGCTTGGCTTGGTTAACCACACATTATGTCGAACGGTTTACACGCTCCAAGCAACATTTCTCACGCAAGCAAATTTTCGCTGGTGCTGGTGTCAGCAGTTTGCTGGTTGTGGTGTTGTGCTTGGCGATTCATTACACAGATGGCTTTAGTCAGCGAACGGGGAAATTGGCGGTTACTTTTGGCGGTATTGATCGGCAACCGGAATGTTTTAATCTCAACGCAGCACACGAACCGGAAACTGATAAATGGGGCTGTGATATCAATGCTGCAGCCGGAAATCGAATCGCTTTTATGGCGGTTGGCGACAGTCACAATCTGTCGCTATTACCGGCCTTTGAATGGATGGCAAAAGAAGCCAATGTGCGAGGATTCTTTACCGGTTATCAGGGATGCCCACCGTTGCTTGGTGTTTATCTAGTGAATCGAAAAGACCAGTTTGCACAGGAGTGTTTCGCACTCAACGAGAAAATCGCCCGCTTCGCAAAGCTGAACCATGTCCAAGACGTTTATCTGGTTGCGCGTTGGACCTATTACACCGATGGTGATTACACAAGTGGTCGACTTCGTTATATCGGTTTGCAACCTGAAACCAAGGCGACAATGGAAAATTCGCGGCTGGCGTTCAGTGAGGCGATTAACAAAACGGCTGCGCTTTATCAGCAAATGGGGATCCGTTTGCATGTTGTGCGGCAAGTACCGATGCAATACGTTGATGCCAAAAATATCTATTGGAAAGCAGCATCGAATGACAGTCAGCAATTGAACAAGAACTTGCTGGCACTCTCGGTTGAACAATCGCGTTTTGATCAGTTCATGACATTTAACGATTCAGCTTGGAAAACCAATCACTACATTGATTATGTCGATTTCTCTCCGCTCTTCTGCCAATCCGGAAAATGTTTGGTCGGTACTGCGGACGAAAGTTATTACTCCGATAGCAACCACCTGACCACCGCCGGCGCTTTGTTACTAAAAGAAGCGTTGCACGGCAATTATTTAAAGGCCATTGGCGACGTAAATTGACGCATGTCTGTCATCGACGAAGCGTTTTTGCAAGTATTGGGCCGCTTAACTTTTTGCGGCCACGAACGCCAACATTCTATCGGCAATAGACTCAATCATTCCTGTAACAGGCGCCGTTGCACAATAGGCAATGGCGTTTGATTGCCATGTAGTGTGAGATGGACTTGTCAGCATTTCAAAAAGTTGCTGATTTAGTTTTTGCTGCTCAAACGGTGAGGGGGTAACCAAACCGCCTTGCGCGGCCAAAACATGATTGGAATAACCGCACTCTTGCGTGCAAATCACGGGCACGCCCATATAAAGCGACTCCAAAATAATGCCGCCAGTGTTTTCAATATAGGCCGGGTGCATCATCGTATAGGCGATTGCATAAAACGCCGGAACATCACGGCGACCGCCGGTGAAGATAACGCGATCTTTTATGTGTAATGATTCGGCCAATTGCAACATGTCGGCGGGATCACCGCTACCGACTACGACGACTTTGTGCGTACGCTGCAACTCGGGGGGTAATGAAGCGAAAGCGCGTAGTATTCGGTCAACGCCTTTGCGGCGAAAATCGGAACCGACATGCACGATAACGCGTTCCTGATCGTTCAAACCCAATTCGCGACGAAGAGCTGCTTTTCCATTTTCATCGGGACGACCGGCATCCATAAAGGCTTTATTTAAACCGCCCGGTAACAAATGCGCGCGTTGCTCGGGCGTTTGCCATTGCCGTTGATAAGCCGCTTTTTGTTCGGCGGCAATCAGAAAAGATTCTGTCTTGCTGTGACGGCCAAAAACGGCTTCTTCCATGGCGTTGAAGACGCGGTAACGTGGCAGATAATGTTGCCAGCGTGGTTTCTCATTCAACATACGCTCACGAAAACAATGATCGCCACCAAAATAAAAATCCAAATGTGGCATTTTGACAAAACCAATCGTTGCGTCGAATTGTGATTTGCGTGCGCCAACGTACTGACTCAACTGCCGTATTTTTCCGTGATTGGTCCATGCGCTCAATTTCACTACTTCGACGGACAAATCGGGCGGAACGTCGCCCTCCCAACCGCCACAGAGAATGTGGGTGCGCGCGGCCCGGCTATTGAGCAAACGGGCGACACGAACCATATCGCGTTGCAGACCACCGAATTCGAAGTAATGGCTGATCGCCAACAGTATTTTTACGGGTTGCAAAGGGAGTCACCTATTTAAAAAATTGAAAAGACGGCATGCGCCGATGATCTTTTTGATACAGCGCGATGGCTTTATGCTCAATACGCTGCCACAAGCTAACATCCTGTTGGTGCAGCGCTTCACCGGTGTACTCCCGCACAAATCGCAAACAATCACGGCGTGTTAAGCCAGCGTCCATCGCTGAAAAATATAAACCAGCGAGATCTTTTTCGAGCCAGCGGCGTGGCACGCGCGCACGAATTTGGGCGCGGTGCAGATCGATGATGTGCAGGGTTAACGACGTCTGTTCGTATTGCGCGCGAGGCAGCAAAAAATGACACAGATAAAAATCGCGATGGTTCATGCCGCTGCGGTGAATGGCGCCAGCCGTGCGCGCCAACGCGCGCCACAACGCGCGACGAAAACTCAGGCTTGGTGGCGATGTGGCCCATTGTTTGGCGACATCCTCAAGGCTTACCATGTCAGCCAATTCATCGGTTAGCACAAATGACTGGCGCTGCGCCGGGTTCGTGCCGCGCACACCAAAACCGGCCAGCGTCATGGTCGCAATGCCGCGTTGGGTTAAATGTTCGATGGCTGCAAATTCGTTGTAGGCGCTGACAATGGGTAAGCGGCCTTGCAACAAATTTTTGATGATTTCGCCCCAACCGACGCCAAAATGCAGTTTGGCAAAAAACGCGCGACCGCCGCGTTCAAAGCGGAACGTACGGCGATTATCGAGTTCGCGAAAGCGTTCGCCATCCAGCGCCATGATCTGATCGAATGTCTGCAGATCGGGCGCCGCGTTTTGAAAATGTTTGCTGAGCCAAAACGTCATTGCAGATCCAACAAGCTGTGCACGTCGGATTGCAATTCGGTGATCGCATTAATGACGGTCGCGGGCGCCAATTCGTTCAAACACTTCATATGACCCAAGGGACATTCACGTTTGAAGCAAGGGCTGCAGGCGATACCGGTGCGCAGTACACGCACGTGATGCGAAAGCGGCGGGGTAAATTCGGGCGAGCTGGAGCCATAAGGCACGACCAGCGGTTTTTGCAGCGCGGCGGCGATGTGCATCAGGCCTGAATCGTTGCTGACAACCTGTGTCGCCAGTGACATCAAATCGATGGCCTGCGCCAAACTGGTTTTGCCGGCCAAGTTGCGGGGCGAACCGGCGCAGTCGGTGCGAATCGATTCACAGACTGCGACATCTTTGGCCGAACCAAACAACCAGACTTGCCAACCTTGCGCCAGATAATGCTTGGCGACGCTGCTGTAATGCTGATCGGGCCAGCGTTTGGACGGGCCGAATTCGGCGCCAGGGCACAGCGCCAGTATCGGCTGTGTCGGTGTGTCCAGCTGCAGGTCGCGAAGGGCCTGTTGCACATTGTCAGCATCAACCGCAAATTCGGGCCACGGCAAGTGTTCCGGCAATTCAGCATGAGCGGTATATGCCAGAGCGGCAAATCGCTCAATCATTAAAGGATAATCTTTTTTGATGAGAACGCGATGGTCGTTCAGCAGACCATACCGCATTTCGCCGCGCCAACCGGTGCGCTGCGGGATTTGAGCAAACCACGGCACTAACGCCGATTTCCACGAATTGGGCAATACAATGGCTTGGTCGTAACATTCACGACGCAAGTCAAGGCCGAGTGCACGTCGTTTGAACAATGAAAATTCGCCGTGCGCGAATGGCAGATCAATTGCTCGTCGCACTTCCGGCATGCGTACGAGCAGCGGTCGACTCCAGGCCGGTGCCAACACGTCGATGGCGACATCGGGATCGTGTTGTTTCAATAAACGAAACAACACCTGTGCCATGACCATATCGCCGACCCAAGAGGGGCCGACGATCAAAATGGATTTGCTCAACGGAAAGGCTCGCCGTAATCGCTGTGTTTAACGCGCTTATTGGCGCATCAGGTATTGTGCGCCGCAGTAGGGGCACGACGCTTTGCCGTCTTTAAACTGCAAATACACTTTCGGGTGCATATTCCACAATGTCATGAATTTGCCCGGGCAGGACAAGGGCAGATCGTTGGCGGTCACTTCATAAGCGCGAGGGGCATTGACGGTAGCGGACACGGTGGGAACCTCAAGGATTTGTTCTTGTAACGGGCGGTGATGATCATCACCGCACGGATGACTGCAACGATTATATCAGCCTGATCTGCACCGCGTTGATTGCGCCGAGCTGGCGAATGGGGCGCCAGCAGCTATTTTTACGTTTTGTGCGACAGTCGTAGGAGCGTAGCGTTGCAATTCAGGGGATGGCAAAGGTGGGGATTGAGTGTCGCATTGATGCTCACGGTGTGCTGGCCGCTGGCAGCCGCCGAACGCTCGCTCGCAGAGCTGGGTTTTGAATACGACATTTACAGTGACGAAACTTATTTTGAGGTCCAGGGGCTTGCGCTAAAAGCCGATGTTTACCGGCCTCATTCCGACACGGTGTTACCCGTGTTGTTGTATTTTCACGGCGGTGGTTGGGCCTATAACACGCGTGCATCGGTGCAGCTGAAATTGCTGCCGTGGCTACAAAAAGGTTTTGTGGTCATCAACGTGGATTACCGCAAAGTTGCCGAAGCACCCGCGCCAGCGGCGGTCGTGGATGCCCGCTGTGCGTTGAATTGGGTACGCCAACAGGCCGCTCGCTTTCAGGTTGATCCCCAACGTATTGTGCTTAGCGGCAACTCCGCGGGCGGCCATCTCGCGTTGATGGCCGCCTACACCAGTCGGCAACTGTTGTTCGATCGACCGTGTTGGGATGGTGATGGGCCTGCCGTCGCCGCTGTGATCAATTGGTATGGCATCAGCGATGTCGCCGATCTGATGGCGGGTGAGCATCAGCGTGCCTATGCCGTGCAATGGATCGGCTTCAGCGCCGACCCATTGGCGCTGGCGCGGATGGTGTCACCCTTGCAGTACGTGTCGGCACACAGTTCACCGACGTTAAGCATTCACGGTGATGCCGACACGGTCGTGCCGTATAGCCAGTCGCTTCGCCTGCACGCCGCTTTGACGGCGCAGCAGGTGAAGAATGAACTCATCACCTTTCGAGGCAAAGGTCATGGCGATTTTGCTGCAGCGCAAATCGACGAGAGTTATCAACGCATTTGGCGGTTTTTGCAGGCACAAAAAGTCATGCCCTGACCGGTGGTCCTTCCGCTATGCTTATCCATCATAAGGCGCAGTGTTATCGCGGCGCAGCATCCGTATACTCAGGCTCCTTCGATGGATCGAAGGTGGTAAGGGCTTCATGGCAAAACGGTCGTTAGTTACCCGCACACTGTTACACGTTGCAGTCATCACGTTATTGGTTGCCGCAGTCGGCAGTTTTATTGCCTATCACCAAGTGCGGCAAACGTTAATCGAACGTCAAACCAATGAATTGCAACGCCTCAACGAAGCGCACGCCCGCCAAGAAAACGATGTCTTTGCGCGTGCCGTGCGCCATCATGAATTAATCAAAACCGCTTTCATCGACGCGTACAACAGTGCCGACAGCAAAACCTTGAATCAACAGTTTGATCACCTCGTCGAACGCAATATCGATGGTTGTTGGCGATCGCGTTTGGCCGGTTTTGATCCTGAACACGACGCTGGCATTTGGATCGATAACGACGTTACCTTGACCGATGAGTTGAAATGGCGCGTGCTCGTGTTTCAGCGCCTGGCCAGCGAATATGGTCGCGCGTGGCGCAAAGACTATTTAAACGCGTATTTTTTGGCACCGGAAAATCTCGCTGTACCTTATTGGCCCAGCTCACCGAATATCGTGCGTTTATTGACGGCCGATTTTGATATGCCAAATGAAGAATACTTTCGCATTTCGAATGCCAGCAACGATCCTGAACGCAAAACCGTGTGGACCGGCTTGTACGCCGATCCGCAAACCAAAGTCTGGATGGTGTCAATTGAAACACCGATTTACATCGGTGAAAAACATCTAGCGACAATTGGCAATGACATCACGATGCTCGATTTGGTCGCGCGCTTGTCTGAATCCGCTAGCGATGGCAGCTACACGGCGTTGTTCCGTCCGGATGGACGCTTGATCGCCCATCCGCAATACACCGAGTCGGTGCTGGCCAATCGTGAACCGATTTTTATTCCTCAAACCAATGACAACGCGTTAAAAGCCTTGTATCACACCGTGATGCAATTGCCATCCAATCGTCGCGTTGAATACAACGCCGTTCTGGATGCGTATGTGTTTGCTGCAAAATTGGAAGCCACCGATTGGTATTTTGTTCGCGTGGTGCCGCGCACCGTTGTGGTGGCCAATGTGCGGGTGTCCGCAGTCGTGTTGCTGGTGCTGAGTTTTGCGATGGGGTTGCTGACCTTATCGCTGCTGTGGTGGATCATTCGGCGTGACATCGCCGTGCCGGTGCAAGCGCTTACGCGGGCAACACAAAACATCGGTGACAGTCTGAACCCGGCATTATTGCCCACACATCGCCCGGATGAGCTGGGCGAATTGGCGCAGCAATTTGCTCGCATGCACGAAGATGTGTCGGCACGCGACGCGCGTTTGCGCGAACACGTTATGCAATTGCAGGTGCAGCAATTGCGTTTGCAGCAGGCGCAGTGGCAAGCGCAGTTGTGCAGCTTTGAGCTCGATGGAAAAAAGCAACAGATCAATGTGTCGGATAACTTCGCGACCTTGTTGCACCTGGCACAGATCCCAAGCAATGGCGAGGAACTGTTGGCGCGACTGCAGGAGGTTGGGCTAAACGAACTCGTCGCGGCGATCAGTCATCTGTCGCCACAGCAAAATCGTTTTCATGTGATTTGCAAAGTGCGCACGGCCGAAGGCGCGCGCATGAGTTGGGACTGCCAAGGTCACTGCGATGACGATGGTCGTGTGCGCGGCGTCATTCAAGACATCAGCGCCCGTCAACAAATTGAAGCCGCCTTGCGTGACAGCGAAGCGCGATTTGAAATTGCGTTCGAAGCCGCGCCGATTGGCTTTGCTGTGGTTAGCGCGTCTGGCGTTTTTATCCGTGTCAATCCCAAGTTTTGTGAGCTGCTCGGGTATCGTGAAGAAGAATTGATCGGCCATCACATCTTGCACATCACGCACCCGGATGATCGTGGCTTGACGAGTGAAAAAATTGAACACCTTCAGCAAGGGCGTACTAAAGCACAGCAATTTGAAAAACGCTATCTGCGCAAAAATGGTGACATTGTGTGGGCCTTGGTCAGCTCGAATGTGCAATTTGATGAAGACGGTGCCGCCAAATATTATCTGACACAAGTCGTCGATATCACGCAGCACAAACATGCCGAACAAGAATTGAATCGGCTGGCGTTTCACGACTCGCTAACCGGCCTACCCAATCGCGCGTTGTTTCTGCAATTGCTGCGGCAAGCGGTGCAGCGCGTTCAGCGTCGTCCCAATCCGCCGTTTGCCTTATTGTTTTTGGATCTGGATGGTTTCAAAGCAATCAATGACAACCTGGGCCATTTGGTTGGCGATGAATTGTTGTTGACGTTGGCGGGTCGTTTGCAACATGTGCTGCGCCCCGGTGACACTGTCGCGCGGTTTGGTGGCGACGAATTTTGTGTGCTGATTGATGCAGTGCACAACGATGAAGAAATCAATCGGGTCGCCGATCGCATTTTGGCCGCGATCGCCGAGCCGGTGTTTGTCGGCAATGATGCAATTCGCACCTCTACCAGCATCGGCGTTGTGTTGTCGACATCCAATGTGACGCGCGCCGAAGAATATCTGCGCGATGCCGACACGGCGATGTATCACGCGAAAAAGGCGGGGCGCAATCAGGTTGCGCGTTTTCACAGCTCTATGTTGTCCGACAGTTCGCAGCGACTGCGCAGCGAACATTTGCTGCGTGAGGCACTGGCAAATCGCGAGATCACACCATGGTATCAGTGCATTGTCGATGCGCGGCAGGGCGTTGTCGTTGGCATTGAGGCGCAGGCGCGCTGGCAGCATCCGCAACGCGGCTTGCTGAAGCCACTGCAATTTTTGAATTCAGCCGACGAAGCCAATTTAACGCCGCTGATCGATTTTGCGGTGTTGGAACAAAGTCTGGTGGATTTCGCCTCATGGCGGCGGCGCTTCGACTTGCCCGCGTTGAAGTTGCATTGGAATGTGTCGGCGGCCACACTGGCTGATCGTCAATTGATGTCGCGGTTGGAGGTCTTATTGACCCAGCACGCACTGAACGGCGATGCACTGGCCATTGAATTGACCGAAGCGGCGCTGATCCACGATCCGGATAATACTTTGTCACAATTGCAGCGTATGCGAGAGCAAAAAATCACTATCCATCTTGATGATTTTGGGACAGGTTACTCAAGTTTGAGCTATCTGCACCGTTTTCCGATCCAACAGATTAAGATTGACCGCAGTTTCGTTGCCCGTATGCTCGAAAGCCAGCGCGATCGCAGTATCATCGAAAGCATTGTGATGATGGCGCGCCGGCTGGAACTTGGCGTGACCGCGGAGGGGATTGAATGTGCGGAGCAGATCGTGCAACTCGCACAGATCGGTGTAACGCATGTGCAAGGTATTCACATCAGTGACGTGATGCCAGCCGAACAAATGCTCGTGTATTTGCAGCAGCCGTCGTCAATGACGACGCATCAGTTGATATTGCAGTAGGTCGTAGACAATGCCCAGTTTTAACGAAGTCACCCGTCGTCAAATTCGCGCCGCCGATTTGGAACTAGGCATGTACGTGTGTGAACTCGATCGACCCTGGTCACAAACCCCGTTCTTATTTCAAGGTTTCCCGCTGCTGACCATTGCTGATCTGGAAGCCGTGCAGCAGATCTGCGATTACGTCTATGTCGATGAAACACGCCGTGTTGTCATCGCGGCGACCAAGCATGCACTCAATGTTGGCAAAACCTTGAGTGAAGTGCGGCAAGCGCGCGCACTTGCACAAGAAATGCAACAAGCACGCTCGGTACACAAAACCGGCAGCACGTTGATCAAATCGGTGTTGCAGGATATTCAACTGGGGCACGGTATTGATACGCGTGCCTGCCGCGATTATGTTCGCCAATGTGTCGACAGCTTGTTGCGCAATGAAAGTGCGATGATTTGGTTGAGCCGCATTAAAAGTAGCGACGAGTACACCGGTCAACATTGTCTTGCCGTGTCGGTACTGGCCATTGGTTTTGCACGTTTTCTTGGCCACAACGATACCGAGTTGGAACAGGCCGGTTTATGCGGTTTGCTGCATGATGTTGGCAAGATCAAAGTGGATCAACAGATCTTGAACAAACCGGGGCGTCTCAACGAACACGAGTTTGCGTTGATGCGTCAACACGCCCGTCTTGGGTACGAGTTATTGTTAAGTCATGCCGATGTACCACCCAACGCCGTCGATGCAGCGTTCAGTCATCATGAACGATTGGACGGGAAAGGTTATCCGCGAGGGTTGAATGCCGAACAAATTCCGTACTGGGCTCGTGTGATCACGATCTGCGATGTCTATGACGCGATCACCAGTCATCGTGTTTACGATGGTGCACGTCCGCCAAAAGACGCGATTCGTGTGTTGATGACGGGCCGAGACAGTCAATTCGACGCCAAACTCGTGCTCAAATTTGTCGAATGGATCGGTGCGTTCCCGGTCGGTACGTTGGTGACCTTGCACACCGGAGAAGTCGCGTTGATTGTTGAATCCGAACGCCAGCACCGTTTGCGTCCGCGCGTGATTGTACTGCGTGATGAACAACAACAACCGTGCAAACCGCGTTATCTGGATTTGTCACGTGTCTGTGTCGACAGCATGGGGCAACCCTATCGTTTACGTGACAGCCTCGCTGATGGCAGTTTTGGTGTGACACTGAATGATCCGGCTGTGCAATCGTTATTAAATGCGGATCAGCTGCAAGCGTTTGAACAAGCCGCGGGTTAATTTCGAATAGCCAACACCATCAACGTGACCGTCGTTTTTGACACCATGTTCAAATCGTGATCGGTGTTGCCGCACCACACTTCGGCTTCCGCCACGATCAACGTGGCACCGGCCTTTAATACCTTGGCATGACAACGCATTTGTGATCCCTTCGCTGCGCGCAATAAATTGATCTTAAATTCCACTGATAATACTTGCTGGCCTTCCGTCAACAATGTCGCGGCCGCTGTGCCTGCGGTGTGATCCGCCATGGTCGCCTGCACACCGGCGTGCACCAATCCATCTTGTTGTAAATGACGCGCCTGCACCTGCAACAGCGATGTGCATTCACCGGCGGACAATGACTGCACTGTCAACCCCATGTCTTGAATAAACGGTGCCGATAAAAAAACGCGTTCTGCTTCAGTAAATGTGCTTGCGGCCATGATGTTCTGATCACCCAAAAGAGAAACAAAATCGACGAACGTTACCGTCAAACAGTGAAACCAACAAACACCCAAGCCAAAACCCGATCGTGCAAAGGTCTTCAAAACTTGTTAGCCTGCGGCGGTCATCACTTTGTTGGAATGTTTTGGGGGCGGTTTCGTGTTGTCGCAACGCAAACCACGTTCACGATGTGATGTGCAACAGCTTATACATTATTCAAATGGAAAACAGGAGTTGATGTCATGAGTAATCCGTATCAATCGCCCCAAGCACCGTTGGCGCGTGACACGAGCGGCGATGAAACCTATATGCCAAGCTTGTTCAGCGTTAGCGGCCGCATTGGCCGTGTACGTTATTTGGCGTATTCGATGGGTATTACATTGTTGGCGTATTTAGCTATGTTCGTTGTCGGCGGTGGAGTTGGCGCGAGCGTCAGTGCGGCTGGTGGCGGTGAAGCCGGTTTGATGGCTGGTTTCGGTGCAATAATATTGGTGTCATTAGCCATCATTCCGTTTTCCGTCATTATTATGCGCCGTCGTCTACACGATCTCGAAAAATCTGGTTGGTTTTGTTTGTTGATGTTTGTGCCATTGGTAAACTTATTTTTTGGGTTATACATGTTGTTTGCCGCCGGAACAGCGGGCGGCAATCGCTATGGTCCCGCACCGGGCCCGAATACCACCGGTGTGTTGATTTTGGCATGGACATTCCCTGCCATCTTCGTGATTGGTATCTTGGCCGCCATCTTAATTCCGTTGCTGGCGGGTGGCGGTGCAAATTGATGCACGCCCATTGAAAGAAAAACGGCGGATGATGATCCGCCGTTTTTTTTGTACACGTTATCGCCTTCAATCGAGTTCGCGCAAATACGCATTCGGATCAACAAAAAACATTTTCTTATAACCTTGCGTACTGCGATCGGCCCGCCACAGGCTCGGCAATAAACGAACAATGGCGTAATGCAAATGCGGTGATTTGCCTTTGGCATTTCCGGTATCGCCAACACGGGCAATTGCTTCCCCGGAGCGCACAACTGAAAGGGGTGATGTGTCGACTTGCTGCAAATGCGCAAAATAATGCAAACGCCATTTCGGGCTGAGCACCACAATCACCCTGCCGCCTTTGGGTAGCTCACCGGTGTAGACGACAATGCCGTCGCTGGTGCTCAGCACCGCAGTCCCGCGTCGCGCAAAAATATCAATGCCCTTGTGCACGCCAGAACTGCCCCATGGTTCGTACCAAAACGATTGCGGATGCCAAGACTGGATACTGGCACCGGCCACCGGAATGCAAACACGTTCTGGCAGTGCGTAACCGATAGCCAGCAACAGTACTGCACCCGTCAACCATTTGTGACGATGTAACCATTGTCCGAAGGTGACAAGAAAACGCATACGTTAATCCTTAACGATAAAAAGAATGTCGCGAACGGCCGGCAAAAAGAGGCGGTAGTTTTTCGCAGCGGTTCCAAGCATCAGCCCAAATAATGCTGCCAAATCGTCGTGATATGTTGTCGTTCTTCCACCAGACACGGCTCGTTAATTAATGTGCTTTGACCATCAAGGGCGAGCTGATTAACGAGTTCGCGATAGTGTTTATAGCAGCTGATCAACTGTTGTGCGTCGTCGGAAGACAACAGTTCGCGATCGGCCAACGCCTGCAGCAGCGACACGCTGTGACTGTCGCGCAAAGCACTGCGTAAACTCATCGCGTGCTTCAATACAAAGAATTGCACCAGAAATTCAATATCAACGATGCCGCCCCGGCCCTGTTTCAAATCAAATAAAGATGCGCGACTTTTGTCGAGTGCGCTGCGCATTTTATCGCGCATCGACACAATGTGTTGTTGCAGCGTTGTCGCATCGCGTGGCTGTGTTAGTACGCTTGCACGCAATTGCTGAAAACGGGTGGCGAGCGGTTCAGAACCGGCAACCGGGCGCGCGCGCACCAATGCTTGATGCTCCCAGGTCCAAGCATCCTGACGTTGATAACTTTCAAACGCGACCCAATGGGACACCAGCAAACCAGAGTTGCCTGATGGACGTAAACGCGTGTCCACTTCATACAATAAACCAGCGGCCGTTCGTGTGCTGAGCAAATGCACAATACGCTGCGCCAAACGTGTGTAAAACTGATCGAGACCAATCGGTTTATCGCCGTCGGTTTGCGCGGTGGCATCGCCGTCGTACAGAAACACCAGATCCAAATCGGACGCGAAGCTGAGTTCCTGGCCACCAAATTTGCCATAGGCGACGATCAAAAAAGCACGTTCCTGTTGTGCATTAGGTGGCACGCCGTGTTTCGCGCTGAGTTGTTGCCACGCCAGTTCCAACACTTCATGCAAAATCACTTCAGCGAGATCGGTCAAGCGTTGACTGACGCTTCCAATATCCAGCGCGTCGCGCAGCGTGGCAGCGGCCAATCGTAACGTATTCGCGTGGCGATATTCACGCAGTGCGTCGAGCAGGGTTTCAAGATCATTGGGGTCGATACGCAACAAAGCTTGCTGCAGATCAGCGCGCATATCGGTTTTTTGCGGCGCGGAATACAGCGATTTGCTGTCGAGCAATTCGTCGAGCAAGATCGGGTAGTGCAGCAATTGCTCAGCAACAAATGCACTGCGCTGACACAGTTGCACCAAATGGCTCAACATGGTTTGATTTTCGGCCAGCAGTTCAAGATACGCGGTGCGACGAGCAATCGCGTACAGCAATTGCACAATGCGTTGCAGCGCTATATCGCTGCGTTCTCCGGCGCGCGCACAGGTTTCGATCAGCGCTGGCATCAACGCGTCTAAGCGTTGACGACCCCGTTCGGACAATACTCGTGTGCTGTTGGCATCGCGCAGCTGTTGCAGCTGTGTCAGCACCTTTTCGCCATCATGAAAACCCAAACCAACACACAGCAACACGGCGGCCTCATGCGCCAGCTGATTACGCCACAGTTGCAAAGCCGGGCTATTTTTTTCGTGTTCGGGGGTCAGCGGTGTGGGCGCGCCAAACACGGACAAAAAGATTTGATGCACGCGCAAACGATAGCGATCAAGCTGCAAGCGCAAATGATCAAAATCATCGTAACCCATCATCGCCGCGAGTTGCGCTTGCTGCGTGGCGTCGGCCGGCAGAATTTGAGTTTGTTCGTCGCGCATTTCTTGCAAGCTGTTTTCCAGCTTGCGCAGATACAAATAAGCATGACGCAAATCGCTGATCTCATCGGCGGGCAGCAAACCGGCGTGACCAATTTGTTGCAACATGGGCAGCAGTGCCTGTTCGCGCAATTGCAGATCGCGGCCACCGCGAATCAGCTGGTGAGCTTGTACAATGAATTCAATTTCACGAATGCCACCCGCGCCCAATTTAATGTTGTCACCACGCGCTTTGCGGCGCAGATCTTGTGCGATCAAGGACTTCAAACGACGTATCGCTTCGAGCACGCCGTAATCAATGTAACGGCGAAACACGAAGGGACGCAAAATATCGCGCCAGCGATTAATCGTGTTGCTATCGCCGGTGATCGCGCGCGCTTTAATCGCCGCAAAGCGCTCCCATTCACGACCTTGATCTTGGTAATACTCTTCGAGGGCATCGAGCGATATCACCAAGGGACCGCTGTCGCCATAAGGGCGCAGCCGCATGTCAATGCGAAACACAATGCCGTCGGGTGTTGTCGTTGACAGGATATGGATCAGTCGCTGGCCGAGCCGTGTGAAATATTCGCGGTGTTCGACTTTGCGTGGGCCTGGCGTTTCACCGTCGTCGCCGTAAATAAAAATCAAATCAATATCGGATGAAAAGTTTAACTCGTGGCCGCCCAGTTTACCCATGCCAAGCACCACCAACTGCAGACGCTCGCCTTGCGCATCGGTCACGACACCAAATCGCGCTTCAAAATCGCGCGTTAGCCATGTTGCTGTGGTTTGGATACACAGATCGGCCAGCAAAGACAAATGCTTTACGGTTTCTTCAACGGAGGCATGGCCAGCGATATCGCGCCACGCAATCAACGCCATTTCATCACGGCGCCATTGACGAAGTGCCGTGATCAATTCGGCTTCGCTGCTCAGCGTGAGCAACTGCGTTGCCCGCTGTTTCAGCGCGTCGGTGCGATCGCTGCTGTGAATACGTCCGTCGCTGCACCATTGCGCAAACAGCATTGGTTGCAGACGCAGCACGTCGTGCACAAATTCAGACAGCGCGAGCACCGCTACAGCGTCGTCGACTTGTTCGGCCGGCACCGTCGCCAAACAGGCGAGACGGGTGCGGCCAAGGTTTTGCCACGTGGCAGTTAACCGCGGTAAAGTGTTCGCCATTGCCAGCCATCAAGGCGCGTTAACATTCCGTAAGAATATCGTACTTGTTCGGGCCCCGGCTTTGCCTTTTAATGGTGGCCGTGGCGCGACGCCGAATTTCACGTTGGAGCAAATCATGGGATTTTGGATTTTTATCATTGTGGCTGTGGTGTTGGTGGTGTGGGTGATCGGCGGGTACAACGCGCTGGTCGCTTTGCGCAACCGTTTTAAAAACAGTTACGCACAAATTGATGTGCAGCTCAACCGACGTTACGACCTGATCCCAAACTTGGTCGAAACCGCCAAAGCGTACATGTCACATGAGCGCGATACGCTTGAAGCCGTCATCGCCGCCCGTAACCAAGCGATCTCCGCCAGCAAAAATGCGGCCGCTCACCCGGATGACGCAACCGCCGTGCAAGGGGTTGTCGGTGCCGAAGGGCAGTTGGCGGGCGCGATGAGTCGTTTTTTTGCCGTCGCTGAAAGTTATCCTGATTTGAAAGCCAATCAGACCATGATGAACGTGATGGAGGAACTGACCGCCACCGAAAACAAAGTCGCGTTCGCTCGTCAGGCTTACAACGATGCGGTGATGGAGTACAACACCAAACGCGAATCATTCCCCAGCAATTTAATTGCGAACAATTTTGGTTTTCAGGCCGCCCAATTATTTGAAGTGGACAATCCAGAAGTGCGTCAATCGGTACGTGTCAAATTTAATTAAATTTGGTTGTCAGTTGTCAGTTGTCAGTTGTCAGTTGTCAGTTGTCAGTTGTCAGTTGTCAGTTAGCCGTGGTTTGTCGATGTGTTTTTATTAAACATTGGCAACGGCTAACCCGCAACTGACAACGAATTTTATAGGCGTTTCGCAATGGATTTTTTCAAGCGTCAAGACCAAGCCCGTAAAAAAACCAAATGGCTGGTATTGTATTTTGTATTAGCCGTCATCGCGATTGTCGTGTCAATTAATGCCGTCAGCTTTGTGCTGATGAACACCGTTGGCGGCGCTCAGCTTTCGTTAGCCGAATGGTTACGCTCGCCGTGGTTTATTGGCATCGCACTGGGCTCGATACTACTGATTGGTTTGGGCAGTGGTGTCCGTCTGTCGCAGTTGGCGAGTGGTGGCAAAGCGGTTGCTGATATGGTCGGTGCGCGACGCATACTGCCAGAAACCAGCGATCCGCTCGAACGTCGCTTGATCAATGTCGTTGAAGAAATGTCGATTGCTTCCGGCACGCCAATGCCGCGTTTGTATGTGATGGACAATGAAAAAGCCATCAACGCCTTCGTTGCCGGTCTGAAAACACAAGAAACCGTACTGGTGGTTACGCGCGGCACGCTGGAAAATCTCAATCGCAGCGAGTTGCAAGGGGTTATTGGTCACGAGTACAGCCATATTCTGAATGGCGATATGCGCATCAATGTGCGCTTGATCGGCTTATTGGCCGGTATTCTATTAATTGGTCAGTGTGGCGAATTCATTGTGCGCAGTTTGCGTTATGTCGACAGTGGCAGTTCTCGGCGCAGCAAAAAAGACGGCAATATCGTGTTGTTTATATTGGCACTGGGCGTCGCGTTGATCGTCATCGGCTACGTTGGTTTGTTTTTTGGGCGTTTGATCAAGTCGGCGATTTCGCGGCAACGTGAATTTTTGGCCGATGCGTCATCTGTGCAATTCACACGCGACAATCAAGGCATTGGCAATGCGCTCGCCAAAATACAAGTGCACAGTCAGCATGCGCTGCTCGACACACCTTATGCCGAAGACATGAGCCATATGTGTTTTGGTCAGTCTGTAAAAATGTCGTTTGAAGGTATATTTGCAACACATCCACCGCTGAATGATCGCATCGCCGCCCTGGGCTTTTC
Source organism: Enterobacterales bacterium (assembly GCA_041914905.1). Lineage (GTDB taxonomy): Bacteria > Pseudomonadota > Gammaproteobacteria > Enterobacterales > Permianibacteraceae > Permianibacter. The sequence continues at coordinate 50,100 of JAYSCL010000009.1, forward strand.
GCCCGATGTACTGGTGCGTTCGGTGGCGACAAAAATCAAAAACGAAAAAACGGCCACCGACGCCGACAAAGCCAAAGCGAACGCCGAACCGACCAAAGATAAAATGGAAAAAATGCTTGGCGCTGCCGCTGCGGTTGCCACGATTGGGCAGGTGAGTGACGCGCATCTGCGCTACGCCGAACAACTGCACAACGCGATCCCGCCGGCGTTGCTGCAAGCGGCACACGATCGCAACAAATCGCCAGCCTTGCTGATTGCGATGGCGATTGTCGAAAGCCCCAGTGTTGAACATATCGCCTTGATGCATGTTGAGCGGCGCATGGGGGAAGCACTTGCGCGCGACCTCAGTACGTTGTTGCTGGCCTGTAAATCCTTGCCGGCCTCACAACGTTTAGCGTTATTAAACGCACAGCGTGCTGCGTTGGAATTTATGAACAAAGACGAACGTGCCCTGTGCCTGACCACCTTGCGCGACATCGTCAAACTCGATCAAACGATTACCGCGTTTGAATATGTGCTGACCAGCTTGGCGCAATCGTGGCTGCAACCCAAAGCGGTGCACACCGGTGCCAACATCAAACGCTATGCCGACGTCGCCGATGAACTCGCGATGGTCGTCGCGATGGTGGTGCGCGCCAGCCGCAGCAGCGCTGACCAAATGGAACAAGCGTATCAACAAACAATGAAGACTTTTAGTGTGAACATACGCAGTCGCGCCACGCAATTCGACGCGGAACAGCTGCACGCCGCGCTCGTTAAACTTGACGGCCTGCTGCCGATGTTGAAGCGACCATTGATCCAGGCCTTGGCCGATGTGATCGTCGCCGATCAGCACGTAACGGCCGACGAAGCCGAATTGCTGCGCGCAATCGCCGAACATTTAAATTGCCCGATGCCGCCGCTATTGCCAAATGCCGCCTGACTTCAACCAAAAAACACAGTTGAACAGTCAATCTGACTGGCGCACACTGCGCCGGTCCTTTAATTGGGCAAACATATAATCAGGAGGTAAACATGAAAAAGTGGAGCATTCTTTTGGCCGTGATCAGCGTTGGGGCAATGGCTGATGTTACTGTGTGTAAAATGGGTGATGTTACCCGTCGCATTGAATTAACCCATCAAGACGGCGACGCCAGCAAACCCTGCGAAGCCAAATATTATAAAGACACCGAACAACCCGGCAGCGAGCCGCGTGTATTGGCCAAATACAATGTCGAAGTCGGCAAATGCAAAGAGCACGTCGATGCATTGATTCAAAAATTATCGAGTTCGGGTTTTACGTGTGCAGCAGAAGGTGTGGCACCGTAAGTTTTGCGTAATACAAAAAAGCACAACAGTGATGTTGTGCTTTTTTTTTACAGGAAAGAATCCAATTTGACTCAATGTAAGACCGCGGGGATTGTCTCGTAAATGAAGTAAAAGATTGTCATGGTTCCCACGCCATCCACGCTGAAAAAACGGGTCATCAATTTCACTCATGTACTCGTTTCAAAAGCCATGACGCTTAAGCGTCACAGTAACGGTTCCAAATTTTTCTGCATCATTACCGGTTGAAACTCGACTATCGAATAGGTTGCCACACCGGCGCTGACCAGGGGGTCGGCGTTAAACACCGATTCGAGCTCTTCGCGGTTCTTGTGGCGAGACATAATAATACCGCCGGTCCTTGGCACCTTGCGACCGCCAAGCAATAAGCTACCGTTCGCATAATGTTGCGCTAAATATTCGCGATGTGCCGCGACATGGTGATCGACTTCTTCCAAGGGTTTAACGAACTTGAGATCAACAAGAAACATGGTGCACTCCTATAACTTGCCACCGCAGACGGGAGGCGGCACAATAATGCTTCTGTTTTAGAAGCACAAGACGATCATGGTCACCCCTATCCCCGGAAAATCCGTTCGCGGCTCGACATCGGGCCAGCCTTTAATGGCGTTGTTTGATCTGCTTGGCCGACGTTGGACAATGCGGATCTTGTGGGAACTCAATACTCATCAGCCAACGTTTCGCGAATTGCAGGAACTGTGCGGCAATATTTCATCTAGCGTTTTGAACACACGCTTGACCGAACTGCGTGAAGTGAATTTGGTCGATGTAACCGACACTGGCTATTGTCTAACCGCATACGGCATGGAATTGATGACGCTGATCGCGCCGCTGCGTGAATGGTCGAAAAAATGGAGTAAACCGTTGATGAAATAGTGTTGATTTTTTAGATCGAGTCGTGCTTTTGTCAATTGTAGAAATCGGCGTAATGCCCTACGCATACTGATTTCAAAATCCTAGAAATTCAAAGTCGGCATGAAGCGATTCGTTACGCGCTCTGGCGCCCTTAGAAAGTTCCCATAATTCTTGCGGTGTATGCAATTCTCTCCAAATTCGCGGTACATAGCCACCACCTTGTCCAGTAGACAATGTATGTGAAAAAAAACGAGCCATAGGACCAAGCGTGCTATCTATTCTGGAAAGCTTCTTATATAACCTGGCCAAAAAGGAGCCTAGTGGTGAGAAGTTAGCATGGATGCTTGAACCGGTGGCCCATTTTTCTGCGGTAAGACAATGATATCCACTAGAAGGATGCTGGCTGTAAACCATTTGGTAGCGATTTTCAGTGATAATCGGATGAGAAGATATTGCGTATTTTTCGCTTACCCACGAACCAATGTCTTGAATACAAATGAGATCAACCATCTGCTTCGGGTGTTTAACCAGTTCGGCGTCCAAAGTAATCATCGCAGTTGTTATTTCGTGTGACATTCTTATGGGGTCATTCCCGTCAAATGAATGTGCAAGTAATCCATATTCAAATATTCTGTGATACTCTTCGAACGAAAAATTAAGACCTGAACTTTTCTTAATATTTCTTCGCTCTTGATATTCTCTTTCTGAGATTTCACTAAGAGAAACGGCTGTTTCAAACAACTTTCGCAAGTGTGACCTCCTGAATTTTAGTTTGCACTCAAAAGCGGCAGCAACACCAGAAGCCATGTAATATTTTTTTTGACGTAGAAATGAAGGATAAGTGGGCCACAAGACCAGAACATCAATTTGCGGGGATGCCTTTCCGTCCGAACCAACAATTCTACCTTTCGTGACTACATGAAAATTAGAAGGAAGCCAACTTCGAAGCACTTGCGCCCAAGTCTCTTCGACCTGATCTCCTGCCGTGCCCGGATCTTCAGTGACCCGTTTGGCTATTTGCATATAGTCTTGTAGCAGCGTAGAACTTATCTCTTCGACGTAGTCTGCGAGATCGTGTTTTCTCGGGATTATTTTATTAGCCATAGTAAGTATCCACAAAATGTTATGCTTTCGAAATGATGCACGTCTTAAGTAAGAGAAAACTAGAGTATTTTATTCAGGGTGGCAATATTCACATAACGACTGGTAGGCGCAAAGTACCTAGTTTTTTTTGCGACACCGCTACCAAACATCCCTAAAGATGTAAAAAAAGGCGATAAGTGATTGTCTTGTGACAAGTTACGAGTTAGCTGACACAGGGGAAATTGGCCACTCGGGTAGTCTGTTATAAATGATTTTATCATGGGTATAATTTTTTCAATCACGCAGTTAATTCACCATCTACTATTCCAAATTCTTCACACACAAACACCGATAAACCCAATACTTCTGTGCTGAATCAAATGATGATGGCAATCCTGCCTTCTGTCGCAATGCGATTAAAAAATCCTCCTTGTCGTTAAAGTGTGTCCACACTTGCGGTAGAAACGTGGCGCGGTGGTAATCGCATTCGATGATCACGCCGTGTTCGTGGGGGATCAGCTGTTGCAGCAGATCGGTTTCATTTTTTATGGTTAAGGGCTGCGATTGACCAAGAATGGACAGGCTAATCATAACTTCGGGCAACTCATCGCGCGTGAGTGGTGGAAAACGAGGATCGTGAAACGCGGCAGCTTGTGCGTTGTGCCAAACGTCGTCGATCAGTGCGCGGCGTGCGTTAAGGCTGCCGATGCAGCCGCGTAAGTTTTGGTGTTTTTCCAACGTGACAAAACAGGCGCCGGGTTCATTGAATACTGGGTCGTTACGACGATCATCAGGTAATGCGCTGTTGCCTGCTATAGCGGCGTTAATGCTGCGCAAGGCCAGTTGCAGTAAATACTGTTGCTGTTCTTTATCGAGCTTGGGCAAGCCGTCAGTGGGCGACAAAGCTGGCATAACCAACGACTCGATCTTTGCTGCCGGCGGTGTCGCCGGAGTTGCAATAATTCAAACAAGTTAATTGCCAACCTTGTTGCGTGGCAAATCGTAAAAAACCATTTAATGGGTAGGCGCCACAGGCCTGTTCGCCGTGCAAGTTCGTGTCGCGTGACAGGATATGGTGGATGGTGTCGTGATCGCGGGCACAGGCGTCGTCATACACCAAAAAATGCGATAGATCGGTACTGATAATGAGTAACACATCGGGCGTGATCAACTGTTCAAACAACACCGCAACCTGATCGGCACTGCAGGCACCGACGACCAGCGGTAATAACGTGAATTGTGTGAGTTGCACTTGCAAAAACGGCAGCTGCACTTCGATCGCGTGTTCCAAGGCGTGCGCATCATCGCGTTGCTGCACGCCATTGCAAAGTAAAGCACGCGCCCTCAAATGGTCGTCAATGACGATATCCCCGAGAGGCGTCGTAAACGCGGCGACCGAAGGCACCGCGATGCCGCGGATTGCAACGCGGTGTGCAGGCCCTGCAATGACGACGCGGTGAACATGATCGGCGCTGAGCAGTTGATAGGCCTTGGCAGCGACGGCGCCGGAATAGATCCAACCGGCGTGCGGTACCACGAGCGCGCGCACGGCTGTATCGGGCACGGTTGAATCCGCACGCAACAATTCCAGCGCTGTAACTTTTAGTTCTGAACTGTGCGCGGGATAGAACACTCCGGCAACAGCCGCGGGGCGGATCGGTAACACGTTACACTGCTTCAGTGAAAGGCGGGTATTAAGTATGACGCAAACTACGGTAGCTGCACGTTATTGGCAAGCACAGGATGATGGTCGTGTGTTGTGCACGTTGTGTCCGCGCGCTTGCAAAATTCACGAAGGGCAACGCGGCCTCTGTTATGTGCGCGGTGTCGAAAATGGCCAGATGTTGTTGTTCAGCTATGGTCGCTCCAGCGGCTTTTGTATTGATCCCATTGAAAAGAAACCGCTGAATCATTTTTTACCGGGTTCGAGTGTCCTCAGTTTTGGTACGGCCGGATGCAATCTGGCCTGCAAATTTTGTCAGAACTGGGATATTTCGAAAGCCCGTGAAATGGAAAAACTCACCGCTTACGCTGGACCTGACACGATTGCACAAGCGGCGAAAAAGCATGGCTGCCGCAGCATTGCGTTTACGTATAATGATCCGGTGATTTTTCTCGAGTACGCGGTTGATTGTGCACAGGCAGCGCATGCGCTGGGACTGAAAACAGTCGCCGTCACCGCTGGCTATATTACCGAACAGGCGCGCGAAGAATTTTATCGCCCGATGGATGCGGCGAACGTTGATCTAAAAGCGTTTAATGAATCGTTTTATAAAAAGATCTGTGGCGCTGAACTGGGTGCTGTGCTCGACACGTTGCTCTATCTGAAGCACGAAACCAACGTTTGGTTTGAAATTACCACATTGCTGATACCGGATCAGAACGACAGCGATGCCGAACTGCATGCCGAATGTGCGTGGATCGCCGAACATCTTGGTGCGGATGTACCCTTGCATTTCACCGCGTTTCACCCGGATTACAAAATGAGTGACGTTGTGGCAACGCCGCCTGCAACCTTGACACGTGCACGCGATATTGCGTTGCAGTATGGTTTGCATTACGTCTACACCGGCAACGTGCACGATCGTGTTGGCAGCAGTACTTATTGCCCACACTGTCAGCGTTTGGTGATTGAGCGCGATTGGTACCAGATGGGGGAGTACCATGTCAGTGACGACGGCGATTGCGCATTTTGTCAGCAGCGCATCGCCGGTGTATTTGCGGGGAAGGTCGGTCATTTCGGAGCACGTCGCATTCCATTGGCGTTGTCATGACGTTAGCCGGGCAACCGGCTCTGCTATAGTTGTCGGTATCCCCTCAATGCGATAGGCGTTTGGCGCCGATGACCCACGAGCCGGCAAACGATTCCGCAACACATCAGCACGAACTGAATGATTTGCGCGAGAAAAATCGCCGGCTCAATTTGCTCAGCGATTTTGCGATGACGCTGATGGCAATGTCGTCGACCAATGCGGTGTTGTGGTACACCGCGCGCGAAGTGGTCGGTCGCATGGGATTCGATGACTGTGTCATTTATCTATGGGACAACGAACAGCAACGTCTGGTGCAAGCTGCCGCTTTTGGTCACAAGAGCCCTGCGACGCAAAACATCGTCAACCCGCTGACGTTGCGTTTGGGCGAGGGGGTCGTCGGGCGTGCTGCCGCTACTCGCGAAACGGTATTAATCAATGATCTGACCGGCGATCCGGATTATGTCGTCGATTTGCAAACAGCCGCCTCCGAATTGGCGGTGCCGATCATTCATCATGATGAATTATTGGGCGTTGTTGACAGCGAAAGCCCACAACGGGATTTTTACACAGACGATCTCGTCAAAATGCTATCGGCCGTGACGGCGATGTTGGCGGCGCGTTTGACCAATACGCGTTTGGTGGCTCAACTCGAAACGTCGGTGTCGCAACTGCAATACGCCGAAAAATTACAGAAAACGCTGTTCAAAATTGCCGCCTTATCGTTTGAAGACGATGACACACAAAACATCTATCAAAAAATTCATCAGCATGTCAGCGAGCTGCTCTATGCGAAAGCCTTTTACGTAGCGATATACAGCAAGGCTCGTCATCAAATTGAATTCCCGTATTTTGTCGATGAAGATGAGCCGTTGCTGTTAAACGGCGCGGTACCAGCGGATACCGAAATGAAAGGGCTGACGGCCTGGGTGATTTCGCATAAGCAATCGCTGCTGTTATCCAAAGCGGAAATTCTGCAGATGCAGGAGCGCGGCGAATTTCAGATGATGGGGGCATTGCCGGAATCGTGGCTTGGCGTGCCGTTGGATACCGGGGATGATTTGAATTCGATGGTCGCTGTGCAAAGCTATAATCCGGCCATTATTTACGGCGAAAAAGATCGCGCGTTGCTGACGTTTGTGTCACAACAAATTTGCAGCTTGCTTAAGCGAAAAGATGCCGAGAAAAAACTGCATCATCAAGCGCTACACGATGCGCTAACCGGTCTGTCGAATCGCACACTGTTTATGGATCGCATTCAACATGCTCTGCAGCGGCAACTGCGAACGCCCGGCAGTGTCAGCGCGGTGTTGTATATGGATGTCGATCGTTTTAAAGGCATCAATGACCGCTATGGTCATGCCGTCGGTGATGCGTTGCTGATCGCGTTTGCGCGCACCTTACAAGGGTTGACGCGTGAAGCGGATACGATTGCACGACTGGGTGGAGATGAGTTCGCCATTTTTATTGAAAACATTGCAAGTGACGACGTGCCGTGTGCTTTGGCGGCGCGCATCATTCATGCGCTGGAGCAAGCGGTTGCTGTTGCGGATCAAGTCATTGTGGTGGGCACCAGCATTGGTATCGCGTATTTGCGCGACGCAACGCTTGATGCCAGCGAAATTGTGCGCCGGGCCGATACGGCGATGTATCAAGCCAAAGCGGCGGGGCGCGGCAATTATCAATGCTACGACCCGGAATTCGACAAAGCACATTCGCGCGGACAAGAGCTGACCGAAGATATAAAGACGGCGTTGGAATCCGAACAATTTGTTATCTACTATCAACCGATCCATCATGTCAGCAGCGAAAAGGCCGTTGGCTTTGAAGCGCTAATCCGCTGGCCGCATCCCGACAAAGGCTGGATTGCACCGGTGGACTTTATTGGGCACGCCGAAAAAAGCCGCGAGATTGAAAAAATCGATCGCTATGTGCTCGCGAAAGTCGTGCAACAAATGGCGCAATGGAAAACCACGGCTGGTGTGTATCCCGGTGTCAGTGTTAACGTATCCGGTCGACATTTTGCCAGCGCTGAATTTATCGCGTATCTGTTGTCGTTGCTGGATAGCATTGACTTGCCGCCGCGCACACTCGGCATCGAAATCACCGAGCGCGCGGTCGTTGATAATTTTGCAACGGCACAAGCCAATATCAAAGCCCTTCAACAGCGTGGTGTACGCGTGCTGCTGGATGATTTTGGATCGGGCTACTCATCGCTGAATTACTTGCATCAATTGACGCTGGATGTGATCAAAATCGATCGCACTTTTGTGACCGGCATTCGCGGCGACAAGAAAGACAACCCGATCGTTGCCAGTATTGTTGCACTTGCCGCCACCATGGATCTGGATGTGATCGCCGAAGGCGTTGAAACGCGTGACGAGTTACGCGTGTTGAAACAAATTGGCTGCGGCTACTGTCAGGGATATCATTTTGCCAAAGCGTTACCGGCGGCTGACGCACTGGCGTATTTTTTGACGCAGAGAGCGGTCTGATTGTCGCGATGTGTCTGTGGTCAAGCTGACTCAATCCTCTTCACGCCGCTTGAATTTCCCCACCAATTGTTGCTGTGTCGTGATCGGCACGGCGTCGTAATGTGAATGACTCATGGTGAAACGCATTTCGCCACCGGTGATGGCTTTCAGACGCGTTTGAAACGTGGGTAGTTCGGCGATCGGCAATAGTGCTTTGATCAAGGCTTGTTGGGCGGCGCTTAAATCGGTGCCGTTGATCATGCCTCGACGTGTGCTCAGTTCGCCGGTGATATCGCCGACACATGCCGCGGCGCATTCAATCTGCAATTCAGCGTACGGTTCGAGCACAATGGCTTTGGCCTTGTCGATCGCATCAAGCAGGGCTTTGCGTCCGGCCACCATAAACGCGATGTCTTTTGAATCCACCGGATGATGTTTGCCGTCGAACACAGTCACGCGAATATCGTGTACTTCAAAGCCGGCAATGGCGCCGCTGCTTAATACATCGAGCACACCTTTTTCAATCGACGGAATATATTGGCCGGGAATAGCACCACCAACGACTTTATCGACAAACTCAAAACCGCTGCCACGCGGTAGCGGTTCGATGCGCAAATGCACTTCAGCAAATTGACCGGCGCCACCGCTTTGTTTTTTGTGACGACAAAAACCTTCGGCACCGGTGGTGATGGTTTCGCGATAGGGCACCGAGGGAGCATGCGTTTCTATGTCCAGTTGTGCCAGGGCTCGCATTTTGTTTAGGGCTACTTTCACATGGAATTCGCCAAGACCCATCAACACCGTTTCATTGACATTGGCGCGGTGCTCGACGCGTAGGGACGGATCTTCTGCAGCAAGTTTGTGTAACACATCCGATAACTTTTGCTCGTCACCGTGCCGCGCGGTTTTCAGCGCGAGGCCAAAGATCGGTGCCGGCAAGGGGATCGCTTTCAGATGAAACCGATCTTCGTCGTGATGATCGTGCACGAGCGCATCGTAGTGCAAATCGTCGACTTTGCTGATGGCGACAATATCGCCAGGACCGGCCGCGTTGATCTCTTGCGTTTGTTTGCCTTGCAGACGCAACAAATGCGCGAGTTTGAACGCCTTTTTATGGCTGCCGATAAAATAGCTGCTGCCGCTGCGCAATACGCCTTGATGCACCCGTAGCCACGCGATGCGACCGACATACGGATCGATGGTGACTTTGACGACGTGTGCGAGCACATGATCATCGGGGCGCAAACTCGGGTGTAAGGGTTGGCTGTCGGTGCCACGATAAAACGTGGGGGGATTGCATTCACCAGGATGCGGTGCCAATTGCGCAATGATTTGCGTCAGCAGGTGAATGCCAATGTTATTGCGCGCCGAGGTGAAACAAACCGGCACGATGTGATCGTCGCGCAACGCTTTTTCAAATGCGTCATGCAATTGTGTCGCCTGCAACTGTTCGCCTTGTTCGAGATAGCGCGCCATGAGCGCTTCATCGACTTCGACGACCTGATCGATGAGCGCATTGTGCGCCGCACTGACGGAGGAAAAATCGGTTGCGGTGTCGATCGGATCAAAATACGCATCAGCCACCGCGCCGCCGTTTTGTGCTGGCAAATTGAGCGGCAAACAGTGTTTTCCCAGACGTTGTTGCACCGTTTGCAATAACGCGGCTGGTTGCGCACTGGTGGCATCGATTTTATTAATCACGATAAAGCAATCGAGTCCGCGCTCGTGCACGGCTTGCCACAAGCGTTCGGCTACCCCGTCGATGGTTTGCGTCGCATTCAGCACCAGCAATACGGTGTCCACGGCAGGCAACGCCGCGAGCGTGCGCCCCATCAAATCGAAATAGCCTGGTGTATCGATCAGTACCACACGCAAATCCGCTTGTTCGTAATGACAGCAAGCAATGTCGAGGCTGTGGCCGTATTCACGCTCCATCGGATCGGCGCCACACACGGTGTTGCCGCGTTCGGTACTGCCGGCGCTGGCAATGGCACCGGTCGCGGCCAGCAATTGTTCAATCAACATGGTTTTGCCGCTGCCGGCAGGGCCGATCACCGCAATCGTGCGCAAATAGTCGGATTTGAGTAAAGACATGAGCAAGCTCCCTGAAATGATGGCTGTCGACTGCGTGGCGAATTCGCTGGGATTTTAAGGACAGTATAGTTCGTGGTGATTGCGCCGGAAGCTGATCAGTCGCAAACGACAACGATTTGCCAGAGCTCGCGGCAATTGATTTGCGTCAAACCCGATCACAAAAAAAGTAGGGGTATAACGGCGAAGTTGACGCACATCATCTTTCCGATACGACCAGCACGCACAATCACGCCGTCTTTCGTCAAGTCTCTGGAGTGGTCATGAAAACAGTCGTAAAGAAAAACAGCATCAACAAAAAATGGGCAATCGCCGCCGTGTTGGGGTGTGCGGCGACGGTGCCGGCGTTAGCGCACGATGCCGGTGATTTCTTTGTGCGCGTTGGCGCTGCTAGCGTGCAACCGGATGCCAGCAGTGGTTCCGTGCTGGGGGGCGGTGTTGATGTTGAAGATGATGTGGGTCTTGGTTTTTCCGGCACCTATTTCTTTAGCAAGCATCTCGGTCTTGAAGTGTTGGCGGCGTTGCCATTTTCACATGACATCGTGGGCACCGGTGCCTTAAACGGTTTGGACATTGGTAGCACCAAACATTTGCCGCCGACCATTTCCTTGCAGTATTACCCACTGAATCACGCGACGGTGCAACCGTATATCGGCGTTGGTTTGAATTACACGACGTTTTTTGAAGAAGACACGTCATCCGAACTCGATGCCGCCTTGAGCGGTCGTACGTCGATGGCGTTGGATGATTCGACCGGTATTGCGTTTCAGCTGGGTGTGGATTGGCAAATGAGTCCGCAATGGGCGCTCAATTTGGCCGTATGGAAAGTGGATATCGACACCACGGCTGACATCAAATTAAATGGCGCACACGCGGCCAGTGTTGATGTCAGCATCGATCCCATCGTTGTCATGGCCGGTGTGGCATTTAAGTGGTAAAGCAAGTTCAAAAAGCGGCGGTTCGATCCCGCCGCTTTTTATTTTTTTGCGGTAACGCAGTGGCCACTGCAATGGCAATTTTTGGGGAGATGAGTCAGTGAATCGCATAAACCATAGCAAAGCGCAGGTTTTGTTTGAAAGTGGGCAACATCGTTGTCTGATGTTCAGTCACTTGGTGCAAGGTGACGGCGTGCAAAGTAATCAGTTTTTGCTGATGGATGGCTATACGTCGGCGCTGATTGATCCGGGGGGCGATCTCACGTTTGCTCCGCTTTCGGTGGCGATTTCGCAATACGTGCCTCTGCGTGAATTGACGTATATCTTGGCGTCACACCAAGATCCCGACATCATTGCGTCACTGGGACGTTGGATGATGCAAACGCAGGCCAAAGTGGTCTGTTCGCAATTATGGGCGCGCTTTTTGCCGCATCTTGCCGCCAGTTTTGTCCAGGAGTCGCATGGCTTGAGTTCGCGCATTATCGCCATGCCCGATCACGGTGGTCGCATCGCGTTTGGTGGCGCGCAGCTGCATATTGTGCCCGCCCATTTTTTGCATTCAGTGGGCAATGTGCAGTTTTATGATCCGGTCAGTCGTATTTTGTTTAGCGGTGACATGGCGGCATCTTTGGGCGATGATGATTTTTCACCGACAGAAAAGTTGGCCGATGTTTTGCCAGCGATGATCAGTTTTCATCGTCGCTATATGGCCAGTCGTAAAGTGTGTCAGTTGTGGGCGAATATGGTGCGCACGATGAAGGTCGATATGATTGTGCCGCAACATGGACGACCTTTAATGGGGGCAGCGATTCCGGCGTTTTTGGATTGGATCAGCGAACTGGACTGTGGCGTAGATCTGATGAGCGAAACCGTGTTCCGGGCACCATAAAAAATCAGGGCACCGTGAAGCGATAATGACCGGTGATCGCGTACGCGTTGAGTACATTTTCTTCTTGTGTGCCACGGCCGATATTGTGAATGACCAGTGGCACACCGTTTTCATGGCGATCAGAAATCAAACCAATATGAGGCACGCCGGATGGCAAGCGCCAGGTCACGACATCGCCAGCGACAAACGCTGAAGTTGAGTGCGGTGCGCGCAACGCTTGTCCGTGACGTGAAAAATAGGTTGCCAAATTGGGTACACGGCGATGATCAATATTTTTGTCCGGCGCGGTTAATCCCCACAATGACGGATACGCGGTGAAATGCGCGGTCATATCGTCATGCACGGCGCGTTGCAGATCAAAACCGAGCGCACGATAGGCGCGAATAATCACATCCGTACAGACACCACGCTCAATCGGCACATCACCGTTTGGGTAACGCAAGGTTTGATAGCGTGAATCGTAATACCGTGTAACACCGATTTGCTGACGCGCAGCGGCGACCAAGCTTTGCGTGCTGGTTTCAGTGCGTGAACTGGCAGACCACAGCAGCAGCGAAACGACGCACGCGATCCGTGTGAAGTGAGTCTCTTTAGACAAGAAACGATTCAATTTTCCAGATCTTCCGGTTCGGCGCGCAAAGCCCACTCGCGCGTCATGCGCATGGCTTCCCACAAGGTTTCGCGTTGCGCCACTAACCATCCAGTAAAATCGCGATAATCAGCGGCATTTAAACCGCGCGCAATGTGATCGAGATGATCGAGTGTGTTGGCATCCTGGATGCCCGCCAACAGATCGCGACAAGGATTGAGCAACTGATTTTGTTTGCGCTCGTCATACAAGCGCGCGAACAGCAAGCCACTCAATACGGCGCGGTGTAAATGGCGATGTTGGCGCCGATAAAAATCCAGATCCGGTGATTTGGGTCCGTTTTCCCACATCTGTTGCAATGCTTCCCATTGGCGCACAACCAAGGTCGTCGCCGGATCTTCAATAGCGACCAACATATGGGCGGTCGGTGGCGGTGGACAATGAATAAACTGGGCGACATCGAGTGCAAACAGACTGTATTCACGGCTGTGCAACAACAGTAATGCGCGCGATACGCCAGCACCGAAATCGCGTTCGTCGGGCAGTAATTCGGCAAGTGCTTCCTGACAGGGCAAATAATTTTCGTCTTCGAGTCGATGCACACAATCATCGGCGGACAACAATTCCCGCGCGCTGTCGACCCAGGCCAATGCGTGCAATAGCTTGGTCAACATGCGTCGCCATTGTTGATGCGCAAACGGCAACTCGATGCCGTGAAAAAATACCAAGGTATGGCGCAATAAAAAAGCGGCGCGACGCAGCTGTTCGGCGCTCGCCACATCGCCGCGACTACGAAATTCGTTGTCGTATAACTGCCAGTGTGACCACGCGGTTCGCACGGCCGCGTGCAACAGATCCCAGGCGGTGCTGTGTTCGTTCAGATCCAAGGGGTGCAAACGTGTTTGTGGCAATGGCTGTGCATCGAGCAGACGATATCCGCGTTCGGCTTTGCTGCGGCCATCGGGGTGCAGCGGGTGATGTTCTGCCAGATGACGCGCCAATGCAAATAGCGGTGCAACATCACCTTGCAACACTTCCAATTCAATTTCGTTGATGGGGCTGTGTTCGTCGTTGGCGGTAATGGCGCCGTGATCGAGCGCCATTTCGACGACCGTGCCGGACACATGCCGGATCTCGCGTTTCTGCCGTTCAAATTCAGTGCTAAACGTGACGGCCAATTGTTGTGAACGCCATAACGAGGTCAGCCAAGGTGTCCATTCGGTTTCTGGCAGTTTGGCGATATCGAGTTCGGGGCCGTTGATCTCGCTTTCCCACTCGTGACGTTGATGCAGGCCGCCGACACTGCTGCCAGCGTCTTTGACGGTTTGCCGGTATTTGCCGTTGTGTTGGCGAATGCGTAACGCGATGCCACGATCGCGCAGATCGTGATCGCGGCTATCAAAGTAGCGATTGCTCAACGTTTGTGTGCGCCACGGACCGGCTTGCCAGTCATCCGGTAATTTTGTTGCGGCAATTGCCGATAAGGTGTCGGCGTCGGTGGCCAGCTTCAGTTCAACTTCGGTCATTTTTTTGATGGCTTCTACACGGGAAAATCGCCTGATCAGATTGTAACGCTTACAATGTGACCGTCGACTACAACGAGATGATAACAATGACAAAATCCCTGTGGCTGTTGCTGCTGTCCACGTCGCTGTGGGCGGCGGATGTGCCGGCGCCGACCTATTATGTTAGCGATCAATTGTTGCTGGGCTTGCGTGCCGGCGCGGCCAAAGAACAAAAAATCATCAATTACGCCAAGGCCGGCGAAATCGTCCAGATCCTCGACCGTGCACCGGGAACGGGATTCGTGCGCATTCGTGCGGCCAGCGGACCCGAAGGTTGGGTTGAAGCCGACAAAGTCGTCAATGCACCGCCGGCAGTGCTGCGCTTTGCGGAATTGCAGGCCAAGTATGAGACCGTGACACGAGAGCTCGACGATTTGAAAGTGTCGACACCGGAACGTGATGAATTATTAAAGCAAGTTGAGACCTTGCAACATCAAGTGCTCGAACTTGAAAATCAAAATGAAAAATTAACGCAATCGAATGCTTTGCTTGAACGGCGTTTTCAAAGCGAGGTGATGTATGCTGGCGCCTTGATCGTGTTGGTCGGCATGGTGCTTGGCTGGATTCTGACGGCGATGAAGTCGCGTCGTCGTGATGTGTTGCGTTAAACCTCCATAAGGCTCTTGCATGAAACCCATTGCATTAATCACTGGCGCGTCGAGCGGATTTGGCGCGGCCATCGCGCAACAATTGGCGCCACACTATCGCCTGATTTTGGTCGCACGGCGTGCTGAAAAACTACAGGCGTTGGCGCAATCATTGTCGACGGATACGCAAATCTTGACGCTTGATGTACGCGATCACAGGGCCGTTGAACAAGCGTTGCAACAGTTACCGGAATCATGGCGGACGATTGATGTATTAATTAACAATGCGGGTTTGGCGTTAGGACTGGAACCGGCGCACAAAGCGGATTGGCAAGATTGGCAACAGATGATCGACACCAATTGCACGGCGTTGGTGTGGTTAAGTCGCTTGTTGCTACCGGGTATGGTTGAACGCGGTCGTGGTCATGTGGTGAATATCGGTTCGATCGCGGGCAGTTATGCGTATCCTGGTGGCAACGTCTACGGTGCCAGCAAAGCCTTTGTCGAACAATTTAGTCGCAATTTACGCGCGGATCTGCTGGGTACCGGTGTGCGGGTAACCAACATCGAACCGGGCATGGTCGGTGGCAGTGAGTTTTCACTCGTGCGCTTCAAAGGTGATGCCGACAAAGCCGCTAAAGTGTACGCCGGGGCAAAGGCGTTGACGCCGGACGATATTGCCAACGCCGTCGTCTGGGCGCTGTCGCAACCGCCGCATGTAAACATTTGTGCCATTGAATTAATGCCAACGTGTCAGGCGCATGGGCCTCTGCAAATTCATCGCCAATAAAAAAAGCGGCTGAGGCCTAATGCCTGTCAGTTAAGATATCTTAGCTTTTGTAGGGCGGGCTTTAGCCCGCCAATTGGCGGCCTGAAGGCCGCCCTACAACGACATAAAATCGTCTAACTGATCGGCATTACGGCTGAAGCCGCTTTTTTTATTGCTCATCGTTTTATTTCGTTTTGAAACCCAACATCTTGTCCAGCGTCGCTTGCGCCAACGGGTGATAACCGGGACGCGCTTTCTTATAGACGTCCAGCGCAAACGCTTTGCCGTCCTCTGTTTTGGCCAGTGCTTCGTACAGCGGCACAATCAATTTACGCCGACCGATGCTGATCAAATAGTTTTCCAGTGGATCAGCAACCGTGTCGTAGCCGGAACGAATGCACAACAAGAACCAGCGATGGGCAATTTCACTATTACCCGACTGGCTGAAGTGAAAACGATCGTCGAGTTCTTTCAACATCGCTTCATTACTGGTGGGTTGAAGTCGATCGAGAAAGTACAGCCATTGATGGGTAACCCAGCCGTCGGTTTTGATCGCGCTGGTCAGGCGTTGCCCACCCATATACAGCATAGCCTCGGTGGCAACCTGTGAAAATTGCGGTGAGCGCGGCGCTGGCGCATCGGCGGGCATACCTTGTTCATATACCCATTCTTTGAGTTTTTTATCCGAAACGACGCCTGGGTATTTTTTTAACAATTTATCAGTGATGTACTGTACAAAGGTTTCGGTATTCAACGTTTGAAACGCGAAGTGTTTGAAGTAGCCATTTAAAAAAGCATCGAACTTTTCGCGACCAAATTTGTGTTCCAGATAATGTAGTAGCATTTTGCCTTTAATATAGGGAATATCACTGAAGACATCGTCCGGATCGCGGCCGCGAATATCAACGGCGAGCACGCGATCTTCCGGTTTCGCTGCCGCCATATCGTCGTTCAGGCTTTTCAGATCGAGTACTTGATCCATCACGGCCATATCAACGCCATACACCGATTCGATAATGCGGTTTTCGATATAGGACGTGAAACCTTCGTTTAACCATAAATCGCGCCAAGTGGCGTTGGTAACCAAATTGCCAGACCATGAATGCGCGAGTTCGTGCGCAATCAAATTGACCAAGGATTTGTCACCGGCAATAACGGTCGGTGTGATAAACGACAAACGCGGGTTTTCCATACCGCCGAAGGGGAAACTGGGGGGTAAGATCAGCAAATCATAACGACCCCATGCGTAGTCGCCGTACAGTTTTTCAGTCGCAACAATCATGCTTTCGGTGTCATTGAATTCGGCGACGGCTTTGTCCAATGTTTGCGGTTCGGCATAAACGCCAGTGCGCGCGCTCATGGCTTTGAATTCCAAATCGCCAGCGGCAATCGCGATCAAATACGACGGAATCGCTTGCGGCATTTTGAAGCGGTATTCACCGTTGCGTTCGGCGTTGCCGTCGTTGTCGGCACTCATCACGGCGCGAATCGTTTTCGGTGTATGGATAACCGCCTCATACGTCACGCGCACTTGTGGCGAATCTTGTAGCGGGATCCAGCTGCGCGCATGAATCGCTTGCGATTGTGAAAATAGAAACGGTAGCTTTTTACCCGCCGTTTGCTCCGGCGTTAGCCATTGCAGAGCACTGGCTTGCGGACTGGTTTGATACTGAATGCGAACGCGATTCGCTTTTGCCGGTAACTGTACGGTCAGCGGAGCCCCTAAAATGGCGTCACGTTTGCCGAGCGTAAAAGCGGTTTTTTGCAGCGTGTCGTTTCCGGCTTCGACGCTGTCGATGGTTAAATCACGGGTGTCGAGCACCAGTGTTTTGACGCCCGCTTTAGCGTCAATGTGCAAAGTGGCCGAGCCGCGTATTTGCTGGCGATCAAAATCGACGGTCAGATCAAGCTCGATATGGCGCGTGCGAACTTTTTGAGGTTCGCTGTACGAATGGTAATCCTGATTCGGATTAAGGGCAGCCGGTGTCGCGGCAATCGCGGTACCGGCGACCAACAGCAGGGGCAGCAAACGTTTCATTGTTGTTCCTTAAGCATGACAACTCGGGCCGCATCATACGAAGCATGCGCTGCGCTGTCATGCATTTGTCAGGCGGACGCGGGGACAAGCCGGCATCAAGCGCGTAGAATGCGCCGCCTTACGTTCCTGGAGCCCAAGCCCATGCAAATCGCCGCCGATGCTGTTGTCAGCATTCACTACCATCTTCGCAACCAAGCCGGCGAAACGCTGGACAAGTCGGATGCTGATCGCCCGCTGACCTATATTCAAGGTATGGGCAATATTATCCCCGGTCTGGAAGATGCACTGGAAGGCAAAGCGGCTGGCGCCAAACTCAATGTGGTAGTCGCTCCGGAAGATGGCTACGGTCCGCGTGATGAGTCGCTGATTCAAGTCGTGCCGCGCGCTGCCTTTGGTGACGTTGCTGATCTGCACATTGGCCAACAATTTCATGCTGACACGCAACATGGTCCAATGGTCATTCAAGTGACGAAAATCGACGGTGACAATGTGACGGTCGATGGCAATCATGAACTGGCCGGTGTTGAATTGCATTTTGATGTCGAAGTCGTCGCCGTACGTGAAGCCACCGAAGAAGAATTGGAACACGGTCATGTGCACGATGGTCACTGCGGTCACGGTCACCACTGAGCACGTGAACGAGAAGTACTGAATAGTGTAGGGCGGCTTTTAAGCCGCCTTTTTTATTTTTGAGATGGCTTCTAGTACCGCCACGTCAGGTGCACCAAAAATTGCCGACCCGGTTGTGGTAACACCGATGAATACCAGCCCTCACTGCCTTGCCAAACGCCGTTGTTGTCAAATTGCCCGCTGCGCGTACCGGCGTCGGCTTCACGTAAGCCAGGGTGAAAGTAATGTTCATCCAGTAAGTTATTCACACTGAGTCCGACATCAAGACCATTTGTCGCGAAGTTGCGCCATAAAAAATTCACATCGACGGTGTTGTAAGCGTCGACACGTTGGATCGGATTGCTGCTGACGGTATTGCGTGCGCCGATATGACGGCCGCGCAGTGTTAACGACCAGGATGAATGCCAGCTCCACGTAGCGCCCCACCACCACTTATCATTGGCCGTGTCGCCAATGTCTTCATCGTAAAACGCGACCGCGCAGTGCGACACATCGGTGCATTGATCGTCAACAAAATAGGGAATCGACTGTTGCGCTTCAAAAAGATGTGTCCAATAGGCCCACAATTTAATCTGACTTTTACGAAATGATTTCTGCCATTGTGCATGCAGATCAATGCCGTAAATATCGCGCTCACCCAAATTGTTGGCACCACCGGCAAACGTAATAATGTTTTGATCACTTTTTACTTCATACGCATCGGCGGTTAGTTGCCATTGATCGTGCTGATAGCTAACACTGAGCTCCACGGTTTCGGCCGTTTCCGGATCCAATGCGGGTGATGATCCGGAACCCTGCCAACCGCCAAAGAGTTCACGACCGGCTGGTTCATTGAATGACTCGCCGTACAGCAATTTGATGGTCCAATTTTGAAAACCGTACACCGCGCCAATGCGCCGTGTCGGCGCGCTGCCAACTTCGGAATTGTGATCGTAACGCGCGCCGATATGCAGATCGAGACGATGGCCTTGCCAATCGTCGCCACCCATTTTGACGCGGGCCAAAGCGTAGACGCTGCGGTCAAATGTCGTGATGTGATTATCGAGCACGGTATCGCCTTGCGGCGGCGTTGGCCAATCGTAATCAGCAAGTGAATCGAGACAAAAGGGAAAGCCTTCGCCCACCTCATCACAGGCATCGATTTCAACACTGGACCCCCAGGTGATGTCATAAGCGCGTTGCAATCGTTTACGTTCCAAACGCAGGCCACTGGCGACTGACCATCGTGAGTTCGGGATCCACGTTAAGTCTTCATGCAACGCGACACTTTCGCTGTCTGACCCCCAATACGAAAAATCAACGACGCGACGTGTGCCGCTATTGTCACTAACGTTATACCCCTCTAGTGTTGTTGAATCCGGATCAACGCCAGAACGACGATAGCGCAATAAAGTGGTCGCCGCAGTCGTCGCGTTTAATGTTGCACAGTGACGGGTGTAAATCGACAAATCCGGTTCAATCCAACGCGAATAATTCAAAATACGGTCACCGGGATACACATTGCCAAAGCCGGTGTTCAACCGAAAATACTGGGCGGCCACTTCAAACTGTTGATACGTCAGTCGCAGGTCAATGGCATCGTTATAAAACGGCGAATAATAATCCGCATAATGGCTGTATTCCGCAAAGGGTCCCCACAGATCGCGATCACGAAAGTAACGCGGCTTCAAATACTCATAGCGCGTGTTAACATCGTTATCCATTTGCCCGCGATCACGGCGGATCGCTGCGCTAACCCCCAGATCACCGATTTTGTTTTGATAAAATAAATCAACAATTGTGCGTGCATCGCTGCCGGCGCCAGCGTGCACATACGCAGTGGCTTGCTCACTGCTGATGCGTTTACTGATGATGTTGATAACACCAACAAACGCATTGGCACCGTAGACCACCGAAGCCGGTCCGTAGACGATTTCAACGCGGTCAATCATGCTGAGCGGCATCGTCGCGATGATTTCTTCTTGATTAAACCACAGATGATTCAGCAGCAAGCCATCGAGCATCAAAAGATACGGCGTACCGATTGATTTGCGCAAACCGCGCCACTGATTACGATAGAGCGTATCGCCAAACGGCCGCGACATTTCCATGCCCGGCAGGTCATCGTAAATTTCGGACAAGTCACGATAACCGCGCTGCACCAAGTCGGATTGGTTCAGTACGATCATTGTGGCTGGCGCATCGCGCAAGGTTTCTTCAAAGCGCGATGCTGAATTGACCGACACGGACAGCAACTGTGCGATATCCAAATCAAACAGATCGTCGCTTTCTTCGGCGGGTGTGTCGTCTGTAGCGGCGTAACAATTCAATAGCAATAAATGGGGGATGACGTAACGCAGACGCTGAATTAGTTTAGGCCACCAATGCATTCAAATCGCGCTCAAGCAAACTGGTCTCTCCCAAGTTTAGCTCAACCAAGCGACGCAAATGCGTCATGCTGTCAACGTCAATGCGTTCACACAACAAACCATAAACACCTTCGCGTTCATGCACAACGGACACTTCCATACGCAGCACATCATCGCTGTCGCACAAATGAATTTCCAATGTGATCGGCGTCACCAAGCTCGCGAGATTGCCATCAGGCATCGCGACCAACGCGCCTTTTAAGGACAGATCATGCACTTGGCATTCGTGACGCCCGTTGATGTCGCACAAAAATGCCGTGGTAAAAAAATTGACGCGCTGAAATCGGCGTCGTTCCGAAGGGGGCGTGTTCATCTTACGGCGACTCCAAAGCCCTTAAAGTACAAGTATAGAAGCTTCGACGTACCTTGCCAGCACGACGAGCGCCCCTGTTGGCGCTCGTACCACATGCTACGAGAAAACCCGCTGAAGTAACCGGCGCAAGCCCTTGTCGCACCTGTGTTAGCGTTTAATCAGCTCAACGCGACGATTTTTTGCGCGACCGGCTTCGTTGCTGTTATCGGCAATTGGTTTGCTAGCCCCATAACCTTTGGCAACTAAACGGCTGCTGTTAATACCTTTCGCCATCAACGCACTGACCAGCGCCTGCGCGCGTTGTTCCGACAGAGTTTGATTGGCGACGGCGTTACCGACGTTATCGGTATGGCCGGCAATTTCGAGTTTCAGTTGTGCGGCTTGCTGCATCAACGCGACCATTTTGTCGACGGTGGCTTGTGAGTCCGCCTTGATGGTCGCTTTGCCGCTGTCAAAATTGATGTACAGCGTCAATAAACCATTGCTGTTCAATTGCGACAACCAATCTGACACATTGATCTCTTGCTGCATATTTTCGCGTTCGACAATACGTACACCGTAATTGCCCGCGCCAACAAATGGAAATACCATTACCCAAATGTCGTGACCGTCTTTGGCCAATTGTAACGTGGTAACGCGATCACCAATGTAAAAAACACCCGCCGGATCACAGGCCATTCGCGGGCTGCCGTCGGCTCCGTATTCGGCAACGACACGTCCACCCGCTTGTTTAATCGCGTTTTGATAGTTGCGTGCAATTTGCACGGCACTTTTGTTGCCTGCACTGGCTTGTTTGACATAAAGAAAATCGTAACGTTTGCCTTCCACGCTTTCTTTTTGTGTCACTTGGCAAGTGTCGGGGTCTCCAACGGGAAACTCAACCGCATCAAATTCTTGTTGTGAGCAACTTTCAATGTCGTAACCGGCCAAGCGGTTGAACAGAGGATGGTCTTTGCAACCGGCGGCATCACCGGCAAAACTTGGCCAAGTGATCACAGCCGCAAAGCAACAAGCGAGTTTCCACACCATAGCATTCTCCGTTTGATCAGGTTGCGCGCAGTGTAGAACAACTGGATAAAAAAAACCCGTGCGGTGCACGGGCTTATGAGGGATAAAACGGTTAACCTTCCAGCTTGCGGTATTTAATCCGATGCGGTTGATCCGCTTCCATACCCAAACGACGTTTGCGATCGGCTTCGTAATCGGCGTAATTGCCTTCGAACCAGACCACTTGAGAATCACCTTCAAACGCCAGAATGTGAGTAGCGACGCGATCAAGGAACCAACGATCGTGGGAGATGATAACAGCACAACCGGCAAACGCGAGCACGGCTTCTTCGAGCGCGCGCAGGGTTTCCACATCCAGATCGTTGGTCGGTTCGTCGAGCAGCAAGACGTTGCCACCGCTCTTCAACAATTTGGCCAAGTGCAAACGATTGCGCTCACCACCGGACAGATCTTTAATCCATTTTTGCTGGTCGCTGCCTTTGAAGTTAAAACGTCCGATATAGGCGCGTGATGGCACGGTGTAGGAGCCGATCGTCAAAATATCAGAGCCGTCCGAAATTTCTTCCCATACGGTTTTGTTGTTGTCCAAATGATCACGAGATTGGTCAACATAAGCGAGTTTGACTGATTCGCCGATGCGCAATTCACCGGCGTCGGGTTGTTCGAGGCCGCAGATCATTTTGAATAAGGTTGATTTACCCGCACCGTTGGGGCCAATCACACCGACAACACCACCGGGTGGCAAATTGAAGCTCAAGTTTTCAAACAATAATTTGTCGCCAAACGATTTTTTAATGCCTTGCGCTTCAACGACCATATTGCCCAGGCGTGGGCCGGGTGGAATATACAATTCCTGCGTTTCGTTACGTTTTTGGAATTCCACCGACGACAGTTCTTCAAAGCGTTGCACACGGGCTTTGTTTTTGGCTTGGCGGGCTTTCGGATTTTGACGCACCCATTCCAATTCTTGTTTCATCGTTTTAATGTGCGCGGCTTCGGTTTTCTGTTCTTGTTCCAAGCGCGCTTGTTTTTGTTCCAACCACGACGAGTAATTGCCTTCCCACGGAATGCCTTCGCCGCGATCCAATTCGAGGATCCAACCGGCGACGTTATCAAGGAAATAACGATCGTGCGTCACTGCAATCACGGTGCCCGGAAAATCGTGCAGGAAACGCTCCAGCCAAGCCACTGATTCGGCGTCCAAATGGTTGGTCGGTTCGTCGAGCAAAATCATATCGGGTTTGGATAACAGTAAACGACACAGCGCCACGCGGCGTTTTTCACCACCGGATAATTTGGTGACGTCGGCATCCCATGGCGGCAAACGCAAGGCATCAGCAGCGACTTCGAGCACGCGATCAATATCGTCGCCGTTATTGGCCGACAAAAAGGCTTCCAGTTCACCTTGCTCTTTCGCAAGTTTGTCGAAATCGGCATCCGGTTCGGCATAAGCGGCGTAAACCGCATCCAATCGTTGTTTCGCATTCAAAATGTCGGCAACGGCTTCTTCAACATTGCCACGCACATTTTTTTCCGGATTTAATTGTGGCTCTTGCGGCAAATAACCCATCTTGGTGCCGGTTTGTGCGCGCGCTTCGCCGTCAAAGTCTTTGTCAACGCCGGCCATGATGCGCAGCACCGTTGATTTACCGGAACCGTTCAAACCCAGCACGCCAATTTTGGCGCCGGGGAAAAATGACAACGAAATGTCTTTGATGATTTGACGCTTGGGCGGAACAATCTTGCTCACGCGATGCATCGTGTAGATATACTGGGCCATTCGCCGTTACCTGTAGAGAAGCTGCAAAACCGTGCGTTAGTGTAGCGGATGGCAGCGGCGACGCCTTGTTTTAAGAAGGAAATCCTGATGAGTTGGACAAAATTTGTGCTGCCCATATTGCTGGTGGCGGCACCGGTGACGATGGCCGCTGATAAGAGCCTGAGCGCGCGCTTATGGGAAGCGACCGATGCACGTAATGCCGACGATGACAGCTTCAAGCTGGCTCTGTCTGAAGGTACAAGCGAAGAGAAACGCATTGCCTTGCTGGGGCTGGGGCGAATTGGTGGCGATGCGGTCGTCGATCGCCTGCGGGTTTTCTTGAACGCTGAGCCAATCTTGCAACGCACCGCCTTGTTTGCACTGGGTATTTCGGCCAGTGAAAAGTCCACCGTGCCCTTGCAGCAAGCTTGGTTAAAAAACGAGATCAACACCGCCAATCGCGACGTGGCATTGCTCGCCATTGCCAATACCGGCAACGACACGGCGCAAACGATTTTTCTGAACACGTTATTGGATTCACTTGAACACGGTGACCACGCGATCACGGCCAGTGTGGCGCAGGCTTTTGGTCTGTTATGGACTTTTCGTCGCGACAAATTGACGACGCTGAATAAAGATGCCGCGCGCTTGTTGTTGCAGGTCGTGTCGGATCGTAACGCTGCTTCAACCTATGCGGCGTTTGCGTTGTCGCGTGGTCGCAACGAAGCTGAGTTGTACGATCTCGATGAGGTGTTTGTGCAACTCAAAAACAAACCTGATCCGCGCACGGCGTTGTTTCTTGCGCGGGCGTACGGTACGCCCGCCAGTGTCAAAGACAGCACCAAAGTATTTGAGTTGGCGCAATTGCACACACACGCCTGGGTGCGTTATGAGTCCGCGTTTGCCGTTGCGCGCACAAAAGATGAAAGCATTGCATGGCGCGGCGTCAATCAGCTGATTCGTCATCCCGATCCGATGACAGCGATTGCCGCCATTCAAGGTTTAAGTGAACGCCCACCGCTTGTCACACAACACCGTAAAGAAGTGGAGGCATGGGCGAGCAACAGCGCGCTGAAATATTCCGTCAAGCGCGCGTTGCCGATAGAGTCCGCCAGTCCAGAACGCGAAGATCCACCACAAAAAGTATTCGATTACGATGCGATTCGTCCGCTGATTGCAGCGCGATACTTGATCAAAACCGAGCGCGGTGACCTCACCGTGCAACTGTCGGCAGAATCGCCTTATACGTCGTACAATTTTGCCACGCTGGCCAACAAAGGCTATTTCAATGGACGGGTTTTCTTTCGCGTCGTGCCGGGTTTTGTCGCGCAAACCGGCGATCCCACCGACACCGGCGAAGGCGGCCCCGGCTATCGCATCCGCGAAGAGTTAAGTTTGAATCCGCACACCGAACACTGGCTTGGTATGGCGACTGCCGGCAAAGACACCGCCGGTTCACAATTCTTTTTCAATGTCGGCCATAACCCCCATCTCGATTGGCATTACACAACGTTCGCCAAAATTGAAAGCGGCGTTGAGGTGATCGGTAAACTGACGCCAGGCGATCGGATTGTGTCGGTGAGTCGCGTGAATTAAAGTTAAAGAAAACGGCGCCGAAGCGCCGTTTTTTTTTACTGAATAGATCAATTGCTGCGATATGTAGCGGTGACGTAAACAAAGCGATCGGGTAGATCATAGGTTCCGGCATCATAGCCGTTGAGTGAGCAGCTCAAGCAGATCGGTGGATCTTTCTTGAATACGTTGTTAATCCCCACGGTGAAACGCAGACCCTGGATGGTAAAGGCATTGTCGAGATTAAATTGCGCATCATGATAGGTCATTGACTTTAATCGATAGTCAACACCTTCAACCGTTTCAGTGACACCTGATATGTAACGCATGGTCCAACCTAATGACCAATCATTGACGCCATAATCTATCTGCGTGTTGGCTTGAATTTCAGGAATTGCACCGTCCTCAGCCTCAATTCCAACCCCGCCCACCGGGCCTGGAATGCCGCGTGCGAGATCACCATCACCTTTGTAACTGATGACGCGAGTTACTTGCATAGCCGCTTTTATTTTGCCTGCGCCACTGTCATCAGCCACCGTCACTTTGAAATCGTAGCCAGACGTTTCGAGCGTGCCGGAGTTCTCCAATTTACCGTCAACGGAACTGATAAAACCGGCCGCCGTTCGATTAATGTTTTGGCAAACCGCTGAGCCGGCGTCGCCATCATTGAAACACTCATCGAGAATGGCTTGAGCTGATGGTCCCAATATAACGTCGTCAATTTCGTGTTTGTAATAAGTGAACTCAAAGTCAACTCGATCGGCGTCACCACGCATCCACTCGGGACTGAATACGGCACCCAGCGTGTTTGATGTGGATTCTTCTGGATCGAGAGTGTCATTGCCGCCCGTTACTTGTGTAATTTGCGGATTCAACTGCTCATAGTTGTTGGGAATACCCAATCCTTCACACGTCACGTATGTTGGGTCACTAGGCGCGAGATCACCATAATTCGAGCAAGGATCGGCCACTTCTGGGCCGAAAAATGCCGTTCCGAACAGTTCTCCGATGACGGGGGCGCGAAAGCCTTGTGCATATGTTCCGCGTAACAAAACTTCGTCAGAGAGTCTCCAACGAAACCCCAGCTTCCCAGTCGTTACCTGTCCAAAATTACTGTAATCTGAAAAACGAATTGCTGGCATTATTTCAAAATTTCCGGATAACGGGACATTGAGTTCTGCATATAATTCGTTGACATCATAATCGCCATCGAAAGCCGTTGCAGACGAGTCAACTGATTCTGACTCATTGTTTTCATCTGGCACACGTAATGCTGATGGACGGTATTCGCCTTTGTAATTGCGATGCTCAAACCCGGCGGCAAACGATAATGGTCCGTTAGCCATATCGATCAGGTCGCCAGTTATATTGGCCGAAATCACCATCAAATTCTGATCGCTTTCATCATGCGTATCGGCCGTGATGTATTGCAACATTGCAGGAGTAATCGTGCCGGCTTGGTCGGTCCCCATACCGCCGAATATATTCAAGCATGGGCCCGCTGGTAATGATCCGTCGGTGCACATTCCGCTGCCGGGCGCAGTTTCAGAACCCAAAGCATTGCGAATACGTTTTGTGTTGTAGCCATTGCGAAAATCTTGTTCTGCTTCGTTCTTGGCGGTGATGAAATTAACATTCCATTCATAGCCGTTTGACATCGCCCCTTCCAATCCGGCGGTGAAATAGGTGGTATCAACGGATTGATCAAAAATACGAGGACCGCCTTCCAATGGGCGACGTGTGAAGAATGAGAATGTGCCCAAGTTCAGCAAATTGCCGCCGACATCATATTGTGGGCCAACGAGATCAATGCCAAAAGGATTAAACGGTTGATCAGCGGGAATTTCAACGCTGTTCAACACCGTGCCGGCACCGGCATCGGGGCCGACAAAAATAGGTTCAGGTGCGGCTTGATTAGTTGATTCGCGTTGATTGATTAGAAATCGCGCAAACCATGATGTGTCACTGTTTATGTTCCCGTTCAAACCGGCAAAAATGCTTTTACGTTCGCTAGGCGTCAGAATTAAATTGTATGGCGCAAAGTTGAAGCGCGTATCACCTGAAAACTGAATGTATTGCCCCGGAAAGGTTGGGATGTCGTCGCTACCAAAATCGGTACGATAGTCGGTGGTCAAATTGCAAACAAACGGCACGGAGCCATCAGGATTAACAGGATTGCCGTCGTCATCGACGAAGGCGCCACACCGTCCGCCACCATCATCGGGAAAATAAAAGCGAAAGCGACCTTGCGGCGTGCCTGAGCTGCCGCCATTTGAAATTGGTTGAAATGGCTTGGGTGTGCGTGAAATCCCGTATTCATTTGAGCTCAACTCATCCTGTTTATTGAAACTCACATTGATCACGGCATTAAAACCATCGCTGGTAGAGCCCCAGGTAAATTCGGCTTTTTTGGCATTGCCGCCTTGGCCGTAACGGCCTGCATTTACGGTGGCTTCCCAACCGGAATAGTCTTTTCTTGTGATGATATTCACCACACCTGCGATGGCGTCAGAACCGTAAATAGCCGATGCGCCGTCTTCCAACACCTCAATGCGTTCAACAATGGCCATGGGAATCGTGTTCAAATCGACTGCACCACTAACCCCCGATGCCGATGATTCATTGACCCAACGCAGACCATTTACGAGCACAAGGACGCGTTTTGATGACAAGTGACGCAAATCAACTTGCACTGAACCAGCGCCAATGCCACCACCATCGGCTGGATAACCAAAATTGCCCGATGAATTGAATTTGCCATTCAGCGCTTTGCCGCCACCGGTCAGCTGTTGCAATAACTCACCGATCGAGTTAACGCCCGATCGATCCAAGTCGTCGCGCGACAAAGTAAAAACCGGGGATTGGCCTTCGGTGTCGGTGCGCTTAATCCGTGAGCCGGTCACTTCCACTCGTTCGGCGTCGGTGCTTTCGTCGCCTTCAGCGGCGTATGTCACTGACGTGACAATTGGCGTGCTGAGGGCGGCAATGATGCCGAGATAAAGGGGGGATTTTTTCATCTGTGTCTCCGAGATAATGCTGTTGTTATGCGCCTATTGGTCTTTGTGGAATGACAGTTGGCGCTGCGTTCTTGCTCCGTACAACTCGGCTCGGTGATTCTTGGCAGGTAGGGCGTGAAATAAATACTCGACGATAAGTGGGCGCCTCCGGTTTACTTTCGCGACCATGGCTCACGATAGCCATGGTGTAAAGTTCTGGCAAGTACGCGTTTTGGAAGATCAGTAAGGAAGTTTTGTACGGACCACTCCCGTTACGGTAACTGCTAGACTATCGACCCCTTGGTTTTGTCCCCTTTTTTAGAGTGCAGCCCCGCCATGTTTCGTTCGCCCGCTACGTTGTCGTCCTTTGATCCCGAATTGTTTTCTGCGATGGAAAAAGAGCGTGTTCGCCAAGAACAGCACATCGAACTCATCGCGTCCGAGAACTACACGTCCAAGCGCGTGATGGAAGCGCAAGGTTCGGTGCTGACCAATAAATACGCGGAAGGCTACCCGGAAAAACGCTATTACGGCGGCTGCGAATTTGTCGACATTGCTGAAAAATTAGCCATCGAACGGGCGAAACAGTTGTTTGGCGCTGATTGGGCCAATGTGCAACCGCACTCGGGTTCGCAAGCCAATTCAGCCGTTTACATGGCGCTGTTGAACCCGGGTGACACGGTGCTTGGCATGTCGTTGGCGCACGGCGGCCATTTGACGCACGGTTCGCCGGTGAATTTTTCCGGCAAAATTTACAAATCGGTGCAATACGGTCTGACGGCTGACGGTTATATCGATTATGACCACGCCGAAGCATTGGCACTGGAGCACAAGCCGAAAATGGTGTTGGGCGGTTTTTCGGCGTATTCGCGTGTCGTGGATTGGAAACGTCTGCGTGAAATTGCCGACAAAGTCGGCGCGGTATTTATGGTTGACATGGCGCATGTGGCGGGTCTGGTTGCGGCCGGCGAATACCCTAATCCGGTGCCGTTTGCCGATGTGGTGACCACCACAACGCACAAAACACTGCGTGGTCCGCGTGGTGGTCTGATTTTGGGCAAAGCCAATCCGGATCTCGAAAAGAAAATCAATTCTGCCGTGTTTCCCGGCGGCCAGGGCGGTCCGTTGATGCATGTGATCGCCGCCAAAGCCGTCGCGTTCAGAGAAGCGTTGGAACCAGAATTCAAAACCTATCAAAAGCAAGTGGCGGTCAATGCCAAAGCGATGGCCAAAGTGTTTGTCGCACGTGGTTATGACATCGTGTCAGGTGGCACCGACAACCATTTGATGCTGGTGTCGTTAATCAGCAAAAATATTTCGGGCAAAGAAGCCGATGCGGCGCTGGGTAAAGCGCATATCACCGTCAACAAAAACGCCGTACCCAACGATCCGCGTTCACCGTTTGTGACGTCAGGCATACGTGTTGGCACACCGGCAATCACGACACGCGGTTTCAAAGAAGCCGAAGTGACCGAATTGACCGGCTGGATCTGCGACATTCTGGATGACGTGAACAACGAAGCCACCATTGCAGCGGTGAAAGAAAAAGTGGCGAAGCTGACCGCACGATTCCCGGTTTATGCTTAATCCGGTTGGAACGGTTTCGTTGCGAAAGCAGTATTTTTCGCGACCAAAACCGTTCCCATAAAGAAAGAATCCGCTAAAGTAGGGCGCATCAGCATGCGCCCTAACTTTTTTATAACGAGAAACACTGATGCGTTGCCCTTTCTGTAATGCCGAAGACACCAAAGTGATCGATTCCCGTTTGGTCGCCGAAGGCGCTCAAGTCCGCCGCCGTCGTGAATGTGTGCAGTGCGGCGAACGTGTGACCACGTTTGAAACCGCTGAGCTCGTGATGCCACGAGTTGTCAAACGCGACGGTTCGCGCGAACCGTTCAACGAAGACAAACTCAAAGGCGGCATTTTGCGCGCCATCGAAAAGCGCCCGGTCAGCGTCGATCAAGTCGACGCCGCACTGGGGCACATCATGTCCAAACTGCGCGCCACCGGCGAACGTGAAGTACCGTCCGACAATGTCGGTGAAATGGTTATGGAAGAGTTGCGCAAACTGGATGAAGTGGCGTATGTGCGGTTTGCATCGGTTTATCGTCGTTTTCAGGATCTGAATGAATTTCGCGATGAGATTGCGAAGTTGCAGGCGAAATAAAGATATGTCGAGATTCAGAATTGTATTTTGCGGCGTTTTGTTCTCGCTGTGTGCGACCGCAGAAAACTTGACAGACGATTCATTTGCCGGTGTTTTCATCGGTATGAAAGAAACCGATGCGCTGAGGATCTTGAAAAACTACAAGGGCTTAGTTGAGCCTGGTGTTAAATCAGGAAACTGCCACTTTCTGGAATCGATTGAGGATAAATTGGACTTACCCAGTTTTATGGTCGAAGAGGGTGTCATTACTCGAATTGACGTGACTTCAAAGTATTCAGAGGTAAGAACAAGCAGAAATATAAGAGTCGGATACTCAAGTTCAAAAATCATTGAAAAATATGGACAGCCAGTGAGTACTCCGCACCCGTACACCGGGCAAAAGGACGGCTATCAGCGTATCAAACAAGAAAATGGATTAGTGTTGTTGTTTGAAATTGAAGGTGGTGATGGGGTCATTAGCTCAATTCGCCTCGGCACTCCGAACGCCGTTGAGTATATTGAAGGCTGTTTGTGAAGAACCCGTATACCAAAACAATAAATGTTTTCTCAATGATTTGTTGTTGAGTGCAGTTTATATTTATTCATTATATTTTTTATTCGGTAGCACTGTCCCTGTTGAAACGTTCGGGCCCCTTCATCGCCGCCCGAGTAGCGGAGAAATCAAACGGGGATTTCGGCGAGTATGTCTGAGCGAAGCGAGTTACGCAGCCGCCGTTTGATTTTGAGCAACGCAGGAACGGTGTCAGCTATTCGCGCCAGCCAAGTGCGGCGATGCAGGGGAGCCTTTCTTTGCGCCACTTTCTTTGGCACAACAAAGAAAGCGGCCCGCCTGCCGGGGCGGGACCCGGCGAAGCCAGCAAGTGGTGATGATCTCGTCGGTCACAACGCCCATGATCGACGTTGATCAGCTAAACATTATTTCTCTGTTTGGTGGGGTTGCTTAACAATGGCTTTCCGAGTGACGCAAACGCATTTTGTTGTCAAAGAGCACAACCAATCACATGACTTTTTCAGAACTCGATAAGCAACTCATGTCCCGCGCCCTCCACCTTGCCGAGCGCGGTATCTACACCACAGCCCCCAATCCTGCGGTTGGCTGCGTCATCGCTCATGGTGACCAGATCGTCGGTGAAGGCTGGCATAAAAAAGCCGGTGAAGCGCATGCCGAAGTGCATGCACTGCAACAGGCCGGTGACCAAGCGCGGGGCGCAACGGCGTACGTGACCTTGGAACCATGCGCACATCAGGGGCGCACCGGGCCGTGTGCGCAGGCGCTGATCAAAGCCGGCGTAAAACGGGTGGTGGCGGCGCTCGCTGATCCGAATCCGCTGGTCAGTGGTAATGGCTTCGGGCAATTGCGCTCAGCCGGCATTGTTGTTGAAGTGGGGCTAGGCGAATCTGAAGCGCGTGAGATCATGCGTGGATTTTTATCGCGGATGACGCGGCAACGCCCGTTTGTCACGTTGAAGCTGGCGGCGAGTCTCGATGGGCGCATCGCACTGCCGAGCGGCGAGAGTCAGTGGATCACAGACGTGCCGGCGCGGCGAGATGTGCAACAGTTGCGTTCACGCCATCAAGCGATCATTACCGGCAGCGGCACCGTGCTCGCCGACAACCCGCGTATGACCTTGCGCGAAACCGAGCTGGAATTGCTCGAACACTTGAGCTTCAGCGACATCACGTCACCCCTGCGTGTTGTCCTCGACAGCCGTGGCCAGGTGACGGCCGAGTATCTTGTTTGCGACGGCAGTGCTCCCACTCTGCTGGTGCATACGCAGCAATGTCCCGCGATTGCCGGAACGGAAAGCGTGATCATTCCCGCTGATAGCAATCGAGTTGATCTGGCCGCGCTGCTTTTCGCGCTTGCCCAGCGCGGGATCAACGACGCACTGGTAGAATGTGGTCCGCGTTTGGCCACCGCGTTTATCGCGGCCGGTTTGGTGGATGAGCTGGTGCTGTATCAAGCGCCGTGTTTTTTGGGTGCACAAGCTCAACCCTTGTTGTCGCTCGATTCACCGGCATTGATGGCTAATGTTCATCATTGGCAAACGCGCGATATCCAATCCCTTGGCCGCGACTGGCGCATTACGTTGCGGCCCTGACCTTTTTCAGGCGTTTCATGTTCACAGGTTTGATTCAATCCGTTGGCCAGATCTTAAGCGTGTCACCGCGTGGCGGTGATGTGCGCTTGCACATTGCTGTTGGCAAATTGGATATGCAGGACACCAAACTGGGCGACAGCATCGCCGTGAACGGCGTCTGCTTAACCGCCGTTGAGTTTGATGCCACCCATTTTGCCGCCGATGTCTCGGTCGAAACCTTGCGTGTCACCACGGCGCAGCACTGGCAAGCCGGTACCCCCGTTAATCTCGAAAAAGCGATGTTGCCGACTACGCGCTTGGGTGGGCATTTAGTCAGCGGTCATGTGGATGGTGTTGGCGAAATCATCGCACGAGAAAGCGCCGCGCGTGCTGAACAGTTTCGCTTGCGTGTTCCGCGTGAATTGTCGCGTTATATCGCCCACAAAGGGTCCATTTGTTTGGACGGTGTCAGTTTGACCGTCAACGCGGTTGACGGTGATACCGTGGCACTGACCATTGTGCCGCACACCCTGGCGGAAACCACGATTGCTCAGTGGCAGCCTGGACGAAAAATAAATGTCGAAGTGGATTTGTTGGCGCGCTACGTTGAACGATTATTAACCGCGTCGTCAGAACCTGGCATATCAGAATCTGGCATCAATACTGATTTTCTACAACGATGTGGATTTGGGAGTGGACGATGAAAAAAATAATGATTCTGCTGACGTTGGTTTTGTCGGCGTGCAGCGCCTTGTCGCCGCAGCAAAAACTGCAAGCGCAGTGCGATAGCGTGATGGCGGAATCATTACGCCAGCAAATGGGTTGCCAAAGCAATGGCAGCGAACGTTCACAGCTATTCAAACAATGCCAAGCCAGTTGTAACGGCGGCGTTGATCGCGAAGTGGTGGATCTGTGTTTGAGTCGTTGTGACGAATTTTTAGAGAAACAGCAATGAGTTTAGCCAGCGTTGCCGAATTAATCGGCGAATTGAAAAACGGTCGCATGATTATCCTGATGGATGACGAAGATCGTGAAAACGAAGGCGATTTGGTCATGGCAGCCGATTGCATTTCGGCCGACGCGATCAACTTCATGGCCAAATACGGCCGTGGTTTGATTTGTTTGACGCTGACGCGCGATCGATGCCAGCAATTAAATCTGCAACAAATGGTGCGTGATAATGGCACTCAGCACGGCACCGCGTTCACCGTGTCGATTGAAGCCGCCACCGGTGTCAGCACCGGCATTTCGGCAGCCGATCGTGCTCGCACGGTACAAGCAGCTGTCGCCAAAAATGCTAAGCCCACCGATCTTGTACAACCGGGTCATATTTTTCCCCTCACGGCACAACCCGGTGGTGTGTTGACACGCGCCGGTCACACCGAAGCCGGTTGTGATTACGCGCGTTTGGCCGGCTTTGAACCGGCCGCCGTGATCGTCGAAATATTGAATGAAGACGGTACGATGGCGCGTCGTCCTGATCTGGAAAAATTCGCGACACAACACGGCTTAAAAATTGGCACGATTGCCGACTTAATTGAATACCGAGCCTTGCATGAAAAAACCGTCGAACGGGTGGCACAGTGCCGCTGGCCAACCACCTATGGTGAGTTCGATCTGATCACGTATCGCGACACCATTGATGGCCAATTGCACTATGCTTTGACGCGTGGCGATATCACCAGCACAGAGCCTGTGCTGACACGTGTGCATGTCAGCGACATGTTGGCGGATGGCCTGTTGGGTCAGCGCGCGGAATCGAGTTGGTCCTTGCACCGCAGTTTGCAGCGCATCGCCGCCGAAGGCCGAGGTGTTGCCGTGGTGTTGAATGTGCACGAAACCGGCACCGCGCAATTGGCACGCATCGAACGCCTTGCCGCCGAAGATCGCGGCGAAGATGCACCCGCCGGTGTACGCAATGCCGGTTTGCGTCAAACCGGCATCGGTTCACAGATCTTGAGTGATTTAGGTGTGCACAAACTGCGGTTATTAAGCGCACCGAAAAAATACCATGCGCTGTCGGGTTATAAACTCGAAGTGGTGGAATTTATTGACAACTGACAACTGACAACTGACAACTGACAACTGAGATCTTTCATATGGCCAGCATTAAAGAAATCGAAGGCGTGTTTACCAACGCCGACAGCACCTATGCGATTGTTGCGTCGCGTTTTAATTCGTTTATTGTTGAACAATTGGTGGCCGGTGCTATCGATGCCTTAAAACGCCATGGCGTCAGCGAAAAAAATATCACCGTTGTGCGTGTGCCGGGTGCGCATGAGTTGCCACTGACGTGCTTGAAAGCGGCGCAAAGCAAAAAATTTGATGCCGTGATTGCGCTCGGTGCGGTGATCCGTGGGGCGACGTATCATTTCGATATTGTTGCTGGTGAAAGTGCTAAAGGCTTGTCATCGGTTTCGTTGCAAACCGGTATTCCGGTCATTAATGGTGTGTTGACCACCGATACCATTGAACAATCGATTGAACGCGCGGGTACCAAAGCCGGCAATAAAGGCGCCGATGCCGCACTCGCCGCGATTGAAATGTTAAGCGTGTTAAAACAATTGTAATCACACGTTGTTGTCATCGCGTGTAGTTGAAACAACATGGTCGAATGACAATCAACTTGATCGGATAAAGAGCTCTTTAAGATGAATGCAAAGCCTTCTGAACGTCGTAAAGCCCGTCGCTTGCTGGTGCAAGCGTTGTATCAATGGGGCATGAGTGGTGCGCAGCCGCAAGAAATTGAATTGCAATTTTTGGCGGAGCAAGACGTTAAGGGCGCCGATATGCCGTATTTCCAAGAATGCTTGCGCGAAATTGTGTCACAACGCCCTGAGCTCGATGAGCAATTGAAACCGTGCATGCATTTAAAATTGGACGAAGTCGATCCGGTTGAATTAGCCGTATTGCGTTTAGCCTGCTATGAAATGAAACAGCGCATTGATATTCCTTACAAAGTGGTGATCAACGAAGCACTCGAACAAGCCAAAACGTTTGGCGCTACCGATGGCCATAAATTTGTTAACGGCGTGCTCGATAAATTGGCTCGGCAATTACGCGCCACGGAAATCAACGCCAACAAACGATCCTGATGACCGGCGAATTCGATTTAATTCAGCGTTATTTTGTCAGTGAACGGCACGATCCTGATGTGTTAATTGGCATCGGCGATGACGCGGCGGTGTTGCAACTGCCGCCATCACAACGTTTGGTTGTCACCACCGATACGTTAAACAGCGGTGTGCATTTTCCCGTTGATACCTCACCGACCGATATTGCGTACAAAGCTATCGCCGTTAATGTCAGTGATCTGGCCGCGATGGGGGCGATACCCAAATGGGCAACGTTGAATTTAACGTTGCCGCGAGCCGATGAGATCTGGCTGCAGGCCTTCGCGCGCACCTTTCACGATCAACTTAAAGCTTTCAATATGCAGTTGATTGGCGGCGACACAACGCGAGGACCCTTAAGCATTACGGTCACCGCGTTTGGTGTCGCTGAACCGGCGATGATAATGCGGCGCGATGCGGCCCAAGTTGGCGATTTCATTGCCGTCACGGGCACCTTAGGTGATGCGCGATTGGGGCTGGATGTTGCACTCGCGCAACGCACGATCAGCAATCCCGATCATCGCCACTACCTGTTGCAACGTTTGCATCGTCCGACTGCCCGCGTTCATCACAGTCGTTTAATGCGCGGGTGTGTGCATGCCGCAATCGATGTGTCTGATGGTCTGGCACAAGATCTGTCGCATGTGTTGCAACGCTCGCAGTGCGGCGCCGTGTTGGCGCTCGACAAATTACCGTTGTCATCGGCGCTGCGCTTTTATCTGGCCGAACGCGACGCGTTTGAATACGCGCTTTGCGGTGGCGATGATTATGAGTTGTTGTTTACGTTGGCACCTGAACAATGGCCGGTTTTACAAAGCCGTCTTTTTGCCGATGGCTTAATGGCAACGGTGATCGGCCGTGTGATCGCGCAACCCGGATTACAAGTGCAGGTCGATGGCAAATCGGTTGACGTAAAAACTGACGGCTTTCAACATTTTTGATGTGATATTTTTTAGATGACGCCACAACATTGGACACATTGGGTTGCCGTCGGTTTCGGTTCTGGTTTGGCACCGAAAGCGCCGGGCACCTTTGGCACGCTAGCGGCGTTACCGCTGGTCGCCTATTTACATTGGTGCTTACCCATTTCGTTTTATTTACTCTTTGTTGTTGGCTTATTTTTGCTCGCCGTTTATTGTGCACAGCGCACGCAGCAAGATTGGCGCTGCCATGATCCGGGACGCATTGTGATCGATGAATGGGTCGGTCTTGCGGTAACCGTCATTGCGTTGCCAGCGCAAGTATGGGTTTGGTGCGCGGCTTTTGTTGTTTTTCGTTTTTTTGACATTATCAAACCGTGGCCAATTCGTTGGCTCGATGCACAGGTCAAAGGCGGCTTGGGTAATGTGCTCGATGATGTGGTAGCAGGATTTTTCTCATGCGTCTGTTTGCATTTGCTCTGGGCCTTTTGGTAAGCGTGGCATTCGCCGCTGAGGTTGCCGTTGT
The DNA here is from genome assembly GCA_041914905.1 of Enterobacterales bacterium. GTDB lineage: Bacteria > Pseudomonadota > Gammaproteobacteria > Enterobacterales > Permianibacteraceae > Permianibacter. The sequence goes on from JAYSCL010000009.1 coordinate 87,544, forward strand.
TGGGTTGTTTACCGACATGGCGCTGGTCAAAGTGGATGGCGAGCAAAAAATGTTGCGTGTTGGCGATCAATTTAAATCGGTTAAATTGATTGCTGCCAGCAGTGAAAAAGCGCTGCTTGAAATTGACGGCAAGCGCGGCGAATACACAGTGGGCAGTGATATTTCGACAAGCTTTGCACCGGTAGAAAATCGCAAAACGCAGATCGCACGCAATGGCAATGGCCATTACTTTACCACGGCAACACTGAATGGTCGCACCGTGTCCGCGATGATCGATACCGGTGCAACGACGATCGCCATGAACCAACGTGTCGCCGATCGCTTGCAATTGCAGTATCGTTTAAAAGGTCAACCGATCGTAGTTGGCACGGCATCGGGTATGGCCAAAGCGTGGACCGTCCGTTTGAACAACGTTAAGCTGGGAGAGATTGAGCGGCGCGATGTTGAAGCCGTTGTTATCGAGGGTGATTCGCCTTCTGAAGTCTTGATCGGTATGAGTTTCCTGCGCACGTTAAGCATTCGCGATGAAAACAATGTGCTCTACCTCGAAGCCAAGTACTAAGTAAGTGAGTACTGAGTAAGTGAGTACTAAGTGAGCGAGTACTGAGTGAGATTGATTCGTCTATACTGACCGCAAGCCCACTCTTTTTCTTTTTGTCCTCTCATGACTTTGCCAGCATGGCAATTTTGGCAACGTGCTGCTGCCAATCAATGGTCGTCGACCTTATCGCCAATTGTGCGATGGTATTTTGGTGACAACATCATCGCGTATGACGCCGCGCAATCGCCGTTGCCGGTATGGGTGGCCGGTGCCGACGATATTCCGCACTGTCGACTACTCGATTGGCAAACCGCCGAGCGTGAAGATGGCTCGCGTTTTGCGTTGCAGCTGCCCCCGCGCTTAGCGAGCAATCGTTCGTGGGTCGATGACAGCACCTTGGCTTTCTTGCAACAACGCCGTGTCAGTTTGCGTGGCAATTGGTTGCACCACGGTGCTCAATTGGTTTTTCAACCGCGCGTGATCTGGCCGGATGATTTTACGTTTGATCACTTCACGCATCACGGTGCGATCGATTTGGCAACAACCCTTCGCACCGATCAACATAACGCATCCGCACCGTTTCAGATCCGGCGACTTTGGCAAGCACAGCACACGTGTGCCGATGATTTTGTATTGGGCTTTGTGCTCAATGGTGCACAAGGTGATGACGATGAGGCGCATGGTGGTCATTTCGCGATTGTGTTGGGGCAGTTACGCAACAATGATCCGCGCGATCTGTTGGTGGCCAATTATTACAACCCCGATGTGGTCAGCGAAAAAGGCATCTTGCCGGCGATGACGCCATTGTCGAATTACCTCGCTGAGTTGAACAGCGGTCAGCAATACTATCGTCCTTCATCGTTAGTGGCTGTGCGCGTGCAACAAGCCGATTTTTTAGCACCGTTGTATAACGCATTGCTACAGCACATGGTGGCGATGTATGAGCATCAATGGTTATACGATCATGCGTTTATGAATTGCACCGGTATCACCATGGATGCGTTGCGTGGCAGTGAATTGGCGGTGCCGCGTGCTGGCAGTTCCGCATGGCTGGCGCCGCTGGCGTATGCACTGACATGGTTACGAGAACGCGACGTCCAACGCGCGCGTCGCGTCATGCGCTATTTGTGTTCGGAACGCACACGCTTGTTTCCCGCACAAGCATTTATGGCGTGTGCATACTATGTGCTGTCGTTACTGACAGGGCGTCGTGGCGCCAACAGTGATTTCGAACGGGCACTGTGCCAACACGCGGTTGCGCTGGATTATGTGCGTTTGCCACAATTTCCGTCATCACGAGCATGGGGACGTGAACCGCTGTTCAGTTTACAAGACTATCGCAATCGTATGCCGTCCAATCGATCTGATTGGAAAATCATTCCAGTGCAAACGCGCACCTTTCCAACGGAATGGTTGCCAACGGGTGTAACAAAAAAATAGAACCGTAAACGCATCGGCTCGTGTTAACTGTTATCGAGATCACTTCTATGCAATCGTTTGCTCGCTGGATATCCATTTTTGCACATCCGTTTGTGTTATTGCCCTGCGTGGTGTGCCTCAGTTTGTCTCAGCCGCAAATGAGCAGCGTACCGCGTGCAGCGATCATCGGCGCCATGTTCGCGTTTATTTCCATTATCGCGTTGTTTTCGGTGTGGCGTGTGCGTCGCGGTGATTGGCAACACATCGATGCCAGCGTCAGCCGCGAACGACGCGATCTGCTGCGGTTGGCGTGGCCCTTGATGGGGCTGGTGACGTTGCTGTCGTGGTGGCTCAGTGCGTGGTCAGTGTGGACGCGCGCCAATGTCATTGTGTTCACCGTGCTCGTGTTGGCGGCCTTACTGCGGCGTTGGCGACATGTGTCGCTGCACGTGACGTTTGCCGCCATCGCCGTCGCGATTGCCGCAACAGCGTCGTGGTATTTCGCCGTGGTGGTCGCTGTGCTGACCTTGCTGTTATGCTGGTCGCGTTTGTTTTTGCAACGACACCGTCGCAGTGAAGTGCTGATTGGCTTGCTGCTTGGCGCGCTGTCCGGATATTTGATGGTGAGCTAAAACGATGACTTTGATCGAACACATGCCTGATGTGGCGCGCGTGATCCACGCGGCGATTGCGCCGGTGTTCTTGCTGACGGGCGTGGGCGCGCTATTGAGCGTGTTGACCGGTCGTTTGGGGCGCATCATCGACCACGCACGCAAATGGGAAGAACGTTTGCCGCAGCTACAAACCGAAGCGGCGCAACTTGCCAATGAGCGTTTGCGCACCTTGTCGCAGCGTGCACGCCTCGTTAATCGCGCGATCAGTCTCGCGGTGGTCTGTGCACTATTGGTGTGCAGCGTGATTGTGACGCTGTTTTTATCGGCCTATTACGTTAAAGATCTCGATCTGACGATCGCGTGGTTATTCATCGGCGCCATGCTGGCGCTGATTGGTTCATTGCTGACCTTTTTACGCGAGGTTTATGTCGCAACGGCGAGTTTGCGCATTGGCAGTCACTGAACTTGCTCGATCACGGAAACGTGTCCGTTTTGACCTGTACCTAAGTACGACGTCGCCGTTTGCCAAATTTGCTGTAATGCAACGTTAACGCGACAGAACAACACAAACAAATCAGAGGAACACCATGTTGATGAAAAAAACAGGGTCGAAGAAAAAAACACTGGCGGCAACATTGTTACTGACCTGTGGCATCGTGGCAGCACACGAAGGCGCGTGGGATGTCACCGTGGCGCGCGGCTGGGTGCGTTTTGATCCGGAATTGAATCTGCACACCGATGATTTTAATTACCTTGGTGCGGCCTACAACTGGACCGATGATTGGGCCTTTGAGTTATCTGTAATGCAAGCCGAAGCCGATCCCAAATATATCGCCGGCGATGCTTCGCAAGACAACCTGGGATTAACGGCGCGCTACAGTGTGTGGGATCAACACGATGTCGCTTCGGCGTATTTGCTGGCCGGTTTGAGCACGACCGATATCGATTACGAGGTTGGCGACAGTGATTACAAAGAAACCGGATTGAGCGTTGGTGCCGGCGTGTTTTATCCGCTCACCGATTGGTTGCGCTTGCGTCTCGAAGCGACGCAACATTTTTACAGCGAAGATAACGTCAACGATTTTAACGTGTTTTTGGGCGCCAACTTTATCTGGGGTGGTCGTCACAACGAACATCGTCCAACGTCGCCACGCGCACCACAAACCGCCGTCGCGACCAATTTGCCCACCATGAGCAATGCCGCTTTCACCAGTGCCGCCGTCGTTGAAAAACCCAAAGACAGTGACAATGATGGCGTCTTTGATGCACTCGACAAATGCCCGGGCACACCGGCTGGCATTCAAGTCAACGCCGAAGGTTGTGGTGGCTTGAGCGAAAAAGTCAGCATCAAATTGAATATTCAATTTGACACCGGCAAAGCCGAAATCAAAACCAGCTTTGCACCCGAACTGGCCAAAGTGGCCGATTTTTTAAGCAAATACCCGACAGCTAAAGCCGTTATCGAAGGCCACACCGATGCGTCCGGCAATCCTGAACGCAATCAGATCTTGTCGCAGCGTCGTGCCAATGCCGTGATGGGGGCCATCGTCAAAGATTTTGGTATTGCCGCCGATCGCGTCAGTGCCGTTGGTTACGGAGCCGATCGTCCGATCGCCGACAACGACACCAAAGAAGGTCGCGCACAAAACCGTCGCGTCACCGCCGAAATCGAAGACAAAGTGACGATTCAGAAATAAGCCAAAGGGCATTAAACTTAAAAACATAAAAAGGCGGGTCAGCAACCCGCCTTTTTCCTTTACAGCCCGCCAGCGGCTGACCTACGCTAACCCCAACAAATCGATGAGTGGCAGAGCATGGATATTCGCACCGAAAACCTGACGATAGTATTTGTTGATATCGCGGGTTTTACGGCCACTACCAGTCGGCAATCCCGCGCAGAAAATGCCAAGTTACTGCAGACGTTTAACAGCACATTATTGCCGCTGATTAAACGATTCAAAGGTCGCGTGATCAAATCGATTGGCGATGCGTTGTTGATCACGTTTCGCTCGCCAACTGATGCGATGTTGTGCGCCATGGCGCTGCAAGACGCGATGCATGCCCATAATTTGCGCGCCAGCGATGACGATAAAATTCATATCCGTGTTGCCGCTAATTTGGGCGAAGTGCGCATCACCAAAAACGATATCTTTGGCGAGCCGGTCAATGTGGCATCGCGCATCGAAGGCGTCACGCCGGCTGATGAAATTTATTTAAGTGAAGCCGTGTACATGGCGATGAACAAAGCGGAAGTACCGGCGCAAGAAGCGGGTTTATTTGAATTAGCGGGTGTCAGCGGTGCGCTGCGTTTGTATTGCATTCCGCGTTTTGCGACACCGCGTTTAATACCGCAACAAATGCTGCCACAAGAGCAGGGCAGCGAACTATTGTTTCCGTATGGCGGCATGCATCAACGTGCACCCGAAGCGAAACACGGCCAACTGACAGCCACAGGCGCAGCATTAAAATGGATTGCCGTCGCAGCGCTGGTGGCAGTTGCGGTCGGTGGTGTCTATTGGTGGCAAGGCATGCGCGCACCACCCGTTAGTACCGACAACACGCTGACGCAAACCAACACTGCAGCAACACCAACGCCGGTAGTCGTAACACCAATGGCCGAGAAAAAAGAACCGGTTATTGAAGCCGCCAAAGAGTTGCCACCTATCGTCAGTGTCGATGCGCAAAAGAGTGTTAAAGAAAACAAAAAAGACGTCGGCGTGCCGGCAAGCAGTGCACCCACAAAAAGTGAAACACAGGAAAAACCAGTCCCGACAGCGGTGAGCAAAACGATCGCCAACACAGAACCCGCCGCCGAAAAAGTTGTCGCCAAACCCGTCAGCAAACCAATCGAAAAGACGGCACCGGTACCGATCGTGTCAACACCGCCAGCCATACCTCAGGGCGAAGATTTTTCGCTTAACAGCAGCTGGAATGTCGCCAAACTCAAACGTGCGTACAAAGCCGGTGCGATCACCAAACCGCAGTACCGTACAATTGCCGACAAACTCGAAGAAGAATTGGATGCCAAAGTGCGCGAACTAAAATTGGCTTATCGCGCCAAAAAAATCAGCGAAGATCAATACGAGCAAGGCGTGCGTGAAGCCAAACGTGCATACGCCGGTCGTTGACCATAATCCTTCACTTTTCTTGAGAGCCGCAACATGAACGCCCTACAACTGACCACCGTCATCGCCACACTCAGCCTGTGTATGGCCTGCGCCGAAATGAAAGAAACCGGCCGCGAAATCGGTCATGGCACCCGCAAAGTCACCAAAGAAGTGGGGCACACCGCCAAAGACACCACCAAAACGGTCGGCAAAGAAACCAAATCCGCGACCAAAACGGTTGGTGAAACCGCAAAAGAAATAACCACCGACATTGGCCATGGTGTGCGTGATGCGGTAAAAGAAGTGGGCAAGGCGGTGAAAGAAGTGACGACGGATGAAAAATAACAGCACAAATTGACGGTGAGTTGGTTGGCTTTTTTGCGTTGACCACTCGCGGTTTGCCGTAGCTGTTAAATCGGCACAATACTGCGACAATATGCGCCGCATCTGGGTGGGGAAAAAACATGGCGCTGAAAGCGACAATCTACAAAGCCGAACTGGCGGTCGCGGATATGGATCGGCATTATTATCAAACGCACGCCTTAACGCTTGCGCAACACCCGTCCGAAACCGATGAACGTATGATGCTGCGCATCGTGCTGTTTGCGTTGCATGCGAGCGAACAGCTGAGCTTTACCAAAGGCTTAAGCCAAGACGACGAACCCGATCTGTGGCAAAAATCACTCAGCGATGAAATTGAAGTCTGGATTGAACTCGGTCAACCCGACGAAAAGCGTATGCGCCAAGCCTGCGGCCGTGCGCAGCAGGTTTATGTCTATACCTATCAAGCGCGAAGTGCGGCGGTGTGGTTTGCACAACAACGCGACGCTGTGCAGCGATTAAAAAATTTAACCGTCAAACATTTTAGCGCCGACACCGTCAGTGCCCTTGCCGCCATGACTGAACGCAATATGCGTTTGCAATGCACCATTCAAGATGGCGATATTTGGTTCAGCGATGACAAACAGACGATAAAAATTGAGTTTGTGACATTGTAAATTTAGATCCGCCGTTGATCCCGTGTGAATCCTCGTAAGGAATCGCTAACTCGCTGCGATATGATGAAACCCATTAGCTGTTTCAACCGACACATTGGCAGACACATTATTGTCATCGTCGGAGCGGTCAATGAAGATCATCACGAATCATTTGTTTCAACTGGCATTGGTGGCCATCGTCGCAGCGGCGATCACGTTGACGGTGCTGGAAATCAGCACCGATGAATCCGCACCGCATGACGCTATCGCGATTGAATTAACCTCAACACTCTTAACCGAAACACGACGATATGAGGTGTTTTTGCCGGAGCGTTTTGATACGAGTCAGGCTTACTCGGTGTTATATATGCTCGACGGTGGTTCGCAAGCAGAACATGCGGCTCAATCAGCTGCGTTATTGGCGCGGCTTGGCATGATCCCGCCATTAATTGTGATTGGCATCGACAACATGGGCGGTGTCGCGCGTAACCGCGACTACACACCCCCCGATATGAAACAAGACGCCGATGATCCGACAAGCGCCAAGGGTGCCGCCGATCGCTTTATCGAACATCTGCAAACAGAACTGATCCCAGATGTTGAACGCCGCTATAAAACACATTCACCGCGATTATTAGCTGGATGGTCGCGCGGGGGATTACTCGCGACGTATGCGTCGATTAGCGCGCCAGATCTGTTTGATGGCTTCATCGCATTAAGCCCGGCCTTGTGGCGCGATGAAAAGCGGATCATTCAACATCTGAAACAAGCGTTGTCCACCGAACCAGCGCAACAACATTTTCTATACTTAAGTCTGGGCGCCGCCGAAAACGACAAAATGAAAGCGGCGTTCGACGACGCGGTGACGTTACTGCGTTCGCCGCCTTTCCAACATTTATCCTGGCGCGCGGACATCAGTGCCGGCGGCGCGCACGACAACAATGCGCAACGCACTCTGCCAATCGCGTTGTGCCACTTTTTTAATACGGCTGACCACTCTTGTGGTAAAGCATTGGCGCAAAGTAAAAATAGGTGACAAATTTATTTTACCTAAATAGAGCTGTCACTTTTTCTCCGATATCACCGTGTTATTGGGATACGTTAACGTGTTCAACTGCCCGAGTGCGTTGTATTCCGGATTGAGCGCAAACGTTAAACGATCGACGTTCAAACTTTCGGTTTCAATCGCGTGTGCGCTGTTGTAACTGTAACTCCACCGCGTTTGCGGTGATGCGACGGTGCCGCTGCTTAACACACCGGTTTTGATGTCGGTGACATTGCCTTGTTTGTCACGGGTGTACAGCACATCGGTCGTTGAATCCGCGTAATCTTCTGAAAGAAGTGCGCCCCAGTTGTCGTACGTATTCGTGACTTTGTTGGTCGCGATGGTGTTTGCCATTGCAAACGAAATGCACGGTAAGAAACACAAAACCCTCGGCAAGATGGCGGAGAGTTTTGTTGGTGTGTGTTGACGGTTTGGAGTCGTCGCTGAGTTTTCGTGTGTACGATTACGCTGGCGCTAATTGTACCTACGCTTGCTTTTTGGGGCTAATGAATCAGATCGTTTTCGGAAAATTTGCAATTAAACGGCTTCGACACCTTTTTACTTTTACTCCATATCGCGCACTAAAATTAAAGCATTTAGATTACTATCTCGACTCATCGATTGAACAAATCCGAATGACAGGCTCAGTGAGTAGGCGTCCCATCTATGATTAACGTTGGGTGTTGACGACCAAAACCTCTCGCCCAGCACTGGGTAGTATGGAAATGCATCATGATCGATTTTGGGACGAGTGTCCTTCCAATAGATCAAACTATAAAGTTCCTTGATATTTGGGAGCCTCCATTTCACACCAGTTCTTAATGACAACTCCTTCACATAGGCTAAAGCGTTTTCATGTAGAAAGCCTGATGGAACGCCAATGCATGCCTGACTTATTAAACTAGTTCCTTCTGGGCAGCGTTTCCATATCAATCTATTGAGCCTGTCAGCTACTTCTTGATCATTGTTAACCATTAAGTATCGTTTGCTTTGCTCATAGTTGGAGGCAGTCTTACGAACCAATCGTATGGCAAGCTTGTTGAATCTCTCCAAATTTTCCAGATCAGAAATCGTACTATTGCGATATCGTAATGCGTAAACGCCATCAGGGTTTAAAGTCGATCCCGTCCAGTAATATTCAAAGCAATCTCCAATATTGCAAAGATGCAATTCACCAAAAGCAAATGAATCCATCTGGTAAAATGGGTATGCTTTACCGAATGAAGCCACCGATAACGCTTCGTCTGCCTCAGGCAATCTCCAATCACGATATCCGCAGAGTGCGTTCTCGCTCGAGTTTACTGCATGAACATAACCGGTAGCATCGGAAGCACTGCCGTACTCTCCATAGGGGTTGAAGCTGGATGAGTAGTTTGTATATGTTTTTGTTTTCGCCCTTAATCCGTTATTATCAGTTTTGATTTCCCAAATTAAATCACTATTGTTGTCGCGCACACATCCCAAATCAAAAGGTGCAGCGCCTGGGCTGGGGTTCGCTGGACAGCCTCCAAGTCCCGCACTCTCTCCATTATTGCAAATCTTTGTGTAACTCAGACTTAAGTCGCCATCACTTGGGTTGTTTAGTTCAGTATTAATGTCATTCCCAGTCATTCCATCCTGCGTATCACTTAAAGCTATCGCCGATGGATCTTTGCATCCCCCTAAATTGTCTTCAGCTTGCAGGAAACATTGGGCGTTAGTTACGCCGGTATCTGAAACCAAGCCTTTGGGTTGCATAACAACGGAAAGCTTGACTTTAGCACTACTATTACCGCCTGCGTTGCTGGCGGTAATAGTGTATTCGGAGATAGGCGTTAGTACTGTTGGTTCGCCTGATATTGTCCCTGTGTTAGGGTCCAGATTTAATCCGATTGGTAACTGTGGGGCGACTGAATATGAAGTCGTTAGGGCTTCTACTTTGCTGGGGGAATTAGGTATTGCCTCCCAATTTATTACATATTCGACAATGTCATTCGAGTATCTGAATTCTTTTGGCGGAGAATTAGCTGGATCTTCATCTCCTCCAGCATTGCTTTGGCTTCCGCAACCAGTTAATAGTGTGAAAAATGGTGAGCAAAAAAGCAACAGACATATAGTATGATTTTTTTTAGTGTGTCGCAGGCTTTTCCAAACACCCATAAATAGGTATGAAAGTATAATAGAACAAATTTTCATTGCAAAAACTCCAAAGTTGGTAACTAAATTCAAAAACAGCAAAATTTCTTTGAATGCATTGAGCATTATTTAATGCTCGCCCCTGCTGATTCCGGGAAATTGCTACCAGCTTTACATATGACACTTCCTTTAGCTTGCCAGATCAAATAGATCCGCCACCTTTTTTGTAAATAGATCTGATCGTTTTCGATAATTTCACGAGTAAACGGCTACGACCTCTTTTCACTGATTTTTCAACTAAACGGCTACGACCCCTTTTCATTTTCACTTGTT
>JAYSCL010000010.1:0-88233 GCA_041914905.1 Enterobacterales bacterium
ACTGACAACTGACAACTGACAACTGACAACTGACAACTGACAACTGACAACTGATTCTTAATCCAAATGTCTATGCAACCAGCTGTTCACCGCTTCATGCCATTGCTTGCTGTTTTGCGGTTTAAGAATCCAGTGATTTTCATCTGGAAACACCAAGAATTCACTGTCGATGCCGCGACGTTGTAACGCGGTGAACGTGGCAAGACCTTGTGAATAAGGTACGCGATAGTCTTTCAAACCATGAATAACCAAAGTCGGTGTTTGCCACTTGCTGACGTGATTAATCGGGTTGAACTTTTCGTAATGTTCGGGGTGTTGGAATTGCGGACCGCCGTGTTCCCATTCGTCAAACCAAATCTCTTCCGTTGTGTAATACATCGCGCGGCTATCGGAAATGCCGGCATGATTAACCAGACATTTGAATTTGTCTGACCAATTGCCAGCGATCCACGCCATCATAAAACCACCGTAACTGCCGCCCAGAGCACAGGCGCGATCAGTATTGGCGAAAGCATAAGTTTTGGCGACGTGATCCATACCTTTTTGCAGATCAACTAACGGTTTACCACCCCAATCACCACTGATGGAATCCGTGAACGCTTGGCCATAACCGGTGGAGCCATGAAAATCGATCATGACGGCGACAAAACCTTGACCGGTGTAGGTTTGCGGGTTCCAACGATAATGAAAGTGATCACCGAAACTGCCTTGCGGACCGCCGTGCACCAGCAGGGCCATTGGATACTTTTTGTTCGCATCAAAATTCGCAGGCTTCACAATATAGCCATACACTTTTTCATTGTTGACGCCGGCGAAACTGAATTGTTCGTAATCACCGAATTTGATGCTTTTCAATCGCTCATCATTGAAACTCGTCAACTTTTGCGCGTTGCCACCCGTAGCCGCCATGCGATAAAGCTCAACCGGCGATTTCAAATTGTCGAGTCCGTAAACAATATGTCTACCGGCGACGGTGTAGGACGCGACTGTGCCTTTATTGATCACGCGCGACACTTTTCCGTTGCTGGCATCGAGTGCAAACAAACTGTGATTGCCCAGATCATCGGCCGTTGCATAAACGGTTTTGCTGTCTGCCGACCATTGCAAATTGCCGAATGAACGATCGATTTGCGTGCTGATATCTCTGGTGGCGCCGCTGGTCAAATCGCGAACTTTGATGGCAAATTTGTCCGCTTCGAACATGGCGCGTGCCATCGATACATAAGCCAGCGATTTACCATTGGGTGATACAACGGGCAGTTGATCGTAACCCAGATTCCCTTCGGTCAAATTTTTCAACGCGCTGCCATCAACATTTACCTGATAAATGTCGCTGTTGGTAGACCAGCTTTCTGTTTTGCCTTTTAAGCGTGCGACAAAAAATACCTGTTTACCGTCAGACGAGAAATTCCACTCTTCGTCACCGCCAAACGGTTTGGTGGGGACATCGGCATCCAAATCGACGAGTAATTTCGGTTCGCCGGCGACCTGATTGTTGTTCAGTCCATCAATGAATAACTTGCCGACATGGCCATCTTTCCAGGTGTCCCAATGACGAACAAACAAACGGTCAAAGTGTTTGCCGGTGTTTTTCTTCGCGGAGGTATCTGCTTCTTTTTTGTTATTGCAGGCCAGGTCTTTGCACTCGGAAAAAACCTCGAAGCCAATCAGCACATGCTTGCCAGTAGGCGATAATTTATAGGCGTTTACATCGCTGTCGTAACGCGACACTTGTTCGGCCTCGCCACCGTTAACGGCGATGCGCCACAATTGCATCGACCCAGAGCGTGACGATAAGAAATAAATGGATTGGCTATCGGCTGACCATTGCGGTGCGACATCCGACGCGTCATGTGTTGTCAAACGGCGCGGTGCGTCGTTGCCATCAATTTTGCGCAAGTACAAATCGCTGCGGCTCTTGTTCGTCGCCATGTCCGGAGTAGAAACCGAAAACACAATATACTGAGCATTAGGGGAGGCAATCGGCGCGCCGACACGCTGCATGCTCCACATATCATCGACGGTAAAGGGATGGCTATCAGCCATGGCCTGACCACAAAGCAGGGCCAACAGGGCAAGTGCGGGGCGTTTCATCCGTTGCTTCCTTTTATTTTGGGGCGGTGAATGGCCCGCGATGCTACAGGGGCGGGTGAAGAAGATACAATAGTCTCATTACCTGATCAGATCATCGCTTGCGGTTTTTCATGGCCTCTCTTTTTGTCGAACAACTGACCGTTATTGATTGCTCATTGCTGGACGCGCAAGACGGACTGGTGGGCGAAAGTTTTATTGTTGACATCGAACTGGCTGGCGCGCTGGATGAGCAGGGCATGGTGCTCGATTTCAGTGCCGTGAAAAAGCAAATCAAACGCCGTATTGATGAGCTGGTCGATCACCGTTTGTTATTACCGCTACGGCATGATCAGTTGCTGATGAGCGAAACCGCCGATCAAATGCGCATTCGATTCACCGATGTGCTGGGTCAGTTATGGGAACATGAGTCGCCGGCCTGTGCGGTGTGCGGCATTAACGAAAAGCGTGTCGATTGTGAAAGCTTGGCGCGTTGGTTGCAGCCACGTATTCAAAGTGTGTTACCCAAGGGCACAACATTGACGCTGCATCTGCGTTACGAAGTGATCGACGGCGCGTATTATCGCTACAGTCATGGGCTGCAAAAGCATCAAGGTGCCTGTCAACGTATTGCGCATGGCCATCGTTCGCGTTTGCAGATCTTTGATGATAAAACGCGTCGTGTTGAATGGGAAAACGAATGGGCCGGCCGCTTTCAAGATGTGTATTTGATCACGCAATCGCACATCAAAAATGAATTTGAACAAGGCAGTATTCGTTACATCGAGCTCGCCTATGCCTCGCAAGAAGGTGATTACCGTTTGGTGCTGCCACAATCCCGCAGTTATGTGATGACAACAGAAACGACCGTTGAATATATTGCTGCCCATATCGCTGAAAAAACGGCGGCTGAACATCACACAGCAGTGCGCGTTCGCGCCTTCGAAGGCGTGCAAAAAGGCGCGACGGCACAACGATGAAATGGCTGCTGGATGCGGTTAATGCTACCGTTGCTTGGTTATTGTTGGCATTGATCCAATTGTACCGCTGGTTTTTAAGTCCATTTATTGGCAATCAATGCCGCTTTCAACCCACGTGTTCGCGTTATGGCCAAGAAGCCATTCGTGTACATGGGCCATGGAAAGGTGCGTGGTTGACGATGAATCGAATTCGTCGTTGTCATCCGTTGAATGAGGGCGGTGATGATCCGGTGCCGCCGAAGCAAAGTTAACAAACTAGTTCTCAGCTGGATGATTGTGCGACATAGTAAAGCATTTCGATGCTATGTATCTGTTTGCGGCGGACCAAATCCTCTGTAAGGTGCAATTCCAGATTTTATTGCGTCAGAAATGTACTGCACTACTTCTTCGAGATGGTCCTGATTGCACAAATAGTCTTCAATTTTTCCTAGTGTAGAATATGACGAGCAATTGAATCCATGCTCGATATCGTTGTACCAGACAACACTACTTCCAACGACTGCTACGACCCAAAATCCACCCCCACGATCTCCCCAAGGAGTTTGTTGCCATTTAGCCGGTATGACTTTGATCATTTCCCACAGTCGTCTTTGTTCCGGTTGCATGCGCTCGTATGAGCAATTGATCAGGTCCCAAATATTCTCTTCTGTTGTCGGGTTCCAGCTCATGCTGATTCCTTCGTCATATCTCAATCGCCGTCAGTACCATATCAGCCTGTATTTTCCCGTCTTCAATTTGCCGCACTTTCACTGGGATAAAATCGAGCTCTTGTGCATGCCAGCTGATCGTTTGGCGGCTGCTGTCATCGCGATCGCGTTCGACTTTTACGACATTGTATTTTCCGGCCGGTGTTTCGAGCTGCTCTTTATCACCGACCACATATTTATATTCGCGTAGTTTACCGGTTTCGCTGATTTTATAGCTCATCGACTTGGCGCCTTTGCGCAGATCGTTGCGCATGACCAGTCCTTGGCTGTGGCGTTCTTGCACGCCATCAACGAGCAACAACTTCCATTGCTTTTTTTCGTCTTTTTTCCCGGTTTCGGTTTTATTTGGCCAATCGAAAATCTGTTCAGTGCGCGAGGCGCGCGTCGGTTTGTTTTGCTCGCGAATCATCGACAACGGAATCACCTCATCTCCGTTGAATTGCACGATGCTGGTTTCGCTGTCGCTGACCGAAAATAAAAAGATGCTGGCTTTTGATTCGGTGATGTAGCGCCATTTACCGCCGCCCATCGGGTGCAGACTGATACTGGCTTCACCGATCACATCACCATCACGTTCAATGTGATATTTGGCGGTAAACGGTTTCGGTTCAGCCGCCAGAGTGACTACGGATATCAGCAGCAGAGCAATTGACTTAAACAACAATTTCGCCACCTTCAAGGAGTGTGCGGCCGGCATTGTAGTGCAAGCGACCGGTGCAGAATGCCTGTATGACTGCCGGATACAATTTATGTTCCAACACATGAACGCGTTGTGCCAATTGCTCGGCGGTATCGCCAGCAAAAATCGGGCAACGCGCTTGTGCAATGACAGGTCCGCCATCCAGTTCGGGCGTCACAAAATGCAAGGAACAACCATGTTCGCTGTCACCTGCATCGAGTGCGCGTTGATGGGTGTGCAGCCCTGGGTATTTGGGCAGCAATGACGGATGAATATTGATCATGCGTCCCAGAAATGTGTTGACGATATCGTTGCTTAAAATGCGCATAAAACCCGCCAGTACAACGAGATCGGCCTTGTAAGTCTGCATGCTTTTTAATAAGGCGGCATCAAATTCGTCGCGGCTTGCAAACAATTTATGATTGATGACTTCGGTTTTTACCCCGCGCCGTTGCGCGCGCATAAGACCATACGCATCAGGCATATTACTGATCACGCCGACGATTTCTGCATTCAACTCACGACGTGCAACCGCATCGAGTATTGCTTGCAAATTGCTGCCGCTACCGGAAATAAGCACTAAAACTTTTTTGGTCATGTTTAAGTTATGGTCGACTCGGCCATCGTTGTCGTTCATCCTTCGACAGGCTCAGGACGAACGGAAATGGCAGTTGATGTTTTTATGAGACTCAACGCAATTCAAATACCGTTCGTGGTGAGCCTGTCGAACCATGAACGGGAGCAACACTGCGACATTTATCCAATCAAGAAATTCAAAACGTTAAAAACAAAAAAGGGCAGTCGAAACTGCCCTTATCGTTGAATCGATTTACACCAACTCAACAAACGGCTCGTCACCGCTGCCGCTGCTGGCCACATGGCCAATCAGGTACGGTGTTTCGCCCATATTTTTCAATAACGAAACCGCTGTGTCGATTTCACTTTCGGGCAATGAAATGACCATACCAATACCGCAGTTAAACGTGCGATACATTTCGGTGCGCTCAACATTGCCGGCTTGCTGCAACCATTGAAACACCGGTGGCAATTCCCAGCTCTTTGAATCGATCACGGCTTTAGTGCCATTTGGCAACACGCGCGGAACGTTTTCCAAAATGCCGCCGCCAGTGATGTGCGCCATCGCGTGCACGGGAACCTGGCGCAGCAATGACAGCATTGATTTCACGTAAATCCGTGTGGGTTCCATCAACGCATCGGCCAAGGTACGGTTGCCGACAGCTTGGTTTAAATCGGCCTTGCTGACTTCCAAAATCTTGCGGATCAGTGAGTAACCATTGGAATGCGGACCCGACGCGGCAAGACCAATTAATTTGTCGCCAACGCGCACATCATGACCGTCGATGATCTTGGATTTTTCGACAACACCGACGGTGAAGCCGGCCAAGTCATAATCACCTTTGTGATACATGCCCGGCATTTCGGCGGTTTCACCACCCACGAGTGCACAACCGGCCATTTCGCAGCCTTTGCCAATACCGGCAACGACATCGGCGGCAACGTCGACACTCAATTTGCCGGTCGCGTAATAGTCGAGGAAAAACAGCGGTTCAGCACCTTGTACAACGATGTCGTTCACACACATCGCGACCAGATCGATGCCGACGGTGCTGTGGCGATTCAGATCAATGGCCAAGCGCAGCTTGGTGCCAACGCCGTCGGTGCCCGCGACCAAAACCGGTTCTTGATAACCGGACGGCAGTGCAAACAGCGAACCGAAGCCTCCAAGGCCGGCCAGCACTTCCGGGCGGCGCGTGCGATTGGCAACGTGTTTGATGCGTTCGACGAGCGCATCACCAGCGTCGATATCGACACCTGCGTCTTTATAGGAAAGGGAAGGCTTGTTCGGGCTAGTCATCGGTTTTAGGCCAGCGGGAAAAAAGGGGCGCAAATTATAGGTGGATGCCCGCCAAAAGTCATGGCGATTCAACGTTTTGCCCGCGAACTTCGCGTCGTAGACAAAGCAAAACCGATATCGCCTTGTCTACCCATAAAGTCGACTACGGCCGGCAGGCCTTACCACTTGCTAGCGCATTCACTTCTGCAACCAACTGCTCGGCTTCGGCAAAGGTCGCCAAATGCTGGCGGCTGGCGCTGGCTTTATGGCAGGCGCCAAACTGCGCCGCAAACCAAGCTTGGCTGTTTTCGCGCCAGGCTACCAGTTCTTTGTTGTCGGGATTTCGCGCAATGTCTTCGGCCTCGAAGTCAGTGTCCCACAGCACTGTGGCGACCGTTTTGGGCCAGGCCAATTTGGCCGCGCTGCGCACATCTTCGTCGTAACGGCTTACCTCGGCGAAGCGTTCAATGATGCGTTCGCGCTCTTTCCGTGCGCCACTGACGGCGTCGTAAAAAGCCCAATCCATGACGGTTTGCAAGTGGGCCGGGATCAGATTGGCGGCTTCTTCGCGTTCACTGACTCGGGCGTTTTCAGCGCGTTGATCGTATTTGCCCGACCGAACATAGTCGGCCAATCCGGGATTTTGAAAGTCCTTGGCTTGTACGGCGTAAAACTCGGCGATGTCTGGTCCCAATGCGTCAGGATCAATCAGCAACACACCTTTGAGGCGCGTTTTCGCGTCGTCGCTGTTCACATAGTGCGCTAGCGCCAGATTGGCACTGGCGAAGCCGACAATGACGACCGTTTTGGCGTCGAGCTTTTGCAATATTGTCGGCAACGCCTGGCCAAACTCACGATAGGATTGTGTGGGAGCCTGACCGAAACCATGACCGGCACGATCGATAGCCACCGTGTTGTAGTGTTTAGCCAGCAACGGCTGCAGTAACGCGAACCAGGCACTGTCGCTGTGCCAGCGTCCGCTTGGGCCCGAAAGCAACACGATGGTTGGGCGATCGAGTGGCGCCGTATCCGGAATTTTTTTGTGCACATGATAAACGGTGTTATTGACGGCCAACATCTCGCTGCCGCGTGGCAGGTCAGCCGCCGCAGCGGCACAGCAAAAAAGCAAAGGCCACAAGCGCATGGGTGTTTTCTCCGAAAAGTGTGGGAGCACATTGCCCAAACGAAATGGCTAGCTCAACGTGAATTTGCGACAGATGCCGTGGGTAAAATTACACAGTAGGCGGGCGCTCGTTTAATATTCCTTCCACATTGCATGTCGCTGTCGAGTGTTTTTTGACCATGTTGTCCGTTTGTCGCTGGTTTTCCCTGATTGGCTTCGTCCTGATTGTCGTGCCCCATAATGTGCGCGCCGCTGAGGTGACCCAGTTATATTCGGTGTCGGTGCCCGTTGTTGATCGATCAGAAAGTGCGCGTAAAGCAGCGGAATTGGATTCGATGAAAGCGGTGTTGGTGAAAGTGTCGGGCAGCGCGAATGTTGTCACGCTGGCTGGCATCATCGAAAATTTACCAAAAGCCGCGGCGTATATTCAGCGCTATCAATATCAACAATTGCCGCGACCGATCAATTTCAACGGTGTTGAAACGCAACTCAAATTTGAGGCCAGTTTTGATGGTCGCGCAATCGAACGTTTATTGCAGGCGTCGTCGGCGTCGGTTTGGGGAATGCGCCGTCCTTTGGTTTTGATCTGGATGGTCATTAACGATGAGAGTGGTCGTCGCATTATTGGCAGTGACGATGATGCCGACTTAGCGCGCGAATGGAACGATGCGGCCAATGTGCGTGGTGTTCCCAGCATGTTGCCGCTGTATGATTTGGAAGAAGCCGACGCTGTTCAAGTCGCCGATGTGTACGGGCGTTTTATCGAGCCGTTGCAAGCCGTCTCAAAAAAGTATGGACCCGAAGCGATGCTGGTTGGTCGTCTCGAAAAAAATGGCAATGTCTGGAACGGTCAATGGACATTGGCGCATGGTAATCTGCGCAAAAATATCAGCGCCGAAGCGAGTAATCGTGCCGATGTGTTGCAATCGGTGATGGCGCAAGTTGCAGAAACGTTTGCGCAAAAATATGCGGTAGTCGTTGATCCGAGCAAAGAATCGGAGGTGTTGGTGAAAATCAGCGAAATTCATTCAACACAGGATTACGGTGCTGTCCAATCGCTGTTGCAAAGCCTGCAAGTGGTTCGTCAGGCCGATGCCCGTGATGTGAACCACCATACCATAATTTTTGCCGTTCGCTTGATTGCCGATATCAGCATGTTGCAACAGGCACTCACAACGGATTCGCGCCTGCAGTTAGTTGGTGATGGTTTGAATAACTCGTTGGAGTACGAGTGGCGGCCGTGATGTGGCATCAACTTCCCAACGCAATCACCGTATTGCGTTGTCTGCTGATTATTCCTTTCATCATTGCACTGTTTGGCAATGACCACGTCAGCGCATTTGTGTTGTTTATGGCGGCCGGTATTTCGGACGGCGTTGACGGCTATTTGGCCAAACGTTTTGGTTGGCAATCCCAGTTTGGTGCGCGTCTCGATCCGATCGCCGACAAATTGCTATTGGTCACCGGTTTTGGTTTGTTGGCCTGGTTTGATTTTTTGCCCTTGTGGCTATTTGTGCTCGTGTTAGCGCGTGATGTTGTCATTGTGACTGGGGCCATCGTGTATCACCGCCTGTTTGGTCCGTATCCGATGCAGCCCACGATGATTTCGAAAATCAACACGGTTGTGCAGATAGTGCTCGTGGGCGGGTGTCTGTTTAGTCTGGCGATGTATTCCTTACCAAAAACAGTGCTGTGGGGATTGATGGCGACAACGGTGTTAACCACGCTATGGAGCGGCGCTGATTATGTATATACATGGAGTCAGCGGTATTATCAGCAATTGCAAATCAACAAGAAAACCCATCAATAAAGTGCATCAATAAAATCATGCAAGGACACCAATAAATGACCAAATGGCAGTGGCTGGGACTCGCGTTAGTTGTCGTCGTTATTTATCTGTTGTCAGGCGTACTGTTGCCGTTTTTGGTCGCCGGTGCATTGGCGTATTTATTTGCGCCGTTAGTGACCAAATTAGTGGCATGGCGATTTCCTCGCGTTGTCGCCGTGATTGCGGTGCTGCTCATCGTGCTCAGCAGTTTCGTATTTGTGGTCTTGCTAATTGTGCCGTTATTGCAACACGAGGTGGCATTAATCGCCGAACGCGTGCCCACGGCGCTGTCGTGGCTCGAACGTTCGTTGTTGCCACGTGTGGCGCAATTATTGGGCAGCGATGTGGTATGGGATCTGGACTATTTAAAATCGCAAGCGGGCGCACAAATGCCGGCGATTAAATCGGCCTTGATGAGTGTGCTCGGGTCAGTTAGCAGCTCAGGCCTGGCGTTAATTGGTGCGATCGCTAAGTTGGTGTTGATACCAGTGATCTTGTTTTATTTACTGTTGGATTGGCCGCTAATTGTTGCACGTGGCACTGAACTGATTCCGCGTCCCTTGCTACCCAAACTCAGCAACATCGCCAAAGAATGCGACGATGTATTGGCCAGTTTTGTGCGCGGCCAGGTATCGGTCATGCTGTGTCTTGCCATTTATTATTCAATCGGTTTGTGGATCGTTGGACTTGATGTGGCATTAGCCGTTGGCATGATTACCGGTTTGCTGTGTTTTGTGCCTTACTTGGGTTTTTCGCTGGGCTTGTTACTGGGCGTTTTGTCGGGCTTGCTGCAATTTGATGACATCAAGTCGATTATCGCGATTGCTGCGGTGTTTGCCGGTGGGCAAGTGTTGGAAGGCATGGTGTTGCAACCCTTGTTGCTTGGTAATCGCATCGGCTTGCATCCGGTTGCGGTGATTTTTGCCATTTTGGCCGGAGGTGAATTGTTCGGATTCACTGGCGTTTTGCTGGCGCTGCCCACTGCCGCGGTCATTGTTGTGTTGCTGCGCCATATTCATGATCGATATCAAAGTTCAACGTTGTACCGAGGCGATGATGTGCCACCGGTAACTGATCGCAGTGGCAGTGAAAAATTGTAATGCGCCAACTTCCGTTAGATATTCAACTGAGGGTCGATGCCACTTTCAATAATTTTGTGGTGGGCCGCAATACGTTGTTGTTGTCGCAACTAGTGCAGTTGTCGCAATCGGCATCCGCGCAATTGCTGTACTGGTATGGTGCGCAGGGCAGTGGTTGTACGCATCTGGCGCATGCGTTGACGACACGTGCCAGCCACTATTCCATTCGCGCAGTTTACTTGCCTTTGTTATGGCCCAATCTCACGCCAGAACATTTGGAAGATTTGGAATTTTGCGATCTGGTGGTGCTTGATGACGTCGATCGCGTTTGTGATCAAATGGACTGGTGCGTGGCACTATTTCGCTTGTTTAATGCCATTAAAGATCGGGGTGGTGCGTTGGCGTTGACCGGACATCAAGCGCCCGCCGCAGTGGATTGTGCCTTGCTTGATTGGAAAACGCGTTTAAGCAGCACCACGATTTTTGAAATTCAAGCGCTGACTGATGAAGAAAAGTCCGAACTGTTGATTCGACGCGCTGCCGAATTGGGTTTGCAACTCGGTACCGACAGTGCCAGTTTTTTACTGCATCGCGTATCGCGCTCACTGCCAGAGTTGTTAACCGTGCTCGACACATTAAACGCCGCCTCCTTGTCAGAACAACGACGTTTGACATTACCGTTTATTAAACAAGTATTGCAGTTGTAGTCACCGCATTAAAAAAGGGGAAAGGCAAAAAAGTCCCCTCGTGTTTTTATGTTGTGGATGGAAGTGGTCGATTTTAATTCCCTATTTTTTTTTGCTTTGCACGCTCATCCAACAAAAATTCCAAACTGCCAAAGGCATGGCGCAAATGCGGGATCACAATTGAACCGCCAATAATCAGTGCGATATTAAATGCCTCTTCGATCTCTTCTTTGCTGCAGCCTTGTTGTACGCAGGTGTCGAGGTGGTAATCAATGCAATCATTGCAGCGCAGTACCATCGAGCCGACCAAGCCCATCAATTCTTTATTTTTGCGTGAAATGGCACCCTCTTCATACGTGATCTTGTCGAGCGACATCAGGCGCTTGATGCCAAGGTTTTCGGTTTTCAAAATCAGGTCGTTGCCAGCAAGGCGTTTTTTGCGAAATTCTTCAAAGGCGTGAGTCATGGTTACTCCTGCTTAGACTCTAGGCATATCATATTCCAAAAAAGCGAACACGAAATGCACGAAGACAGCAAAGAACGCGAAGAAAAAAAGGTACGGAAAAAATTTTGACTTCGTGTACTTTGTGCAACTTAGTGAACTTCGTGTTCGCCTTTGTTCTCTTCACTTGATAATGATAGAACCTACTATCTTAGCTGATCAAGCCACTGCCGCTTCAACGCGGCTTTCAAGCACGGCATCCAGCGCATCTTCGAGTGCCGAGCACAGATCGCTGGCGTCCTCAATGCCGATGGATAAGCGCAGCAGTGTGTCGCTGATGCCGGCGCGTTGGCGTGCTTCAGGTTCCATTGACGCGTGTGTCATGGAGGCCGTGTGTGCAATCAAACTTTCAACGCCGCCGAGTGATTCGGCCAGTGAAAAGTACTTCAGTTTGCTGATAAACAGTTTGACGTCTTCAATGTCACCGTCCAACTCAAAACTGATCATCGCACCAAAATCGCTTTGCTGCTTTTTGGCAATTGTATGGCCGGGATGATCGGTGAGTCCTGGGTAGTAGACCTTTTTAACGGCTTGGTGATGCAGCAAGGTTTCAACAACGGCTTCGGTGTTCGCCAAGTGCAATTGCATCCGGGCTTCGAGTGTGCGCAAACCACGCAGCGCCAAAAACGAATCGAATGGCGCACCGGTAATACCGAGGCAGTTTGCCCAGAACACAAATTGTTCGTGCAATGCCGGCGTTTTGGCGATCACGGCGCCGCTGACCACATCGCTGTGACCATTGATGTACTTCGTCGTGCTGTGAATCACGACATCGGCACCCAAACTCAAAGGCTGTTGCAACAATGGCGACAGGAACGTGTTATCCACCACTACCAACGTACCGACTTCATGTGCGGTTTTGGCCAGCGCTTCGATATCGACAATGCGCAGCAGTGGATTGCTCGGCGTTTCGATCCACAGTAGTTTGGGTTTTTTCTCACGCAATTGGGCGTGAATCGCGGCGTCGCCTTGATTGAGAAATTCGACGTTAAGGATGTTGCGCTGCGACAAACGATTCAATAAACGATAGGTACCGCCATAACAATCGTGTGGCGCGATGACCAGATCTTCCGGTGTCAACAGCTGCAACACCAGCGTGACAGCGGCCATGCCCGTTGCCGTGATGACGCCACCGGCACCGCCTTCGAGATCGGCAAGTGCTTGGCCGAGCAAATCCCGTGTGGGATTACCCGAACGTGTGTAATCGTAAGCGGGTTTGACGCCAAACTCACTGAACGCAAAATTGCTGCTCAAATAAATCGGTGGTACAACAGCGCGATAAGCGCTATCGGATTCAAGGCCAGCACGAACGAGGGTGGTGGCAGGGCGACATCGTTTGGTCATAGTAATTTGCTCCGAAAGTGGTGGTAAGTCAGTAAACGAAAAAATGAATGCTGTTTAGCTTCACATTCGCAACTGATAAACCGCAACTTCCAATCCGATGGTTTTCATGATTAAGCCGCCTGCGATAACGTAACGCTGCGTGCAACGAGTGTGCGTGCTGCCTCGATAACATCGTTCAAGACACCGGCCGCGGTCACTTCGATACCAGCACCGGGGCCACGCACACATAAAGGAATTTGCTGATACAGTTGACTACGAATCAACAAACAATTTTCAACGGCATTCAATTGATAGAACGGACTGTCACTGCCGATCGTGCGCAAACCAACTTCGGCGACGCCGTTATCAAAGTTGGCAACATAGACCAGCTTCTTGCCTTGCTGCTGTGTTTGATGCACAAGCGTTGCCCAATAATCATCTTGCGCATTCAATTCAGTAGCGCTGCTGTTGGCTAAATTCGCTAACGATTGCACATTGATCTGATCACGTTCGATGGTGTAACCCGCCGTGCGTAGCAAAACCAGCAATTTGCGCGCGACATCTTCGCCTGACAAATCAATTAACGGATTGGGTTCGGCATAGCCTTTATTCACCGCTTCTTGCACGGCAACCGAGAATTTTTCGCCCTGTTGCACACGCGTCAACACATAACCAATCGTGCCCGACAGTGCGGCGGTAATCGCTTCAACTTTGTCGCCAGCACGAATCAATTCAGCAATGGTTTTTAATACCGGCAATGCAGCGCCAACGGTGGTTTCGTAACCATAAGGCGTGTGTGTGCTTAGGCTCAGCGTTTGCAGTGTGTTGTATTGTTCGGTACTGGACGCATTGGCAATTTTGTTGGGTGTTACAATGCCAATGCCATGGGCTAACACTTTGGTATAGAACGCAGCGATATCAGCGCTTGCGGTCGCATCGACCAATATGCGGTGTGGTGACGGATGACGCAGCAGAAACTGTACGACATCGTCGGCGGCGTTTTCACTGAGCGGTGCTTTATCGATTAGCGCGACAATATTGTCATCACCAAATCCATCGGTGCTGACGATGGCTTGTTTGGAGTTGCACGCAGCAACAATATCGAGACTGATCGCAAATTGTTTTTCGATTAGGCGGCGCTGTTGCAGCAACAGCTGCACCAACTGTTTGCCAATGCGACCGCTGGCGCCTACAACAGCGACGGCCACGCGGTGCAACAATTGACTGGTCTGTTCATGCAGAGCCCGCACAACACGCGCGAGGCTGGTGTCGGCGACGAGCAACAAATACACGCGACGTGACGCGATAAATTCAGATGCCAAAATGTCTTGGCGAGCGATACCTGCCGGCAGCTGTGTTGATGCATCATTGGGTAACAATACCGACACCAGATGGGCGTGCGCATGTTGCGGAAAACGCGCAATAAACGCTTGTGCTTCAGTGGGTAAAGTCAATGCGGCTTTGTCGAGTTGTTTGCCGCGTTTGCTTAAATTCTGCACGGTAACCAGCACCGCATGACGTGCTGCGTCAGCGCGGAACAAGGTGCCGCCATGACGAGAGTGCAACGCACGCAAACGCACGGCAACTGGACGGTCTTGCAGTGGTTCAAATGTGCGCGGGTGCACAACCGGTGCGCCTGAGCGTGCCAACCATTCGGCATCGGTGATATTCAGTTGCTCAAGCGGTTGTGCAAAAACAAAGCGGTTCGGATCGGTGGTGTAAACACCGTCGGTGTCACCAAAAATAACCAATTCATCGGCAACATAACGAGCAACCAGCGCGGCACTGTAATCGGATGCATTACGTCCCAAAATAGTCGTTTCACCGTCAGCATTGGCACCGCTGAAGCCGGGTACAACAATGACCGTGTTTTTGAAATGCTCGTCGCCAAAGCTACGAAAGCGCTGCTGCGTTGCTGGAAAGTCAACTTGGGCAGATAATGCTGGGCCACTGGTTGCAATCAACTGTTCGGCAAACGTAATCTCGGCATTGACGTCTTGCGCTTGCAAGGCGGCGCGAAAGATCGTGGCCGACAGCTTTTCACCGGATGCGAGTAGAGCTGCCAATACACTGTCATCTGCTTTCGCGTTCAGAGCATACAAGCGTTGCTGATTGTCGCTGTGCAACATATCCAATGCTTTTAAAGTTTTCGTTAGGTCGTCACCACTGAGCAGCGAGGTTGCCGTGTCGACGTGATGATCGTGCAATTCATGCAAGCGTTGCAGTGCGGCACTCAATTGCACGCGAGCCAACTCGGAGCAGGCGAGTAGCGCATCCGTGCTGCCTTTTGTCGCTGAAACGACCACGGTGACAGCATGCTGACGTTTGATTTCTGCGGTAACCGCCGCAGCGGCATAAATGTTTTCGGCGTCACACAGAACGCTACCGCCGAATTTTAATACGTGATGACTCATTTGATGGCCTGCGGAACTTTTTTCAGAAATTTTTCGATGTATTGATTGACGGTATCCGCTTCGACCAGAAAACCATCGTGACCTTCTTCGGTGTCAATCGTGACGTGCTTGGCTTTGCGCGCGTGTTGTGCAATGAACGCTTGCTCTTCAACCGGATACAAACGATCACTGGACAGACTTATTACCAAGATCGGCAATTGCAATGAACGCAGGGCACTTTCGGTACTTTCGCGGCCACGACCCACATCATGTGTGTTCATGCATTCGGTTAAACGTACATAACTATTGGCATCAAAGCGTGCACAGAATTTTTCGCCTTGATGATCGAGGTAGCTCAACACATCAAAACGTCCGGTACCGGAAATTTTTCGATCAAATTTTTCAGCAAGCGCTTGCGGGCTGCGATAGCCAACGTGCGCTAATTGGCGCGCTAACGCTAGTCCGCGTACCGGTGCTTTACTGTTTTCGTAAAAACCATTGTTGTAATTGGGATCGAGTTTGATGGCATTGCGTTGAATCTCTGACAACGCGATGGCTTGCGCTGAATGTTTCGCGCTTGACGCAATCAATACCAATGACGATGTGCGGTTTGGGTAGAGCAACCCGAACTCGAGCGCGATCATGCCGCCAAGACTGGGGCCAATCACGGACTTAACACGATTGATGCCGAGGTAATTCAGCAAACGAATTTGCGCTTCGACCTGATCGCGCACCGTCACGCGTGGGAATTCCGCCTGATATTTGCCGGCACGCAGCGGATGCGAGCTAACCGGACCCGAGCTGCCATAACAACTCCCCAACAAATTGACGCTGACAATGAAATGCTCTGCCGGGTCCAGCGCTTTGCCGGTGCCAATCAGATCGGGCCACCATTGTTCGACTGACGCGGAACCGGATAGCGCATGTACAACCAGAATGGCGTTGCTGCGACGACGATTGAGCCGCCCATACGTGCGATACGCGAGTGTCAGCGGCGCCAAACGCTCGCCCGATTCCAGGACCAGCCCTTCCGGGAATTGGACGGTTCGGGTTTCGGTCGGCTGGGTAGTAACCGACTCGGGCAGACTAAAGGGATTCAGGCTAACTGTTAGCGGGCGCATATTTGGATGTCCATACGTTTATGCGTCCGCACTATATAGACGTCTAAATGGCTATGCAAGCCCAACCAGCACATGAAATTTGCTTATATAGAGGTAGAGACGGCTCAGGGTTTGACAGGACAGGCGTAGATACATACCTTAGCGCGGGATTTTTAAGGCATCTGGAGTGCAAGATGGCCGAATACGAAGATGATGTCGATTCCATCGACCCGTATATCGAACACGGCAAGAAAAAAGAGAAGGTGAAAAAAATCACCGTTTCGATTCCGTTACATGTGCTGAAGCTGCTGACCGACGAGCGCACCCGCCGTCAAGTCAACAACCTGCGTCATGCCACCAATTCGGAATTGTTGTGCGAGGCATTTCTGCATGCTTACACCGGTCAGCCTCTACCGACCGATGATGAGCTCAGGAAAACGCCGAAGAAAAATTAATAACACCTAACAAAGCGCGGCAACGCGCTTTTGTTTTTTCAGGGGATTTATGATGGAACTTGGTTTGTCATTGGCGGGCTTGCCGTCGTTTTTAGCGCATTTTGGTTTGGCTGTCGCATTAACCATTGCCTTCGCCTTTATCTATACAGGGCTGACGCCGCACCGTGAGTGGACATTGATTCGACAAGGTGTGACAGCTGCTGCCGTCGCATTTGGCGGTAGTTTGCTCGGTTTTGTGTTGCCGTTGGCAAGCGCCATTTCGCAGTCCGTGAATATAGTTGATGCGGTGACATGGGGAATTGTGGCTTGTGTTGTGCAAATCATTGCATTTGTGGTTACGCGTTTCGTATTTCGCGATCTGCCCAGCAAAATTGCCCAAAATGATATGGCGGCAGCAACCATTCTGGCAGCGATTTCGCTTGCCGTTGGCGTGTTGAACGCGGCATGCATGGTGTGGTGACTCGATGAAACGCAGTAGCAAAGCCAGCTTATGTTTAATGAGCACCGTGCCGTTTTTGTTGAGCGCTTGCAGCCAGCCAACGCCGGGGCTAGTTTACAACTCGGTGAATCAATGCATTCTCGACAAGCGCATGTCGTCGTCGGATTGCGAGTTTGAATTTAAGCGCGCTTATCGTGAACACATGCGCGTGGCACCGCGTTATCAAACTAACGCCGATTGTGCAGCGGATTTTGGTGAAGCTCAATGCGAACAAGATCCGAGTAATCGAGCTTACTATGTGCCGCGTATGACCGGTGCTTTGTTGCCCGATCCTCGTCGTCAAGAAGATGAGCGGCGCGAAGGGAAAAGCGTTTATCGCATCAGTCAGCCGGTTTACGAAGCGAAAGATGATCACGGTGGTTTTCGTCTTGCTAACAATGATGTGGTTGCACGCTCCAACGGTGCCGTTACTGTTGATGAGCGTGATTTTCGTGCACTGCCCAATGGTGGTTTCACGCGCCGAGGTGGATTTGGGCGTGTGGCATCGTTTCGCGCGGGCGGTTAATCGTGTTACGTATCCGCAGTCGTGAACGTCCTGAGTGGAAGCCGTTCGCCGAATCGCATGGTTTTGGTTTTCACACCATGTACGGCGCGCCTTACTGGGATGAAACGGCGTATTATCAATTTTCATTGCAACAGATCGAACGCGATCTCGAAGATGTGTCACAAGAGTTGCACGCGATGGCGATGGATTTTGTCGCCGATGCGGTCCGGGACGATCGCATTTTGCATCAATTAGCTATACCAGAAGCTTATTGGGGTTATTTGAAAAGCAGTTGGGCAAAACGCGATCCGGCTTTATATGCTCGATTTGATCTGGCTTATGATGGGCATTCGCCGGCCAAGTTATATGAGCTGAACTACGACACGCCCACATCACTGTATGAATCGGCTTTTTTTCAATGGGTATGGTTAGAGCAAATGAAGCAACTCGGCTATTTGCCTGACACCGCTGATCAATTCAATTCGATTCAAGAGCAACTCGAAGAAACCTTTACCTCGATTCAACTACCGATACCGTTGTATTTCGCGTCGATTAAAGACAACGAGGAAGACAAAGGGACCGTCGATTATTTGCGAGATATCGCTCTGCAAGCGCGCTTACCGGCACGTTATATTGCGTTGGAAGATATTGGCATCAATTCTGAAAATCAGCTGGTCGATCTCGACGATGAACCGATTCGTAGCCTGTTCAAATTGTATCCCTGGGAAGATCTATTGAACGATGAATTTGCGCAGCATTTACCGAGCAGCGGCGCCATAATCGTCGAACCTGTGTGGAAAATGATTCTCAGCAATAAAGCCGCATTGGTTTATCTTTGGCAACGCCACAAAGGTCATCCTAATTTGCTGGAAACCCATTTTGACGATGGCATCAGCTCACTTGAGAAAGGTTGGGTACGCAAACCGTATTTCTCGCGCGAAGGTGCCAATGTGCACATTCGTACCCATGCGGGTGAGGATATTGTCGCTGAAGGACCATATGGTGGTCACTTTATTCGCCAACAGTTTCATCCCGCGCCGTGTTTTGATAACAACTACGCGGTAATTGGCAGTTGGATGGTTAACGAAAAGGCCTGTGGTATAGGCATACGTGAAGATGCATCATTGATCACGCAAGATTTATCACGATTTGTGCCGCATATTATTTTAGATTGAAAAATACTCGGCAGCAAAAGGCTGTCGAGATGAGTTTTAGCCACCAAACTGCTCCCGATTTTCCTCACTCAATTCCTCGGATTTTTTCACCATCACATACACTGCGCCGGTACCGCCATCACGCGCCTGTGCACTATGAAACGCCAGCACTTCTGGAATATGGCGCAGCCAGTGATTGCAGTACGATTTTAATAGCGCCGGTGGATCCGAGTGTTTGCCGCGACCGTGCAGAATCAAGACGCAGCGTTCGTTTTGTTTCATGGCGTCTTGAATGAAATAAAAAACGTCATCGCGCGCTTGATCGACGGTGCGGCGATGTAGGTCGAGAATATAGCGTGGCTCGTACTGGCCTTGCTTCAATGCTTTAAACACACCGTGCTGAATGCCGGGCTTGCGGTAACTCAGTTCATCGTAAGGACCAACCAAGGTTGGTGCTTCAGTCGTTAAATAATTGGGATCGCGGGATTTGTCTTTTTGCGCGAGCAAACGGCGCAGATGCACCGCTTCGGGGGATAAATCGCGCTTGATTAAGCGCACCACATTCGCCTCGGGGAGCGGTTTTACATCACCCACTACTTTTCGAAAATCGTCATCGGGATTCATGTTGTTTACCAACAATCGCTAGAACTGATGGCGCCGCAGTCCAGTTGCTGCCAACACTTTCGCTGAAATCTCTTCGACCGATTTACTGGTCGTGTCTAAAAACTGCAGTTGGTGGCGCTGATACATCGCTTCCACGGTCGCGACTTCGCGTCGGCATTGTTCAACCGATGCGTAACGGCTGTTGGCGCGGCGCTCATTGCGGATCTCGGCGAGTCGGTCAGGCGCAATCGTCAATCCAAACAGCTTGTGCTTGTGCATGCGCAGCGGCTTGGGCAAATCGTCGCTGTCCATGTCTTCTTCGGTGATGGGATAGTTGGCGGCTTTGATACCGAATTGCATGGCCAAATAGAGCGAAGTGGGCGTTTTGCCGGAGCGCGACACGCCGATCAGGATCAAGTCGGCTTGGTCGTAGTACTTGGTGATGGCGCCGTCATCGTTGTTTAGTGTGTAGTTGACGGCTTCGATGCGGCTTTCATAGGCCGACACATTGTGCATCGAATGAGTGCCGCCGACGCGGTACAGGCATTTGACATCCAAGGTACGTTCCAGTGTCGGTACAAACGTTTGGAACAAATCGAGCACGACGCCTTTGCTTTCTCGGATGATGGCGCGAAGCTCAGGGCGCACCATCGTGTCAAATACCACCGGAGGGGCGCCATCACGTTCAAACGCGTGGTCTATTTTTTGTACAGCGAGCCGCGCGGTTTCTTCATTGTCAATAAACGGTAGCGTCGATTCGTCGAATTCAACGCCTTCAAACTGTGCCAGAAGCGCTTGACCTAGCATTTCGGCGGTGATGCCGGTGCGATCAGAAATGAAAAATACACTACGTTTCATCATGTTCACGGTGTGATTGGACGGGGTCAATGGGTAGAATATGCGCCCCTCGTGAATGCCAGTTTACCATCTAAGGAGAGCGAACTTGGCCGAGTATGTGTTGTGGTACGAAAACTTAGGGATGCACGACGTTGAGCGTGTCGGCGGCAAAAATGCTTCATTGGGCGAGATGATCAGCCATCTGGCCGGCGCCGGAGTACGCGTACCAGGCGGTTTTGCGACAACGGCGGAAGCCTTTCGCGAATTTCTGGAGCAGAGCGGTTTGAATGCACGCATTCAGGCCGAGCTCAAAACGCTGAACGTCGATGATGTTCATGCCTTGATGGACACTGGCCGCAAGATCCGTCGCTGGGTTGTTGAAACACCGTTTCAACCGGCGCTCGAAAAAGCCATCACCGAAGCGTATTTAAAATTAAAAGGCAACAGCAGCGACGAGTTTGCCGTTGCCGTGCGTTCATCGGCGACGGCCGAAGACATGCCGGATGCCTCGTTTGCTGGTCAGCAAGAAACCTTCTTGAACGTGCGTGGCCTTGCCAATGTGATGTTGGCCTGCAAAGAAGTGTTCGCATCGTTGTTCAATGATCGCGCGATTGCTTACCGCGTGCACAAAGGTTATGAGCATGCTGGTGTTGCGTTGTCGGCGGGTATTCAACGCATGGTGCGTTCGGATCTGGCGGCGTCTGGCGTGATGTTCACGCTCGATACCGAATCGGGTTTTGAAGATGTCGTGTTTGTCACCGGCAGTTATGGTCTGGGCGAAACAGTCGTGCAAGGTTCGGTCAATCCAGACGAATTTTATGTGCACAAACCCACGCTGAAAAATGGCAAACCGGCAGTGCTGCGTCGTACTCTCGGTGGCAAAGCGATCAAGATGATTTACACCGGCCAAGCTGAACACGGCAAAACCGTTAAAACAGTTGATGTGCCGCTGGCCGAACGTCGCAAGTTTTCAATCACCGATGCCGAAATTGAAGAGCTTGCACGTCAAGCATTGATCATCGAAAAACACTATGGCCGTGCGATGGACATCGAATGGGCCAAAGACGGCGCCGATGGCCGTTTATACATTGTGCAAGCGCGTCCTGAAACCGTTAAGTCGCGTGACGATGCGCGTACAATCGAACGCTACTTGTTGAAAACGCGAGGCAAGATTATTTCGGAAGGTCGTGCCATTGGTCAGCGCATTGGAAAAGGTGCTGTTCGCATTGTCAAAGACATTTCTGAAATTGGTCGTGTGCAAGCCGGTGATGTACTGGTCACCGATATGACGGACCCGGATTGGGAACCGATCATGAAAAAAGCCGCCGCGATTGTGACCAATCGTGGTGGCCGTACGTGCCACGCCGCGATCATCGCGCGTGAATTGGGCATTCCGGCTGTGGTTGGTTGCGGTGATGCAACGGACTCGATCAAAGACGGCGAAAACGTCACCGTATCGTGTTCCGAAGGCGACACCGGTTTCATTTATCAAGGCCTGCACGAATTCGAAATTGCGCGCGCTGAAATTCATGACATGCCAAAATTGCCGTTCAAGATCATGATGAACGTTGGCGATCCGGATCGCGCGTTTGCGTTCTCGCGATTGCCGCATGCTGGTGTGGGTCTGGCGCGTTTGGAATTCATCATCAACCGTGTGATTGGTGTGCATCCGAAAGCGTTGTTGCACATTGAATCGCTGCAAGATCAGCAACTCAAAGACAGCATTCGCGAACGTATCGCCGGTTATTCATCGCCGTCGAATTTCTTCGTCGAAAAACTGGCCGAAGGCATTGCCACGATTGGTGCGGCGTTTTACCCCGAACGCGTCATTGTTCGTATGTCCGATTTCAAATCGAACGAGTACGCCAATTTGATCGGCGGTCGTTTGTTTGAACCGCACGAAGAAAACCCGATGATCGGCTTCCGCGGTGCGTCACGTTACATTTCGCCGGATTTCCGCGAATGTTTTGCGCTTGAGTGCAAAGCGTTCAAGAAAGTGCGCGACGAAATGGGCCTGACCAACGTCGAAGTGATGATCCCGTTTGTACGCACGGTCGAAGAAGCCGAAAAAGTCACCAGTTTGTTGGCCGAACACGGTCTCAAGCGTGGCGAAAACGGCTTGAAAGTGATCATGATGTGCGAACTGCCATCGAATGCGTTGTTGGCCGATGAATTCCTGCAATACTTCGACGGTTTCTCGATCGGTTCCAACGATTTGACGCAGCTGACACTGGGTCTTGACCGCGATTCCGGCATCATTGCCCACTTGTTTGACGAGCGTAATCCGGCGGTGAAAAAACTGCTCGCGATGGCGATCTCGGCGTGCAAGAAACACAACAAATACATCGGTATTTGTGGCCAAGGCCCATCCGATCATCCTGATCTGGCCAAATGGTTGATGGAGCAGGGCATCGACTCCGTCAGCTTGAATCCGGATTCGGTATTGGAAACCTGGCTATTCCTGGCAGGCCAAAAGAAATAAATCAGGCGCAAGCCGAATGAAAAATGCGGGCCTTTGTGTCCGCATTTTTTGTTTTTGAATTACAAAAAAAGACTGAAAGCGAACTACCTCCAACCCCCTCCTTTAAAAAGATAAGGAGGGGGCTTTAAAAGCCCTCCCCTTGGCAAGGGGAGGGTTGGGTGGGGTCGCGGTGCTAGAATAAAACCGCATTGTATTTTTAATTAGCGACACTCTACCGAATTAAAAAAGTTGCACACATGAATTTATTTAACCGTTTTCCCCCCATCGTGCTGGTCATCGTGGCGATGTTCAGCGTGCAAGCTGGCGCCGGTTCGGCCAAATTT
This sequence comes from Enterobacterales bacterium, assembly GCA_041914905.1. GTDB lineage: Bacteria > Pseudomonadota > Gammaproteobacteria > Enterobacterales > Permianibacteraceae > Permianibacter. The sequence goes on from JAYSCL010000010.1 coordinate 23,163, forward strand.
TTGTTTGATGAATTGACCGCCACCGGCGTGGTGTTTTTGCGCGTGTTTTTGGCGGCGGTTGTGCTGCTGGCGGTGACGCGCCCAAATGTGCGCCATTTAAACGCTAAACAATGGCGCGCCATTACCATTTTCGGCGTAGCGATGGCGGGCATGAATTACACCTACTACTTGTCGCTTGAACGTCTGCCACTGGGGTTGGCGGTTACCATTGAATTTGTCGGGCCACTCGCGGTCGCGTTATGGCATAGCCGGCGCGCATTAGATGTTGTATGGGTTGTGTTAGCGGCCGCCGGATTGGCGTTGTTAAACCCCTTCACGGGCAACGTTGATGGCTGGGGTGTCGTGCTGGCGCTGATTGCCGGCGCTTTCTGGGGCACCTATATCGTGCTCGGACAAAAACTCGGAAAGGTACTGCCCGGCGCGCAGGGCCTGGGGGTATCGCTTGCGATTGCGGCCATTTGTTTGTTGCCGTTGGGTATGCCGTCGGCAGCGCCGGCGTTTACACAACCGTGGTTGCTGCTCAGTGCCTTGGGCGTTGCGATCTTCTCGTCGGTGATTCCTTATTCGCTGGAAATTGAAGCGTTGCGTCGCATGGACACACGTCTATTCGGCATTTTGATGAGCATGGAACCAGCGATCGGCGCCATCATCGGATTTATACTGCTCAGCGAATCGTTGTTGCCATTGCAGATTTTGGCAATGGTGATGGTGTCACTCGCCAGTTATGGTGCGGTGCGCTTCGCCAAATCGTGAAAACGAACAAGGCGAAATATGATAAAACAGTGTGGTTGAAATCAAGCAAGGAGATGGTCATGCGCTATTTAATCTTGTCGTTTCTGGTGGTGTTGTCAGCCTGCTCAAAAAACGAAGAAAAAAATGATATGAGTGCCTTGGAAGAGGCCGGCCGCGAAACCGGCAAAGAAATCGCCGAAGAGCTGCAAAAGCCAATCGACAAAGCCAAAGATGTCGAAGAAAAAATGAATGAACGCGTCGACGAGTTGAATAAAAAACTCGAAGAGCAGCAAGGCGATAGCAAAACAGAGAATCCGTAAGACTTTACAAAAATAACGCAAATGTTCGCAGCACCTTTTTCTGTAGGGCGGCCTTCAGGCCGCTATCGGCTGTATTCGGCGGCCTGAAGGCCGCCCTACAAACGCATATTAGTAATATGAACGCACAGATTCCTCATATATCACCGATCACCCAAGCCATTGCCAGTGATGAAGTTTATCAGCAATTTCTCACCACCTTAAAAAAGCAATTTTCCGGCGACATTGCAGCGGACTACGCCACACGACTGGTGCACGCGACCGATAACAGCGTGTACCAAGTATTGCCGCAAGCAGTTGTGTTTCCCAAACACGAACAAGACGTTCAGGCGATATTTCGTTTGGCGCAGCATGAGCAATTCAAATCAATTCATTTTACACCACGTGGTGGTGGTACGGGCACAAATGGACAATCATTGAATCACGGTATCGTGATTGATTTGTCTCGTTTTATGAACCGTATTCTGTCAATTGACACGGACTGGCAACAAGCTCGTGTGCAACCCGGCGTAATTCTCGATCAACTGCAAGATGACATTAATCCTAAAGGTTTTTTCTTTGCGCCAGAATTAAGCCCGTCCAATCGCGCGACGATTGGCGGCATGGCCAATACCGACGCCTGTGGCAAAGGTTCGCGCTTGTATGGCCGCACTGGCGATCATGTCATTGCCATGCGTGTTGTTTTGTTATCGGGCGATGTGATCGAAACCAAACGGATCGACTCTTCCACGCTGTCAGCAAAACAAACGCAAAGCGATCCAGAAGGGCAGCTCTATCGTGAGGTTGCGCAAGCCTGTCAAAACGCGCCACAACACCCCGGTGCCGAAAAACTGGGGCGATTCATCACTGCGTACAATCTCTGGCACGCATTTGATCAGGACAACAAATTTTCATTAAATCCGATTTTGTGTGGGGCCGAAGGCACGTTGGCGATTATCACCGAATTAACGGTTAAGCTAACACCACTGCCAAAGCAAAAAGCACTGTTTGCGGTTCGTTATCGCACATTTGATGCGGCGTTGGCCGCCGCGCAGCAATTGCTAAAACATCAGCCGTCTGCCGTCGAAACGGTCGACGACAAGATTTTAACGTTGGCGAAAAACGATATTATTTTTCCCAAAGTGCGTCCTTATTTGGGCGACGACGATAACTTTGCTGGCAATGCCGTGAATTTGGTTGAGTTCGTTGCCGACAGTCGCGAAGCATTTGAATCAAAGGTCAATGCCTTAAAAGCCGAGTTGCCACAAGAAAACGGTGTGATCAGCTTTCATTACACCGAAGAAAAGCAAGCGCAAAGCGCGCTGTGGGATCTGCGCAAAAAGGGCGTTGGCCTATTGGGTAACACGCAGGGCAAGCGCCGTCCCATTCCGTTTGTTGAAGACACGGCGGTACCCCCCGAATACTTGGCTGACTATATCCGCGAATTTCGTGCGTTGCTCGATAGTCATGGTTTGATCTATGGCATGTTTGGTCACGTTGATGTTGGTTGCCTGCATGTGCGTCCCGCGCTCAATCTGCGTGACGGCGCCGACGAAAAACTGTTTAAGGAAATTTCCGATCGCGTTTACGAGCTCGTCAAAAAATACGGCGGCGTTATGTGGTCGGAACATGGCAAAGGGTTTCGTTCGGCGTATGGCCCTGAATTTCACGGCGCCGACATTTACGGCCGTATGCAAAAAATCAAAACGGCGTTTGATCCCGATAACCGGTTAAATCCGGGCAAGATCTGCGCACCGTGCGGTTGTCCGCAACCGTTGTTTGATACCTTCAAATTGACGCGCGCCGAGCACGACAAAAGTATCATCGAAACCGCTGAGACCTTGGCGCAAGGTGCGTTGTACTGCAACGGCAATGGTCAGTGTTTTGATTATCGAATGGACTCTGTCATGTGTCCGTCGTACAAAGCCACGGGACAACGTTTGCATTCGCCCAAAGGGCGCTCTGGCGTTATGCGTGAATGGTTAAAACAAGTGTCATCACAAGGTGTGGAGTTGACACCCAATAAAGTGAAGGCACTGACCACAGCGCAACAACTGAGCCGCGAACTTAAACGCCTGTTGCCGGTTGAGCAGGATTTTTCGCACGAAGTCAAAAACGCGATGGACGGATGTTTAAGTTGCAAAGCGTGTTCGACACAATGCCCAATTAAAGTGGATGTGCCGACACAAAAGTCTTTATTTCTGTTTCATTATCATCGTCGCTATCCACGCAAGCTGCGTGATTACCTGATGGGGTCAATGGAGTCATGGGGCGAGTTTGCATCGCGATTGCCGGGCATCAGCAATGTCGTGTTGTTTAATCCAGTTAGTCGCACGCTGTCGCGCTGGCTATTTGGTTTGACCGCATTGCCGTTTTTCTCTGAAACATCTCTCGATAGCATTTTATGGCGTCATCCGCACTGGCGCTTTGATGCCAAAAAGCTGCAGTCACTTTCCGCTGAACAAAAAGCGAAAACCGTGTTGATAGCACAAGACACATTCACCAGCTTTTTTGACAGTGACGTTGTGTTGGCAACGGCTTCGGTGTTGGAAAAACTGGGTTTCACGGTTATGGTGCTGCCGTATTTGGCTAACGGCAAAGCACTGCAAGTGAAAGGTCGCTTACCCGAATTTGAGAGGCTGGCCAAACGCAGCATACAGCAGTTACAAGCGATGGTGCCCGACGATATGACCATCGTCGCCATTGAACCGGCGGTCGCATTAATGTGGCGACAAGAGTATGCAGCGTTAAATTTGGGTAAATTACCTACTGTACAAATGCTGCAAGAGTTTCTGATCAAGCAAAACTTTGAGCAAAAACTATCGCTAGCCAAACCGATTTATCATTTCTCGCACTGCACCGAAAAAACACAAGCCGCTGCTGCGCCAGAGCAGTGGAAAACGATTTTTACGCGTTTGGGACTCGATTTGCGTTTGGTCAACACCGGCTGCTGCGGTATGGCCGGCAGTTTTGGTCACGAAAGCGAAAACGAAACCGTGTCGAAAACGCTGTTCGATCAGAGTTGGCGCGACAGCTTGCAACAGGCTTCTGCCGAAGGTGACATCAGCATCACCGGCTTCTCTTGTCGTTCGCAAGCCGAACGATTTGCCGGAAAACATTACCAGCATCCGATGCAAATTTTGAATAAATTGATGCGCTAGAATGAGAATACGATGAGTGGGCATCCTTTACCTATAACGCGCTTTCAACAGCTGGTTTACGAAAAAGCTGATGTGCCTTTTTTGAAACAGCCCAGCGGTTCGCAGTGGCGTGTCTGGTGTTATCGTGATGCACACAACGAAGTGCTTCGTATCGCACAATATTTGCAAAAGTTTCCGCGTGGCAGTCATATCGCGATCTATTCATTTAATTGCGCACACTGGATCTTGGCTGATTTGGCCATTTGGTTGGCAGGCCATATCAGCGTGCCGATTTATCCGACGGCAGGCAAAGAACAGATCCGTCAAATTTTGTCGCACAGTGAATGCGTAGCGGCGTTTATTGGTAAGTTGCCCGATTTTGGCGAAAAGCGCGAAGCAATACCGCGTGATATTGAACTTATATCCATCTTTCAAACGCATGTCGGCATGCCTCACTGGGACGATTTAGTGCAACGCGAATTGCCGTTGATGAACCCCATACCTCGCGAAGCCGATGAAACCGCAACGATTGTATACACGTCAGGTACGACTGGAGTGCCGAAAGGCGTCATGATCAGTTTCGCTGCCATCGCCACGGCGGGCGACAATGCCATCAATTGGATCGGTGTTAGTGAGCAAGAACGATTTTTTTCCTATTTGCCTTTAGCTCATGTTGCCGAACGTTTGGTGGTCGAAGTCGGTTGTCTTTATGCGGGCGGTACCATTTCATTCGCCGAATCGTTAGACACGTTCGCCGACAATTTGCGTGCAACCGCGCCAACGGTTTTTCTCGGCGTGCCGCGTATCTGGCTTAAATTCAAACAAGCCGTTGATTTAAAAATTCCGCCACAGAAGTTGGCATGGATGTTAAAGATCCCGCTGTTTTCTTATGCCTTAAAGAGTTTGATCCGAAAAGGCATGGGCCTGCATCGTTGTCGTTTGGCTTTAAGTGGTGCATCTCCGCTCGCAGTTGATCTAATTGAGTGGTATGACGCATTGGGCATACCGATCTGCGAAGGTTATGCGATGAGCGAAAATTTTGGCTATTCGCATTTTTCACGTAAAGACAAACGTCGCATTGGTTACGTTGGCTCGCTATTGCCAGAGGCCGAAATTCGTATTGCCGATGATGGTGAGATCCTCGCGCGCTCGCCGTGTTTGATGCAGGGCTATTACAAAGAGCCAGAACTGACCGCGGAAGCCATTCAGGATGGTTGGCTTTACACCGGCGATTTGGGTGAACAGGATGAAGAAGGACGCTTGCGCATAACGGGTCGCAAAAAGGAAATATTCAAAACATCAAAAGGCAAATACATTGCGCCGGCTGCGATCGAAACCAAGCTTGAAAACCTGGCCGGCGTCGAGCAACTCTGTGTGCTTGGCTCCGGGTTACCACAACCGGTTGCCATTGCGGTGGTTGAACATGTCGGCGAGCATCTGCGCAAACAAATCCAGCGCCGATTGCATGACGCGTTAACTCAGATCAATGCTAGTCTTGAAAATCATGAAAGACTGGATCGAATTATTGTCGTCACTGAAAAATGGACGACTGACAACGGTATGATGACACCGACTTTGAAGTTGCGTCGGCAAGAAATCGAGCGGTACTATCACAGTACAATTATCCGCTATGCCGAACACCACGAAGTAATTGTCTGGAGCGAAGAACGCTCCAAGAATGTGAGCTAAACAATGAGCAAACTAACGCATCTTGATGCCAACGACAATGTACGCATGGTCGATGTAGGCGATAAAACGGTTACCGCACGCGAAGCTTTGGCCGAAGGATTTGTGTATATGCAAGCCGCCACGCTGACGCTGCTGCAATCGGGCCAAATGAAAAAGGGCAATGTGCTCGCTACCGCGCATATCGCCGGTGTGATGGCGGCCAAACAAACTGACAAACTGATTCCGCTGTGTCACAGCCTGCCGCTATCAGCGGCACAAATTGATTTTGAGCTTGTTAACGAACAATCCTGCGTTCACATCAAGGCATTGTGCAAAACCCAATCGCAAACCGGTGTCGAAATGGAGGCGCTCACCGCCGTCAGCGTTGCCGCGCTAACGATTTATGATATGTGCAAAGCGGTCGATAAAACCATGCACATCGATGGCATCCGATTATTGCGCAAACGCGGCGGGCGAAGCGGTGATTTTGTCGCCGATTCAGTTAGCAAGTCGAGATGAACGTCCATGATCACGGTACTTTTTTTTGCCAGTATTCGCGACAGCACCGGCATTGATCGCTACACCGTTGCATACTCACCCGATCTGAAAACGGTCAGTGATGTGGTTGCACATTGCCGTAAGGCGTTGCCAAAGCTAGATCAGCATTTGAATAGTCATGCCAAATTGATGTACGCGCTCAATCAAGAAATGGTTCGCCAAGCGGCCGGCATCAGTGATGGTGATGAGCTGGCGCTGTTGCCTCCCGTCACAGGCGGTTAACGTGATGAACAATACCTATATTCATGTGCAATTTGACGATTTTGATGCGACCGAGTTAGGTCGCCGTTTGACCGATGGTCTTTCAGATGTCGGCGCCATTTCAACGTTCATCGGTGTTGTTCGTGATGTCAGTGAATCGCACAATGTAAAATCGCTGACGCTTGAACATTATCCCGGCATGACCGAAAAAAGCATGCAAACGATTGTCGATACCGCGTTGTCGCGCTGGCCCGTTTTGCGTGTGATTGCCGTGCACCGTGTCGGCTGTCTTAAGATTGGCGAACAAATTGTTTACGTTGGTGTCAGCAGCCAACACCGCAAAGCGGCGATCGAAGCGTGCGAGTACGTCATCGATCAACTCAAAACCAAAGCCGTGATCTGGAAAAAAGAACAAACCACCGAGGGCGAACACTGGTTACTGCCAACGGATGAAGACAGTAAAATTGCTGACAGCTATTAAGACGCCTTCTCCCTTCAAGGGAGAAGGCTGGGATGAGGGATTGTTTTGTCTCGCAGAAAATAGTGCCGCAACTATTTGGAATAGCAGGTTAACCTTTGTCTACTAATACCCCATGTCCTTACTACAACAGCAATCAATGTCATTCCTGCACTTGGTTGGAAAAACCGTACACACAACAATTAGTCGACAAAGACAATGAACTACGTGAGCTGTTAAAAGACTTCAAAGTGGAGCAGTGGTTACCACCAGTCGCCTCATCGCCCTTTGCGTTTCGCAACAAAGCCAAAATGGTCGTCAGCGGTACCGTCGATCAACCACTGCTGGGCATTCTCGACGACCATCAACGCGGCATCGATTTATCGCGCTGCCCCTTGTATGCCGATTATTTTTACCCCGTATTCGACACACTCAAACAATTCATCCGCAAAGCGCAACTCAATCCCTACAACATCGAAAAACAAAAAGGCGAACTGAAATACATTTTGCTGATACATTCGAGGCATCAAAATGCATGGATGCTGCGCTTCGTATTGCGCTCCGAAACGATGGTCGACGCGATTCGCCAGCGCCTGACTTGGCTGCAAGACAATATCGCTAATCTGGTCGTCGTCTCCATCAATATTCAACCCGAACACAAAGCCATCATCGAAGGTGAACGCGAAATCGTGCTCACCAGAACCGATGCGCTATTGGAAAAGCTCAACGGCATTCCGCTCTATATCAGCCCGCGCAGTTTTTTCCAAACCAACACCGAAATAGCCGAAAAACTGTATGCAACCGCAGCCGAGTGGAGCAGGCCACTGCAAGCGAAACAGGTATGGGATTTATTCTGCGGAATCGGCGGTTTCGGCCTGCATTGCACACCACCAAACGCCACGTTACGCGGCATCGAAATCACGCCAGAGGCCATTCAAAGCGCCACCCGCTCAGCGCAAGAAATTGGTTTGCAATCTGTAACGTTCTCAGCACTCGACGTCGATGTAAGCATTGCAACAGATGCGAAAATGCCCGATTTACTGATCACCAATCCACCACGGCGCGGAATTGGCAAGCGTATTTGCGAATGGATCACCTCAACCCAACCGCAACACCTTTTGTACTCTAGCTGCAACGCCGTAACGCTAGCTCAAGACTTAAATCGAATCGACGGTTACGCAGTCAAACGCGTGCAACTGTTTGATATGTTTCCGAATACGGAGCATTATGAGGTGTTGGTGATGTTGGTAAAATCTCTGTGCGTATCGGTACAATCGTCGTGAGTAAACATGCGTCCGAAGCCGCTACGCGGATTCGGACCTACGGGGCTACACGCTCTTATCTATGTAAAATCTAACCTCGCGTTCGAAATCGCTCCGGACTTCGGCCTCCGCTGGACATTTTGCAGCGATTCTGCAAAATACCTTTCAACTTTGCGTTAGGTTTCATCGCCACGACCATGAGCGCTCGTAGGTTCAAAGGCATGCTTTGTGTTTACTGCTCGGACCGCCGAGCGGTGACCGGAGATCATGTATTTGCCCGAAGCTTCTTTATCGAGCGCGCGCGGGGAAACTTGCCACAAGTTCCTACCTGTGATGTGTGCAACAATGCCAAGAGTAATTTCGAGCGATACCTGACCGCGCTATTTCCTTTTGGTGGGCGGCACGCGGATGCCCAAGACAACTTAGCTATGCTTGTCCCTGGTAGGCTGGTAAACAACGTGCGGCTTGCCAGGGAACTAAACGCTGGGCGGCACCGCATTTGGCATCGTGAAGAGGGAGTTTATCGCCCTTCAATGGCTCTTCCAGTTGACTCTGTGCAGGTCTGTTCTCTCTTCGCGCTCATAGCGCGTGCACTGGCTTGGTATCACTGGCAAGCCTATCTTTCTGCTGAGCATGCAAGCGAAGCCATGTTTTTGTCTGCATTCGGGCGCGAATACTTTAATCGTCTGTTCTCCATGAATGCAAAGAATCGCGTTCATCAAGACCTCGGAAACGCCACAGTTAGCTATCGAGGCGTTCAAGCTATCGATACACCTCAACTCACGCTCTGGCGTATTACGTTCTATGGCGGCATCATGTTCGCCGGCGACCCGCAGCAGCCTTCCGAGATGTCTACAGAGTTCGGTGCAATAACCGGTCCTCGCCGTTTGGTAGCAATGCAAATGCAGCGGACACAGAATGAAACCTAACCCCTCCATCAAACGGACGTTAGGGCGCGTTTAAGTTCTGGTAGATCCGAAACCGCGCAGCGGATTCGGACGCATGTTAATCCCCACCGCTCACCGTCGCAGCAATATCGCCACACCAATCCATTGGATAAATTCCATTTTTTACGTACCGATGAAAAGTGGAGTGTGGCCAATCTTGCACTCGCGATACCAATCCGTGTTTTAACGGATTGACGTGCACATAGTCCATGTGACGAGTGTAATCGATTTCGTTACGTATCAGGTGTTCTCAGTAATGTCGTTGCCAAATACCGCGTTCACCAGCGTTGATTCGCACAGCCGAACGACGTTCGGTTTTCGGGATGCTGCGTGAGAACAACGTCTTAATCAGTCGCCAACGCATACTGAAATCGGCGTCGCCGATTGGCAGCGTCCAGATGCAGTGCATATGTTCCAGTAGAACAACCCAAGAATCAATGTGAAAAGCGTGAAGCTGCCGGACGCTCGTCACAATAGAGCATAAAAGATCGATCTCGCGAACCAGCAAAGCGTTGCTATGTCGCTCAAGAAAATTGACGGTAAAGAACCACGTTGCGACGGGAACAAATGCGCGTCGATAGTTGGGCGTGTTGTTAGCGGGTCAATCGAACGGTTGTTCGAGCATATCGCCGCAACCATCGTGAGTAAACATGCGTCCGAAGCCGCTACGCGGACCTACGAAAAATTTGTTCCAAATCATTGTCAACGAATTAGCCACTTGTCAGTTATGTACTTGATATCTGTTCAAACATAACTTCGGGGTGATCTATGCAGCGTCGTCATGTGCTTTTTTCTTTGGCGGCTTTGCCGTGGTTGATCTCAGGGTGTGGTGGGGGAGGTGGTGGTGATGAAACGCCGCCGAGCGGTGATGATAACAACAGCGATAGCGGCAATAACAATAGCGGTAGCTATGGCACAAAGCCCAATGTGTTGTTTATCAGCATTGATGATTTAAATGATTGGACCGGATTTTTGGCGGGGCATCCGCAGGTGCAAACACCGCATCTGGATGCGCTGGCGGCGAGTGCATCGGTATTCACTAAAGCGTATTGCAATGCACCGTTATGTAATCCGTCGCGCAGCAGCGCGTTGACGGGGCTTTTGCCGCATCAAACGCGGGTGTACAGCAACAATGATCGTTTGCGCGAGCAATTGCCGTCAGTGATAACGTTGCCACAACACTTTTTGAATAATGGTTATCACACCGTGTCGATTGGCAAAGTGTTTCATTATGCCGATTCGGTGTCGTGGTCGCAGACGATTGTGAAAGCCGATGATCCGCTACCGACAACCACGCCCGCCAATAATCTGCATTGCGCGACGCAAGGTGCTGAAAGTGTTTCGGGCTATTTTGATTGGGCTGCGCTCGATATTAGCGCCGACAACACGGCCGATGGCAAGGCGGCGGCCAGTGCGATTGATTTTTTGCAACAAACGCAGAGCAAGCCATTTTTTCTGGCGCTGGGTTTTTCAAAACCCCATCTCGCGTGGTATTTGCCCAAAGAGTATTTTGAACAGTACCCATTGGAATCAGTGATCACGCCTGAGGTGTATGCTGATGATCGCGCTGATCTGCCAGCAACCGCGTTAGCATGGCTGGGTAGAAGCCATGAACAATGTGTAACGGCGAATAATTTATGGCAGCAGGCGGTGCAAGCGTATTTGGCGGCCATTACATTTGTCGATGCTCAGCTTGGCAAGGTGATGGCAGCGTTTGAGGCAAGCGCTCATGCCAATAACACGGTTGTGGTGTTGTGGAGCGATAACGGCTATCACTTGGGTGAAAAATTTAAATGGCAGAAAAGTGCGTTGTGGGAGCGCACCACGCATGTTCCGTTGCTGATCCAACGGCCAGCACAAAACAGTCGTCAAACGATTGAGGATTGTGTGAGTCTGATTGATCTGTTTCCAACATTGATCGATCTCTGTCAGTTACCGAGTGTGAATGGGCTCAGTGGTCGCAGTTTATTGCCGCTATTAAGTGGCAATAGCACCGCCACTGACAGTGCCGTGATCACCACACACGGTGAAGGGAATCATGCCGTACGCAAGTCGCAATGGCGCTTGATTCAATACGCCGACGGATCGCGTGAGTTGTATGATCACTCAATTGATCCGAATGAGTGGTATAACGTAGCGAATGATGTTGAATACACAGCGATTATTAACGAATTGATTCCGTTTATGCCTACTTAGCGTTTTCAGAGCTGGCTCGTTTCCACCGAGCGATGCGTTAGCCACACACCTGTGGCTAACTGCAAGCGGCAATGTTATTGCACAACTTGTTCCTGCAATTTGTCCGTGTTGCTGCTTCTCAGTGCACGGAACGACACTTATTTAGATGGGTAGTCGATTCTGAGTTTCACAATTCTTTTTGCAGCAACGTCAGATCATGAATCAAATTATCGATCTCCAACGCCAAACTGCCGTTATAAAACCCGCGAACACGTTGTTTGTTGTCGAGCAGCACAAATAATTCGCTGTGCACCAAGCGGTCGCGGCCTTCGACAATGTCGGGTAGCCAATAGATATCGCGTGCCATTTGATCGATAACTTGTGCATCGCCACTGAGTAATCGCCAGCGCGCGCTGTTGACGCCGTTGATGGTGGCGAACGCGTTTAATGTCGCGGGTGAATCGAGACCAACGGCCACGCTGTGTGACAACAGCAATATGTTTTCGTTATTTGAAAACGCTTGTTGAAGACGTTTCATTCCGGCCGTTAATTGCGGGCATTGGTTACGGCATTGGCTAAAGAAAAAATTCGCGACGACAAATTTGTTTTGAAGTGAAGCGGGTGTGAATGCTTGTCCGTTTTGATCGGTCAATACAAACTCGGGCAGCTTGCGTGCCGCTGTGTCGGCGAGTTCGCGAAGGGATAACCATATCGGTTCGCCCAATCGTTGTGTGTAGAGCGGTAATACGCTGTTGGGACCAGGATCGCTGTTATGACAGCCAGCCAGCATGGTAATGGCGCCAAAGGTGAGGAGTGCTGATGCAAAAAAAGTTGGCTTTATTGGCATAGTTTGCTGCCCATCCATCCGTAACGACGACCGTTTTTCATTTGGTATTGCGCGCGCACGCTGCCGTCGTCGAACCACATTTGTTGCAAGCCCATTTCGTAACCGTGCTCATATTGAAACAACGATGCAAGCTGGCCATTTGGATGCCAAGTTTTCGCACTGCCGTGATGCACATCATCTAAAAAATGGTATTCAAATTTTAAATTGCCGTGGGGCCACCACGCCTTATGTAATCCTTGCTTTTTCCCTTGTTCAAAATAGCGTACGGATTGCCGTTGGCCAGCGCTGTAGTAACGGCGCTCTTCGCCCTGTTGCAATCCATTAACATAGGATGTGTAGACGCTGTCACCGTTTTCGTGTTGCACGGTGACGCCGTTAAATGGTTGGCCATGAAAGTGCAACACGCCTTGCAAAATATGCCATGCCCGATCGTTGTCATTTCGCGAGGTTACTTGACTGGATTGCACAGATGTTTGCGTGATCACAAAGCAGATCAAAATGACGAGAATAGATCTCATTGTGACACCGTACCTACTGTGCCAAAAAATCCGCTGCCATTGATGTAAGGATCAGCGTCTGTGACGTGGTAGTGATAAATGCCTTGCGGATAATCGGCAGTGGCGTGTGTATGACCGTGATAAACGTCCAAATCATTGTTGTTGACGGTGACGCCGTTTTCTTGCGGACCATACACGGGAAAACCATCCAGCAAAAATCCAATAAACCCGCTTTTTCCGACCATTTGCTGCGTAATGTACAACGGTTCTTTGTGATAGTGATATTGACCGCTGTTCTGCGGATGTCCGGTATATTGATCAAACGAAAAGATCTCATTTGTTAACGGTGCACCACCCGCCGCGTATTGGTTATACAACGGCACGCCATTGAGTGCGATGCCAATCGGTCCCATCGGTGTGGCTTGTTTAACGCCGGCCTCAGCGGGATTGCGCGGAATACGAAACGTCAGGTTCTGGGTTTGAATGGAATTGGGGTTTTGTACAAAGCCCGGTGTGGTGTTGGCTTCGTAACGGCTGTCGCTCATCGCAAAATAAGGGCTGTCGTGATTGGGCACACCATTGGAACGCAGCACGTAAAAATTGCCATCAATGCTGATCTGTACGGTGTCAGTAAAGTAACTGAAAGCAACGGGCAAATTACTGCTGGATTCGCTCACGGTGACAATAACGGTGCCCTGATCGCTGCCGCCTTTACCGTCGCTGACAGTGACTTGCAGTTGATATGCCCCCGTCAACACCGGTGTCAGCTGCACGGATGCCGTTTGCGCTTGATTGAGCGTGATCGCACTGCCACTGGGTTGGCTTTGCAACTGCCATTGCCAAGACAATGCGTCACCATCGCTGTCACTAGCCGATGCGGTGACGGTTACCGAACTGTTGCTGTTGATGTTTTGGTCAACCAGCACAGCGAGCTCAGGTACGTGATTGGTTGCTGCGGTGTCGCTGGCTTCGGAATCGCTACCGTCACCACCACAAGCGGCCAGCAACGTGGTGCAAACGAGCGTAAGGGGCAGAGCATAACGCATATTAAGATCCTGATTAACCGCAATAGGTCTCAGGTAAGACGTGCGACCCGCAACGTCGTTGACTAACGATTGTGCAAACAATGTGGAACGTTAACGGACTAGCACAACGGAAACGCTGGCGAGGGTTGGCACTGTAGTGGGCTTAAATTGTCGTCGCTGATGTTTAGACTTTTGCCAAACTTTGCGCTGAGACTAGAAGCCATCTCAAAAACATTCAAACTCGGCGATCTGCGTGCATGCGGTGCTCAGAATCCTCATTTCCTCCGTGTAAACTCCGGTTCTTGCGCTCCTCTGCACGCACCTCACCTTCGCCTGAATTATTTTTGAGATGGCTTCTAAATTGTTTTATCCATTAGTTGAAAATGGGTGCGCTCAGTAAAGCCTTGTTGGCGATAAAAAGCCCTTGCTGCGGCGTTTTCGTTAGCGATTTGCAACTGAAATTTAACGAAGTAATGGTCACGCAAATGCTTTTCAGCCGCTTGCAACAATGCTTTGCCTACACCGAACGAACGTGCGGATGGCATCACAAAAAACTCATCAATTTCGGCGCCCATGCCGCCGTATTCCAAACTGAATTGATATGTCAGCAGCAAATAGCCTAGGCATCGATCTTCATTGGCGGCTAACCACAGGCTGCCGTGCTCAGGGTGATCTAACAAATGTTGCAGTAACGTTGCGACACGATTCGGTTCAAAATGATCGATTTTTTCAAATTGCCAATAGGCCTCGATCAGTGGCAGAACGTTTTGTACGGCGCTGGCGTTTTTTGCTTGTTGAATAATCATGTCTGAACGAGGGCAACGTGAGAGGCTGGGCAAATTTAAGCGACTTTCACTGGCGCGACAAGAGGCTGACACCGGTTAAGAAAGGCGTGAGGCGCAATACGAATTGCGCCTCGGTTGTACTCATTCCGGCAAATGACAAACTGCTTCGATATTATTGCCTTCGGGATCGATCACAAATGCGCCATAATAATTCGGATGATAGTGCGGACGCAAACCTGGCGCGCCGTAATCTTTGCCGCCTGCTGCAATGGCGGCACGATAAAACGCGTCTACTTGTGCGCGGTTTTCTGCGCGCCAGCACAGATGGCAGCTCGTGGTGGCGGGCGCAGCACCATAAGGTGATGGGCCATCGACAAACCAGACATCGGCTTTTTTGCCGTCAGGTTGATTCGAATCGGGGTACGCAAATCCAACCACATTCATTCCGTCGAAATTGCCTTCTGCACAAAGGCTGTAGCCGAGCGGCGCCAAAGCGGCTTCGTAAAATGCTTTGGCGCGTGCGATATCGCTGACGCGAAAGGTCATATGGTCGAGCATGTCATGTCCTCCTGAATAAAGTGGTTAAGTAACTGACGAACCGAAAAACGTTTTCACGAAGGTGATTCGTTGAATGTTAAACAGAACTTAAAAATCAAGCACGCAGAAAACTCGGGCGCAGACACTATCTGTGCACCAAAAGGAAAATTGCATTTAATAAAAACGATAAAGCGGGATCAGTGCTTATATTTTCGAACGATCCCCGACAACACACCGTAAATTTCTAACGTGCGTTCCGGTTTGATCACCGGGTACATTTTATTGCAGGGGATTAACACGTATTCGCCTTGCATGCGGGCGAGTTTTTTCAATGTGAGATTGCCATCGACATAAGCAGCAACTATGTTGCCTTCTTTGGCATAATTGCGTTTTTCGATAACGGCCATGTCGCCGTCTTGAATGCCGGCATCGATCATCGAATCGCCACGGACAACCATCAGCACCGTGTTATTGGGATCATCGACGAGGTATTGATCAACGACGAATGCATCGTCGCTGCCAGCCTGAACATGCTCAATGGGCATGCCGGCAGGAATATGGGTTGGCGCTACTGCACGCTCGAAGAATCGTGCAGTAGGCACCCAACGGCCATCCCGGGCCTCTTGCTGGAGAAAGCCTGCCTCACCGAGCTTATGCATCGTTTTCATGACGGCGACTTTCGATACTTTCCAGATTTCGCCCAATAACGAATAGGGCGGGATACGGCGTTCGCGGCTGTAGATCTCTTTGAGCTCAACCAGTCGTTTGTCGAGGTACTCTTGCATGATGAGACAGAAGTTAACCTGAGTTAACCGGTATGATGGTTAACGAAAGTTAAGCTGTCAAGAGGAAAGCACTAAATTCTTTGGGCAGGCCTCCCGGCGGCCATGCGCTGATCGGTGGCTGGCCTAATCGCTGCAGGCTTGATCTTGATGAGGTCGAAGAATGCGTCGGCTGTGCCATGCTAAAGGCGACCGCAAAAAAGGAATAACGCTTTGAACACCCATCGCGCACCGGTATTGCGCATGCAAAATGTCAGCAAAATCTATCGTTCTGGTGAAATCAACGTTGTTGCTCTGCAGGATATTTCACTGGAATGTTATGCCGGCGAATTTATCGTGATTCTTGGTGCATCGGGCAGCGGCAAATCAACACTGCTGCATTTGCTTGGTGGTTTGGATACGCCAACGCAGGGCGATCTGTTTTATCTTGATCACCACCTAACCAACAGTTCTGACGATCAGTTGACGCGCTATCGACGCGAACACGTTGGTTTTGTTTTTCAATTTTACAATTTGGTGCCAAGTTTGACGGCACTTGAGAATGTGTCGCTAGTGACCGAAATTGCATCACATCCGATGCCAGCTATCGAAGCATTGCAACGCGTCGGATTACACGAGCGCTTGAGCCATTTTCCGGCGCAATTATCCGGTGGCGAGCAACAACGTGTCGCGATTGCGCGTGCCATTGCAAAATGCCCGGATGTGTTGTTGTGTGATGAGCCCACCGGCGCCTTGGATTTTGCCACTGGAAAAACAGTCTTGCAGGTGCTGTCCGATATCAATCAGCAATTGCATACGTTAACGATTGTGATTACGCACAATGCATCCGTTGCGGCGATGGCGGATCGCGTGATTCGTTTAAGCAGTGGCCGCATCGTATCGGATACGCGCAATTCGCAACGTGCATCAATTGAGGCGCTGGCATGGTAAGCGCGTTGCAAAAAATGGCTTGGCGCGATCTGTGGTGGTTGCGTGGCCAGGTGCTGGCAACCGCGTTGGTGGTGATGTGTGGCGTCGCGTCGTTTGTTGCAACGTATGGCACTTGGCAAGCGCTGCAATACGCGCAGCAGAGTTTTTATCAACAGCATCGCTTTGCCGATGTCTTCGCCAGCGTCAAAAGCGCGCCGATCGCACTGCGCGAAAAATTGTCGCAGATCGATGGCATCGCACAGGTTGATACGCGTATTAGCAGTTTTGGCCTGTTGTTGACGTCAAAAAATAACGCATTGGTCAGTGTTCAGATTTTGTCATTACCGGCACAACCGCCACGACTCAATGGTGTGCAACTTATTCGGGGTCGCTGGCCCCGTTCCGATCGCAACAATGAAGTCGTGGTTAGCGAAACATTTGCGCGCGCCAACGGTTGGCTTTTGGGTGAAAACTTATCACTGGTTGTTGCCGGAAAACAGTTAGATGTGCGCGTGGTTGCTACAGCATTAGCGCCAGAATTCATTTATGAGATTGGGCCAGGCGCCTTGCTGCCTGATCCCAAACGATTCGGGGTCATGTGGTTGCCGGAGCAACGATTGATGGCCATGACGCAAATGATTGGTGCGTTCAACGACGTACTGATTCGCTTGCAACACAACGCATCCGCGCCTGCGGTGATCAACGCGTTGGATCGGCAACTCGAAAACTATGGCGGTGCTGGCGCCTATGCAAGAGCGGATCACGCATCCCATCAATTTATTCGTGATGAAATCGCCCAAAATCGTGTTCATACCGCCGTGGTACCTGGCATATTTTTGGCGGTGGCGGCGTTTCTGCTCAATGCCATATTGTCACGTTTGCTGGTATTGCAACGGGGCGAGATCGGATTGTTGCGATCAATGGGCTATTACCGACAGCAGATCGCGAGCCATTATTTTCAAATGTCAGTCTTGATTTGCATGGTGGGTACGGTGCCCGGAATTGTGGCGGGCGCATGGCTCGGCAGCGAACTGACGGTTATTTACAACGATTATTATCATTTTCCGCAATTGCGTTATCGATTGCAGGCGTTAGACATTTTGTTGGCACTGTCCATCGCCTTTTTTGCCGCTTTGGTGGCAGCGATTGTGCCAGTACGACGTGTCATGTTGCTGTCGCCTGTTGAGGCCATGCAGGCCGATCGGCCTCGAACTTTTCGTCATGGTTTTCTCGAACGTTGGCTTATTTTGTGGGGTCGGGTGGCGTGGTGGCGCATGACAATTCGTCAACTACTGCGTCATCGTGTGCGCAGTTTGTTGTCATTTGTGGCTGCGGTTGTTGCGACGGCGATATTGGTGCTGGGCGGTTACGGATTTGATGCGATGTCGGCCATCATGCAGCAGCAATTTAATGAGCTGAATCGTGAAGATGTGACGTTGGTGTTACGCGAACCGCGCGACAACCGGGCATTACACGACATGGCACATCTGCCCGGTGTGTTGTTGCTTGATTCGTTTCGCCAAATTCCTGTTGAACTGAGTCATTTAAATCACCGTAAACGCACCATGGTGACAGCGACTGAGGGACGACATCAGTTGCGGCGAAATGGTCACACGTTGTCATCCCGCGCAAACACTCAACCCGGCATTGTGTTAGAACGTTCACTCGCTGAACGCTTGCATGTGCACGTGGGGAGTTACGTCACACTCAATGTGTTGGAAGGCAAGCGCCGTTCAGTGGTAGTGCCGGTCGCCAATATCGTGGATGAGTGGCTTGGTATGGCGGCGTATATTTCACTCGATCTGGCCAAAGTGGTGCTCGACGACGACGGTAGCATCAACGGCGCTTGGTTACGAATTGATCACAAATATTGGCCTGATTTGCTGCATCAACTTAGTCAATTGCCGTGGTTGTCTGCCAGCGTCAAAAAAAGTGACGTCAAACAAAAGATGCAGGATATGCTCGATCGCAGCATGGGTTTTGCTACCTTTTTAAATGCATTGTTTGCCAGTGCCATTGCGTTTGGTGTCATTTACAATAACTTGCGCATTGCTCTTTCAGAAGGCGGTCGTGATTTGGCATCGTTGCGTGTACTGGGATTTTCGCTCGCCGAAGTGACTCGTATGCTAGTGACTGAACAGTGGTTGATAATCGTTGCGGCATTGCCAATAGGCATGATCGCCGGTTATGGCTTGTGTGCATGGCTAAGCCAATTATTGGTCACCGATGCGTATCGATTGCCATTGGTTGTCAATGCCTCCACTTTTAGCAATGCGGTCTTCGTGGTTTTTGCCGCCGCCGCAGTTTCGTCAGTCATTGTGGCACGACGAATCCGGCACATGGATCTGGTTACCGTTTTAAAAACACGAGAATAGAACGATGATAAAAAAGCAACTCATCTGGATCGGACTATTTTTGCTGAGCATCACGCTGCTGTGGTGGTTACAACGCGATCCGCCCATCACTGTTGAGACTGAACTCATTCGCCGCTCGTCATTTCGCGTTACGATTGAAGATGAAGGCGAGATCCATGCGCATGATCGGTATATGGTGACGTCGCCGATTACCGCGCGCTTAATGCGTATCGATTTGCACGAAGGCGATGCAGTGAAAGCGGGTGATGTGGTGGCGGTGCTAACACCGTTGCCACTTTCTTCGTGGCAACGTGATGAATTACAAGCACGTTTAACCGCCAGTATTGCGCGACAACAAGAGAGTCTCGCCGACATTGCGCGTACGCAACTATTGCATGAGCAAGCCCTGCGCGAGAGCGAACGCAGTGATAAATTGTTGCAGCAAAAGTTAATCTCGCAACAAAATGCGGATGATAAACGTGCGCAAGCCAATTCAGCCGCCGCCGTTTTGAAAGCGTCACGTGAACGCAGTCGCGCCGCTGAAGCCGATGTCGCCGCCATTCGCGCGTCATTGGCGGCAATCGATCACAGTGGGCGTGTTGAACCTTTGAAACTGTATGCACCTGTTGCCGGTGTCGTGTTGAACATTATCGAAAAAAGCGAGCGCGTGTTGAGCAGCGGCGCACCGATTTTACTGCTGGGCGATCCCTCAAGACTCGAGGCGCACATCGAGTTGCTGTCGACCGATGCGGTTAACGTGAAAAGCAATATGCCGGTTGAATTGTTTGGCTGGGGCGGCGACAACGTTTTGGCCGCTCGTGTGCGTACCGTTGAGCCTTCTGCCTTTACCAAAGTATCAACATTAGGATTAGAAGAACAACGTGTGCGGGTGGTGGTTGATATCGAATCGCCACCTACGTTGTTAGGCGATGGCTACCACGTCGAAGCGCGTATTATTACGTGGCAGAGCGACAACACGTTGATTGTGCCACTGTCTGCGGTGTTCCGACGTGAACAAAACTGGGCGGTATTTGTGGTGGTCGATGGCCTTGCGCAGCTGCGCGACATCGAACTGGGTAAACGTAATGAAAGCGATGCTGAATTATTGTCTGGTGTTGCCGACAATGAGCGCGTGGTTGTTTATCCGCCATCGGATCTGCAAAACGGTGCGCGCGTCAACATCGTGCAAAAATGAAAAAAGCCCGGTTAGGGGCTTTTTCATGATGATAAGCTTTTAATGATTGAATCACGTTAGCCAAGCTTGCGAAGTTGCTCCGTCAGCTTGGTCATTGCGGTTTCAACTTCAGCCAATTTTTCACGTTCTTTTTGCACTACAGCGGCTGGTGCTTTGTCAACAAACGCCGGGTTCGACAATTTGCCATTGAACCGTTCGACTTCGGATTGCAGTTTGGCAATTTCCTTTTGCAGGCGCTGCTTTTCCTGATCGAGATCGATGACACCGGCCAGCGGTACAAACAACTCCAACGCACCCAATACGCCCGCGGCAGAAACCGGCGGGGTAGCATCGTCGGCAAGCCATTCGATTTTTTCCAAACGCGCCACATTGCTTAAAAACACATTGAGATCGTTGGCGTGTTGGCGATCCGCGTTGGAGCCATGACGCAGCAGCAACGGCAGCGCTTTGCTGGGGCCAACGTTCAGTTCCGCACGCATATTGCGAATCGTGACAATGATTTGTTGCAACCACGCAATGGCACCCTCTGCATCGGCAGACACTTGCTTTTCATCAGCGATAGGGAATGCTTGTAGCATAATCGTGTCGCCTTTGATGCCAAGCATTGGTGCAACACGCAGCCAAATTTCTTCGGTGATAAACGGCATGATGGGGTGCGCAACGCGTAAGTAAGTTTCAAGCACTTCAAGCAGCGTGCGACGTGTGCCGGCTTTCAATGTCTCGTCACTGTCGCCATTTAAAACCGGCTTGGTCAGTTCCAAATACCAGTCGCAATACTCGTTCCAGAAAAAGTCGTACAAGGCTTGCGACGCCAAATCGAAACGATAGGCTTCAACCTGGGTTGAAAACTCTTTGATGCAATGTTGCAAACGTGAACGAATCCATTGGTCGGCAACACTGTATTGATTGCTGGCATCGCCCAAGGATTTATCTTCGACGTTCATTAACACAAAGCGCGTGCCATTCCACAATTTGTTGCAGAAATTGCGGAAGCCTTCAACGCGGCCCATATCAAATTTAATGTCACGACCGGTGGACGCCAGCGACAAAAAGGTAAAGCGCAGGGCATCGGTGCCATAGGCGGCAATGCCTTCTGGAAATTCTTTGCGGGTGCGCGCTTCAATCTTCGGCGCATCTTGCGGTTTCATCAAACCGGTGGTGCGCTTTTTAACCAATGTTTCCAAATCAATGCCGTCGATAATGTCGATGGGGTCAAGGACATTGCCTTTTGATTTCGACATTTTTTGGCCTTCGGCATCGCGTACCAAACCGTGCACATACACGGTTTTGAACGGTACCTGTGCTTGGCCATTTTCGTCTTTGATAAAGTGCATCGTCATCATGATCATCCGGGCGACCCAGAAGAAAATAATATCGAAGCCCGTCACCAATACCGAGGTCGGATGGAAGGCTTTTAGTTCAGGTGTTTGATTGGGCCAACCTAATGTTGAGAAAGTCCACAATGCCGAGCTAAACCAGGTATCGAGCACGTCGTCGTCTTGACGCAATGCGACGGACGCATCCAGTTTGTATTTGCTGCGTACTTCGGCTTCATTGCGACCAACATAGACTTTGCCATTGTTGTCGTACCAAGCCGGAATACGATGGCCCCACCACAATTGACGTGAAATACACCAATCTTGGATGTCACGCATCCAAGCGAAATACATATTCTCGTATTGTTTGGGCACAAACTGAATACGGCCATCTTCAACCGCTGCAATGGCATCTTTGGCGAGCGGAGCGGTTTTGACATACCATTGATCGGTTAAAAACGGTTCGATGACAACACCCGAACGATCGCCGCGTGGCACTTTTAAGGTGTGGGGATCAACTTTTTCGAGTAATCCCATTTGTTCAAATTCAGCGACCAGTTTTTTACGTGCCACAAAACGTTCGAGTCCGGCGTACGCAGCAGGGCAG
Source organism: Enterobacterales bacterium (assembly GCA_041914905.1). GTDB lineage: Bacteria > Pseudomonadota > Gammaproteobacteria > Enterobacterales > Permianibacteraceae > Permianibacter. Next base: position 45,453 of record JAYSCL010000010.1, read on the forward strand.
GCTTCTAATGATTCTTTGTCACCCGCGAAGCTCAGCACATTAAATTGAGCGGTGATGTTAGCATCGCGATCCAATACATTAATGAGCGGCAAGTTATGACGTTTACCCACCTCATAATCGTTGAAATCGTGTGCCGGCGTGATTTTTACGCAGCCGGTTCCAAATTCTTTGTCGACATAATCGTCGGCAATAATCGGAATCAAACGATTGGTGATCGGTAAACGAATCTGTTTGCCCACCAAATGTTTATAACGTTCGTCTTCAGGGTGAACGGCAACAGCGGTATCGCCCAATACCGTTTCAGGGCGTGTTGTGGCGACAATGAGATGCCCGCTGCCATCGGCTAATGGGTAGCGAAGATGCCATAACGAACCTTTTTCTTCTTCGCTGAGCACTTCGAGATCGGAAATCGCGGATTGGAATTTCGGGTCCCAATTCACCAAACGCTTGCCGCGATAAATCAATCCATCATCAAATAAACGGACGAATACTTCCTGCACGGCTTTGGACAGGTTTTCGTCCATCGTAAACGCTTCGCGTGACCAATCGACGCTGGAGCCAATACGACGTAATTGACGCGTAATGGTACCGCCCGACTCATCTTTCCATTCCCAGACCTTTTCGAGAAATTTTTCGCGGCCAAGATCGTGGCGAGTGATGTTTTGCGCCGCGAGTTGGCGTTCAACGACCATTTGAGTGGCGATGCCTGCGTGATCAGTGCCGACTTGCCACAAGGTATTTTTGCCTTTCATACGGTGATAACGCGTCAGTGAATCCATCACTGAGTTGTTGAAGCCGTGCCCCATATGCAGGCTGCCGGTGACATTCGGCGGCGGGATCATGATGCAAAACGGATCGCCTTTACCGGATGGTTTGAAATAGCCTTTGCTTTCCCATTGCTGGTACAAGCGCTGCTCGATGTCATTGGGGTTGTAGGCCTTGTCCATAATTCATACCTTGCAAAAATGTTTGTATGGTAGGCTGTGGCTTTAACCGCGACAGTTTGAAACCCATTCGCAGCTAGAGTCGCTCCTACAAGAGAATAGAAGTTAACCGCGTTTTTCCAGATTGTGATAATTCAATGGATAACCGCGATCTTTGTAATGCTTGTAACGTTCCCTTGCTTTATGGCGTTGTTCTTCACTGGCAGGCACCAGCTCACAAACGCGTTGAAAGCTGGCAAAGCGACCCGGCATGTCATCGCTTAAATTAATCAGCAAATCATCATGCGGATCGGGCGCATTGCCAACACCAATAATGACCGGTGCGTCATCATTTTTATCGCGTGGCAGCAAGGTGTGCGGAATAAACGCCTCGCTGTCAAACGACCACATCAGTTCGTCGAGTTGTTCGCCTGTGCGAGCATCAGGCACCTGAATATAGATGCGCGTGTGTTCGCGCAATGCTTTGCGCACGAGTTTACAGGCGGTGAGCAACGTCGCTTGCGCTGAGCTGTCGTTTAGCTGATAAAAATCGACCCGAGTCATTTTTTGCTTTTGTTTTTATCAGCGCGTTCTTGCAAAAACTGCAATAGCATCGGCACCGGACGACCGGTCGCACATTTCTTTTTGCCAGATACCCAGGCCGTGCCCGCAATATCCAAATGTGCCCAATGGAATTTTTTGGCGAAGCGTGACAAGAAGCACGCTGCCGTGATGGTGCCCGCTGGGCGGCCGCCCAGATTTGAAAAATCAGCGATGGGGCTGTCGAGTTGTTCTTGATAATCATCCCACAACGGCAAACGCCAAGCGCGATCGCCGGCGGTTTCACCGGCATCCAACAACTCATTAGCGAGTGGATTGTGATTGCTGAGCAAGCCCGTAGCGTGATGGCCCAGCGCAATGATGCAAGCGCCGGTTAATGTCGCGATATCGATCACGCAATCCGGATCAAATCGTTCGGCATACGTCAGTGCATCGCACAATACCAAACGCCCTTCAGCATCGGTGTTCAGAATTTCAACGGTTTGACCGGACAGCGTCGTAACGACGTCACCCGGACGTGTTGCTTTACCGCTCGGCATATTTTCAGCCGCCGCGATCATGCCGATAACATTAATGGGTAGTTGCAATTGCGTGATGGCGGTCATGACGCCCATCACCGTGGCGGCACCGCACATATCGTATTTCATTTCATCCATGCCATCGGATGGTTTAATTGAAATACCGCCAGTATCAAACGTGATGCCTTTGCCAATCAACACGACCGGTGCTTGACCGGATTTGCCACCGTTGTACTCAAGTACGATCATCTTTCCGGGCTGATCAGAACCTTGTGACACAGCAACAAACGCGCCTGCGCCCATTTTTTTCAATTCAGCTTCGTCAATTACGGTGCATTTTAATTGTTTATGGCCTTTGGCCAATTCTTGTGCGCGCTCAGCCAAATAGGTTGGATTACACACATTGGCGGGCAAGTTGCCTAAATCGCGCGTCACTTTGACACCGTTGGTGATCGCCAGCGCGTGTGCAATGGCTTTTTCGCCATCGGCCAGATCGCGGCGCTGTGGTACGTTAAATACCAATTTTTTTAACGGCCGGCGTGAAGCATCTTTTTTGCTTTTGAATTGATCAAAGCTGTAAATGGTTTCGGCGGCTGCTTCAACCGCGTGTTGTACTTTCCAATCGAGCTCACGATTTTTGACGGTCAGTTCCGGCAAAAACAACACGGCATCCATTGCACCGGTGTCTTGCAAAACCGTCACGGTTTTGGCAATAGCTTTGCGATACTGGGCTTCAGTGAATTCGCGCTCTTTGCCACACCCGATCAGCAACACGCGATCGGACAATACATTGGGCACCGAATGCAGTAACAAGGTTTGGCCGAGACGACCTTCGATATCGCCACGACGCAAGATGCCGGCTAAAAAACCGTTGCTGGCTTCGTCGATTTCTTCGCCGGCGCTGGATAATTTTCGACCATCAAATACCGCAACAACAACACAGGCACTACGCTGTTTGGCAGGGCTGCCACTTTTTACATCGAATTCCATCAGGGCTCTCGTCTTGGGGTATTATGGCGCGGCGCGAAACAGAGCAGAATCAAGACCTTGCCGCATTCAGCGGAAGCAGCTCTTCACGTCGTGCCGTGTGGAAAGAATGTAAAAATACACGCTAATTTCGCAAAAAGCGAGAAAGTGGCCTAAAAATACAATTTTGCGTCGTAAGGTTGCCTTTCTTAAGGAGCTGTGGGCTTGATCGTTTTCCGCTATTTGAATCAGGAAGTGCAACGTGCCTTTGCGGCCATATTGGCTGTATTATTCCTGATCTTTTTTAGCCAGCGCCTGGTCTATTACTTTCGCGACATCGGTGACGGTGAATTGCGATTGTTGGCCGTTTTCCAGCTACTGCTGTTCTATTTGCCGGTATTGGCAAGCCTGCTGCTTCCATTAACCTTATTTTTAGCCATTGTGCTGGCATTTGGTCGTTTGTATGTTGAACAGGAAATGACCGTTCTGCATGCCACCGGCGTCAGTGAACGCGATCTGCTGCGTAACTTGATGAAATCGGTGCTGGTGTTGACGGCGGTGACGGCGGTCGTCACGTTGTTTATCACGCCTTGGTCGTTGTCGAAGCAACAAGACGTGCTGGCTGAAGAATCGGCACAGGCGGATTTCAATTTGCTCAGTCCCGGGCGCTTTCAAAATCCTGGGCGCGGCAACAGCGTTGTTTATGTGCGTGAACAAAACGCTGACGATCAAATTGGCGGCGTATTTTTTGCGACGATTGCCGAATCACCTAAAACTGAAAACAGTCAACAAACGGAAAGCAATCAACCGGTGACCGCTGCCAACGTTGAAGGTAATCGCACGCAGATCGTGTCGGCGCAAGGCGGGCATTACTGGCAAAACGAAGTAGATGGCTCCCGATATCTGGTGCTGGAAAATGGTTGGCAATATCGTGTGACGCCGGGTAGCGCTGATTGGACCGTCGTCAAATTTGAGCGTTATTTTATGCGTTTAGACAGCGGCAGTGCGCGTGCAACTCGGCGCAAAACCATGGCGCTCAGCACCTGGGAATTGTTGTCAGACATGACGTCGGAAAAAATGGCCGAATTTCAGTGGCGTATCTCGGTGCCGCTGATGATGCCCGTCCTCGCGTTGTTGGCTATTCCGTATTGCCGCGTCAAACCACGCGAAGGCAAATTTGCACGCGTTTTACCTGGTTTGTTCATTTATATCGCTTATGCCGCCACGCTGATGTACACCCGCTCAGCGATAGAGGCGGGTAAATGGCCATCATGGTTGGGGTTATGGCCCATTCATCTTGCGGTTGCGGCGTATGGTTGGTATCTGCTGGTGCAATCTGAACGCGTAATAAAAAGAAAAGCATAATGAATATTCTCAATCGCTATATCTTTCAATCGGTCATCAAACCAACTTTGCTGGTGTTGTTTTTATTGATTGCCCTAATGTCGCTATTCGATTTTTTGGACGAGCTAAGCGATGTGGGAACCGGCAATTACCATATTGGTTTGGCGGTGGCATATGTGCTGTTGAAAATTCCCTTCCGTGTTGTCGAATTGCTGCCGTTATCAACGTTGATTGGTACTGTGATGGGGCTTGGTGTGATGTCATCAAGCAGCGAGTTGACGGTGATGCGAGCGGCGGGCATTTCGCCGACCCAAATTGGTTTTGCTGCGTTGCGTGTAGCGATATTTTTAATTGTAGCCAATTTGCTGATCAGCGAATTTGTAGCGCCGGAAGCAACGCAGTACGGCGAGCGTATGCGTGCCAACAGCCTGTCGCCGAAAAAATACTTTCTTAGTGGCAATGGCTTGTGGCTGCGGTCAGGGCAAGAATACATCAATATGGAAAAAGTGATTGATGCAAACCGCGCGCAAAATGTGCAGATTTACACCTTGGCGCCGGATCAAACGCTGCGATCACAACAATTTGCACGTTCAGCGCATTATCTTGGTGATGGCTCCTGGGAATTGCGTGATGGCTCGACGACCACCTTCGATGGCACTGTCGTTAAAACCGTGACGTTTACGCAGCAGATCTGGTTTTCTGATATCAGTCCGGAAAACTTGGCCTCGTTGCAAGTGAATCCGCGCGATATGACGGGACGCAGCTTGTTTTATTATGTGGAGTACCTGATTCGCAATGGCCTGGATTGGCGCAGCTATGGCTTGGAATTTTGGCGAAAAGTGTTAGCGCCGTTGAATATTTTCGCGATGGTGTTAGCGGGCATTGCGTCCGTATTTGGCCCGCTACGCGGCGTCACGATCAGCGCGCGTATTTTGACCGGTGTCGCCGTTGGTATGGCGTTTCATTTTTTCGGCCGAATATTGGGCGATATCAGTCTCGCGTCAAACTTGCCGCCCTTTGTGGGCGCTTTGTTTCCTTCCGTCGTGTTTATGTCAGCCGCTTTATGGCTGCTTCGGCGCGCGCGGTAAGGATTCAACCGCGGTGTTTGACACAATGTCTTGTGCACTGGCTTTTTGCGGGTGCAGCAAGGCCATCAATAAACCCACGCCGCACAATGCCGCTAAAAATCGCGCCAGCATTTGCCAATGACTGAGTTGGCCAGGTAAGCGATTTACCAATTTCAAACGCCAAGCTCGCATGCCCAACGTTTGGCCGCCACGTCGCCAACTGACTGCGTAATAGGCATACCACCACCCCAGCAGATACAGCAAATAAATCGGATTTTTTGCCAGCGCACCGGGATGTTGTTGTTGATAGCCCGGAAACACTAAAGCGACAAATGCGGTAGCCAACACGGCAGCCAATAACAAGATTGCGACAATCAGTAGCGCATCATAAATCAGCGCCATCAGGCGTTTCCAAAAACTGGCAACTTCGTTCACGGTAGTCTCATCAAATAAATCTTTCGCAATCACACTGATTACAGCCCATTTTTGTGCCAAATGTTGAAAGAGCGACGTATGTCGCTCTTTCAACGTTCACACTGGGCGGCGGATTTTACAGAATGATCGATGCGTGGTCAGCCAGTCGCGAGCGCTCGCCACGTTTTAAGGTGATATGACCGCTGTGGTTCCAGGATTTGAAGCGATCGACAACATACGTTAGACCGGACGACGTCTCCGTCAAATACGGTGTGTCGATTTGGGCAACATTGCCAAGGCATACCATTTTGGTTCCGGGACCGGCGCGTGTGACCAGCGTTTTCATTTGTTTGGGGGTTAAATTTTGGGCTTCATCGAGAATCACAAATTTGTTCAAGAAGGTGCGGCCGCGCATAAAATTCAGCGAGCGCACTTTGACCCATTTTTTCAACACATCATGCGTGGCAGCTTGCCCCCAGTGATCGTTGTCATCGGACGGTGCCAGCACTTCAAGATTGTCGAGCAGCGCGCCCATCCACGGTGTCATTTTTTCTTCTTCGGTACCCGGTAAAAAACCAATGTCTTCACCGACGGGTACGGTGACCCGTGTTACCAACACTTCTTTGTAGAGCCCGCGTTCAATGGTTTGTTCGAGCGCCGCCGCCAATGTCAGCAATGTTTTGCCCGTGCCAGCTGAACCTTGTAACGTGACAAAATCGATATCCGGATTCATCAACAAATTGAGTGCGAAAGACTGCTCTCTATTGCGTGCGACAATGCCCCAAACATTGTGATTTTTGTTGCGGTAATCAACGGCGACTTCAATCACTGCGGATTGGCCATTGTTTTGCAGCACTACGGCTTCAAAATCATCTTCGTTTTCGCTGAACAAACACGTGTTGGGGTGCCACTGGGAAATTAATGGACCGGTCACACGATAAAACGTGCGTCCTTTTTCTTGCCATGAATCGATTTGCTTGCTGTGTGAATCCCAGAAGTCATCCGGCAGGCGGAACATGCCAGTATGCAACTGTTCAATTTCATCGAGCACACGGTCGTTGAAATAATCTTCGGCGTGAATGCCGAGTAATGTGGCTTTGATGCGCAAATTGATGTCTTTCGACACCAACGTAATGCGCGCGTGTTTGTCTTCTTTGGCGAGCGCCAGTGCAACATTGATGATCGTGTTATCGGCTTTAGTACCGGGCAAGGAGGCCGGCAGCACATGTTCCAATTCGCGTGTTTGGAAGAACAATCGACCAGTGTCACCTTTGCATAATTCTTTGCCCATGGTGATGGCGTTAATCGGAATGCCTTTGGTGATATCGGCACCGATGCCAATTGTCATCAGATCATCAAGAAATCGGCTGACTTGACGCGTGTTGCGTGCGACTTCGGAGGTGCCTTTTTTGGCGGCGTCGAGTTCTTCCAACACGATCATCGGAATATAAATGTCGTGTTCAGCAAAACGGAACAGAGCAGTGGGATCGTGCATCAATACATTGGTATCCAGCACGAATAAACGTTTTCCGACAACCTTTGCACGGGCCATAGGGGCTCCTCGCAATGCAGGTAACGCTCGCCGCGTTACAGTTTAAGTTCCTTGATGGTAGCCAATACATCATCGACATGGCCTGCCACCTTTACTTTGCGCCATTCGTGGCGCACGATGCCGGATTTATCGATCAGGAATGTGCTGCGTTCAATCCCCCATACTTTTTTGCCATACATATTCTTTTCTTTGACGACGTCGTAAAGTGCGCAGACTTTTTCGTCAACATCGGAAAGCAGATCAAACTCGAAGCCTTCACGCAGTTTGAATTTTTCATGAGAGGCCAGTGAATCGCGTGATACGCCGAGAATAATTGTGCCGCTTTTATCGAATTTTTTCTGATTTTCGCGAAAGCACTGGCCTTCGGTGGTGCAGCCGGGTGTCGCGTCTTTGGGGTAGAAGTAGAGCACGACATTTTGGCCGCGCAGATCTGATAGTTTGATTTTTTTGTCGCCGGTGGCGGCAAGGGAGAAGTCGGGGGCTTTTTTGCCGACAAGTTCAGTCATGCTTGGTCCTGAAAGTGGTGTTGGTTAAAATGTGTTCGTTCAAAATTTAATCGGCTCCATAACGGAATCGAGATTCAGTTCATCACATAATAGCGTAAAAGAATCACGCAGCACGGCAATGGAAACACGTTGAGGAACATGAATAGTCAGATTGAATACCAACGTCGCACTGCCAGTGTGGGGTGAACCGTACACATTGCTGTACATTTCGTGTACAACAACGCCTTGATCGACAAAAAACTGCGTGATTTCTTTCAGTAAGCCGGCTTGATCATGCGCAACGATTTGAACGGAATAAGGTAACGCGTTTTCAGGACTGCCGCGATGGGTGCTGCGATGAAACTGCACGGACAACTCGAGTTTGGCCGCTACGGCAGGCATCGCGTGTTCAAGTTTGGCTAACGCATTCCAACTGCCGTCGAGCATAAATGCTGCGCACAATTGATCGCCCAATAAACTGGAACGGGAATCGAGAATATTGCATTGACAATCGGCGATGACGCGCACCAATTCATTGATGGTGCTGACGCGTTGGGGACCAAAAACATTGACGACCAGCAGATTTTGCATAGAACACCTAAGACTTGTGTAAGTGCGACAAAATTCTCACAACAAGCATTACAAAAGACTGAGCCCAAGATGAACCAAATTGACAGGCTTGGCAAGCAAGCTCATGGCATTTTTGCCGGGTGCTTGTCAGGCTGAAAAGCACCCCTGTACCATACAGGCCCGCTTATTCCCGAGTAGTCTCATGCGTTTTCGCGGCAGTATCGTGGCGCTGGTTACGCCATTGTTAAAAGATGGCCAAATTGATTTTCCCGCGTTGCGCAACCTCGCCGAGTTTCACGTCAATGCCGGCACACACGGCATTGTTGCGATGGGAACCACCGGTGAATCCGGTACGCTGAACTGGGATGAGCATCTGGCGGTGGTCGATGCCGTCGTCAAACAGGTCAATCGCCGCATTCCCGTCATTGCCGGTACTGGCAGCAGCTCGACGGCTGAAGCGGTGGCGATGACGAAAGCCGTCAACGCTCTAGGTGTCGACGCGACATTATGTGTGACGCCCTATTATCTGAAGCCAACCCAAGAAGGGGTGTACCAGCACTTTGTCGCCGTCGCTGCGGCGGCCACGACACCGGTGTTTTTGTATAACGTGCCGAGTCGTACCGGTTGTGATTTGCTTGCCGAGACTGTCGCTCGGCTGGCGCTGGTGCCTGGCATCATAGGCATTAAAGAGGCCACGGGTAGTTTGGAGCGCTTGGCGGATATCCAACGTCGGGTCGCGAAAGATTTCATTTTGTTGTCCGGAGACGATGCCACCGCTTGCGAGTTCATCTTGCGTGGTGGGCATGGGGTTATTTCCGTAACGGCCAATGTCGCGCCGCGCGCTTTTGCTGCGGTATGCGAAGCCGCGTTGGCTGGCCAACGAAGTCATGCCGAGGCGCTCAACCAAAGTTTGCAGGGCTTGCATGAAACTCTTTTTATTGAGCCCAATCCAACCCCGGCCAAATGGGCTTGCGCGCAACAACACGGGTTTTCACCGTTTGTGCGTTTGCCTTTATTACCCCTAACCGAAAAAAATCAACAAGTCCTGCGCGATGCGATGCAGCAGGCTGGAGTAGCAGCATAATGCGTTTGTTAGTCAGTTTGACCGTCGGCGCTTTGGCGTTGTCAGGGTGTGGTTGGTTGTACGGTGATAATGGTCTGGTGCGTGATACACGTCGCGACTACATCACGGCAAAACAGGAAAAGCCGCTGCAAATGCCGGCCGAAGTGACCGGTTTTAAACCTGAAAACTACTTCGAAGTGCCACCGTTGGGCAATAAGCCGACGTCAGCGATCATCGGCGAAGAATTAGACGTTGCACCTCCGGCCTTGGTGTTAGCCACAGCCGAAGGCGTGCATGCACTGCAGGACAAAGCAACACCGACTGCGATCTTGATCGGTGATGGACAACATCTGTGGCAAGAGTTGCAAACATTTCTTGAAAGCAATGAGATCAAGATTCGCCAAAAAGACGATGGCCAACGGCAGCTGGAAACCGATTGGTTGGAATCCGAAAAAATCGGTTGGTGGGATCATTGGATCGAGTGGGATGAAGATCTTGGCTACCGCTGGCGTTACCGTTTTGAAATGCAGCCCGGTGAGCGTCCGAACGAGCACATCCTGACCGCCACAGCACTTGAAATGCAGCGTGAATCCCGTTGGGATGGCTGGTTGGCGGTGCCGCTGAATCGCCGTCATTCAATCGATATGATGAACCGTTATTTGGGTTATCACGATGAACGCGTCACGTTCGAAGCACGCCAACGTATTTTGGCGGCGCGTGCCGGCATTACAGTCGAACTTTGGCAAGACGAAGCCGGCAGCACTGGCTTATTGGCCAAGTCTTCATTGGCCAATACCTGGGATGCGACACCGTCGGTTTTTGCTGCCCTGGGCTTCGAACTGGAAGACAAGGACACCAGTAAGAAAACCTATTTTTTCCGCTTGAACGAACCTGACGGTGGCTGTTTTTGGACTTGTTGGTTTGGCTTGGGCAGCGATGACCAAGAGACAATTGAGCTTGAACTGCAGCCGGGCGAATACGTCGTGCAGTTGTCCGACGAAGGCGACGACGCCGCTGGCATCATCATTAGCGAGGCCGATGGCGATATCGTCAAAAAAGACGTGATCACGCGTCTGTTCCCAACGCTGGCGACTGCCTACCAAGCGCGTCGCGCTAATAACTTGTTTGAAAAACGCACGCAATAACGCAGCAAGGGTATTGATAAAACGCCGCTCCAGTTGGGGCGGCGTTTTGTTTTCTAACGAGCTAAGCTCCGATTGGACAGCGACGGGAACGATTTAATCCGATGCGACTTTCATCCCTCGGCAGTGGCAGCAAGGGCAACGGTACGCTAATCGAGGCGGGCGATGTTCGCGTGTTGGTTGACTGCGGATTTTCGCTGGCCGAAACCGAAACGCGATTACGGCGTTTGGGTGTCGATCCGTTGTCGTTGACCGCCATACTGGTTACCCATGAACATGCGGATCACATTAATGGTGTTGGGCCGCTTGCCCGCCGTTATGATCTGCCGGTTTACATGAGCCGGGGTAGCAGCAGCGCCGGCCGATGTGGCACAATTCGCGCCCTCAAAATTCTGAGCGCTGAACAGCCCGTAGCCTTTCAAAGTCTACGGGTTTTTCCGTTTTCGGTGCCGCACGATGCCCGCGAACCTTTGCAATACGCTTTCGAAGCTGAAGGCAAACGGGTCGTCGTGTTAACGGACTTGGGCTGCTCAAGTCCGCATGTCATCGAGCAGATCCAGCAATGTGATGTATTGATGCTGGAATGCAATCATGACGAAAAAATGTTGTGGCAGGGGCGTTATCCGACCTCGCTGAAAGCGCGCGTCGGGGGCCAGTTTGGGCATTTGAGCAACGCGCAAGCCGCCGATATTTTGCGCACCGCCAAAAGCGATCGATTGCACACAATTGTCGCGGCCCATTTAAGTGAAGAAAATAATCACCCAATGCTGGCAACACAGGCGTTGGCCGAAGTGATGGCGTGGTCGCCAGAAAAAATTCTGGTGGCCAATCAACGAGATGGTTTGCACTGGATCACGTTCTGAACACACGTGACATTAACGAGGTAAAGGCGATGCAAAAAGGCACTGAGCTCTACAAAGGCAAAGCAAAATCAGTTTACAGCTGCGAGCTGGCGGACCACGTGATCATGCACTATCGCAATGACACTTCGGCGTTTGATGGTCAAAAAGTGGAACAGCTTGATCGCAAAGGCATGGTCAACAACAAGTTCAATGCCTTTATCATGCATAAATTGGCCGATGCCGGCATTCCGACGCACTTTGTCAAACTGTTGAATGAAACCGACAGTTTGGTCAAAAAACTGAGCATGTTGCCGGTCGAGTGTGTTGTGCGCAACGTCGCTGCTGGTTCGATTTGCCGTCGTTTGGGCGTGCAGGAAGGTATCGATCTGAATCCGCCGACATTCGAATTTTTCTTGAAAAACGACGCGCTGCACGATCCGATGATCAACGAATATCATATTCGTTCATTTGGTTGGGGCACCGACGCTGAAGTCGCCAAAATGAAAGAATACACGTTCAAAGTGAACGACATTTTGAAAAAGTTGTTTGATGATGCCGGCATGATTTTGGTCGATTACAAAATCGAATTCGGTCGCTTCAATGGCGAAATAGTTCTCGGCGACGAGTTTTCACCGGACGGCTGCCGTTTGTGGGACAAAGAAACCCGTAAAAAGCTCGACAAAGATCGTTTCCGCCAGGGGTTGGGTGGCGTCGTTGAAGCCTATGAAGAAGTCGCACATCGTTTGGGCGTCAAACTCGATTAACCTAAAAAACGCAGTTGAACACGACGTAGAGTGCGTGCCAGCGCGGGTGAGACAAGGCGAAAACCGCAGCGAGGTTGAACACCTCGCGAGGATTTTCAACGCCGTATCACCGAGTCCGGTGCGCGCTATACGTTGTGTAGCAGCCCATCAAAAGGGTGAGTGCGAGATTCAACAAAATGGTTTGATAAAACATCCTGCAAACTTTCCAAAGAAGCGGTCAACCGCGGTTTTTAGGTTTAATACTTCCCAAGTGGGAACGATTTGTAGATAATGCGCCGCCCCGCAAATGGGGCGGCCGCACAAGCAGTACAAAACACCGGAGAGGTGGCAGAGTGGTCGAATGTACCTGACTCGAAATCAGGCGTAGGCATTAGTCTACCGAGGGTTCGAATCCCTCCCTCTCCGCCAAATTCCTTCGCTTTACCCCCGTTCCAACTTCTCTCAAGACGTTACTTATTGTTTGGCGTGCGCGGCTTTTGCCCCCATTTCGGCGGTTCAGGATCATAAACCTCCGATCATCTATTCTTGCCGAACCGTGTAAAATACCCGCCCTCACGCGAACAGCCTTTAAAGAGCGCAAAACAAAATGAGCTGGTTTGAACGATTGATGCCCCGGACCAAAGAAGCGGTCACTGAGAAAAAACGCTCAGTTCCCGAAGGTCTGTGGACCAAATGCGAACAATGCAGTGCCGTGTTGTATCGCGCCGAACTCGAGCGCAATCTCGAAGTGTGCCCCAAGTGCGGCAATCATATGCGCATCAGTGCGCGCGCCCGCATCGACGGATTGCTGGATCCGGAAAACCGCGAAGAAATCAGTCCAAATGTTGAGCCAGTCGACGCGCTCAAATTCAAAGATTCCAAAAAATACAAAGATCGCATCACCTCTGCGCAAAGCAGCAGCGGCGAAAAAGACGCGTTGATTGTGTTCCGCGGTGCCGTATTGAATGTGCCGGTCGTGGTCGCTGCGTTTGAATTTGGTTTCATGGGCGGATCGATGGGATCCGTTGTTGGTGAAAAATTTGTTCGTGCCGTCAATCGTGCCATCGAAGATCGCTGTGCACTGATTTGTTTTTCTGCCTCTGGTGGTGCTCGTATGCAAGAAGCATTGCTGAGCTTAATGCAAATGGCGAAAACGTCGGCGGCACTCGCGCGTTTGAGTCGTGAAGGTCTGCCGTTTATTTCGGTGATGACCGATCCGACGATGGGCGGTGTGTCGGCATCGTTGGCGATGTTGGGCGATATCAATGCCGCCGAGCCGGGCGCCTTGATCGGCTTCGCTGGCCCGCGCGTTATCGAACAAACGGTGCGCGAAACCTTGCCACCCGGATTCCAGCGCAGCGAATTTTTGCTTGAAAAAGGCGCGATCGATTTGATTATTGATCGGCGTGAAATGCGCGCGCGATTGGCGTCTTTGTGTGCCAAATTGCTGCAGCACGCGCGACCGGCGGCGTAACGATAAAAAGAGCGGGAAATCCCCGCTCTTTTTTTGCCGTACAGCGCTATAAAACTCGGCGAGTGCAGGATGCGCAGGAGCGATGTTCTCATCGACCGCCTGTACTGAAAAAATTAGTGATCAGTCGGAATTGCTCTTGCAACACATGATCAAAAAAATCGACTTATCGTCCTGGTTGTCTGTTCTGGAACAGCGACATCCGCTTGCTATTGATCTGGGTTTGGATCGTGTTAACGCTGTAGCCAAACGCTTAGATCTGACGTCCTTTTCCTGTCCGGTGATCACCGTAGCAGGAACCAACGGCAAAGGTTCAACCGTCGCAACGTTGCAGGCGTTGGCGCTTGCCCATGGTCTCAACGTTGGTGTGTACACGTCACCCCATTTGCTGACGTTTAATGAGCGCATTGCGATCAACGGTGTGGCGATTAATGACGAATCCTTACTGGCCGCATTTGAATTCATCGAGCAGGGCAGAGGTGATATTTCGCTAACGTATTTTGAATTCACAACGTTAGCCGCTTTCGCGATTTTCAAACAAAAAACGTTAGATTTGATTGTGCTCGAAGTGGGTATGGGCGGTCGATTGGATGCCGTCAATATCATCGATGCCGATGTCGCTGTGATCACAACCATCGCCAAAGATCACGAAGCGTTTCTGGGTGATACGGTGACAAAAATTGCGGCGGAAAAAGCCGGCATTTGTCGCACAGGCAAACCGGTGGTCATTGGCGATAGCCAACAAGTTGACTTGATTGGCGCTGCGGTTGCGCCCTATCAAGCCAGCGTGATTGCGGCAGGTGTCGACTATCATTGGTCGCAACAGTCACCCCATTTCAGCTGGCATTTTCGTGAAAGCGCTATTGAAAGCAACAATGACGTCAAACTGGGCGCCGACCTGATCGCGACGGGATTGACGGCCTTTCGTCTTGCGCTGCCATCGGTGTGGCGCGCCGAGGCTGTGATCAGCGCAATCGAATCGGCGCAGTTGATCGGACGTTGGCAAACTATCGCGTCGTCGCCGCAGACCGTTGTCGATATCGGACACAATCCTCAGGCCGCACAGCGCTTGGCAACACGCGCCCGCGCCATCGGCAAATCGTTACACCTTGTTGTGGGCATGCTGGCGGATAAAGATCAGCAGGGCAGTTTGTCGCCCTTTTTTGGCGCTAACGCGCGTTGGTATTTGAGCAGTCTTACCGGATCGAGAGCTTGCTCCGCACAAACCTTAGCCGATAAATTACCGCCCACCGAACTCGCTCATGCCGTGTTGTTTGATTCCCCACGGCAAGCCTGGCACGCCGCGCGACTTAACGCGCAAGAATCCGATCTGATCCTCGTTTGGGGTTCGTTTTTGACCGTTGCCGATGTCGTCGCTGCGGTCCATGACAAAAAGAGTTAAATCGTCAATGGAAGCTTATAAAGAACGCATCGTTGGAGCCTTGGTGTTGGTCGCACTGGCCGTCATTGTGTTGCCGTGGATCCTCGATGATGACAAAGGTAATAGCGAATTTCGCTCGCGCATTCCGCCTCAGCCGGAAGCGCCGGTGCAAAATGTTGTCGATATCAGTGCTGCACGTCCGCTGGATGAATTAAAAAACGAAGAAACCGTCATCGCGCTGTCCGCGAATGTACCCGAGTCGTCGGATGCAACGCCGGCCACATCAGCCGCTAACAGGGTTACGGCACCCGCATTACCGACAACGCTCAATGATCGTGGATTTGTCGTTCAACTCGGCAGCTTTTCGAACCTGGACAATGCGCAAAAACTGGTTGCTCGTTTGCAAGCGGCTGGGCACAAAGCCTATTTGCGTGAAGAAAAGCGTGAGGGTGCGGTAATGGCGAGAGTGTTGGAAGGCCCACACTTGAATCGGGCTGATGCTGAGGCGCTGTTGCCCCAATTGCGCGCCATCGCGGGTAACACTGGCATTGTGGTGGCGTTTGATCCGCTGAAGCACTGAGCGCGGTTACGTTTGCGCTAGGTCATTGATTTAAGGCAATTTCGCGCCAATTGCGGTAGAATTTGCGCCTCTTTTGCGGTGCAAGACCTCAATATGCTCTGGATAGACTGGACCTTTGTTGCCATCGTCGTGTTATCCATGTTGCTGAGTGTGTGGCGCGGGTTCACTCATGAGGCCATTGCTCTGGCTGGCTGGGTTGCTGCATTCATTTTGGCGCGCGTGTTTCATACGATGCTCGCTGATCAACTTTCCCTCGATATTCAACCTTACGACGCACGTCGCGCCATTGCCTGGGTCGCGATTTTTCTGGTCGTGTTATTTGCTGCTCATTTGATTGGTTGGTTGGCGCGGCGTTTGATCGCGCAAACACCTTTGGCTGTACCGGATCGTATTATCGGCGTTGGTTTTGGTCTGCTGCGCGGACTGGCCGTTTGTGCCGCGATGATTGTGGTCGCAAAAGCATTCACGACGTTGCCTGAAAAGCCGTGGTGGCAACAATCGCAGTTTATCTCGCCGTTGCAAACGGTCGGTGATTGGTTTTTGGATGTGTGGCAGCAACATGCCACATCAACATTGTAGTGATCGGACATTGTAGTAATCGGAGCCATTTATGTGCGGCATTGTTGGTATTGTAGGTCGTTATCCCGTTAACCAAAGTATTTATGATGCGTTAACGGTGTTGCAACATCGTGGTCAAGATGCCGCTGGCATTTTGACTGAGCATGACGGCCGCATGTTTTTGCGCAAAGCAAATGGTTTGGTGCGTGATGTGTTTCGTCAGGAACATATGGAACGCTTGGCCGGCAATATCGGTATTGGCCATGTGCGTTATCCAACGGCGGGTTGTTCAAGCGCGGCCGAATCACAGCCAATGTATGTTAATTCACCGTATGGTATTGCCTTGGGACACAACGGCAATTTGACCAACGCCGATCAATTGAAAGCGGACCTGTTCCGCACCGATCGTCGTCATATCAACACACGTTCCGATTCTGAAGTGTTGCTCAACGTATTTGCGCACGAATTGGCCGAAGCGCATAAATTGGCGCTGAGCCCTGCCGACATTTTCAATGCCATTTCACAGGTGCATAAACGTTGCAAAGGGGCTTACGCCGTTGTGGCGATGATTGCCGGTCACGGGTTGGTTGCCTTTCGCGATCCGTTTGGCATTCGCCCGCTGGTGCTTGGCAGTCGCTTAACCGATCGCGGCGTGGAATACATGATCGCGTCTGAATCCGTTGCGTTATCGGTGCTGGGTTACGATCGCATTCGTGACGTGCATCCGGGTGAAGCCGTATACATCGAGAGCGAAGGTAAATTGCACACGCAACAATGTGCTGCAAATCCGCAATATCGTCCGTGTATTTTCGAACACGTTTATTTGGCACGTCCCGATTCGATGATCGATGACATTTCGGTCTATCGTGCGCGTTTGCGTATGGGCGAAAAACTGGCCGCCAAAATTTTGCGTGAATGGCCCGATCATGACATCGATGTCGTAATTCCTATTCCGGATACCTCGACAACCAGCGCGATGGAGATGGCGCAACGCATGGGGCTGAATTTGCGTCATGGCTTTGTGAAAAACCGTTACATTGGCCGCACGTTTATTATGCCGGGTCAACACCTGCGCAAGAAGTCAGTGCGCAGCAAATTGAACGCGATTGATTTGGAATTCAGTGGTAAGAACGTATTGCTGGTGGATGACTCGATCGTGCGCGGCACCACCAGTCAGCAGATCATTCAAATGGCGCGTGATGCGGGGGCCAAGAACGTTTATTTTGCATCGGCAGCACCGCCGGTGCGCTTCCCGAATGTGTATGGCATCGATATGCCGGCGGCCAGTGAATTGGTGGCGCACGGTCACACTGAAGAAGAGATCTGCAAATTGATCGGTGCTGATCGATTGATCTATCAAGACTTGCCTGATCTCATCGATGCTGTGCGTGAAGGTAATCCAAATATTGACGCTTTCGACGCGTCGGTGTTCGACGGAAAATACGTGACTGGCGATGTGACCGAAGCGTATTTGCAAAGACTGGAAGCGGCGCGCAACGATGGTGCAAAGCAAAACGGTGACAGTTCTGCACCGATCAATGACTCGGCAATGATTGATCTGCAAAACGCGGATTGACGAAAAAAGGCCACGACGGAGGTGGCCTTTATTTTGTGATCACTAAAATTAAAAAACGAGATCGCATATGAAAAAGCAACTGGCAACCTGGATACTAAACCGATTTGGCTGGACACTGGTGGGCGAAGCACCGACCGTGTCCAAAGCCGTGTTCATTTTCGCCCCGCACACGTCGAACTGGGATTTTGTCGTTATGTATTTGGCGAAAATGGCCAAAGGCGTCGACGTTAATTTTTTGGGTAAGCACACATTATTTCATTGGCCCTACGGTTGGTTTTTCCGTTGGCTAGGCGGCATTCCGGTTGTTCGTCACGAAAAGCGCAATGTGGTAGACGATTCAATCGCTGCGTTCGCCAGCCATCCGCGCCTGTGGTTAGCAATGGCGCCTGAAGGCACGCGCAGCAAAACCGATTACTGGCGAACCGGTTTTTATCATATTGCCGTCGGAGCCAATGTTCCGGTACAGCTGTGTTTTCTCGATACGACGCGACGCGAACTGGGGTTGGGGCCAATGATCGAGTTGAGCGGAAAAATCGACGATGATTTTGCGACACTGCGCAACTTTTACAGTGGTAAGCGTGGTTTTAAACCAGAGCTCGCCAGTACGATACAGCCGCGCAGCGTTAAGTGATCTGAGGCCTTCATGAGCGGGAAGCTCGTTCGATACAGTCTGATTGTCGCGTTAGCCTTTACGGGCCTGATCGCGCACGCCAAGATCATTCGTCAATTTGAACATCTGTCGATTGAGCAGGGGTTGTCGTTAAGCGTTGTTCATGCGATTGCGCAGGACAAAGCCGGCTATATGTGGTTTGGCACGCAAGACGGATTGAATCGCTATGACGGTTATTCCTTTGACGTGTTGCGTACCCATCCCGGTGAACCGAATGCCTTGCCGGACAATTTCATCAACAGCTTACTGGCCGATGATGCGGGAGGGTTGTGGATCGGTACCACACGCGGATTGGCCTATCGTGACGGTCAAACAGGAATCATCACCACCGTAAAATTTGATGGCATCGAACCGGGGGCAGCGCCTTTTGTATCGTCGTTGCAACTGAATGGCCAACAATTGTGGATCGGCAGCAATGCCGGTTTATTTGTTTTGCAACTCGGACAATTTGAAGCCAAAGGTGTGGGTGTTGTTGAACGCCAACGAAGCGCCGTTGAAGGTCGGCAAATTCACAGCCTGCTGCTCACCACACCGTCGGCATTGTGGGTCGGCACATCGCGCGGTCTTAAATTGTATAATGCGCAAGAAAATAGTTGGCGCAATATCGACGCTACGAGCGGCTACAATATTCGCCAAATTTTTGCCGATAGTGATGACAGTTTTCTGCTCGGAACCGATTCCGGCCTGTTGCGCTATGAGCGTGCACGCGATCGCGTCACGCATATTGCGAGTGATGCCAGTCGTTGTGGTGCGCAACAAGCCCTATCGAATCAGATTCAAGCAATTGCACGCGATAAAAATGGCCAAATATGGATCGGTACACCTTATGGCGCCGTTGTATTAGGTGAATCCGGCAGTTGCGATTGGTATCAGCAAGATTTTAATCAAGCCGGCGCATTGAGCCGCAGTGATGTGCTGACACTGTACCCTGATCGTGATGGGGTGTTGTGGCTTGGCACATTTGCCGGTGGTGTCAACAAATGGAATTCACGCGCCGGTTCTTGGCAGCATCATTTGGTGGCCAGTGATGCGAACAGCAGCCCTGTGCTGGCTGTGTTGCGCGATCGCGCTGGCACGCTTTGGCTGGGTACCAGTGATAAAGGATTATTGCGCCAACGCCAAGGCGAAACGACCGTTAGTTCGGTCACGCTACAACTGCCTCATACTCAGACGACGATCGAATCAATCAATGCGTTGTGGGAAGACAGTAACGGTGATTTGTGGATCGGTACGCAAGGTTATGGTTTATTGCGTCGCGATAGTCAGGGGCGTTTGCACAGCTTT
Organism: Enterobacterales bacterium; assembly: GCA_041914905.1. Taxonomy (GTDB): domain Bacteria; phylum Pseudomonadota; class Gammaproteobacteria; order Enterobacterales; family Permianibacteraceae; genus Permianibacter. Next base: position 65,163 of record JAYSCL010000010.1, read on the forward strand.
TCGTCCAGTGAAAAGAACGAGAAATCCATCAGCGGTGATTTCGTTACTTGCATTTATGAAGACCGCGAAGGTCTGCTCTGGGTCAGCTCCGAAGCGGGTATTGATCGCATTGACATCCTTGATCGGTCCAACGTCAAATTCACGCGCTTTGGCAAAAAACTGCCTGACGCGTTTGCGCAAATTGACAATGAAATTTTGAGCATTGTGGAAGATTGGCAAGGTCAGTTGTGGTTGGCGGGACCTGCCGGATTGCTGCGTTTTGACAAGAAAGATCAGTTTTTGTATTTCCCTTTAGGTACTGACGAAAAGTCGCCGGCCGCCAGCACCATTCAGGCGCTGGCCTTTACGCCTGATGGCGAATTGTGGATCGCCAGTGCCGAAGGTGTGTCGCGCTTACGTGGTCGCCAAACCAATGAATTTACCTTTGAACGATTCTATCAACAAGGGCAAGTCACAAGCATTGGTGTTTACAGTATCACGCCGGGACGTGATGGCGAACTGTGGCTCGGCAGTAATGCCGGCATGTTGCGTTTTGATCCGAATAAACGTGAAACCTTGCAGATCCGAACCGAGCAGGGGTTACTGTCTAATGAATTTAATCCGCGTGCGGCATTTGTTGCACAAGATGGCGAATTGATTTTTGGTCATATCACCGGTGCATTGTCATTCAATCCGCGTGCCGTTGCGTTGCCCACTGTTCCCAATATGGTGCATCTGGTCAGCTGGCATATATTTGACAAAGTACAGCCGTTACCGATGGCGCAACAAGCGATCAATGTCGACAGTGATGATCGTGTGTTATCATTTGATTTTTCTTTGCTCGAATTTACCGCGCCCACCTTGCATCGACTGCGTTATCGATTACATGGCTTGCATGAAAGCTGGGTTGTGCTCGAAGGTTCACGCACCGTTGTGTTAACGGGTTTGCCCGCCGGTGATTATCGCTTGGAAGTGCAGCTGGCCAACGCCGCTGGCATGTGGTCAGCGAAAAATTTTGAGTTACCAATACGTGTCAACAGCCCGTTCTGGAGCATAGAACGTCGATATTGGACGGCGATTGTTGTACTGGTGTTGTTAAGCCTTGCGGCGATCGCAACACTGGTTTTCCGATTACGACGCGCACAACGGCTGGTCGTGGTTTCTGAAGGTAAATGGCACGATCAACGATTGAATCTTGAAAAACGCTTGCGCGAGATCATTGCAGAACGCCACGAGTTGGAATCGGTGATTGGTGATCGCGAACGGGAAATTCTTGATCTCAGTACGCAGCTCGATCACCAGAATAAAGTCGATTCGTTAACTGGCTTACCTAATCGCTTTGCACTGATGTCACAACTGCGCGCCTGGCAAGACGAGGGCAATGCACACCGTTACACCATGATGTTGATCGATATCGACGGTTTGCGCTTTATCAACGAGCGTCACGGCCATCACGCTGGCGATCAGATCTTGGTGCAAGCGGGCAATATGCTGCATCGCAATTGCCGTGGTAACGATCAGGTATATCGCTTGTATGCTGATGTCTTTGTGCTGGTGTCGGCCATTCGCCATGACAACGAACCCGCGTTGTTAGCCGAGCGTATCCGCAGCAGTTTTTTGCAAAAGCCCTTTTCATTGGCGCATCGGCGCCGTGCGGATCTGACGTGTTCGGTCGGCTTCGCGAATTGGCCCATTCGTGACAACGACTCGGAACTGATGAAGCCGGAACAGGTGTTGGTGTTGGCTGATCGCGCGCTTGAGCTCGCGAAGCGAAACAGTCGCAATGCTTGGGTGGGGTTTTATGCGAGCGACGCACTGGATGAAAATGATGTGCGCGGCGGCTGGGCGCAGAAACTTCCGGAATTGATTGAACATAATAAACTGACTTATCGAACATCAATTGCTCTGGCTTTGGACATCGAATGGTACGACACGCGCACCGAATCAATCTGATCATCGTTTTTTTGACTGGCTTTGTGCTGTGTCTGCCTCTGCAGATGGCACAGGCGGCAACGCAAAGCGACGTTTCGGCGATTATCAATTACGACAGCATCTTTCAGCCGGTCGAAGGCAGCGGTGGCATGGTCGCATCGCAAGAAGCCATGGCAACGGCGGTTGGTCGCGATGTGTTGGCTAAAGGCGGCAATGCCGTTGATGCGGCCGTTGCGGTGGGCTTTGCACTCGCGGTTACGTTGCCGCGCGCGGGTAATCTCGGCGGCGGCGGATTTATGTTGATCCACCTGGCCAAAACGCAACAAACCTTGGCACTCGATTATCGTGAAATGGCGCCTGCCAAAGCGCATCGCGATATGTATGTGCGCGCCGATGGCAGCGTTGACGAAGACGCTGCACGATTTAGTTATCGCGCCAGCGGAGTGCCCGGTACCGTGCACGGATTGCTGCTGGCACAGGAAAAATACGGCAAGCTTTCGCGGCAACAGGTTATGGCGCCCGCCATCGCATTGGCCGAGAAGGGCGTCGTGGTAACTCCGGCCTTGTCGCAGTCATTATTAAGTCGCAAAAAGCGCATGGCCGAATCACCGGCGGCGATGGCGGTGTTTTTCAAAAAAGATGGCAGTCATTATCGAGCTGGTGAAAAGTTGATTCAGACTGATCTGGCGCGTTCGCTTAAACTGATCGCAAAAGACGGTTCATCGGCATTTTATGAAGGTGAAATCGCGCGCAAAATTGTCGCGGACATGCAAGCCAATGGTGGCATCATCGACGCCGATGATTTGCGTCGCTACCGCAGTATTGAGCGCGTTGCATTGCACGGAAACTACAAAGGCTACGATCTGCTGGCTATGCCGCCGCCGAGTTCAGGTGGCATCCATGTTCTGCAATTGCTGAATGTGCTGCAGGGTTTCGATTTGAAAAGCGCGGGCGTGAACAGCGCGCGGTATTTGCATGTGCTGACGGAAGCCATGAAACATGTCTATGCCGATCGCAGTGCGTATCTTGGTGATCCCGATTTTGTTCGTGTGCCGGTGCAGGCCTTGCTTGATTCGCGTTACGCCGAAAACTTGCGTAAACAAATCGATCCTGATCATGCTTTGGCAAGCGAACAGATCAAACCGCATAATCTGGCGCCCTATGAAAGTTTTGAAACCACGCATTATTCGGTGATCGACAAAGACGGTAATGCCGTGTCGAACACCTATACACTGAATTTCGCCTACGGATCGCACAAAATGGTGGCGGGCACCGGCATATTTTTGAATAACGAGATGGATGATTTTTCAGCCAAAGCCGGCGTGCCCAATGCATTTGGTTTGGTCGGCGGTGATGCCAATGCTATCACCGCGGGAAAGCGTCCCTTAAGTTCAATGGCGCCAGTGATTGTGCTTAAAGAGGGCAAGGTGTTTTTGGTCACCGGCAGTCCGGGTGGAAGTCAAATTATCACCGTCGTAACACAATTGCTGTTGAACGTGCTCGAACACAATATGAATGTGCAAGAAGCGACCAATACGCCACGCATTCACCATCAATGGTTACCCGATGTGCTGCAGTACGAACCGGGGATTTCTTTGGATACATTGCAATTGCTGAAACAAAAAGGCCATATGATTAAACCCGCGCAAACGATGGGCAGTACACAATCAATCATGTGGATTGGCGATCGTTTTTACGGTGCTTCCGATCCACGTCGTGCCGATGCGTTGACATTGGCCGTGTCCCCCTGAAGTCCAATTAAACCCAACTTCAACACGAAATTCACGAAGGGCACAAAGCACACGAAGAAAACCCAATTTCCAGGTTTTACTTCGTGTACTTGGTGATCTTGGTGATCTTGGTGAGCTTCGTGTTGCCGTTGGTTTTTTTGGATTTACTTTTTGTCGCTGTCTTTTTTCTCGACCTGGCGAATGATCTTGATTTGCTTTTCTTCGGTTTTGTCACCGTCGGTATTGAGAATAACAACGTGATGATCGGCGTCGGGACTGCCGGACCATTCGAATTTGTCGTCTTTAACCAATGCGATGGATTTTTGCCCTTGTACAAATTTTACATCTTGTTTGATACCGGCTTTTTTAATCGCTTCTTTGACTTTTTTCTGTTCGTCTTCGCTGAGTTTGGCGCCGCTAATAATCAATGTGTTGGTCAGCATTTCCTTGTCGAGTAACATCGGATGCTGTCCATTCAGCGTCAAGGTGTTGGCTTCGATTTGTTTTCCGTCTTTGGTTTGGATGACGGTGGGTTTACCGTGAAAGCTGGCGATTAGCTCATGCTCCTTACCGTCAAAGCTTGGCAGGTTCAACGTTTCATCGCCGATCTTGGCCGTCACCTTGCCATCTTTTTTGTTCAGCACGACGGCTTTGCCGTCTTCGGTCGCAATGGATCGTGTTTCACCTTCCGACAAACTCGGCAATTTGAACTCGTACTTTTCGCCGTTGATTTTGACATTGACCTCTGGGTCCGTGTCATTTTGTTTGTCGATAAAAACCGCGACATGTTTGTTGTCGCCAACCTCATCGGCCAACGCGTTATGGATACCGACAGCGGCGACCAACGCCGAAAACGCCAAAGTTTCAATTAAACGTGACATGTGTTTGCTCCACTTTTTAAGCGGCCCCGATAGGCCGTTAAATGGTTAATGGCAAGTGTTGTGCCAATGGGGTTTCGGCCACTTTACGGGCCTTGCCTCGGTTGTTTACCACCCAAATATCCTGAATTGCGGTGCTGATTTCCCCAAATGGGGAAATCAACTTTCATTGTCAGACTTTACGAGTCCGTATTTTTCCAAACGATATAAAAACGCCTTATACGGCAGGTTCAGCAGCCGTGCGGCTTGCGTGCGGTTGTATTGTGCGCGTTGCAAGGCTTGATTCAGCATATCGCGTTCATGCAATTCCCAATCGAGTCCATCATCAGGCAAGGTGATGCGAGAGGGGGCTGTTGCAGGTGCCGAGGCATCGTTTAAATCGGCCTCAACAATTTGATTGTTGTCCGACAGAACAACCAAACGCTCGATTGTGTTGGCGAGTTCTCGCACATTACCGATCCATTGACGTGCGCACAGTTGCTGCAAGGCGCTTTGACTGATTTTAATCGGTGGCAAGCCGTGACGAGTAGCAGAAGCGCGCAGAAAATGGTGAATCAACAGCGGTATATCATCACGTCGTTCGCGTAACGGGGGCAAACGGATCGGTACCACGTTCAAGCGAAAAAACAGATCGGCGCGAAAGCGGCCTTGTTCAACCTCCTGCTGCAAATCACGATTGGTGGCGGCAACAATGCGCAAATCACTGACGAGCACCTTGCTCGAGCCCAGGCGCGAATACTGGCTTTCTTGCAAGAAGCGCAGCAATTTGGCTTGCATTGACAGCGGCAGTTCACCGATTTCATCCAGAAACAGCGTGCCACTTTGCGCCGCTTCAATGCGACCAATTTTTAATTTGTCGGCACCGGTATAGGCGCCTTTTTCTGCGCCAAAAATTTCCGCTTCGAACAAGGTTTCTGGAATGGCAGCGCAATTGACAGCAACAAACGGTGCGGCTCTTCGGTCGGATAGCTTGTGCAAGGCTTGCGCCGCCAACTCTTTGCCTGTGCCGCTTTCGCCAAATAACAAGACGGAAGCTTGAGTGCCTGCCACTTTATGTAAACGGCGAAACACTTGTTGCATGGCTTCGGAACGTCCCAGCATATCGACCAATTGTTCTCGTTGACTATTGGCCTGTTGTAATTGCTGGTTTTCGCGTTTCAAATCGAGCAGGGTAGACACACGAGCCAGCGTGAACAACAACTGGTTTTTATCAAATGGTTTAGCAAGATAATCATCGGCACCTGCACGCAAAGTGGTGATCGCGTGTGCGACATTGCCGTATGCTGTCATCAGAATAAATGCCGAGTCTGGCTGCTTTTCTTTGAGTTTTTGTAAAACGTGCAAACCATCTCCGGTGCCGACTTTCCAGTCACTTAACACAATATCAACGGCGTTGGATTGCAACAGTTGAATGGCGGCATCAACATCGCAGCAGGCGGTTACGTGATAACTGGCTTGTTGAATCAAACTCTGCAATAGCTCACGTTGATCGGTTTCGTCTTCAATCAAAAGTACGTGTTTCAATCATGCTCTCCGATCGTGCAACAGCACGGTGACTAATGTGCCTTGTGGCGGATTGTCGTTAAACACAATATCCCCATGATAGCGTCCGCTGACAACGCGTTTGGCGAGGTACAGCCCCAATCCCGCGCCATGCTGTTTGCTGCTGACATGTGGCTGGAACAGGCGTTCTTTGATTTCAGGTGTGATGCCGCTACCAAAATCACGGATACTGATCGCAACGTGATCGCTCAATTGTTTTAACGTTATTTCAATGCGTTTATCGGTTTGTGTGGCCTCGCAGGCGTTGCTGATCAGTGTGTGAACGATCATATTGACTTCACGTGGCTGTCCCGACACGGCGGCATCTAAATCGCCATCAAGCGCAAAGGTATAGCCTGTGAATTCAGCGATAACATCGTTTACCACCGTGCTCAACAAGATGTTCTGATTGGGCTCGTTGAGTGCACTGACATCAAGCAAGGCGCGCAGCCGTGAGTCAATGCTGGCAATTTGGCGACGGGCGATGGCCGCCAATTGTTCACGCACACCGTCATCGAGATCGGGGCGGGTTAGTTCATCGAGACTCAGGCCCAAGGTGTTGAGCGGATTGCGCATAGTGTGGGCCAGACCTCGCGCCAAATCACTGAGTTCGTCCACTTGTTGTTGTGCACGCAAGCGTTGATTGTCACGTTCCAATTGTTGCAAATCACGTGACATTTGATTGAAGGCTTGAATGCTTTGCGCCAGTTCACGTGGTGCCAACGCTGGCAGTGGCAGTTGTTGACCGAACTGACCGTTCGCAACCTGTTGCGCAGCCATTTGCAATTGACGCAAGGGGCGCGCAAAGCGATACGCAATAATTAGCGCCGCCAACACACCCAGCAAGGACATCAAGAGAGCCAACATCAGTTGTTTTTTTTGCGATGCGGCCAATGTCTTCTGCATGCTGGTCTTGGGGATATCTATGCGGTGTTGAAACTGCGGACTGATGAGCACGATGCTGCCTTGCGTGGCATTGCTGTCCAGACGCATTTCGAAACTCTGATCATGTAACAATGCGCTCTCGTCCGTTTGTTCGAATATCAGCGCGCTGACCGTATCACGGCTGACCGTAAACGCCGTGGTTGACAGCGCTTGTGCCAGGGCTTCGTGTTGCTGACGTGTCATCCACCATTGCGTGCCAATCAGACCGAGAAAAACAATGGCAAGCAATGCAAACAAGATGGTGCGAACTGACATGACCGAGATTCCGTGTGGAGTCGAAAAGGCGTGTGCAATCGCGCCCCATCGCGTATGACAGCAAGAACGGTACCACTTTTGCCGATATGCACCCAAGCTCCGTATTGTCGCATGGTTGTTTACACGCTAATGTATGTCGCAATACACGGTTACGCTCTCCAATGCGGAGTGGAGAAGACGATAACCAATAACAAAAAACAAGGATGACAGGATGCAACGTTACCAAGTTGCCATCATTGGTGCCGGTCCCGGTGGTTTGAGCGCTGCGGCTCGCGCTGCGGAAGGCGGCATGAGCCATATCTTGCTGGAATCGTCCCCGCAGTTGGCGCAGACGATCTTCCGTTATCAAAAGGGCAAGCATGTGATGGCTGAGCCATCGTTGCTGCCGTTACGATCGCCAATGCCGTTCGAAGCCGGTACCCGCGAAAACATCTTGAGCGATTGGCAAAAGAAGCTGGTCGCACTGCGCATCAACATTCGATTGAATGCTTCCGTCACCGCAATCAGTGGTCAAAAGGGCCAATTTGTTATTACCTTGCAAAATGGCGACAGCGTTGCCGCCGAACACATTGTGTTGGCGATTGGTGTGCAAGGTAAGCCTCGTCGCCTCGACGTTCCCGGTGAAGACGACGGACTGGTCGAATTCACACTGGATGATCCGGAGGCGTTTCAAGGCAAGCACATTGTTGTTGTCGGTGCTGGTGATGCGGCCATCGAAAACGCCATCGCACTTGCCAAACAAAACAAGGTTTATTTGATTAACCGCCGTGACGAATTTGCGCGCGTCAAAGAAGGCAATCTTCGTTTGATCACGCGTGCAATCGAAAAAGTCGAATTGCAGTGCTTTTTCAATACGCGTGTTTCGTGTTTGCGTGGTAAAGAGGCCGGCGACGGCCGTGCCGGTGCCATCGTCTTGAATACCGCTAATGGTGAAGTGACGGTTCCTTGTGATTTGGTGATCGCGCGTTTGGGTGCCGTGCCACCGCGCGATTTGATCGAAAAATTTGGCGTGCAGTTTCCGAGCAGCGATCCCGCCGCTGTGCCATCGTTGAGTCGCACATACGAATCCAATGTGCCGGGGCTTTATATCATTGGCGCATTAGCCGGTTATCCGCTGATCAAACAGGCGATGAATCAGGGCTACGATGTCATTGAGTACATTGCCGGCCGTGCATTGCTGCCCGTTGATCATGAATTGTTACGCGACAAACTGAAGTGCTTGCCGTGGAAAGATGACGTCGATGAGGCATTGCGCAAATTGCAGGAGCGCATCCCGGTTCTGGCCAAAATCAATGCATTGCAGTTTCGCGAGCTGATGCTTGAAAGCGAACTGATGGCCCCTAAACCCGGCGCTGTGATTTTCACGCGCAACGATTACACTGACACGTTCTTCTGTGTTGTCTACGGCTTTGCCAATGTGGAAGTGGGGCCAGAAAAGTTCTTCACCTTGAGTCCGGGACAGTTTTTCGGCGAAATGAGTTTGCTGTCGGGGCGTCGTCGTTCGGCAACGGTGCGAGCGGCTGAAGAGTGTATTCTGCTGGAAATTCCGCGTCGTACGATGAATCGTTTGATTCAGTCGAATGAGTCGGTTCGAAAATTCATTGACTCCGTCTTTATCGCCCGTGCAATCCAATCGCATTTTGCACCGGAAGCGAGTCTGCATGAATTGCAGGAAGTGCTGGGCAACGCCAAACTCGAACGATTTCGCGCGGGCGAAATACTCTTCAAAGAAGGTGACACCGGTGATCGCCTGCACTTAGTGCGCAGCGGCTCGCTAACGGTGTCGCGTATGGTCGGTGGTCGCGAAATTATTTTGTCCTATGTGCCGGCCGGTAATTACGTGGGTGAGATGGGCCTGCTTGGCAATACCAAGCGCATGGCGACCGTTAAAGCCGCCGTTGCCACCGAAACCGTCAGCATCAACAGCGCCGGTTTTCAACAATTGTTGGAACGCAACAGCGCGTTAAAATCGCAAGTGCAGACAAAAGTTCAGGAACGTCTGCAGGACAACGCCAAAATGGAAAGCACGCCTGACGGCGGTGATGTGCTCGACTTTTTGATGAAACAAGGCTTGGGTGAAGCGACCGATGTCTTGCTGATTGACGAATCATTATGTGTGCGTTGCGACAATTGTGAACGAGCTTGCGCCGATACACACGACGGTACGTCGCGTTTGAACCGCGAAGCCGGGCCAACGTATGCCACCGTTCACGTGCCGACATCGTGTCGCCACTGTGAAAATCCGCAATGCATGAAAGAATGCCCGCCGGATGCGATTCATCGGGCGCCCAACGGCGAAGTGTTTATTGCGGACAACTGCATTGGTTGCGGCAATTGTCAGCGTAATTGTCCCTATGGCGTTATTCAGATGGCGTCGATCGAGCCGTATCGCAAACGGTTTTGGCGAAAATTGTTATTGGGGTATGAACAGCAAGCGCATCACCACAATGAACAACAAAAGAAAGCGGTGAAATGCGATATGTGTGGACAATTAAACGGTGGCCCCGCCTGTGTTCGCGCTTGTCCGACGGGCGCGGCGATCCGCGTTGCGCCGTCTAAGTTTGTTGATTTGGTTGCCAGCCTGCGCGCGACAGGAGTCAGGTGATGCACACCGGTTTTCTTGCTTACAAAAGATTTCGCTGGCTGATTATCGCTATTCTCAGCTCGATTATCGCCATCGTGACCTATGTCAATATCGACAGCATCGAACCGAAAAACGGTGGCACGGCCTATGGTTATACATTGGGCAGCATTTCGGCTTTCCTGATTTTAGTATTCATTGGTTTCGGTATTCGTAAACGTCGTTATGGTTCGAATCTCGGCAGTGTGCAGGGGTGGTTGTCTGCTCATGTCTATCTGGGAATGGCGTTGATCATTTTCGCGAGTTTGCACAGTGGCTTTCAACTCGGTTGGAACATTCATTCATTGGCGTATGTACTGGTTATTGTGGTGGTGTTAACGGGCATTTATGGCATTGTCGTTTACTCAGTCTATCCTACGTCGGTTACCTTGAATCGCCAAAATATGACTCGCGCACAAATGCTGCAAGAAGTCGCCGAGTTGGATCGACTTGCACAGAATCTCGCCGTGACCATCGACCAGCAAGTCGCGGCTTGGGTTGATAGTGCCGTGCAGGGCACGCGATTGGGCGGTGGGGTGTGGGCGCAACTGAGCGGCAAAGATCGATCCTTTATGGAATCGCGTCGCTATGGCAACGCGGATCAAAAACGATTGACGTCGTTGCTGGCCGAACAGCTGGCAAAAAGCCAAGATCCGACAGCGATTAATAAGCTGCAAGAATTGATGCAACTGGTCACTGCGAAACGGAACTGGCTAAAACGTTTGCGCAGTGATATTTCGATGTTGGCACGTATGGAGATCTGGCGCTATTTGCACATTCCGTTAAGCCTTGCGTTGCTGGCCAGCCTGATCGCGCATGTTGTTTCCGTGTTCGTGTATTGGTAACAGGAAAATACCGCGATGAAGATCCTGATCAAAACACAAACGATTGGAAAAGGCGGCAACACCGAATTGCGCGAAGATTTGATCGCGGTTGATCAAGTTGATATCGGTCGTGCGACCAATCAAACCATTCAAATTCATGATATGCGCGTTGCCTTGCAACACGCGACCATTTTGCCCATGACCGGTGGCGCGCAGTTAAAGGTCAATGCTTCAGGCAGTGTGCTGTTGAATGGATCGTTGACACGCCAATCGGCGTTGCACATTGGTGACGTCGTGCAAATTGGTCACGCCAAAATTCATCTGCAAGCCAAACAGAACGAAGTCGATTTGGTACTGCTTGTGGATTTGACAGGCGATGCGTCGTCTACCGGCGAACGACCGGCTTACCGCCTTGGTTTGCAGCAAACGTATTTCAATGTTCGCTTGATTTCCTGGATCGCGTTTGTAGCGGTCTTGTTACTGTTGTTATTGTTGCCCTTGCATCAGATCATGACTCGCGGAACCGGCAGTCTTGATCGCGAGTCGATGTTGGTCAGTGATCTCGCCTGGCAAAGTGGCACAATGCACAAAGCACATCAACTGATTGGTAATGATTGCAATGCTTGCCACCAGGTACCGTTTGAAATGGTAAAAAACGATGCCTGTGTTGCTTGCCATAAATCGGTTGCCGATCATTTTGATCACAGCCGATTTACGGCAGTAGCCGAATTGGCGCCAGCGACGCTGCGCTGTGGCAGTTGTCATCATGAGCACAATGAAATGCCCAGCATGGCGCGCCACGATGCCAGTTTGTGCAGCAATTGCCATCGCGATTTGCTGGCGGTAGGCGCCGATTCTTTATCGCCACCGGTGACGTCATTTAATCTCGATCACCCAGTATTCAGTGCATCCATGTTGACACCAGAAAAACCGGCGCAAAACAGTGACGGAAAATGGACATGGAAAGTTGTGCGATCCAGCTTGGCGCTGTTACAGGGGCAAGACAACAGCCATCTGATTTTTCCGCATGATGTGCATTTGGCATCACAAGGCGTTAAAGCGCCCATCGGAAAAGAGATCTTGCAATGCGGCAGCTGCCATCAGCCGGATGCCAGTGGTCGCTTGATGCAGGGCATTACGATGGAAACCCATTGCAGTCGTTGTCACGTCATGGAGTTTGAGCCGGGGTATCCTGATCGTTTATTGCCACACGGCGACGAAAAATCGCTGATGGCAACGCTGCAAGAATTTTATGCCCGTCAATGGTTGGAAGGCGAACTTGATCGTTTAAAGGCACTGGGCCGTGATGCACGACGACCGGGTGGTGAATGGCGGGTATCGCTGATTGAACAGCGACAAGAAGGTCTGGCTTACGCCAGAGAAAAAGCGTTGGCAACCGCCGAAGATCTATTCACGAAACGTACGTGTGTTACTTGTCACCAAGTTGAGCGTGTTGATGATCCGGCGACGCCGTGGCGTGTCAAGCCGGTTAAGTTGACGCAACACTGGTTTCCGAAAGCCAACTTTGATCATGCGGCACACCGCGCCACCGAATGCAGTGAATGCCATGCTGCAAGTCAATCCAAACGCGTAGCCGATGTGTTGTTGCCGGATGTTCAAGTGTGTCAAAGCTGTCATGTCGGTGAGTTCGAAAAACACGGCGTTCCGTCTACTTGTGTTGACTGCCATTCGTATCATCAGTTGGACCGTGTTCCTTCGCACGCGATGCCCGTCATGTCTGATGCGGTGGGCCTGCCATGATGCTGTCTCGGTTTCGCCGCGCGATTGCGTTAGCTGTGGTGTTGTGTGGCATCGCGGGTCTGTTCGCATGCAGTGGCGGAGATGAGCGCGATGCATCCGATGTGGCCGCCAATGCTCCCGCGTGTGATGGTCATTGTGCTAACGGCAGTCAACTGCTGACGATAACTGATACCGAACAAATTTTGGCACAAGCGATATTTGAAGCGCAGACGCGCGGTGTTGCGGCGACGGTCGCGGTGAGCGATCGTGTTGGCAATGTGTTAGCGGTGTTTCGAATGAACGGTGCCGATACACAAATCACCGTGGATTCTGGCCGTGGAATCAGCGGTGGCCTCGAGGGCATTGCTGTTATTCCCGATTCAATGGTGGCGATCAGCAAAGCGGTGACCGCCGCGTATTTGTCGAGTGAAGGCAATGCGTTTAGCACACGCACTGCGTCGCAAATTGTGCAACAACATTTTAATCCGGGCGAAGATAATCAAGTCAGTGGCCCGTTGTTCGGCGTGCAGTTTTCGCAATTGGCCTGTTCCGATATCACTACCCGATTTACGGCAGGCGCAGATGTCGGGCCGAAACGTTCGCCACTCGGTTTGTCAGCAGATCCGGGCGGTTTTCCGCTTTACAAAAACGGCACCGTCGTGGGTGGTGTTGGTGTAATCAGCGACGGTGTGTATGGACTCGATCTTGATGTCGCCGATCGCGATCACGATCAAGACGAAATGATTGCGTTGGCGGCCGCCGATGGTTTTGCCGCACCGGTTGATCGACGCGCCGATCGCATTACGGCCGACGGACGTTTGCTGCGTTTTAGTGATGCGACACTTTCCGATCGCCAAAGCGCGCCAAGTGCAGCGCCATCGTTTGCGACATTAAATGGTGTAGCAGGGCAACTGATTGCTGTGCCCGGTTACAGTACGAATATAGTGCAAGCGGGTTTGGGTTTTAATAGCACGGCTTCCGGCATTCGCGCCGATTCGGTTTTGTATCCGAATCTTGATGCGTTTGTGTTAGTCGACAATGGCAATAGCGTGCGCTATGCGCCGATCAATGGCACAGACGGTGCCAATGCATTGCAGTCAAGCGAAGTGCAAACCTTGTTAAGCTCTGCATTGACCGTTGCCAATAAAGCCCGCGCGCAAATTCGACGACCGCTGCCAACCGCTGCACGCGTAACCATCTCGATTGTTGACAGCAACGGCGTGGTGTTGGGCTTGGTGCGATCACGTGATGCACCGATATTTGGCACGGATGTCAGCGTGCAAAAAGCGCGCAGCGCCTTGCTGTTTTCTCACACTGACGTGATCACGCGCATCAACGCAGCGGCCGATGCCAGTTATGTCGACAGCACGGCAACATCGGTAATTGCAACGGTTGATCCCAATGCTTACTTAAGTTTATTTCAAACTTTTCTTAACGATCCGAATGCATTAGGCACGGGTGACGTGGCGTATTCGGCGCGCGCGATTGGTAATCTGGCGCGGCCCTATTATCCAGATGGTTTTGTTAACAGCGAGTGGGGCCCCTTATCCAAACGGATTAGTCGATTTAGTCCGTTTTCGGTTGGTTTGCAACTGGATCTGGTCAATAACGCCATTGTGCAGCACGTTGCTTTTGTATTGGGTTTAGCGGCCGATGTAGGTACGGATTGCACGTCGGTGCCGGGGCTTGCCAATGGTTTGCAGATCTTTCCGGGCGGTGTGCCGATTTATCGCAATAATCAATTGGTCGGTGCGATTGGTGTGTCCGGTGACGGCGTCGATCAAGACGATATGATTGCGTTTCTAGGTGTTGCTGATTCCGGTTTAACGGGCATCAGTAACGCTGCACCTGACATGCGTGCCGACACACGTTCGCCCAGTGGGGTGCGATTGCGATACGTGCAATGCCCACAAGCGCCGTTCTTGAACAGTACGCAGCAAAATGTCTGTGAAGGCAAATAAGATGAAACGGACCTTATTGCCTGGCGTTGGTTTGATGATGTGTGCAACGTTTCAGTGTACGACAGTCATCGCGCAAGACGTCGCCACAACGGCCTGTCCCACCGCCGCTGAACAAGAAATCAATCGCCGTCGACCGGGAAAAGCGCCACGTATGTTTACGACGCGCTCGCCGGTTAAGTGTGATGAAACGCGCGTTGCGCCGATCGATTTTGTGCATGAGTCGAACCTATCGCCGGTACCGGATCGTTGGCGCATTGTTGAAGCGTTAGGGCAGACGGAAAACTGGCTTGATCCGTATAACCAAAATACGCTTAAAGGTGACAAACCCTTCGCCGATGACTGGTTTTTTGTTTTCACTGGCATTTCAGACACCGTGATTGAACCTCGTCGCCTGCCAACACCCGCCGGCGGTTCCAGTAGCAATCACGGTGGTCAGAACGATATTTTTTCCGGCGGCGATCAGTTTGTTTTTTCACAAACATTCATCACCGAGTTTGTGCTCTATAAAGGCGAAACGGTCTACCGTCCACCCGATCTGGAATTTCGCTTTACGCCTGCGTTCAATGTCAATTACGTCGATGTTGACGAAGTTCGCTTGCTGAATGTTGATCCTGACACCAATGACACGCGTCGAGATCAACATATCGGCGTGCAAGCGTTGTTGCTGGATTACCATTTGCGCAATGTGTCCGAACGTTATGATTTCGACAGCCTGCGTATCGGTATTCAACCGTTCACGGCAGACTTTCGTGGTTTTTTGTTTAACGATTCACCATTGGGTCTCCGATTGTTCGGTACACGCGACAACAATCGTTATCAATACAACATCGGTCTTTTTCGTCGCCTTGAAAAAGACACGAACAGTGGTTTAAACGATTTGGGTGTGCGACTGCGCGACGATGATTTATTCGCCGCCAATTTTTACTGGCAGGACTTTATTTGGCCGGGTTTTACTGCGCAGGGCGTTGCCATTTACAACCGAAACCGCGAGTCCGACCATCCATACTATGATGAAAATGGATTTCTGCAACGCCCGGCTGTACTGGGATTTGAACAATCGCGTGATTATGACGTGACGTATCTTGGTGTAAATGGTGATGGACACATCGGGCGTATGGGGATCAGTACCGCCGCTTATGTCGTGTTTGGCGATCAAACACAGGGTGTTTTCGTCGACCGTGAGACGGAAGTGCGTGCCGGTTTTGTCGCGGCTGAATTATCGTATGATTTCAGTTGGTGGCGCACACGGTTTTCAGCCTTGTGGGCATCGGGTGATGACAATCCGTTTGACGATGTCGAACAAGGGTTCGATGCCATATTCGAAAATCCGCTGTTTGCAGGTGCTGATACATCATTTTGGATTCGGCAAGGTGTGCCGTCGATTGGCGGCGGTGGTGTTGCATTGTCTTCGCGCAACGGTGTGCTGAACAATTTGCGCTCATCCAAAGATCATGGGCAATCGAATTTTTCCAATCCCGGGACGCAGTTGCTCGGTTTAGGTATTGATGCCGATGTCACCCCGGAATGGCGACTGACGGCGAATTGGAACGCGCTGTGGTTCGATAACGCGGCCGTCATCGAAGTCGCGCGCAACCAAGGTGATATTGATCGCTTTATCGGACACGATGTGTCGGTCGCGGCGGTATGGCGACCATTGGCCATTCAAAATATTGTTGTGCGTTTGTCGGCGGCGGTCTTGTTGCCTGGCACCGCGTATGAACAATTGTTTGATGATGAAAAACCGTATTCAGTTTTACTGAACACCATTTTGACGTACTGAGCCATGACGATACTGTATCGGTTTTCTCTGTTTCTCTTGCTGTGTGTCGGCTCGCCGTACTTAAGTGCTGACGCCACTGTACCGCCGAAATATCCGCCAGCGCCGGCGTTTCAATCGGATGCCGATGCGCAGCAAAAATCGGCCGGTTGCATCAGCTGCCACAGCAGCAGCGACGCCAGCACGATGCATGTTAGTGTCAATGTGCCGCTTGGTTGCGCTGATTGTCATGGCGGTGATGCCTCCATCAATCGTGATGCTGGTATTGATCCGGCAAAACCAGAATACCAGCGCTTAAAAGAGCAGGCTCATGTTCCACCGCGTGACAAAGATTTCTGGTCAGCGTTTGCGGGCGCCAATCCGCCACAAACCTATTCGAAAATTAACAGTGAAGATCCGGATTATTTGCGCTTTATCAATCCATCGGATTACCGCGTCGTGCGCGAAGCCTGTGGCGCCTGTCATATGACGGTGATTCAAGCGACCGAGCGCAGCTTGATGAGCACCGGCGCGATGTTGTGGGGCGGGGCCGCGTATAACAACGGTATTCTGCCATTCAAGCGTTACATTCTCGGTGAAGCTTATACACGCGATGGCCAAGCCGCTGCGATCAACGCACCGGTGCCGCCCGATGCACAAATGATGCAACGTGGTGTGTTGCCAAGGTTAAATCCGTTGCCCGCGTGGGAAACGGTAAAACCCGGCGATATTTTTCGTGTGTTTGAACGCGGTGGCCGTACAATTTCGCATTTGTTTCCCGAAATTGCGCTGCCGAATGTGGCCGGTAATATTCAACGATTGGAAGAGTCAGGTAAACCTGATATCAAACAATCCAATCGAGGTCCCGGCACCGGCGCACGCATTTCGGTGCCGCTGATTAATATTCACAAAACGCGCTTGAACGATCCGTTCATGTGGTTCATGGGGACCAATGATCAACCGGGAGATTATCGTCATTCGGGTTGTGCCGGTTGCCATGTGATTTACGCCAATGATCGTGATCCTCGCCATTCCGGACCCTACGCCAAGTTTGGTCACGAAGGTAAATCGCAAAGCCTTGATCCAACCATCTCGAAAGCCAATAGTGGTCATCCATTAAAGCATCAGTTTACGCGTAGCATTCCGACCAGCCAGTGCATGATCTGTCATATGCACCAGCCGAACATGTTTATGAACACGATGCTCGGTTACACGATGTGGGATTACGAATCCGATGCACCAGCCATGTTTCCGAAAGAGCAGCAGTATTTAAGCGATGAAGAAAAACGCAAAGTACTCGATCGCAATCCAGAAGGTGCGGTTGTGCGTGGTTTATGGAAAGACGTTGATTTTCTGAAAAATGTCAGCCGTTTAAATCCAACACTGAAAGACACTCAATTTGCCGATTACCATGGACATGGTTGGAACTTTCGCGCGGTGCAAAAACGCAATCGCAAAGGTGAATTGCTCGATGCCGACGGCAAAGTGGTCAGCAATGATGATCCACAGAAATTTAAAAAAGCCGTGCATATGTCGTCTATTCACGTGGATAAAGGCATGCACTGTGCCGACTGTCATTTTTCGCAAGACGCGCATGGCAACGGTCACATTTACGGCGAGGTGGCGGCGGCAGTTGAAATTGGCTGCAAAGATTGTCACGGAACCGCTGATGAGTATCCATCGCTGCGCACATCTGGACCAGCAGCAGGACCACAGGGACGGGATCTGTCATTAATCCGCAATCCGGATGGGCGGTTGCGTTTTGAATGGGTTGGCAGCAAATTGATGCAACGTTCGGTGGTTGATCCAAAACTGGAATGGGAAATGTCGCTGGTTAAAGACAGCGTTAATCCTAATAAGCTGAATTACAATCCCAAAGCGGCACGCGCAAAGTTGATGAGCAAGAACAAGTCAATGGAGTGGGGTAACGCCATCAGCACTGGCGAACGCGCACACAGTGATGACAATATGGAGTGTTATGCCTGCCACACTTCGTGGACCACCAGTTGTGCCGGGTGTCATTTGCCGATAGAAGCCAATGCCAAAACCAAAAAACATCATTACGAAAACAATGAAACGCGCAATTATGCGACGTATAACCCGCAGGTTGCACGCGATGAGATGTTCATGTTGGCGATTCGTGAAACCGCCAAAGGTGGCAAAGTAGCGCCAGCACGTTCGACGTCGGCTTTGGTGTTGTCTTCCACCAATAGCAATCGTGAGCGGATTTACATTCAGCAAGCGCCGATTGCCGCCAGTGGTTATTCGTCACAAGCGATCAATCCGCATTATCCGCACACCGAACGCAAAACCGAAACCAAGACCTGCACCGACTGTCACGTCAGCGATCAAAATGATAACAATGCGATCATGGCGCAGTTGTTATTGCATGGAACCAATTACGTTAACTTTATTGGTCGCTTTGCTTGGGCGGGTGGCGAAAATGGCGTAACGGCCGTTGGTGTCACGGAATGGGAAGAACCGCAATCCGTCATTGGCAGTTACCAACACCGTATTGTGTATCCGGACTCTTACAAACAACACGTAACGCAAAACAAACAGCTGAGCGAACAGTATTCGGAATCGGGCGGTGTTGCTCAGTGTGTACAACTGCGCGGCGAGTATCTGTACAGCGCTGAAGGTGAAAAGGGATTCCGCGTTTATGATGTGGCGAATATTGACAATAAGGGATTCGCGCAGCGCATTTTAACCGCACCGTATTCATCACTTGGTCAAGGAACCCATATCGCGACTACCGATGCCAGCTGTGTTGTGTTGCCAACGACACAACCCATTCATCCGGCGCGTAATCAGGGTGATTTGATGCGTGTGGTCAATCAAGAGCAACCCTTCCACCCCATTTACAATTACGCGTTCATTACTGACCGCGTTGAGGGCCTGATCCTCGTCGATATCAATACCTTCGCCGATGGTGAATTTCGCAATAACTTTTTAACCCGTGCCTTGACGTGGAATCAAAACGGTATTTTGCGCGGCGCCCGTCATATTACTTTAGGTGGTTATTACGCCTATATTGCGACGGACGCTGGTTTGGTCATTTTAAATATGAATGATCCATTGCGCCCCACAGTGGCCAGCGTGCTGCCGCTCAACGATATGCGTGCTTCGGCTTTGCAATTCCGCCATTTGTTTGTGACAACGTCACAAGGCTTGCAGGTAGTTGATGTCACGGTACCAGAAAAACCTCAGTTGACGCCGAACAACACGATTGCGCTGAACGATGCACGCAAAGTGTTTGTCGCACGCACCTACGTCTATGTGGCGGCCGGTGCACAAGGTGTCGCCATCATTGATGCGGAAAAACCAACGCAAATGCGATTGCAGCAATTGTATAGCGACAATGGCGCGATTTCAGATGCCAATGACGTTGTCATCGGTGCCGCATATGCATCCGTCTATTTATATGTGGCCGATGGCAAAAACGGCATGCGCGTTGTGCAATTAACCGCACCGGATACGCAGCCCAATTTTTATGGTTTCAGTCCGACACCGGTTCCAGTTCTTATCGCCTCTGCGTCAACGACTCAACGCTTACTCAGTTTGTCGCGCGGATTGGAACGCGATCGCGGTGTTGATGAAACCGGCGGACAGGTTGCTGTTTTTGGTCGTTTGGGATCGCGTCCGTTCAATCGCAAAGAACAGCAGGCAATGTATATGAATGATGATGGTTCGGTGTGGACAGTCAACGATAGCGTTGATTTGAAAAAACGCCGTGAACAAAAAACACCGGTGAAAACACCATGATACGTTTGTCGCTTTTGTTTCTCTTGCCTCTGTCGCTATGGGCCGAATCGCCTGCCAAGCATATTGGCGTTGCGTCGTGCGCGTCGTCGGTGTGTCACGGTTATCCCGGCGAAAGTTTAACCGGAACGATTTTACGCAACGAATACGTCGTCTGGACATCACGCGACAAACACGCACAAGCCTATCGCGTGTTGCAAACACCAGAAGCCGATCGCATCAGTCAACGATTAGGACTCGGCATCGCGGCGCAAGCCAAGGCCTGTCTCGACTGTCACACGGATAATCCACCGGCTGAACAACGCGGCGCAAAATTTCAAATTAACGATGGTATTGGCTGCGAGGCCTGTCACGGCGGTGCCGAACATTGGTTGACGACACACACACGCAGCGGTGTTACTCACGCCGACAATGTCAAAAATGGTCTTACCGATTTGTCGAAGCCTTCGGTGCGTGTTGAAGTGTGTTTAGGCTGTCATGTCGGCGACAGCACTCGTTTTGCCGGTCACGACATGATGGCAGCCGGCCATCCACGCTTATCATTTGAGTTAGAAACGTTTACAGCCTTGCAGCCCCCTCATTTTTTACAGGATGCTGATTACGAGAAACGTAAAGGCAAAACCGAAAATATCGTGTTATGGGTCGATGGTTTGCTCGGTATGGCGGTGCGCACAACCGATTTGATCGCGGCGCGTGTCATTGACAATAAAACGCCCTGGCCGGAACTGGCCCTGCACGATTGCCACGCTTGCCATCACCCGATGAACGAACAACGCATGCGCAGCCGTGATGAAACACGGTTGCTCAGTTCAGGCAGTGTGCGCATCAACGACAGCAGCTTTTTTATGTTGCGATCAATCGTCGAAATCGCGGCGCCTGACCAGAAAATGAAATTGTACGATGTGTTGGCACAATGGCATCACGCGAGCATCAGTGATCGCGAAAAATGGCGACAACTGAACACCGAGTTGCGCAGTTTGATCGTTGCTTGGCGTAATGCCTTGGTGCAAAAAAGATGGACGGCCGACGAAAAAATAGCGCTGATGAAAAATATTTTGCGTCGAGGCATCGCCGGCGATATCAATGATTACGCCAATGCTGAACAAGCCGTGATGGCACTGGAACAACTCGCGTTCAGCATCGGTGACGGCATGCATGCCAAAGTCAAAACTGAACTCGACAAATTATATGCCTCCGTGAAAAACGAGCATGCGTATCGAGTAGGGGAGTTGCAACAGGCGATGACGGGGTTGAATGCCAAGCTGTGAGCGCGCCCGTTGCGGGCAACGGAGAAAGAAACGTTTGCGCTGAAATAAAGCGAAAAGAAAAAATAAAGCGAAAAGAAAAAAGGCTTCCTTTCGGAAGCCTTTTTATTTGGTGGGCGTTGACGGGATCGAACCGCCGACCCCCTCCTTGTAAGGGAGATGCTCTCCCAGCTGAGCTAAACGCCCTTGCGATGTCACCGTTTTCACGGAAGCCGGTCTGGGGTGCTCCGGCGAGGCGCGCATTCTAGGGAGGCTAATGCGGTTTGGCAAGCACTTAATGATTGAAGGTTTTGTAAGTTGGGCTGACGAAGGAAGCCCTACCTACATTCGGTGCATCAGCCACTTCGCAAATTCGGTACAATCTGCGCCCTTTTTACTGCACCGAACTCGAACCATGACCGTCCGCACCCGTTTTGCACCGAGCCCGACCGGATTTTTGCATGTCGGCGGCGCACGCACTGCGCTGTATTGCTACCTCTATGCCCGTCGTCATGGCGGCCAATACGTGTTGCGCATTGAGGACACCGATCTGGAACGGTCAACGGACGCGGCGGTGAAAGCGATTTTTGACGGTCTGGAATGGCTGGGTTTGAAAGAAGACGAAGGCCCGTTTTATCAAACCAAGCGATTTGATCGGTACAAAGACGTGATCGCGCAGATGCTGCAAAACGGCACGGCTTATCGCTGTACGTGCAGCAAAGAACGTCTGGATTCCTTGCGCACCGGTGAAGGCAAAGACACGTTTGGCAAGTACGATGGTCATTGCCGCGATAAACAGTTTGCGGCCGACGGCCAGCCGTTTGTTGTGCGTTTCAAAAATCCAACTGAAGGCAGTGTCGTCTGGGACGATGCGATTTTGGGGCGCATTGAAATCAGCAATAATGAACTCGATGATTTTATTATCGCTCGTAGCGATGGTTCGCCGACGTATAATTTTTGTGTTGTCGTCGATGATTGGGATATGCAGATCTCGCATGTTGTACGTGGCAACGATCACGTGTCGAACACACCAAAGCAAATCAACATTTTGAAAGCGCTGGGTGCGACGCTGCCGATCTACGGTCATGTGCCAATGATTTTGGGTAACGATGGCCAAAAACTATCCAAACGTCACGGCGCTGTCAGTGTCATGCAATACCGCGATGATGGTTATTTGCCGCAAGCGTTGCTGAATTATCTGGTGCGTTTGGGTTGGTCGCACGGTGATCAAGAAATTTTCTCGATGGACGAAATGATTCAGTTTTTCGACATTAAAGACGTTAATAAAGCGGCGTCGGCGTTTAACAATGAAAAACTGTTGTGGCTGAACCATCACTACATCAAATCGATGCCTGCTACGGAAATTGCTGAACATTTGCGTTGGCATATGGCCGATCAAAAAATCGACACTAACACGGGGCCTGCGTTGGATGCGGTTGTAAAAATTCTGGCGGAACGCAGCAAAACGCTGAAAGAAATGGCAGCAGCCAGTCGCTATTTTTATGAAGAGTTCGAGGCATTTGATCCGGTATCCGCTGAAAAACAATTAACAGAACAAACTAAACCGGCATTAGAAATGTTGTTGCAACGTTTGCGTGAAATTTCATCATTTACTGCACAAGAAATTCATGCAGTGATTGATGAAACGTGCAAGACATTGGGCGTTGGTTTTGGTAAAGTTGCGCCGCCGTTACGCGTTGCGATTACGGGCTCGACTGTTTCACCTTCAATTGATATCACTGCAGAATTGATTGGACGTGAAAGGGTGTTGGCGCGTATCGAGCGTGCATTGAAATTCGTTGCAAATAAGGCGTAAAAATATTTGTGACGGGTTGTTGACAGGGTCAGGATCGGTCAATACAATGCGCGCCTCTTTCGGGGCTATAGCTCAGTTGGTAGAGCG
>JAYSCL010000011.1:0-87132 GCA_041914905.1 Enterobacterales bacterium
AGTTGTCAGTTGTCAGTTGTCAGTTGTCAGTTGTCAGTTGTCAGAGTTTGTCGTTTAAAAACTGACAACCAACAACTGGCAATTGTTTTTTTAAACCAAACCGTACGGCCAGTTTTCGCGAATGACGTGCACCGGCAATCGTTTCAACACGTCAATGGCAAACAGCTTGTGTTCGTTGGGTAAGGCACCAAGAGCGTTGGCACGCAGTAACGATTGCAGCGCTTTACCAAACATGGGGGGATCGAGCATCTCTCCTTCAAAACGAATGGCACCACCGAGCAAGGCTTCGGCTTCAATCGCCGCTTTCAAAATTTTGATGTCGCGTTGAATGCGCATCGGTGATGGCGTAAATGCCACTTTGCACAGATGAATATGGCCGGGATGGATCACTTGCTTACCGGTTAAACCCATTTGTGCTTCTTCAACCGCGTGACCATAAACAACTTGGGCTTCGCGATCGCCATGCAGATCGAGCCAGCGACGAATGTCGTGCGGTTCAATATAGTTTTCTGGCATTGGTGTTGCATTTAGCAGCACTTCAACGCCACCAATGACACCTTTACCGGCGATACGCGCTTCAAACAACAACATCATCAAGTAGGTGCGCAATTCATTGATCCAATTTTCTGGTGTCAAATGAATCGCCATCGCTTTAGAAAAATCGTGAATACCAAACACGACATGTTTAACGGTGGAGTACGACATGATATCCGGCGCCAGTTTCAGTGAGCGGGGATGTTCAATAATCGGTTGAATCGTAATTTTGGGGTTAACGCCTACCAGCCACGCCGACAAATCGCGAATTTCGGCGGCGCCATACACTTCACCCGCTTTGGCCAAAATGACCACATCGATAAACGGTGCCATTTGTTTGATCAACACCAGATCTTTCTCGTATTCCGGTGTGCGAAACGGATTGATGCGCAGCGCGATTTGAAAATTGCGATCTTTGGCTTCGCCGAACGATGCCAGTTCTTGGCGCAGCAATTCACGCGACAAATCTTTTTGACGGCAACCGTCTTCCAAGTCAAACAGCAGCGTGTGCGCCGCTGTGGTGCGCGCGTACTTGCGTAAACGTTCGGCGGCTTGTTCCAGCGTTTCGTAAATGCCTTGGGCGGGGCTGTATTTGACGGGAGGGTAGTAAAGTTGGATGCCTGGCCACGGTCCGCCTAGTACTAAATCCTCATTGATCGACTTTAAAAAATCGTGTTCTGTCATCACGGCGGCAACTCCATAGCGTTGGGGTGCACTGGCGCCACCCTCGTCGGGCCAGTGCGGGATTGGTCGGATAATAGCCATTCAAACGATAGTTTGAAATAGTTGTTTGAAACGAAAAATGGCTGTGCTATCAATACGCCCAGAATGCAAAACCACGCTTGGGCCTGCCGTTAACGTACGCGTAAACTGAACCCACACCCAAAAGGAGATCTCTCGTGTCGAAACCCGTGCATCCGGATGTCGCGCTATTTGAAGGTGAGCGCCCGTTTCCGGTTTTAGCCAGCTGCGAGCATTTTGCGGGCAGCGAAAAATTGATCAATAAGGCCTTTGGTCTACAGGAAGAATTGGGCCCGGTGTTCGACATTACCTGTGATTGTGAAGACGGTGCTCAAGCCGGTCGTGAGACCGAACATGCCGAAATGGTGGCGGCGTTAATCATGTCGCCTGCTAACAAGTTTAGTCGCGCTGGTGCCCGTATTCACGACTACACGCATGAACATTGGCGTAAAGATGTCGATATTTTGGTCAAAAATGCCGGCGAAAAAATCGCTTACATCACGGTGCCCAAATCGCTGCGCGCGCAACATGCCGAAGAAATGGTCACGTATATTCAGGAAAAATGCCGTCAATATCACCTCAAGCGCGAGATTCCGGTTCATATTCTGATCGAAACGCACGGCGCCTTGCGTGAAGTCTGGGAGATTGCCAGTTTGCCGTGGGTTGAAGTGCTCGACTTCGGCATGATGGATTTTGTGTCGGCGCACCAAGGCGC
The DNA here is from genome assembly GCA_041914905.1 of Enterobacterales bacterium. Taxonomy (GTDB): domain Bacteria; phylum Pseudomonadota; class Gammaproteobacteria; order Enterobacterales; family Permianibacteraceae; genus Permianibacter. The sequence continues at coordinate 1,991 of JAYSCL010000011.1, forward strand.
CATTCCCGCCTCGGCGATGCGTTCGCCGGGCCAATTTGCACACCCGATGTTGCAACGCGCGAAAACCGAAATGGTTGCCGCGGCGATCGCAAACGGTGTGGTGCCATCGCACAACGTGACGCTGGATCTGAAAAATCCGGAACAAACCTCGCAAGATGCCCGCAAAGCGCGTTATGAATTTGGTTTTCTGCGGATGTGGTCAATTTATCCGACGCAGATCAAAGCCATCGTTGATGCAATGAAACCCGACTTCTCCGAAGTGGTTGATGCCGCCGAGATCTTGCTTGCTGCTCAGAAAAACAGTTGGGGTCCCATTCAGCACAAAGGTGAATTGCACGATCGCGCGACTTATCGTTATTTTTGGACGCTGCTGAAACGCGCACAGAAATCGGGCGTGGATATATCAGACGAGGCACGCAAAGCCTTTTTCTCGTAACGCCACATAGTCAGTTCAAATACGGAATACCAAAAAAAGAGGGGCGAACAGGTTTCGTCCCTCTTGCTTTCTGCCTACATCGTCGCCGTGATCGCCGCATCAGCACTAGCGGGCATGACTTCTGGCCTATCAGCTTTCACAGCAAAAGCTGTCATACTTCATCCAGTAATTAACGACAACACACACTTCGCAAGATGACGACAAGTCCATGTAACCACCCGCAACGACAGGATGATCACCGTTGGATGGACATCATTGCGGTTTTAACGTGGTTGCTGGTCGCGTATGCCGCGGTGATGACCGAAATTCAGCGTCGCACGCCGCAGCCGTGGTGGCACACCACGCTGATCATTGTGGTGCTGTTGATATTTTTGCTGGCGATGTGGCACACGATTCGTTCAGATCTGCACGATCATCGCAAAACCGTTTGGTTGATCCCTTTGCAGTTTGTACTGGTGTTGGCGCTGACGTTTTTGGTGCCCAACAATGGCATGATCGTGCTGGCCATCATCACCTCGTCGCAGCTACCTTGGTTGTTGACATTGCGCCCTGCGGTAGTTGCGATCGCGATCTTTATGTTGCTGCACACGGCGATTCAGAAATGGTGGTGGCAAGACAACTCGGTGTGGTTTGAAGCCTTGCTGTATGGCGCTTTTCATTTGTTCGCCTTTACGGCGCTGAACTCGGTAAAAAATGAGCGCGATGCCAAAGAAAATTTGGTCAGGGTGAATGCCGAGCTCAATGCCACGCAACAATTGTTGTCACAAGCGGCACGCCAATCGGAACGCTTGAACATTTCGCGCAATTTGCATGATGTGCTGGGCCATCATTTGACCGCGCTCAGTATCCAGCTTGAAATCGCTGGGCATTTGTCCACCGGTGATGCAAAAACACAAGTTCAAAAAGCGCAGCAGCTTGCCAAGTTGCTGCTGTCCGATGTGCGCAGCGCGGTCAGTGAATTGCGCGACGAAGCCGCAATTGATTTGCCATCTGCGCTATTGGCATTGGTTTCGGCGGTGCCACGATTGCAGGTGAATTATCGTTGGCCCGATCATTGGCGTGTTGATGATTTGGCCATCGCCGATGCGGTGCTCCGCATCGTACAAGAAGGATTGACCAATATTTTGCGGCACAGCCATGCAAATCGTTGCGACCTGAACATTGAGGTTGACGAAACGGCGATTGAAATGGTTTTGTCCGATAATGGCGGCAAACCCAAATCATTGATCGAAGGTAATGGTCTTCGTGGCATGCGTGAACGTGTTCAAGCGCTGTCGGGACAGATGTCAATCAATGCCAATGATCAGGGGGTAACATTACAACTACGCTTGCCGGTACCGACGCCATGACCAATTCCGCCATTCGTGTTTTTTTGGTCGACGATCAAACCCTGGTGCGTGAGGGCATTCGCACCTTGTTGGGGTTGTCCAATCAAGTGCAAGTGGTTGGAGAGGCTAGTGATGGCGTGAAGGCGCTGGCGTTGATTCCGCAAAATAAAGTCGATGTGGTGTTGATGGATGTTCGGATGCCCGGTTTAAGCGGAGTCGACGTGATCAAACAATTGCGCCAGCAGAATCAATTACCGCCGACCATTATTTTGACCACATTTGACGATACTGAAACGGTGATCGAAGGAATACGTGCTGGGGCGCGAGGTTTCCTACTGAAAGATGTCAGCTTGGCCACCTTGGTGGATGCCATTAACGTTGTTGCCAGTGGCGGCACACTGGTGCAACCGGCATTGACGGAGCGCATCGCACAGAGTGTTATCGCGGGCACGTCAGTGTCGCAGAACGGTAGCCAACCTGAACCACTCAGTGAGCGTGAGCGCGAAGTATTGCGTTTGATGAGTGGCGGTTTAAGCAACAAAGAAATCGCCAATACACTGGATCTCAGTGAAGGCACGGTCAAAAACCATGTGTCCAATATTCTCGCGAAGCTGGGCGTACGCGATCGCACTCGTGCGGTGTTGAAAGCGATTGATTTGGGTTGGATATAAAAAAGCCGCTGTATTATCAGCGGCTTTAATGGCATGTTGTTTAAATTAATCGTGACGTTTCGGCGACAGAAATTCCGTCTGCATACCGTTGGCGATATTGTCGGCCATTTTCAGTTGCTCGTCAGCTGCAACCGTTTTGCCTAATTTACGATAAATATCGGCCAGTTCGCGGTGCACCACTTCAAAGCCTTCTGCTACTTTTGCGGCTTTTTCCAAGGAGTTAGCGGCGCGGCGGTAATCGTGCTTTTCTTTGGCGTCCAAAGCGCGACTCAGCAGAAAGTACGGATCGCTTTCACGCAAGTCGGCCAACAAACGCTCCAGTTTTTCCGCTTCGGCAGTGCGTTGCATACGCTGCAATTGTTTTTGCAGGGAGCTAATCGCGACGTAGCTGTTCGGGTTCATCTGCATCGCATAACGCAGCGCCTGTTCAGCGGCTTCCGGTTGATTAACGCGATTATACAACTGCGCCAAGTTCACCCAGATCGAGTCGAATGTCGGATCATGCTGCAACGCTTCACGATAAAGGTGATAAGCCAAATCCCATTCTTTTTTAGCATACGCTTCGGCGCCCAGATTGTTGTAATACATGGCCGAGATTTCCTCGGTCGACAGCAGGCGTTCACCGTGCGATACGGTGACATTGTGAGGCTCGAAATCGAGAACCACATCGCGGGAGAAATCCAGTGTGTTAACCGTGATATTGGTGGGGCGACGAATCAACACATTGACATGCCGATTGACAAAGTCGGTACTGCCGCGGCGCTCCCACATTAACGGAACCCGAACTTCTTGCAGATGAGGTTTAAATCCCAGCGCTTCGGCCATCGTGATGGTCATGATCGACAAGGACAAACAGTTGCCGCCGCGTTGCTGAAACGTGACGCTTGCTGGCGTTGTTAAACCGCTGACGTAAGTAAAGTCTTTGAAGTCGGGCCCAAACACAGTATCCACAAGATAACGCATGCGATCACCGGGCGCAGGGAAGCGTCTTGTTGCGCTGTCCATGGCTTCCGTCATGGCGGGGCTGAGCGCGAAGATCTGCTCTGCGGGTAAAATCGCGGGTAGATCTTCGCGTGATTTAAACCACTCATCGTGCAACATGCTGGGCCAATTTTTTTGCGTGTAATGAACTGGCGTTTTTTGCACCGCGCACGCTGAAAGCAGCACGGAAACGAGCAGCAGGGACAAGCGAAGCGGAGACATCGATACAGCTGACATAATCGTTCCTAAACCTGTGAGAGACAGGTTTACTTTAGTCCTTCGCCGGTCTGAAACTAGTTAACAAATACACAGTGAAACGGTGATATTGTGCCGTCAGCGATGGATATGGCCATCCAAATACCGAACCTGCGCAGGCGTAACGAATACGGTTTATCACCGTGGTTAGAGAGACGATTCTATGCCAAATCATTTTGCAACAGTTGCCAACGATTACGCGAAGTACCGTCCCGGTTATCCTGCCGCTCTGTATCAATGGCTGCAGACCCTAGTTGATTCACACGCACTGTGTTGGGATGTCGGCTGCGGTAACGGTCAGGCTAGCGTTGCGCTTGCCGATATTGCGGCTTCGATTGTCGCTTCTGACATCAGTCTCGAACAGTTGCGTTGTGCAAAAGCGCATTCTCGTGTGCATTATTTACTGGCGCGGGCTGAACGCGCGCCGCTTGCTGATCACTGCATCGACGTCATCACGGTTGCGCAAGCTTTGCATTGGTTCGATTTGCAGGCATTTAATCGTGAAGTGAATCGCGTATTGCGCCATGGTGGTTGGTTAGTGGTGTGGACCTATCAGCCAATTCGAGCGCGTGATGAAAATATACAACGGCATATCGACCGGTTTTATCAATCGCAGGCGCAACCCTGGTGGCCGCCGGGACGAGAGCATGTCGACAATGGATACCGCGATTTAGTGTTGCCTTTTGATGACGTGCATGTTCAGGAATGGACAATGGAACAAGTGATGACGCGTGCTGAATTTTGCGGTTATGTGCGCACATGGTCTGCGATGGCCAAACAACGCGCGGCAACCGGTGTGGACGCTGTGCTGGATCTTGATCGCGAATTATCACCATTGTGGCCAACGGATACTGGGCAAACCCTGTATTGGCCGTTACGATTACGCGCCGCACAACGCGATTGAATATTTGGGGTAACGACGATGGCGAACTTGCAGTTGCTTCAACGCAATGATTTTTCTGAACTGGCCACCTTGGCCGAAACGGTGTGGTATCAACACTATCCCAGCATTATCAGTCGAGAACAAATTGCCTATATGCTGAATGGTCGTTATACCGATGAGAAATTGTCACGGTATTTGGATTCTTCAACGCAGTGGTGTTGGTTGCTGCGTGAATCCAATCAATCGATTGGCTATGTCAGTTGCGCGTTGGCGCCACGACCGGACCAACTGAAACTGGAACAGTTGTATTTGTTGTCGGAGCATAAGGGGCGCGGGCTCGGCAAGTTGATGATGAATCATGTGTTCGCTTGGGCGCGACAACATCATTGTCGTTCGGTGTGGCTGACCGTCAATAAAAACAATGTGGATTCGATTGCGGTGTACCAGAAAACCGGATTCTATGTGCGCGAAGAAGCGCAGTTCGATATCGGTCATGGCTACATCATGGATGATTACGTTATGGAAATAATTTTGTAAATATCGATTGTTCTGTGCTGACATTTTCGTCGTTTTCATCGACGAAAAATGGCCGCCATTCGTTATGACATTCGATGATGTGATTACGATGACTGGCCGCCACAGAACGATTGCACTAAGCGGATAGCGTTTACCGTTCTGTTGGTGGCCTATCGAATGAAAAACTACAGAACGCGATCGCCGCTTACGAAAACATATTGAATAAGCGATCGGTTGATTTGGTTTGTGCGGCCTGCCAGAACAACACGATATTACACAACATGGCAATGCCCCAAGCACTGGAACGGAACCAGTGCAGATCGCTGATGTAAAACACGCCATGCATTACACGCGCGATGACCCAGACGAGTGCTAATTGATTGATGGTAGTCGGATCGACGCCGCGAGTATGCGCCACAAAGACCGCGGCCAAAAAAATCGGTAGCGCTTCAAAAGCGTTCAAATGGGCCCAATGCGCGCGTTGACGCGCTCCGCTCAGACCTTCGATAAAAATACGTGGTTTGCGGTTGTTGTAACCGGTTTGACTGAATTTGGCGATGCCAACCCACACGTACGGTAGCAGTATCGCAATGAATAAACTCCATAAATAGAAATGCATGATTCAATCTCAGGTTGGTAAAAACAGTTTTACGTTATTGCACGATTTCCAGCTGGGCCGTCGCGTAGATTTCGCGAAAGAATGGCGAGAAAACAACCGCACCGTTATACCCACCCAAATCGATGTCGGCGGGCATCAGATAATTATGATCGCCTTGCTGGGCTTTGATGGAGCCCAAATCGATAAAATCGGCCAGCACATGGTCGGCCTCTTTGGGGGCGCGTGCGCCAGTTAAATACAAATGCAATCCCGGTCCTTTGACGACTGCAAATTGTTCAAGTCGCAGCAAATACTCACCGGTGCCCAATCGATACAGTAAGGCCCGTCCTTTGCTTGGTCGGGTTTCACTGACGGTTTCAAATTGCCCTTGGGCCAGCAATTGCGGCGGTGATATTTCGGTGGGGGCAGTTGGCATTGTTTCTTCAATGCGCAGTGGTGTTTCACTGATGGCCGTCGGTTTGTTGTTCGCCGTGACATTCAGTAACTGTGCAAATGAAAACTGCTGACGGTTGCCTTCGGCATCTACTGGCGCGAACACGCGCCACGCCCAAATGGCAATGCCGACGACAAACGCCACGGCAATCACCACGGTTATCGTAATGCCAGTACGAGTCATCATGACGCAAAGTTCCGCTTTTCAAGGGTTTCAATGCGACGCCTAAGTTCGTCCGGTATTGCCACCTTTTTGCCCTGTTTGTAATCGAACATGACGATTTCCGCTTCACCTTCAGTGGTCACTGCGACTTGCTGCTGACTGACAATACGGTAGTGCTGCCAAAATCGGTCGTTGGCCATTTCGTTTATGCGCACACCAACATACAGCTGATCCGGAAACAACACCGGACGTTTGTAGCGGGCATTGGTACCCGCCACAATTGGGCCTATGCCAACACTTTCACGCCAGTCCATCATGCCAATTGCGTTACCATAAGCGATACGTGCACTCTCGAAATAGCGGAAATACACAACGTTGTTGACATGTTGAAAGGCATCCATTTCACCCCATGCGACGGCGATTGGATAAATCACCGAATAATCGCTCAGCAATGCGCTGATATCAGTGTTCACGTAAATTCTCCACATTGAGTGGCGGTTGTGCGTTGCGCAATGCAATACATTGCCGCGCCGCTTCGATACCGCCCACAAAATCAAATTCATTGCCGCTGATCAGTTTATGCTGATCCAAATAGAACGCACGTTCGCGTGCCAGCAAATTGCTGTCACACACGGCCCCCATTGATTGAGGCAATTGTTTGCGACGATTTTCTGGTAAATGAACAATTAAACGATCGAAATTGGCCATGATCCACTCGATGTGTTCGGTGTGTCGCGATGAAAATAGCAGTTGTTCAAGCAATCCACCTTTTTCGTCGGCATCCAGTAAGTCACTGTCGAACAAGCCATGAATTTTTTCGATGACATAGGGATCATCACTGAAGGCGATGGCGCCAATGATATAGGCCCGATTGTACATGTCTTTTTCTTTAGCCAACCGGCTCAAAAGTGCCTCTGTGCCGGCGCGCGGTTGTTTTTGCACGATGGCGGCGTAAGCTGACGGAATCAGATCGGGCGCAATGAAACCGCTTTTTTCTGGTTGCTTCCAATCGCTACCAAATTGTTTGTAACTAGCCTCGATCAATTGCGATTGCAGATGTTGGTCCTGTAACGAAATGGCCACAAACGGAAACACATTAACGCGTAGAAAGTAAGATTCCAAACTGTAATGCGATGGTGGTGCGACGCCCAGATCATCGAGTCGGCGGCCAAATTGCTTGCGCAGATAATTCATCAGCGCTGGCCGTTGTTCGGTGGATGCTACGTACTCCATTATCCAGTGTGAATCGCCAATCATGCGGGTGATGACGTGTGGATGCCAGTGCTGTGTCAATGCTGGCAAGTAGCGCAGGTAAACATTGATGTCGATTTTTCCTGCCGCCAATGACGCTGAAATATTGTTGGCGACATCCATGGCCTCCGGGGCATTCATTTGTGGCAAACGTTTTAATAAGCGTTCGAGCATGGGTTGGCTCATCGACCAGTAAAAATAGCCGGCACCACTGGCGTTGGGCATCACTGACGCGTCGCAGTTGAGTGGCAATTTCCAGTCGGTAATTTCTTGATCGAGCACCTGGCAAAATTTATTGTCTTCTCCTTCGCCGGTGCTGACGCAAAAAGGTATACGCCAAGTCGATTTCTCTGTGGGGTCGCTACCCAAAATGAGATAACGTGATTGCACGATGTGTAATTGCAGTTTGTTGTCGAGACACTCGTCTTTGATATTGATATGCGGAACACCCGGTTGTTTCATAAAAGTGGCGATGCTGGCTGGCATATCAAAGTTGCCGGTCGATTCGGCGACGGCGCGCATAAAATCTTCAGCCGTGGCGTTGCCAAAAGCGTGCCGTGCGAAATAATTGCGCAGCCCTTGCTGAAACGATCGAGCGCCGATGTACGTTTCAAACATGGCCAAAATGCCAGCGCCTTTCTCGTAAGTGATCCCGTAGGCATATTGCGTTTCAATATCCGCATCGTCTTCGATAGGGGCATGCAAGCTGCGTTGGGTCGCGCGAGCATCGTCGAACATGGCGGCTTGCGCATCCATTTTTGTGGCCATCGTGAAATGCAATTCAGGAAAGGCCGTGTTCGACACTTTCGGGGCTATCCACGATGCGAATGATTCTTTAAGCCACACATCGTTCCACCACGTGATGGAAACCAAGTTGCCAAACCATTGATGTGCCAGTTCATGTGCCAACTCTCGAATTACACCACGTTGTGCAGACAAACTCGATTTTTCATTAACGGCTACGCCTCGTTCTGAAAAAGTTGGAATGGCGGCGTTTTCCATATTGCCAGCGGAGGATTCCGGCACAATCAGTAAATCCAGTTTCTCAAATGGGTATTGCACACCGAAATATTGTTCGAGTGCGAGTAACAGTGCTGGCGCTTTTTTCAGCATAAATCGACTTGTTTCGCCATGTCCTTTAATGGTGATGCCTCGAATTGGAATCGGGCGTTCGCGCCAATCATTCGGTGGAATGACTTCACCGTCGACGATGTCGAGTTTCCCAATGGCCAATGCAATTAAATAGGTTGGCAAGCGGGCGGTTTCGGCAAATACCGTTCGCGTTTGCGTGTCATGAACGGTTTCTACTTTTTGCGCCAACGTATTGGACACAACGGTCATGTCGGCGGGCGTCGTGACGGCCAGCGTAAAGCTGGTTTTGAAGCGTGGTTCATCGAAACAGGGAAAGGCCGAACGTGCATCGGTCGACTCAAATTGTGTGAACGCGTAGTTGTTGTCGTCCACTTGCAAACGATACAAACCACGCAGATCTTGTCCAAAGGGTGCGTCGTATTCGATCTGAATAGTGAATCGCGTGTCAGGCAACACGTCGTCAAAATCGATTCTGGCCAAGCCCGAAGCAGACAATGACTTCCATTTACCGGCGACCAAACGACCACCTGGTAATTGTGCTTCAATACGCTTGATATTCAGATCGCGGCCATGCATTAGCAGCTGATTCGCGGTTTTGCGTAACGCTACCGTTATCGTGACCACACCGCTAAAACGGGGCTGGTTAGGATCGATATGCAGTTCCAAGTGATAGGCATGGGGTTGCACATTATTAGGCAGGCGGGCATCACTCATGCGCACGGCACTGTCGTCATGCCGCAGGCCGGCCCAAAAAGTCAGAGATAACAACAGCGCCGCCAAAACGGCGGTGACGAGCGATCGAGCCATTATTCTGGTTTTGTCAGCCAACGATGAGGCCGAGTGTAACGAAGATAGGGCGCTTCGTGTACGGCGATAGCCACAATCGTGTCCAATCATGGGTTCATGCCAGCGGTTCAGCGGGCGTCCCGATTGGTCTGGCGACTACATTAGATCGGCGCCGTACGTCCGTTTGGCCAGTGGATCGGGGTTATTGACGCGACGAGGTGAGAAAATGCAGGCAAAAAAAAAGGAGTTGCTTGTCGCAACTCCTCGTTAGCAGCGTTAATGTTCAGGGTGTCTAATGTTACGGAGGGAACGACACCAAAAACCGCGCTAATCAACGCTAAGGAGACAGAAGATAAAACTCGAAACCCCCACACACCGGGATTAACCGATGTCAACCATGAGAACAGGATTCTCAGGATGGCCGGCGTTTCGAAAACCGGCCAATTCGTTTGGTTGAAAGCCTTTCAACCGAAACCGTGCTCAATCTGCTTGCAGTTCGAGGCTCGGTTCACGTACGGCAGCAACGGTATTTAAAGCCACCGTTGCATCTTGATTCAACGATGCTTTCAGTACCGACATCAGCACTTCTTTCGATGTCATGTGCTTGATCGCATCACGTTTAATCTCTTTGTGAGCATCAACACCGCGTTGGCGAATGTTTTGCTCTAACTCGCGCACCGATGAGGCCGAGCTGGCGAGACTGGTACCAGCTTGTGCCTGAATCGCAGTCAGTGACATAAAACCCGCGAGAACCACACACGAACACAAAGAACGAATAGCAGACTGATTCATAACCTTACCCTCGACTGAATTCCATATAGCGCCGAATTTGGGCAGGCGGCGGGCTTTCCCACCACCAGTAACAGACAGTGACCTTTGCCACCGCTATCAGCGACGTGCGGCGTTGCGCATCGCTGACGGTGTGCATTGTGGGGAGACTTTGCTAGGACCACAAACGATAGTTTATAATGGTTCGCATAAATTTTTCTAATGCGAACAACGGAAAGTGAGCCGACGACTACCCCCCCTAAACAGCCTGCGAGCATTCGAGGCTGCCGCGAGAAACCTCAGTTTTACAAGGGCTGCAGATGAACTTCATGTGACACAGGCCGCAATTAGCCACCAAGTCAAAGCATTAGAAGATTTCATAAATGTGAAATTGTTCACACGTCGCAATCGGGAGCTTCTCCTCACGGAAGAGGGGCAGCGTTACTACCCTCAGATCCGCGATATTTTTGAACGCTTGCGGGAAGCGACGGAGCGCGTCAAAGGCCGCGGTGCATCTGGTCCGCTCTCTGTGTCTGTTGTACCGACGTTTGCGATTTCTTGGCTGGTGCCGCGTTTATCGTTGTTCCGCGAAAAATACCCTGACATTGACGTGCGGTTGAAAGCGGTCGACGGTGACGTTGATTTTCTCTCGGAAAATATTGATGTTGCGGTGTATTTTGGTCACGGCGATTATCCGGGTCTGCGCGTGGATCGTTTACTCGAAGAATATTTGACGCCGATGTGTTCACCGGCGTTGTTAAAAGGTAAACAGCCGCTGTTAACGCCGGCTGATTTGGCGCACCACACCTTGCTGCATGACGGCAGCGTTGATGCATGGCGAAAATGGTTAAAAGCGGCAGGTGTCAAAGGTGTGAAGGCTGAGCGTGGCCCGGTTTTTTCACACACCTCAATGGTGTTGCAAGCGGCCGCGCACGCACAAGGGGTTGCGATTGGTCATAACGTATTAGCCCAAAGTGATTTGCGCAGCGGACGTTTGGTGTGTCCGTTTGAGCTGAAATTGCCGCTTGATGAAGGTTATTATTTGGTTTGCCCGCAAGCGTCAGCCGATCGCCCCAAAATTTTGGCGTTTCGCGAATGGTTATTGAGCACGATCGCACAAGAACGCACAGAAACCGAAAGTGCGGGCAAAATGCGCGTCAAGGTGGTTGACGCTGACGATCGCGAACACGAAGAAGATCTCAGTAAGATTGAAGTGTAAGCTGCTTTGAGCAAACGGATTCGTAGAAATCTCGGCGCATGTGTCCGTTCATGGTTCGATGATCACAGGTAAAAATTTTTTCGTGTTCTGTAAAAGGAAACAAGCATGTTCTCAAAAATTCTGGTGACGCTGGTCGCGTTGTTGCATGTGTATTTTTTGGTGCTCGAAATGTTTTTGTGGACAAAACCAACTGGCCGTCGTGTGTTTCGTTTGTCCGCGGAATTTGCCGAAGCCAGCAAAAATTTAGCGGCCAATCAAGGACTCTATAATGGTTTTCTAGCGGCAGGATTGTTATGGGGCGCCTGGATTTATCGCGACACGAATGTAGTGCTATTTTTTCTGATATGTGTTGTTGTTGCCGGGATTTTTGGCGCGCTTACGGTGAGCAAAAGAATCTTTTGGGTGCAAGCTGCGCCAGCGTTGCTGGCCATGGGTGTATTGTTGGCGGGAATCTGACGCGCGTTTACCATTTCAACGTGTCCCACACGGCTTGCATCATCAAAGGTTGTGCGTTTGCATTGGGGTGAATGCCGTCTTCTTGCATCATATTTTTTTCAAGCGCAACGTCGCGCAAGAAAAAGGGGATCAACGTTGCCTGGTATTGCTGTGCCACGCTGGCGTAATTGCCGATAAACGCATCAACATATTTTTTACCGTAGTTGTAAGGCAAACGCATTTCCATCACATACACCGTGGCGCCGGCGCGTTGGGCCATTTGCACGAGTTTTGCCAAGTTGTCACGAATAACCTGCGGTGGTGTCCCGCGTAAACCATCATTGCCACCCAGTTCAATAATGACCATATTCGGTTTGTGCGTGGTCAATGCGGCGGGCAATCGCACTAAGCCATTGCTGGTTGTATCGCCGCTGATGCTGCTGTTAACGACACGCCAATTTTTTTTGCGCTGTTGTGCTTGTTTTTCGAGCAACGCAACCCATCCCTCGCCCTCGCGCAATCCAAAACCTGCGGACAGTGAATCACCCAGCACCAGCAATGTTTGACTGGCCGCCGACACAGAGCTTGTTACAATCAATAGTAACAGCACCACAACCAACTGACGCATTTCTTCGTATCCTGTATTCGCCTTCTGGGCCCAATGCGGTCCATGAACGGGCTTTGACTGTGTACGACAATTATTCAATGAGAGATTGAGCATGAATGCAAGCGAGCAGATGTCAATGAACATGTCCAACTGGGTTGTTGCCGCTGACCATGTCAGCCAGCGTGTAACGACCTCGGATGGCGAGCTGTGCATTTTGGATGACGTGTCACTGGCGATCTCTTCCGCGCACACCGTTGCCATCGTCGGAGCATCCGGTTCCGGTAAATCGACGCTTTTGGGACTGTTGGCTGGGCTCGATCGACCCAGCCACGGCGACATCGTGCTGGCGGGCCAGTCATTAAACGGTTTGACCGAAGATCAGCGCGCGCGTTTGCGCGCCGAAAAAGTTGGTTTTGTTTTTCAGAACTTTCAGTTGTTGCCGGCGTTGACGGCGCTTGAAAATGTCATGCTGCCCCTCGAAATCGCCGGTGTCGTCGATGCGCATGCCCGCGCGACACATTGGTTGACGCGTGTTGGTTTGTCGCATCGTTTCTCGCATTCGCCGCAGAAGCTGTCGGGTGGCGAACAGCAACGCGTAGCAATTGCGCGCGCGTTTGCCTGCAACCCCGCCGTGCTCTTTGCTGACGAACCGACGGGCAATTTGGACACGGCAACCGGGCAACGCATTATCGATCTGTTGTTTGAAATCAACGAACAACAGGGCACCACCTTGGTGTTGGTAACGCACGATGAAACGTTGGCAGCGCGCTGCTCGCGCCGCATTACGCTCGCGGCTGGCCGTATCGTTGCCGATCAATTCAATCAAGTGAGTGTGTGAACATGTGGGCGCTTATTGTGCAGTGGTTGCGTCGTGATTGGCGACAAGGTGAATGGCGAGTGTTGCTGTTCGCTTTGTTGATTGGCGTAGGCAGCGTGGCAACCACCGGATTTGTTAGCGATCGATTTAACCGCGCGTTGACTGAACGGGGCGGTGAATTTCTCGGGGCCGATATGGTTGTTGTGAGCCCTAAACCGCTCACAGCAGACGCGTTAATTGATTCGCCGCCGCTGCACAGTGAAGCGATCGATTTTGCCAGCATGATCAGTTTCGGTGATGCCTTTCAAATGGTCAGCTTGCGCAGTGTTGATGATTACTATCCTCTGCGCGGCAGCACGATCATCAGCACGTCGCTGAATGATGTTGGCACGGCGAAACCGGCGCAACCGCCACGAGGCCATGTCTATGTCGATCCGCAATTGTTATCGCTACTCAATGTGCAATTGGGACAACGAGTAGACATTGGTGAATCGTCATTTGTCATTGCGGGTTTGGTGCGTGATGAACCGGGCCGGGCAGGTTCTGCGGTGTTTGGCATGGCGCCGCGTGTTTTTATGCATGAAGATGATTTGGCCGCAACACAATTGGTGCAACCTGGCAGCCGCGTCACGTATCAGTACTATTTTGCCGGGCGTGAAGAGGACATTCAGCGATTTATCACCGAATTGAAACCGCGTCTTCTCAGTAGTCAGCGCATTGTCGGCGGAAGAGAAGGCAGCGAAGCGCTCGGCAACGCATTCACCCGCACTGAGCGATTTTTTGGTTTAAGCAGTTTGGTGAGTTTGCTGTTGTCATCTGTCGCTATTGCCTTGGCGGCGCGCCGATTTGCGCAGCGCCATTTGGATGCGGCGGCGCTCGTGCGTTGTTTTGGCATGACTACTGCCAATATCCGCTGGTTGTTTTTTTCACAAATATTTTTTGTCGGTATCGTTGGCTGCATTTTTGGTGTGGCATTAGGTGTTGTTGGGCAACACAGTTTATTGCGTGTGCTGGCACCGCAAATGTTGGTGCAGTTGCCGGATCTGCATTGGCAACCAGCGGTGGCCGCTGTCTTGGGTGGCTTGTTGACATTGTTTGCTGCGAGTTTGCCAGCGTTATGGCCGTTAGCAAGGGTGCCGCCGTTGCGTGTGCTGCGACGTGAAGTGATGCCCTTACCGTTGTCAATTCGCACCGTGATCGCGATCAGTATTGCCGCCTTTTTGGCATTAACTTATTGGTACACCAATCAATGGCGATTGATGCTGGGATTTGTGATTGGTATGGCCGGACTGATTCTCATTTTATGGTTGCTGTCGCGCCTGATGTTGAAGCTCGGTGCTTTGCTGCAAAAAGGTGTGCGTGGCGCATGGCGTTTTGGTTTGGCGCAACTGCTGAGACATCGGGTGGCGGCGACCATTCAGCTTGGTGCGTTTGCGCTCGCGCTTTTTTTAATGTTAGCAGCGGCGTTGATTCGTACCGACCTTATCAACGCTTGGCAGCAACAATTGCCGGTCGATGCACCGAATCATTTTTTGGTTAATATCACACCGGATCAGGTGACGCCGGTGCGCGAACATTTTGCTCGCGACGGCGTTGATATGAGTCGCATGTACCCGATCATTCGCGGGCGTCTGATCAGCAAAAATGACGTGATGTTTGCTGACAGCAGTGACGAAAAAATCAAGGAAGACAATTCACTCAAGCGTGAGCTGAATTTGACATGGGACAGCGTAATGCCGTCCAATAATCAGATCGTGGCCGGTAACTGGCATGGTGATCAGCACGATGGTGGTGTCTCGGTCGAAGAAAAACTGGCGCAGCGATTGGGATTAGCTGTCGGCGATGTCTTGGTATTTCGAGTCGGCGATCAAGATGTGCGTGCTGCGGTGACTAGCGTGAGATCGGTTAAGTGGGATTCGATGCAACCGAACTTCTTTTTCATTTTCGGTGCAGGTTATTTGAACGATACCGGCGTCAGTTACATTGCCGCCGCCCATGTTGATGAAACACAGCGCCCACTATTGTCGTCTTTTGTGAAGTCGTTCCCGACGATTACCTTGATTAGCCTCGACAAGATCATCAACGATGTGCAGCGCCTGATCGCACAAGTCGTGATTGCGATTGAGGTGCTGCTGCTGTTTCTGCTGTTGTCAGGCCTGGCGGTGCTGTTGGCCGCCCTGTTGTCGAGCCTCGATGAACGTCTGCGCGAAGCCGTGCTGTTGCGGACAATGGGCGCGCAACGCGCGTTTTTGCATGGCAGCTTGGCTGCTGAGTTCGTCAGCTTGGGCATGATGGCGGGCTTGCTGGCGGCCATAGGCGCTGAAGTATTCGCCTACTTTGTCGGTGACGCGGTGTTTGAGCTGCCATTTGCGCTACATCCTTGGGTTTGGCTGGCCGGACCAGGTGTTGGAGCCGTGATTGTTTCGGCCTTTGGCTGGTTGGCGACCCGTCGGGTAACCACAGTAGCCCCCATGACGGCCTTGCGCGAAACGGGGTAGTTCAGGCTATCTTAGAAAAAGAGGGGCAAGAGGGGGCACACTAGGCTCGGTATCCGGTTCATTGATCGGAGTCTTCGACGACCTGGACCCACCGCAAAAGGTCATCTATTTATATATCGGCCGCGTCTTCGCGGCCTTGCCATTTGTAACGTCATAACAGGACACCAAGGTTTAATGAGCAAATCACTCGTCATCGTTGAGTCGCCAGCCAAAGCCAAAACGATCAATAAATACCTTGGCAAAGACTTCATCGTGAAATCGTCCGTTGGTCATATTCGCGATTTGCCGACCGGCGGCGGCGATAAAACTGAAAAAGCCAAAGCACCGGTAAAAAAATCGACCACCAAAGCCACGCCAGAAGAAAAGAAAGAAAAAGAACGTCAGGCGCTCTTTACCCGCATGGGCATCAATCCGGAAAAAGGGTGGAATGCGCGTTACGAAACCTTGCCCGGCAAGGAAAAAGTGATCAGTGAACTCAAAGCGGCAGCCGAAAAAGTCGACACGGTTTATCTGGCAACCGACTTGGATCGCGAAGGAGAAGCGATTTCCTGGCATTTGCGTGAAATCATTGGCGGGCCGATTACGCGTTTCAAACGCATTCGTTTCAACGAAATCACCAAGAAGGCGTTGCAAGCGGCCATCGAAGAACCGACTGATCTCGACATGAACTATGTCAACGCTCAGCAAGCGCGGCGTTTTCTTGATCGCGTTGTTGGTTATATGGTGTCGCCACTGCTGTGGAAAAAAGTCGCGCGTGGATTGTCTGCAGGACGCGTGCAGTCAGTTGCCGTCAAATTGATTGTTGAGCGTGAACGCGAGATCCGTGCGTTTATTCCTGAAGAATACTGGACCTTGCACGCCGACACAAAAGCCAGCAAAGGTGAATTGCGACTCGAAGTCAACAAAGAGAACGGCAAAGAATTTTCACCGAAGAATGAAAAAGACACGCTGGCGGCTGTCAGCAAAATTGAAAAAGCCACGATTGCGATCGCCAAGCGCGAAGACAAACCGACTCGTTCCAATCCTTCTGCTCCGTTCATTACGTCAACCTTGCAACAAGCGGCCAGCACACGTTTAGGGTTTTCGGTGAAAAAGACGATGACTTTGGCACAGCGACTGTATGAAGCTGGTCACATCACGTACATGCGTACCGACAGCACCAATTTGTCGGAGGACGCACTGCATGCCGTGCGCACCATGATTCTGAAAGAGTACGGTCAGGATTATTTGCCCAAACACCCGAATTACTACAGCAGCAAAGAAGGCGCGCAAGAAGCGCACGAAGCGATTCGTCCGACCAATGTGAACGCGCAGCCAGGTGAGCTCGATGTTGAAGAAGATGCTCAGCGTTTGTATCAACTGATTTGGCGTCAGTTTGTTGCTTGTCAAATGACCGCAGCTGAATACGACTCGACAACCATTACCGCGCAAGCCGCTGAATTTGAATTGCGCGCACGTGGGCGCGTCTTACGTTTTGACGGCTGGACCAAAGTACTGCCACCACAAAAGAAAAGTGACGAAGACGTTGAATTGCCTGATGTCAAAGCGGGCGAAACGTTGAAATTGCTGGCGCTCGATCCGAAACAACATTTCACCAAACCACCGGCGCGCTTCACCGAAGCATCGCTGGTGCGCGAACTGGAAAAACGCGGGATTGGTCGCCCATCAACCTATGCGGCCATTATCTCGACCATTCAAGAACGCGGTTACGTCAAAACCGAGACCCGGCGTTTCTTTGCCGAGAAAATGGGCGAGATCGTCACCGATCGTTTGAACGAATCGTTCAATAATCTGATGGACTACGATTTCACCAAAGCGATGGAAGAAGATCTCGATCAGATCGCCAATGGTGATCGTGATTGGAAAAAAACGCTCGACAGTTTTTACGCGGACTTTGTCAAAAAACTGGAAGCCGCCGATGGTGACAAAGGCGGTATGCGCTGGACGCAACCCGTTGTTACCAGCATCAAATGTCCAGATTGTTCGCGCGAAATGTCGATCCGCACCGCAACGACGGGCGTGTTCTTAGGCTGTACCGGTTTCGCCTTACCGCCGAAAGAGCGTTGCAGCAAAACCATCAATCTGACCTCGGCCGATGAAGTGGTCAACGCCGAAGATGAAGAAGCCGAAGCACGCGAGTTGCGCGCCAAAAAGCGTTGTCCCAAATGCGGAACGGCGATGTCGGCTTATGTCATCGACGATACGCGCAAACTGCATGTTTGTGGTATGAACCCGGAGTGCGATGGCTATATCGTCGAAACCGGCACGTTCCGCGTCAAAGGTTATGATGGCCCAATTATTCAATGCGAAAAATGCAATTCCGATATGCAGCTAAAAATTGGGCGCTTTGGCAAATACTTTGGTTGCACCAATAAAGAATGCGGCAACACCCGCAAATTGCTGCGTAACGGTCAAGCGGCGCCGCCGCGTGAAGACCCCATCCCGATGCCGCACCTAAAATGCGACAAGGCCGATGATTTCTATATTTTGCGTGACGGTGCCGCTGGTTTGTTTTTGGCTGCCAGCAAGTTTCCGAAAATTCGCGAAACACGTCCGCCTAAAATTACCGAATTAAAAACGGTTAAAGATCAGTTGCAGCCAAAATTCCATTATCTGTTGGATGCGCCTGAGCAAGATCCCGAAGGCAATCCTGTGGTGCTGCGTTTTTCACGCAAAACCAGCCGTCAGTTTATTGCGTCTGAAAAAGACGGCAAGCAAACGGGGTGGAGTGCTTTTTATACGGATGGCAAATGGCAAAGCAGCAGCGAAGATGATGACGCTGCTAAACCTGTTGCGAAAAAAGCGGTGGTTGAAAAAGCTGCGGTTAAAAAGCCAGCTGCCAAAAAGAGTACGAGTAGTGTTGAAAAAGCCACGAAAAAAAGCAGCAGCAAAACCAAAAAATAAGGTGGTTGACGACCAAACGCCGATTGCACAACTGCCCAACCTGGGGGAACAATCGGCGCGTTGGCTGGCAGCCATTGATGTGCATACGGTGCACGACTTGCGTGAAGTCGGCGCCGTCACTTGTCAGAGCCTTTTATTGGCAGCGGGTTATAAACCCAGCCTCAATTTGTTGTACGCGATGCACACCGCATTGTTGCAACGTTCGTGGCTATCGCTGACCGGCGAAGAAAAAGCAGCATTGCAATCGGAACTGACGAAGGCGACCACTCACCACGCAAAACTGTAATCCAAGTACCAACGAGTTTCGTTTACCAAGTTGTCATCGCCGTGATAAAAACGGCCGCCATTGAGCGCTACGCTATGCTGACGATTCCATTTGTAGCGCAAGGTCAGATCGTTTTCGCGCCCGAAACGCTGTTCGCCATCCGCGCTAAAAAATCGCATATGTTTCAATTCCAATAACCACGGTGCCATACGCCACGTAAAGTGCACACGCTGTTCTTGCAAGCCAGCGGTCGGTGGCGCGCTGAACTTGCCGACGATTCCGTGAAAATCATGCAGTGACGCCAGCGGTGTAATAAAACTGATGTCGTTTTTGCTGCCCAATTTCTCATGACGTAAACCCCACTCATATTCGGCAATCGCGACCGTTGCCAACGCCAAGGTGTAAGGCTTCCATTCGTCATCCATTTCACGGCGTTGTTGAACGGCCTTTTCCAGCTCGACATGATAGCGCCAACGCTCCGCTTTCCAGTCGCCGCGCCAACGCAAGCCGCGTGTTTCATGTGACAACGCCTCGGCGCTCAGATTATCTATCCAGTGGGCATAGGCACTGAACTCAATGTGATCCCATTCCTTGATAAGCCAATGCAGCAAATGGCTGTCCATACGATGATTGCCGAGCAGGCTGCTTGGTCGTGGATTGTCATACAGTGAATCGGTATTGCTGTTGTCACCGTCGTTACCAAAAATGCGGTTGACGTTGTGCAGATAGGCGTAATTGAGTTGACTGGCTTCACCCCAAAACCAACGCGCCGTTAAGGCATCAAAAGTTTGCTCGTTTTGCCAAAACGCATTGCCGCCAATAAAACGTTGATTGTCCCAGTCAATGCGTTGCCGTCCCACAATCAATTGCCATTGTGCCGAACGATAATTGACGTTCAATGTGTTTAATTCAATACCAGGTGGATCGGGCACAAACGGTTTGTCATTGCTGTGGACGCCATCGTTGTGTTGATCGCGAAAGGCGCTGCCAACGCCATCAATTTCCAGCTCGGTTGACCAATCGTCAAACCACAGATGTTGCCAGTTCATGCGCAGCTTGAGTGAAGCGGCGTAACCATCAATGTTGGTTTGTTCGATGTCCGCAAAACGCAAGCGTCCTGACCATTGCAACGAGCTTTCAGCGCTGCGAGCGACCGTCGACAATGTCAGTAACAAAACAAGCCGGATAAACTGTGTTGGCATTATGATGCGGATTCCTGTTTTTGTGTTTATTGTAGTGCTTATAGTCTTGTTTATTTCCAATCAGGGGCGTTGCCATCGTGCAAGATGGTCGCTGACTTCATGTTATCCATGCGTTGATACAATTCATCCGGCATAGGATTCTGACGCACATCCATATAACGCAAGGCCGGAAGCCTGTCGATGTCGATCGTCACCAACTTGTTGTCGAACAAATAGATCTTTTCGATCTGTGGCAAATGGGTGTAGTGAAATTGATGCATGGCGTTGGCATTGGCTTTGAACTGCTTGAGCGCCGGCAATGACGGTAAGGTGAGTGACGCCAATGCATTGTTGAACAATAGCAGTTCGGTCAGTGCTGGTAATTCGCCCAATTGAATGGCTTTTAATTTATTGCGAGCCAAATTCAGCGACTTGAGCTTACCAAACGCGGGGATGGCCGCTTGTTCAAGGGCGTTATTAAACAAACTCAGTTTTTCCAGATTGATGAAAACATCCAAGCCTGTCAGTGATTGAATATTTTGGGCGTGGCAATTGATGGCGATCACGTCCGACGGTGTGTGCCAACCATTCTCTTCGGCCAATGTGTTTATACAACGGCGAAGGGCAGGGTCCATGACGCTATCGGCAATCGAAGCCGCCCACAGTGATTGGCTCAAGAGCAGTGCAGAAAACAAGATCAAACGCATACCTCAGCTCCGTTTCAGTCGCACACAAATGCCTTTGGCGATCACCACGTCGCTGGGGGCATCAATGGCCGATCCACCCCGTTCTTCCAACGTTAACCAAAGCTCTGCGGCATCGGCAATCAGTCGCGCTGAGGTTTCATTCAAGTCAAGCTGTGACACGGTTGACTGCTCAAATACCGCCAACGATCGCGCCTCATTGTCGCGGCGAGATACGGCCCACAATTGCAAAGATTGGCCGTCGGGAATCACAACGTTTTCCCAATTCAGCCAAATGGTTTTGCCGTCGATGGTCGTCAGTGCGGTCAGCTGTGCGGAAGCACTGTCGCTGACCAAAACCGCCACATAATCAGCATTGAGATCTGATTGTTGTGACAAACGCAGACCGAGCCAGCTCGTCACCAATAACGATGTCGCCAAACCAAAGCCCAGCCACCACGACCAACGTGTCGGCGAGTGAGAGACGTTATCGCGCTCAAGCGAGCGTGCAATGATTTGCCAAGTTTGTGGTTTGGGTGGCAGGGACTGATTGGCTTGCAGGCTCATCAAATGTTCCTCCCAAAATTGTACGGATTGCGCAAACGCTGGATCGTTTTTCAGTTTTTGTGCAGCAGCTTTGCGCTCGTCGCCGCGCAAACTGCCCGTCACCCATTCAAACGCGAGCGAATCGTGTGGCGCGAGGGGATCATGTGAATTGTTCATGCGCTTAACTTCCCGTTCAAACATTGTCGCAGCGATTCGGCTCCGCGATGCAACCAGGATTTGATCGTGTTCACATTCGTCTGCATTTGCTCGGCAATTTCCTCCCGCGAGAAGCCGTGCAAATAAGCCAAGTGAATACTTTTGGCTACACGCTCGTTCAAGTGGGATAAACAATCGTGCAAAAAACGTTGCTGCTGTGTCGCCACCATCCATTGTTCGGGACTGTTGCTCTGACAGGGTAATTCGTTGAGTGCGTCCAGATCGGCGTCGGCTAAATGGCGTTGGTGATATTGCTCATGGCTTAAACGATCAAGTGCGCGATAACGCACAATGCTCGCCATCCAGGTCATCGGTTTGCCGGTGTCGGGACGATAACTGGCGGCGTTATGCCAGATCTGTAAAAACGCCTCTTGCAGCACATCATTGCTGGCGTCTTCTGAACGCAAAATCCGATAGGCAATCGCATTCAAATAACCGGCTGTGCGCTCGTAAAGCAGTTGTAACGCTTTGCGCTCACGCAAGGCGCAGCGTGCAATTAAGCCGATCAACTCATCTTGGGCAGAAATAACCGTCATGGCGGGGGTGGCCGCTGTCTGTCGCGTCAAGAGATCCATCATCGCATTTTTATCTGTCAAATGGGGAGCGTGTGACGCGGTACGGTTGGTGATCGTCAAAAGTTGCACTGGAAAAGAAAAAATTGCCGACGTCAGCGCAAAACATGCGGCGCGTCACACTTTTTAAGCCGCGCTGCAACTTTGTCAAAGTGGGGCGCGTATGTCGCCACAAAGCCGTTTTATGTCGAACGGCAACTGAGTCCCCCCATGAAAAATGAAATGTTAATGCCCAGGCTTTCGATGACAAGCACAAAAGGCACAACCGCTTACGGTTGGTATTTGTTTTTAGCGTTGTCACTGTTACTGCTGGTGTCAGTGTGGTACGCCAATACCAATGAGAGTGTGCTGGCGTGGTTGGTCGGTATTGTTTACGTCAGCTACGACACCTGGTTATTAAGTTATGTGGCGTGGAAAACCCGCGGTTTGCTTAATGCTCATCGCGTTGACGACAGCGAGACGTTCAGCAACACACGGGCGAGCGTGGCGGTGCTGATCCCTGCGCGCAATGAAGCGCAAAGCATTGTTGCAACGGTGGATTGCTTGCTGAATCAAATCGATCAGCCCGAAAAAATCATTGTCGTTGATGACGGCTCTGACGATGACAGTTTTTCACGCCTGCAACAGCGATACGGTTTTCCATCGGTTGAACAGGGATGGTCACACACGGCGGCCTATCCTCGCTTGATGATTTTGCGCAAACCGAATTCCGGCAAAGCCGATTCACTCAATCAAGCGCTACGGCTTGTCAAAGAAGACATTGTGATCACCGTCGATGCCGACACCTTGCTGGCGCATGATGCGATTGCGGCCGTGCGACGCACGTTTTCGCAGCGCCCATCGTTGGTGGCCGCGTGTGGCATTTTGACGCCGCGCCAAGGCCATACCTGGCGTGCGCGATTATTTACGTGGTTTCAGCATTTTGAATATCTGCGTGCGTTTTTGGCACGCGCCGCTTGGGTGCAATCGAACGCGCTGTTGTTAGTGTCAGGTGCCTTTGCTGCTTATCGTCGTTCAGCGTTAATGGCGGTCGGTGGTTACGACGATCGCAGCTTGGTTGAAGATTATGAATTGATTCACCGCATGCATCGTCATGCGCATTTGCATCAATTGCAATGGCACGTCGATGTCATTCACGACGCGCGCGCAAGCACCGATGTGCCATCCGATTTACTGGCATTTTTGCGACAACGCCGGCGCTGGTTTGCCGGATTTCTGCGCACGCAATTCCATTACCGTGACATGGTGGGTGCCAAACGTTTCGGCGCCGTCGGACGTTTGATGTTGCCGATCAAAACCGCCGATACCTTGCAGCCGATCTTTGGCCTTACCGCGTTCTATTTTTTGTGCCGTTTTATTGGCTCGGATTTACGTCTCGCCATTTATGCATTGATCGTCATTGCAATCAAATTGACCATCGATTTTTGTTATCACGTGTGGGCGTTGCATGTGTATCACCGTTGGGTGGGTTTGCCTTTACCGTCGTCACTGTGGTGGCGCGCCATTGCTTGCACGCTCGCCGAGCCGTTCTGTTTTCAGTTGGCGCGGCACTGCGGTGCCTTGCTTGGGTGGTTTTATGTGTTGTCAAACAAGTCGAGCTGGGTGCCAGTACGACATGGTTAAGTTGTTAAGAAAATAAGGAAAGCAGTGATGAAAATATACAGTTGGGTGATTGGGCTGGCGGTGATGGCGGCGCAAATTATGGCTGCTCCGATCGTGGCGGCGGCCGATTTAACCACCGGGCTTCAACTCAAAAACGCCGGTCGACTTGCGGAGGCGGAACAGGAATTTTTAACCGTATTGGCCATTGAGCCGAATGATGTAAAAGCGCTAGAACAACTGGCGGTTGTGCAAAGCTGGCAAAACAAATTTGATGTCTCCATTGCCAGTTGGCGCCGTTTACTCAGCTTCACGCCAGACGATGTCAATGCGCGCATCGGTTTGGCGCGCGTGTTGTATTGGCACAACCAGCGACAGGCATCACAACAGCTATTGACCGAGGTAACCCGCGCACAACCTGATAACACTAGCGCGTGGACCCTGCTCGGTGATGTGCAGTTGGCCGATGGCAATATTTCTGACGCACGTGCGTCTTACTCACACGCTTTGCGACTGAACGGCGGCAACGATGCCGAGTTGCAAAAAAGGATCGCGCGTGCGGTGCCGCCCAAACAATGGCGGTTTGATGCCGGCATCGTTGCCGATCGTTTTAGCCAAGAACGCAGCAATGAAAACAGTGAATACCTGCAACTGGGCTATACAACGGCGGGTAAAACGACGTGGTACGGCAAATGGGAACGTTATGAACAATTTGGCCAGACTGATCAGTCCGTCGGGGTTGGCGTGTATTTTTTGCCGTCAACACACTGGCTATTCAATGTGGAATGGAACAACGCCGGCAGTGACGCGCATTTTCGCCCGCAGTCACAGCTTGGAGTCAATATCGACTGGTTGCTGAACCGCCGTGTGCAACCGTTATTGAGCTATCGCGATGGCGATTACGACAGCGCAACCAGTTCGGGTTCGGTTACCACGATCACTCCCGGGCTGCGTGTGTTGTTTAACAACATGAATATTGAATTAAAACACGCACGCACGACCAATCTGGATGACAGCAAAACCACCGTGAATAGCATCAAATTGAATTGGGACGGTGAGATTTATCGGCCTTATCTGGCGTACACAACGGGCGAAGAAGCAACGCCACCGCTGGCGATTGCGGAGATTGATGTGGTGTCGGCGGGTCTGGTGTGGTCAATCAACGCAGCATGGGGGGCACGCATCGATATCGCCCGTGAAGATCGCAAAAATACCTACCAGCATGATTCGCTGGGTTTTGGTGTGTCGTACTTTTTCTAAGGAGTCGTCACTGTGCCTTTCACAGAAAAATACACAAAAACCGCCATCGTGCTGCATTGGTCTGTAGCGATGGCGATGATCGCGAATGTCGTGCTGGCTTGGTGCTTTCCTTATGTCGGTGATGATCGCATTCGCTTGGCCATTGATAGCCATAAATCGCTGGGCATCACCGTATTGGGATTGGCGTTGCTGCGTTTGCTGTGGCGCTTTGCGCACAAACCGCCGGCGTTTCCGTTAACGCGGGCGAAATGGGAAGCGCGTGCTGCCACTGCGGCGCATGTGCTGCTGTATGCGCTGATCATTGCGTTACCGTTATCGGGCTGGTTGCACGATTCCGCCTGGAAAGATGCGAATACCCATCCGATGTATTGGTTTGGTTTGTTCCACTGGCCTCGCGTCAGTCTTATCAGCGATATCGAGCCCGTATTCAAAGAGCAGTTGCATACACTCTTTGGCCTGATTCATCACTATTTGGCTTACTTCCTTTATGCTTTGTTTGTATTGCATGTGATGGCGGCGTTGAAACACCATTTTTCAGCCACACAGCGAGTGCGTGGACGCGGCATGTTGCCGGGGTGATACGCGCGCGATAACCTCGCTATAATAAACGTCATTCATCTGTGAGTTGAATCCGTTTATGAGTCACGAACTGTTGTTGGGCAAACCGGTGTTGTATGTTGATCAATACAATGCCGGTTTGTTGTTTCCGGTGCCGCGCGCACAAAATCGCGCGTTATTGCCATTGCAACACGACGCGACGCTGCCTTTTACTGGCGTTGATGTGTGGAATGCCTGGGAATTATCTTGGCTCAATGTACGCGGCAAACCGGTGGTGGCACATGGCGTTTTTCGTTTCGCATTTGACACCGTGAATATTGTCGAATCCAAATCCTTCAAACTGTATTTGAATTCGTTTAACGGCACACGCTTTGAATCGTTGCAGGAAGTACAAGCCGTCATGCAACGTGATCTGAGAGACGCCGCCGGCGGTCAGGTTGACGTTGTCTTGTCGCCTTTGCCTGAAGGTCGTGTGCTCGACAATTGGCAAGGTCACGCTGTTAATCTGGATGATCTGGATATCGCCATCGATCACTACGATTTGAATGCGGATGTCTTGCAATTGGGCGAGAAAAACGTTGTCACCGAAACCGTGTACAGCCAACTGCTGAAGTCGAATTGCCCGGTAACCGGGCAACCGGATTGGGCGACGGTGTTTATTCGTTATCACGGTCGTCAAATCGATCACGCCAGTCTGTTGCGCTATATCATCAGCTTTCGCAATCACGCCGAATTTCATGAGCATTGTGTTGAACGTATGTTTTGTGATGTGCTGCAACGTTGTGCATGTGAACAGCTAACGGTGTATGCACGCTACACACGGCGCGGTGGCTTAGACATCAATCCATTTCGTAGCAATTGCGAATCGAAGGCGGACAACTTTATTTGCGCACGCCAATGAACGCGGATGCTTGCTTGCTGCAAGCGTATCGTCGCAGTTTGCAGCAAATAAATGCGGCGTCACTGACGTCCAAGTGGGCGCAACAACAGACCATTGCGCGTCCCATTCATTTGCTGGCCGTTGGCAAATGCGCTGCGGCGATGGCACGTGGTGCTGCCGACGTTTTCGGCGCACAAATTGTGGCCAATGTGGTGGTGACTCAACGCGGCAATGCCAGTCCGTGTCCGTTTGCGGTCCGTTATGCGTCTCATCCTGTTTTGGACGAATCCAGTTTGCAGGCCGGCGAGCATGTGCTGCAGTTTGTACGCGCCGTGCCAGCAGATGACTGCCTGCTGGTTTTGCTGTCCGGCGGCGCGTCAGCGTTAATGGAAGTATTGCCGGAAAGCGTCTCGCTGGCTGATTATCAGAACATTGTTCGTTATCTGCTGGCACACCATTACGATATTCACGCCATCAACGCGGTGCGGCAGCAGTTATCCTTATTAAAGGGTGGACGCTTGTTGCAGGCATGTCATCAGCAGACTCAAATTGAGCACGTGTTGATTTCCGATGTACCCGGCGATCAACTCGCGTCGATCGGTTCGGGTCCTTTTGTTGCCGCTTCAGCGACATTACCACCGTTACCGGAATGGATCACTGCCCATTTTGCGAGCCCGTCGCCGATGCTGGATGTCGCTCGGGTGTCGCATCACGTGTTGGCCAACAATGCACATTGGTTGCACGCATTTGCACAACAAACGAATCTCGCACCGGTGGTGTCACAAACCTTGTCAGGTGATGTACTGACAATGGCCAGCGCTTGCGCTGATACCGTGTTAAATGGCCCACCGGGTTTGTATGTGTGGGGTGGCGAATGCACGGTGCAATTACCGGTCGACGCAAAACCGGGCGGGCGCATGCAGCATTTTGCGTTGGCATTCCTGCAAAAGCCGTTACCGGCGACGGTCAGCGTGTTAGCGGCCAGCAGCGACGGTATCGATGGCAACAGTGATGCCGCAGGCGTTTTGCTGTCTGCATCACGAATTAACGACCTTCGCCAACAAACACTCGCGCTCGCGCAAGCATTGTCGAGCGCAAGCAGCTATGCTTTTTGGCAGTGCCGTGGTGGACAGTTATTTTGCAGTGCGACCGAGACCAATGTGATGGATCTGGTTGCCGTTATCAAAGAGTGATGTGATATGAACAATGTGTTGGATGCTTTAAATCAAATCATCATTGGTAAAGATGACGTCACACGATTGGCTTTAACTTGTTTGATCGCGCGCGGGCATTTGTTGCTGGAAGATTTGCCCGGAATGGGCAAAACAACGTTGGCACATGCCTTGGCACAAAGCGTTGGTCTGCAATTTCAGCGTGTTCAATTTACCTCGGATCTGTTGCCAGCAGATATTCTCGGTACCGCCATTTACGATCGCCGCGACAGTCAGTTTGTATTTCATCCCGGCCCGATATTCACGCAAGTGTTATTGGCCGATGAAGTCAACCGTGCCACACCCAAAACGCAAAGCGCACTGTTGGAAGCGATGGCTGAACAACAAGTGACCATCGAAGGACAAACACGTGCCTTACCCCGGCCATTTTTTGTGATTGCAACGCAAAACCCACAACATCAAATCGGTACATACCCGTTACCAGAATCACAACTGGACCGTTTTCTGATGCGCTTATCGATGGGGTATCCCTCCGCCGCCGAAGAACGCGAACTGCTGCGCGGTCGAGATCGACAACATATGTTGTCGGAGTTCAAAGCGGTCCTGTCACCTGAGCAATTGGTGCAATGGCAACAACAAGTTGACACGATAACAGTCAGTGACGCTTTGCTTGATTATTTACAGCAGCTAATTGAATCGACTCGTAATAACAGTCTGTTTGCGCATGGCTTGAGTCCTCGAGCTAGCTTGGCCATTCTGCGCGCCGCACGCGCACATGCGTTATTGACCAACCGTAAGTTTGTGTTGCCAGACGATATTCAAGCCATTTTTGTTGCGTGCGCGGCTCATCGTTTGCAAATGAGGGATACACGCGACAACAATGCGGCGGCAGCTTGCCTACAATTGTTAAAAGTCGTGCCCGTACCTCGTTAACGATGAAAATCCATATACCTCGTTTTATCAGTCGACGATGGAAGAATTGGCTAGATCGTCGAATACCTGCGAGTGATTCCATAGCGTTAACTCAGCGCGAGATCTTCATTTTCCTATCCCGTCAGGGGTGGCTCTTTTTGCTTGTTGCTGGGTTGATCCTGATAGCGGCATTTAATTATCAAAACAATATGGGAATGTTGTTGGCTTTTGCTTTATTGAGCTTGGGCTTGTTGTCCATGTTTGCAACATTTCGTAATCTGCGTGGCTTGAGCTTACAATCCATGAATGCTTCACCTGTGTTTGTCGGCGACTATGCGCAATTTACAATACAGATGCAGGCAAGAAAGAATGACTGTGAGGCCATAGGATTGGGGTTGAATCGAAATATTCAAACTTGGAGTAGCGTCACTCAGGGCGGAATTACGTTAACTTCTTTGGCAGTACCTGCCGTAAGTCGTGGCGTGCTGATGATGCCGCGTTTCTATCTATGCAGCGATTATCCTATGGGGTGGTTTCGCAGCTGGAGTTGGCCAAAACTCAATGCGCAATGTATCGTTTACCCCAAACCCATCGAGCCGGAATTTATTTTGCCTAAACATGGCGGTACGGGTGAAGACGGGCAAGACTGGGAGCAAGGGAGTGAAGACTTTTACGAACATCGTAGTTATCGCCCGGGAGATTCACCACGTCAAATTGACTGGAAAGTCCTCGCGCGTGAACGAGGTCTGCTGGTACGCCAGTTTGTTACGCCGATTGGTGGCGAGTGCCGCTTTCGTTTACGCGATTTACCGAGCGCAGACATCGAATTGAAACTAAGTTGGCTCAGCTTTTTATTATGTGAAGCGGAGCGCAGTGGCATTCTGTATGCGCTAGAACTTGACGAACGAGTTATGCCGGTCGCTCAAGGCGATCGTCACTTGGCGGATTGTCTCGAAGCGCTCGCGAGATATTGAAAGATGGATTTTCGCGACGATCTGCAACGCCACCAAGTACTCCCCATGATTATGGGGACGTTACTGTTGGTGCTGCTGCCGCTATTTCGTTATGTACCATGGTGGGTCAGTGTATTCAGTACGCTGACGCTGTTGATTGCATGGTTCGTGCGTCGAACGCTTCCAGCGTACCTGCGCCTTTTGCTAGTCATAACCGCTACGATCGCCGTTGTGTTGCAACATCGCGCACTATTTTCGCGTGAAGCGGGTTTGTCCCTGATCGTGTTGATGATCAGTTTCAAACTGCTCGAAACCCGAAAATATCGCGATGCGATGTTGATTCTCGCAATGGTTTTTTTTCTGATATTTTCAGGATTCTTGTTGGCGCAAGATCTTGGTACAAGTATTTATTTGTTATTGTGCATTCCCTTTGCATTGGCTGCCGTATTGCAAATTAATCAATTGCGAACTCATGTAACGTACTTTGGTGTTTTTCGCGGTGCGGGTCGGCTTCTTTTGTTGGCGTTGCCAATGATGCTGGTGTTTTACTTTTTCTTTCCTCGTTTGTCTGTACCGCTATGGGTGCTACCTGGAAGTGACAATAGTTCCAGCACTGGATTTTCCGAAGAAATTAGCTTTGGCGATATCAGTACTTTGGCACTGAATAATGATTTGGCTTTTCGTGTTGATTTCGAAGGTGAGTTGCCCTCTGAAGAACAGCGTTATTGGCGTACCATCATGCTGACGGAATTTGATGGGTACACGTGGCGTGCACATGAACGAAACTTTCAGAAGGAGAAACTGACCACAGACGGTACGGAGTATCATTACAGTGTAACAATGCAACCACACCAAGGTCGTTGGCTGCCTGTGTTGGACGTACCGATAGACGCCTCAGCCCCCGGAACCCTGACGGCTGGTCGCATGTTGTGGTTGGGGTATCAACTCCGTACAGTATTGAACTATCGTGCAGTTTCAAAACGAAGCAACCAATTTGGTGAAACGTTAGACGATCGCGATCGGCAAAGCTATTTGCAGTTGCCGTCGGGCGGTAATCCGCTTTCACATGCTTATGGCCAGCGTTTGCGTGCGCGTTTTGATAACAATGAAACGATTGCACGTGCTTTGCTACAGCAAATTAATCGTGAAGAATTTTATTACACTTTGTCGCCACCTGTGTTAGCCGAAGATTTAATTGATGACTTTTGGTTTAATCAACGTCGCGGATTTTGCGAACATTATGCGTCCGCAGTGGTCTTCATTTTGAGAGCGGCGGATGTTCCAAGTCGGGTAATCGGTGGCTACCAAGGCGGTAAGGTAAACCCTTTTGGTGGTTATTTAACTGTGTTGCAATCAAACGCTCATGCATGGGTTGAATACTGGCACGAACAGCGTGGTTGGCAACGATTGGATCCTACGGCCGCAATTCTCCCTTCGCGAATAGAGCCTGATTTACGTCAGCAACTGCGCGCAAGGGATGGGATCTTTGAACCTGCTCAGTGGGCTTCTACAGTGCTAGATAGTGCAGCATTGGGGCTTTTGCAAGAGTTACAGCAAGGATGGCAGTTGGCTAACCAATGGTTCGATAGCAATATCGTTCGTTTCAATAAGGAAATGCAACGCGATTGGTTAAATCAGGCAGGGCTCACTTCGGTAGAGCGTGATGATTTAATTCAAATTTTGGTGGTCGGTGTTTTTTTGGGTCTTGCTATCGCTGGGTGGATTTTATTGCGGACTGGCCGTGCTCATGAACCGCTAGTGCGTTGTTACCAACAATTTGAGTCCAAGATGCAAAAGCGGGGTGTAGTTCGCCAACTAGGCGAGCCACCGTTGCAGTATTTTTTACGTTGCCAACAACAAGCTCCATCGCAGTCGCAAACGGTGGCATTGTTTTCCCGTTGCTATCTAGCGATGCGTTTTGGTGAGGCACCAACCGATATTCCCGCTTTAAAGAAACTGTTAAGGCAGCTGCGTTAAGATGACGTTGATTGATCTACAACTCGTTAATGATTTTTTAGGTTGCAGTACTCCGCCCGCATGGCTTGAGTGTGCTCGTTCGAAGATTGACGTGCTTTTAATCGATCATGCGCACTGCGAAAAAAAGGCGGCAGCGACGGCATTGAACTTGATGTATCGCTACCCCGAGCGCGGTGATTTGCAGCATCAGCTGTCGCGTTTGGCGCGTGAAGAGTTGCGCCACTTTGAACAAGTGATGGAGTTGATGCAGACGCGAGGTGTGACGTTCAAAGCGCTCAAGCCATCGTGTTATGCAGCGCGTTTGCGCGAACACGTCAGCGTAAAAGAACCCGAGCAGTTTATTGACTTGATGATCGTCAGTGCGTTGATTGAAGCGCGTTCCTGTGAACGTTTTGCCGCGCTCGCGGAGGTTGTCCCTGACAGCGAGTTAGCCCAGTATTACCGATTTTTATTGCGCTCTGAATCACGCCATTTTGAAAACTACCTTGCACTGGCTCGTCGCTACGGTAATGCCACAATTGATGCGCGCATTACTGAATTGGTTAACGTTGAAGCCGAATTGATCCAAAGCCCCGATTCGGTGTTTCGCTTTCATTCCGGTGCACCACAATAGCGCTCATGGTGAATCGACATCCAAATTGGTGCAGCAGCTTGTATTGATGCACCAATCTAGTGCTTAAATGCATAAATATGTGTTTAAGCATACGTATGGATGTCTATACAATCAAAAAATGCTTGCTAACGCGGCGTCTCGTTGATATTAGTTTCCGGCAACAGCATAAATATGCTGTCCGCCTGATTGGTTCTTCCTACTTGTCCAGGTTGGTGCGAACGCAGTTCGTTCGCGCCGACCGCTTTTTTGACAGGTTTCCTGAAGCCTTGGGATAGCGGCTGTTGCATTGGTCTTCCGGAGAGATGGCTGATGCCGCTATACAACCCCGCACACGAAAAAGATAACTGTGGATTTGGTCTGATTGCCGATATGCAAGGTCGGCCGAGCCACGCCTTGTTGGCCACCTCATTGTCGGCGCTGGCGCGCATGACTCATCGCGGTGCTGTTGGTGCCGATGGTAAAACCGGTGACGGTTGTGGTGTGCTGATGCAATTGCCCCATCATTTTTTCCGTCATTGGGCCGGTGCACAAAAGCTGCACCTGACGCCGCAATTTGCGGTCGGCATGATTTTTTTGCCGAATGATGAAGCGCTTGCGCAACGTTGCCGCGATGAACTGACCGCACAGCTGCATGAAGAATTGTTGACCGTTGTCGGCTGGCGCGATGTGCCGACCGACGCATCCCATCTGGGACAAATCGCGGCGGCGAGTTTGCCGCAGATTCAGCAAGTGATCATCAACGCACCTGCCGGCTGGAGCGAGCACGATCTCGAGCGCCGTTTGTATATGGCGCGTCGTCGTACCGAGAAAAAGTGCAGTGACGAACGTGCTTTTTATATTTGCTCATTATCGGGTTTGGTGCTGGTTTATAAAGCGCTGACATTGCCCGAAGATCTGCCGCGTTTTTATCACGATTTAAAAGACGAACGAATGGAAACCGCCGTTTGTTTGTTCCACCAACGCTTTTCGACCAACACCGCGCCGCAATGGCGTTTGGCCCAACCGTTCCGCTTTTTGGCGCACAACGGCGAGATCAACACGATCTCGGGCAATCGTGCGTGGGCGCGTGCACGTGGTTCAAAATTCCGCACACCGTTGATTCGCGATCTGCAAGACGCCGCGCCGTTTGTGACCGAAGACGGTTCCGATTCGATGTCGCTCGACAATATGCTCGAAGTCTGTTTGGCCGGTGGCATGGATATTTATCGCGCGTTGCGTTTGCTGGTGCCGCCAGCGTGGGACAATCGCAGCGATATGGACGCTGACTTGCGTGCGTTTTATGAATTTAATGCCGGCCACATGGAACCATGGGACGGCCCGGCGGGCATTGTGATGACCACCGGTCGTCACGTCGCCTGCACGCTCGACCGCAATGGTTTGCGCCCAGCGCGTTATGTGATCACACGCAACGGTTGGTTGACGCTCGCGTCCGAAATTGGCGTCTGGGATTACGCGCCAGAAGATGTCATTGAAAAAGGTCGTGTCGGTCCCGGTGAATTGTTGGCACTGGATACTGGCACCGGTGAGTTGTGGCGCAGCGGCGCGATTGATCTGTTGCTGAAAGAACGTCATCCGTATCGTCATTGGTTGGAACAACATAGCCGCGTTGTTACCGCCGAGCATGAAGATCGCACGGAACATCCGCCACAATCGGCGTTGGAATTTAAAACGCTGCAAAAATTGTTTGGTGTTTCGCGTGAAGAACGCGAATCGGTTTTACGTGTGCTCGCTGAAGAAGGCCAAGAAGCGGTTGGTTCGATGGGGGATGACACCCCAATGGCGGTGTTGTCACAACAATCGCGCAGTCTGTTTGATTATTTTCGTCAGCAATTTGCCCAAGTCACGAATCCGCCGATTGATCCGCTGCGTGAAGCGGCGAGCATGACGCTGACCACACGTTTGGGCTCTGAGCACAATGTGTTTCAGGAAGCGACCGGTAAAGCGCAACGTTATGTGTTGCATTCGCCGGTGTTGTCGCACGGCGTTTATCGCGAACTGCTGAACATTGTGGCGCCAACGCGTTCGGTAACGACATTGCATTTGCAAGCGGCACTGGATGAAACGCTGGAAGCCGCGATCAATCGATTGCAGCAACAAGCGATGAAAGCCGTTGAAACCGGTGCCGTGCTATTGGTGTTCAGCGATCGCCAACAATCGTCGCTACATTATCCGATCCCGGCGTTGTTGGTAGTAGGTTCCGTGCATCAAGCACTCGTGCGTGCTGGCAAACGTACCGATGCCAATTTGGTCGTTGAAACCGCGAGCGCACGCGATCCGCATCATTTTGCCGTGTTGGTGGGCTGCGGTGCGACGGCCATTTATCCGTGGCTGGCTTACGATGTGATCAGCGATCTGGTCGATGAGAATTATCGCGATAAAGCCCTAAGCAACTACCGCAAAGGCATCGCCAAAGGCTTGCTGAAAGTGATGTCAAAAATGGGCATCTCGGCCATTCAAAGTTATCGTGGTGCACAATTATTTGATGCCATTGGCTTGCACCAGAACGTCGTTAGCCGCTGTTTTCCGGCCATTCAATCCCCGCTCAGCGGTGCCGATTTTGCCGAACTGGAAGCCGATATCCGTGTACTGCACGCTGAGGCCTATAACGCCAACGAATCATTAAAAGCGGGCGGCCTGTTGAAATATCAATTCAGTGGCGAATACCACGCTTGGAACCCTGACGTTGTGCAAGCGCTGCAAAAGTGCGTCAGCAACGGACAATGGGCGGATTACCAACACTATGCGACGCTCGTCAACACACGTGAACCCGCGATGCTGCGCGATTTGTTGCGCCTGAGCGACGATCAAGTGGCGATCGGAATCGATCAGGTTGAAGACAGTAGCTGCATTGTCAAACGTTTTGATTCCGCCGCCATGTCGATAGGTGCGTTGTCACGCGAAGCGCATGAAACGCTCGCGATCGCAATGAATCGTTTGGGGGCGCGCTCCAATTCAGGTGAAGGTGGTGAAGATCCGGCGCGCTACAACACCGAAAAAGTGTCGCGCATTAAACAGATCGCATCGGGGCGTTTTGGTGTTACGCCGTCATATCTGGTTAATGCGGATGTGTTGCAAATTAAAGTTGCGCAGGGCGCCAAGCCCGGCGAAGGCGGTCAGCTGCCCGGAGATAAAGTCAGCGCTGAAATTGCGGCGTTGCGTTATGCCACGCCGGGCGTAACGTTGATCTCGCCACCGCCGCATCACGATATTTATTCGATCGAAGACTTGGCGCAATTGATCCACG
Organism: Enterobacterales bacterium; assembly: GCA_041914905.1. Classification (GTDB taxonomy): domain Bacteria; phylum Pseudomonadota; class Gammaproteobacteria; order Enterobacterales; family Permianibacteraceae; genus Permianibacter. Next base: position 37,283 of record JAYSCL010000011.1, read on the forward strand.
ACTTGCGTACGGTGAATCCACGCGCATTGATTTCGGTGAAGTTGGTCGCCGAATCCGGAATTGGCACCATTGCCTGTGGCGTTGCCAAATGTGGTGCCGATTTGATCACGGTATCGGGCTACGACGGTGGCACCGGTGCGGCACCGTTAACGTCAGTCAAATACGCGGGTTCACCGTGGGAACTTGGTCTGGTTGAAGTGCAACAAGCACTGACGGCCAATGGTCTGCGCGATCGCGTCATCGTACAAGTTGATGGCGGTTTTAAAACCGGCCTCGATGTGATTAAAGCGACGCTGCTTGGCGCCGACAGTTTTGGTTTTGGTACGGGCCCGATGATTGCGATGGGCTGCAAATACCTGCGCATATGTCATCTCAACAATTGCGCGACTGGCGTCGCCACGCAAAACGAAACCTTGCGTCGCGAACATTTCAAAGGCGATGTTGAAAAAGTGATGAACTTTTTCCGTTTCATTGCTGAAGACGTACGCCATTTGTTGGCTCAGCTCGGCATCAAATCGCTGTCTGAAGCGCGCGGTCGCGCGGATCTGATGCACGTGGTCACAAGCCCTCATGCCAAAGTGTTGTCGTTGAATATCGCGGCCTTGCTTGAAACGGTGCCACCACCATCAAGCTGGTCGCTGTCGACAACTCGTCATGCTCAGGGGCGTGAATTAAACAACCAAATTACCACCGACATCATGCAGCACATCGACAAAGGTGAGCGCATCGAACGTCATTACCGTGTGCGCAATTCGGATCGCACCTTAGGCGCGCGTTTATCCGGTGAACTTGCGTTGCGTTTTGGCGTGAAAGGTTCGCCCGTGCCCATCGATTTGCATTTTCGTGGCATTGCTGGCCAAAGTTTTGGTGCATTCAATAATCACAATGTGCAGCTAACGCTGGAAGGCGATGCCAACGATTATGTTGGCAAGGGCATGGCCGGAGGACGTGTAGTGCTGCGTGCGCCAGAACATTCTCGCTTTGCCACTGAAATGACACCGATCATGGGCAACACGTGTTTGTACGGTGCAACCGGTGGAGAGCTTTTTGCGAACGGTCGTGCCGGTGAACGATTCGCTGTGCGTAATTCGGGCGCGATGGTTGTGGTCGAAGGTTGTGGCGATCACGGATGTGAATACATGACCGGTGGTGTCGTCGTCGTGCTGGGTAAAGCCGGGCGCAATTTCGCGGCGGGCATGAGTGGCGGCATCGCGTTCGTTTACGATGCTGATCGCAACTTCCCTCATTTGGTCAATGCCGAAATGGTTGAGGTGGTGCCCTTACGCGATCTGCACGCGGCTGGTTTCGCGCAATTTTTGCGTGAAAGATTGCAAGCTCATGCCGACCTGACCAATTCACGTTTGGCGATGAGTCTGCTGCGTGAATTCAGCACGGCTGTGCAATCGTTCTATGTGGTGAAACCGCGTCAGTTTTCGTTGTCGCAACTCTTGCCACAGGCAGTGAAACAAACCGCGCGAAAATTTGACAGCATATCGGTTGTAAACAGCTAAGCAAATTACGATTGTCACTGAAACGAAACGAATTGTGTTAGAGGTCGATAGCCTCTTCACATTCAACAGCACTTCGTAACATTGATGGTCCAAGAAACTCACTCTTGCAGGATGTCACCATGTCCGAGTCCGTTTTACATTTTTTGCAAACGCCGCGTGCGGAACCGCAGAAAATTGCGCTGGATGAGCGTCAAATGGCGTTCAAAGAAATTTACCGGGGTTTTGTCAGCGAACAGGCGCAATCGCAGAGCAAACGTTGCTTGTCGTGTGGCATCCCGTATTGTGGTTGGAAATGCCCGGTTCACAATGATATTCCGGGCTGGTTGAATCTGGCGGCCAAAGGCAAATTGTTCGAGGCGGCAGAATTGTGTCACGAAACCAATTCCTTGCCCGAAGTGTGTGGCCGAGTCTGTCCACAAGATCGTTTGTGTGAAGGTGCCTGCACGCTGAACACGGGCTTTGGTGCAGTGACGATTGGCTCAATGGAAAAGTGGATTGTTGACAATGCGTTTGCACAAGGTTGGCGCCCCGATCTGTCGCATGTGGTAAAAACGGATAAAAAAGTCGCGATCATCGGCGCCGGTCCCGCGGGCTTGTCGTGCGCCGATGTGTTGGCGCGTCATGGTGTGCAAGCGCATGTGTATGACCGTTACGATGAGATCGGTGGCTTGCTGATGTTTGGCATTCCGGAGTTCAAACTCGAAAAGCGCGTGATCACACAACGTCGCGAAATTTTCGAAAGCATGGGCATTCAGTTTTTCTTGAATTGTGAAATTGGAAAAGACGTCGCATTTGATCAATTACTGAACCAGTACGACGCGATTTTTTTGGGCACGGGAGCAGAAACGCCGGTGCAAGGCCAGTTGCCCGGAGAACAATCTCAAGGGGTTTACAAAGCACTTGATTATCTGATTGGCGCGATTCGTCATTCACAGCAGATGACAGCAAAAGGGCAAGGTCTTATCGATTTGAAAGGCCAGCACGTGGTGGTCTTGGGGGGCGGCGATACCGCAATGGATTGTGTGCGCACGGCGATTCGTCAAGGCGCGGCCAGTGTGCGCTGTGTGTATCGTCGCGATGAAGCCAGCATGCCGGGTTCGCGACGCGAAGTCGCCAATGCTAAAGAAGAAGGCGTGCAGTTTGTGTTTGAGCAACAACCAACGGCGATCGTTGCAGAGCAGGGCAAGGTCACGGCGGTGAAGTTGCAGCACGCACGCCATGGCGAAGAAACCACGATCAATGCCGATGCCGTCATTGTGGCATTTGGTTATCGCGCATCAGTGCCGGAATGGTTGGCACCATTCAATGTGCAAACTGAAAAATCCGGCAAGATCGTTGTCGGTGCCGACGGTGTAAAACGTCAACAAACACACCATGCGCGCATATTTGCCGGCGGCGACAATGTGCGCGGTGCCGACTTGGTCGTCAACGCTGTCGCCGAAGGGCGCCAAGCGGCTAAAGATATCGTGGCGCAGCTGCGGTAGTGCGGGTTGCCAGCCACCCAGGCAACGCACACAATGCGCCCGGATTCAGAGACCCGGATTCATTGATAGGTGGCGCAAATGGTGTGGTTTGTCGCGATTGTGGTGTTGGTGCTGGTCATCGCCTGGTTGTGGTGGCGCCTGCGTCAAATGGCGCGCGCCGATTATATCCGCCAATTTCCGCTACCGAATGGTTTGCTCGATAAGCTCGCCAATCACTATCCGCAATTACAACCGAAAGATCGTCAATTGATTGCGCGCGCAATGCGGCAATTTTTTCTGACCTACCTAAAATCCGGTCGCAACCCGGTTGCAATGCCATCACAAGCCGTTGACGCGCTGTGGCATGAATTCAATTTGTACACGCGCCATTATCAGCATTTTTGCAAAAAGGCATTCGGTCATTTTTTGCATCACACACCGGCTGTGGTGCTCAGCAACGATCGCGACAACAATCTCGCCTTGCGCCGTACGTGGTGGTATGCCTGTCTCGATGAAAACATCAATCCGCGCAAAGCCACACGCTTGCCATTATTGTTCGCCATTGATTACAAGCTGAATATCACAAATGGTTTTCACTACAACTTGAACTGTCAACGGCAAGATCAACAAGCGGGAGATGGCACATCCGCTCATTGCGCCGGTGATTTTTCTGATAGCAGCAGCGACGGCTATTTCGGCGGAGATTTTGCCAGCGATGGCGGTTGCAGCGCTGACAGCGGTGGGTGTGGCGGCGGCTGTGGCGGCGATTAGTCTTTAGGGGAGTTTGATGCGTTTTACGCGTATGTTATTGCTTGGTTTGCTGGTGTTTGCCACCTACAAAGGTTGGACTAATTACCAACACAAACGCTTGGTAGAACAACGGCTAATCGATGCGGTTGCCAGTAATCGGGACTTGCGCTCAGTGGACGAAGCACTGAAGCAACAGCAGCCCTATGTCGCAGTGTACGGTCGTGATCAATGTGGATATACCAGTCGGTTGCGGGCTCAACTGGATCGTGCGGGTGTTCCGTATCACTATTTCAACGTCGATGATAAAAACGCCGCGTTCTATTTGCATCAACGGATGGCGGTGCATCAACTGGAAACATCGTCGTATGAATTACCGGTTGTTGATCGTGGCGATCAGATGGCAATACGTCCTGATCCGGCAACGCTGATCGCACAACCACACTAATTTTTTGTCGTTTACAACAAATGGACGTAAGGGTTCTACACTGATGCTGTTGCGTTTTTATGGATGACCATGGATCCGATCACGATATTTGCTGTCGGCACATTGATGATGCTCGCCAATGGTGGGGTCCTTGGTCTCATGCACCGCGACATTCCCCCCACCATGCAAGCGGCCGCCGCCAGCTGGCGAATTGCGACGTTGTTGATCGCAGGCGGCTGTGTGTTATTTATGGTGCAACAGTATTGGCCCCCAGGTTTTATTTTGCCGTTGTCCAACGGCTTGGTGATGTTGGGATTCGCCGGTTATTGTCACGCTTTGCGTCAGTTTTACGGATTAACCGTTGCCCATTGGTTGTTGTTACCGGTAATCATTGGCGTCGTGGGCGTGTTCTGGTTTGCGCAAATCGAGACCAATATTGTCGCCCGCATTTTGGTGGTGTCGGTGGTGTGGATCACGATCATGATCGCCTGCATCAGCGTGTTGGCGGCGCAGCGTCATCATGAAACGGCGATCAGCCGTCGTGTGTTGTCGGGCATTTTCACGGTCATCATTATTTTCTCGTTAGTGCGTGTCACCTATTTTGTCGTTTTGGGCTTCAGCCCCGGTCAATCGGTGTTGGATGCAAGCAGTTGGATGAACATCGCCACGCCCATGATTGCCGCAGTTTTGCCGGTTATTGGCACGACGGCTTTTCTATTGATGTGCTCGGAGCGAATTCGTCGGCAATGGGAACAAGCGGCATCGACCGATTATCTGACCGGTTTACCCAACCGCCGGACATTGGCTGATGTGGGGGCTAAACGTTACCTGGAGTTTCGTCATCAAGGACGAAGCTTGGCCTTAGCCGTCATCGATGTTGATCATTTCAAATCATTAAATGATCGTTTTGGTCATGACGTGGGCGATCTGGCATTAAAACACGTGGCGGCACGGTTGAAATCCGCGTGTCGCAGTCCTGATCTGCCAGCACGCCAAGGCGGCGAAGAATTTGTTGTGCTATTTGAAGGCATTGATGCCGAGCAAGCCCATGTGGTTGGCGAGCGTATGCGCAATGCGGTTGCAACACACGCCTTTACGCACAATGGCAATCAACTGACCATCACCGTGTCAATTGGCATTGCGTTGTTGCAGCAGCAAGACGCCAGTTTTGATGCGTTAATGACCCGCGCCGACGTGGCGCTTTATGCCGCCAAAGCCAATGGTCGCAATCGTGTGGAAATCGCCACCACAACGTTGTCGCCAGGCTGAATTTTACCGCCACACTTGTGTCCAGACGTCTTCAACATTAGCCTGTGCACGCCAATCGTTGCGTGCTCTTGTCAGTCGTCCATTCGGGATTTTTACATGAAAAAAACAAAGCAGTTTTTAGCGACTATTTTTCTTTTTGTTTCCGTCGTTTCGTTTTCAGCCAAAGGTGCTGATGCCATCTCGTTTGGTGAAACATTCACCATCGACTCGCGCGCGCTGCAGGAAACACGCCGTATCAATGTCTATCGCGCGGTCAGTTATAGCGAAGCCGAAAATGCCCCGCGCCCGGTGATGTATATGTTGGATGGTGGTGTTGGTGAAGATCTCTTGCACATTGCCGGTTTGATGCAAGTGTCGATCGCCAACGACACGATGCGCCCCTTTTTATTGGTCGGCATTGAAAACACACAACGTCGCCGCGACACAACCGGTCCCACATCGGTTGCTGACGACAAAAAAATTGCGCCCGTTGTTGGGGGATCGGCAACGTTTCGCCAATTCATTCGCGATGAGTTGATGCCTGTTATTGCCAAGCGTTATGCGGTGACGGAGGAGCGTGCGATTATCGGAGAATCATTGGCCGGTTTGTTTGTGATCGAAACATTGATGATGGAACCAACCTTGTTCAATCACTATTTTGCCGTTGATCCCGCGTTATGGTGGAACAATAAACAGTGGGTACGTGAAGCTTTGGTCGCGGCGAAGAAAATTCCAGCGGGACGTCAGTTATTTTTGGCGGGGTCTAATGCGGAAGGTAACGGAGCCATCGTCGCTGATTTTGCCGCACAACTGAAATTGGCCACGGGTTCGGCATTGCACTGGCAACACCTCACGATGAGCAATGAAAGCCACGGCACCATTTTTCATCCGGCGGCATTACACGCCTTTCGCACGATGCTGAAACCGGTTTCGGCAAATCCGTGATCGGGTGAACACATGTGTTGCTGATGTTTAGCGGTTGCCCGACAAACTGAAAAAGAATTGAGCACCTTTGTCCGGCTCGCTGCGGCATTCAATATGACCGCCGTGCAGCCGGATGATGCGTGCAACAATCGCAAGGCCAATACCGCTGCCTTCGAACTGACTTTGTGAGTGAAAGCGCTGAAACGGCGCAAAGAGTCGTTTGGCTTGGCTGCGATCAAAACCAACGCCGTTGTCTTTCACATACAGCAAACCGTTCTCATCGGTTGTACCACCTACTTCGATACGGGCATGGTCGACTTTGCGGGTAAATTTCCAGGCATTTTGCAATAGATTGCTGAGCGCAATACGCAGCAGACCTTCGTCGCCGCTGCGTGCCAGATTGGGCGCGATCAGCCATTCAACGTGACGCGAGGAATCGGTCGTACTGATTTCGGCGGCGATATCGCGCGCCAAATGCGAAACGTCGATGTTACGGCGCTGCAATTTGTGTTGCGATAGCTGTGACAAACGCAACAAATCATCGATCAGCGTGCGCATCTGCATGACGCCTTTGCTGATTTGCTGTAAGTATTCATGGCCAGCATCAGAGAGCTGATCGCCACATTCATCTTCGAGAATTTCGCTGAACCCATTGATGCGATGCAACGGCGCCCGCAAATCATGCGACACCGAATAGGCAAATGCTTCCAATTCGGCATTGCTGGCTGATAATGCCGCCGTTCGTTCTTCGACGCGTTTTTCCAAGTCGGCATGCAGCGATTTCATGTGCTGCAATTGTCGATCATGCACAATGGCAATGCGCGCCAAATGCGTGGCTGAACGGGTCAACTCCAATTCAAATTCGGTCGGTGCTCTCGCTTCGCGGTAGTACATCGCAAATGCACCCAGCACGGTGTCATCGTCAAGCAAAATGGGACTTGACCAGCAGGCGCGAAACCCCAAGCGCTGTGGCCATTCACGGTAGTTTTGCCAGAGCGGGTCCTGTGCAATATCACTGACGATAACAAGCTGTTTGCGAAACATCGCGGTACCACAAGAACCCGCTTGCGGACCAATGTCGACTGCGTTGAATGCGGCTAAAAACGGTGCGGGCAGACTCGGACCAAATCCGCGGGCAACCCGCTTGCCATCGTCACTGAGCAATAAAATTGTGCAAAACAAACCAGACGACTGTTGTTCAATCAATGTCAGCAATTCGTTGAGTATTTGATCCAGTGCGGTCGAACGCGCAATCAGTTCCAGCAGGGCTTGCTGACCTTGAACAAAGGCGAAATGCCGTTGCAATTGCTGACGGTAATCGTTGTAACGCGGCACAAGTTGTTGCTCAACGTGTTCGCCGTCAGCTCTCTCTGATTGTATGCCTTGTTGGGCCAGTTGTTGTGCTAACGCATCCAGTTGGGTTGCATTACCGTTGACGACAAACAACGGCGGCAGTAACGATGGGTTCATCAAGTCATCCCGCAATACGCTTGCCAAAGTATAGAGCATTTGCATTTTCTGCTTCAAAGGTCGCCTTGATGAAAGTCGGTTGCTGACTTGCTCTTGCGCTGGGCAGCGGTTATAGATGAAGGCCCGCCGACGTGGTTGGACAGTGTACAGATGGATTCCAGTCTTAGTTTTGACCTGAAAACGCTCGAGGTGTTTGTTGCCATTGTCGATGCCGGTGGCATGACCGCCGCCGGGCAACGGTTAGGCATCACACAATCGTCGGTGTCACAAAGCCTGGCCAATCTGGAATCGGCACTTGATGTGCAACTCCTTGATCGCACGCAGCGGCCGCCTGTATTGACACCAATGGGTCGCGAGTTTTACACGAGCGCCCAACGTTTGTTGATGCAAGCGCAGCAACTCGATAGCTCATTCAAACAACATCAGAAGTTGTCGCTGAATCACCTGCGCATTGCCTTGGTCGATTCGCTGGCGACCAGCATCGGTAAAGATCTGATTGATGCGGTTAAGTTTCGTTGCAGCGAATGGTCGTTAGTGACCGGACAATCGCATCGTCATGCCAATGCTTTGCTCAATCGTGAAGTTGATCTGCTTTTGTCGGACGATCCCATCGCCAATCACCCGGAATTGTTTCGACAGCGTATTGTGCGTGAACCCTTTGTGCTGGTCGTGCCGGCATCGATCAGTGGTTCCTTGCATTCGTTGAAAAATTTGATCACGACCAGTGATTTTATTCGTTATAGCCAAGGTACGGTGATTGGTCGACGCATCGAAACACAACTGCAGCTGTGGAATATTTCGGTGCCACAGCGTTTGACGCTCGACAATTCCTACGCGATTTTTCAAATGGTAAAAGCTGGCGCAGGCTGGACCCTCTCGACGCCGCTGTGTGTGGCTCAAATGGGCATCGCCGATCCAGCGGTGCGTGTACTGCCGATCCCTGAAGGTGAATTTACGCGCGAGTTAATTTTGGTATCACGAGCCAAAGAACTGGGGGAGCTGCCGCAACAATTGGCCCGCGACAGTATTGCGCTGCTACGAGAGCGGGTACTTCCACTGTTGCAACGTCATTGTGATTGGGTATTGCCGCGTTTTGTGCTGGGTGATGACGCGTAAGGTTTTCACTTTTTGAGCATCACGTTGGCTAATCCCGGCTATTAGCCAAATCGATAGTGCTTGCTGGCGTTTCTTTTTCATTCCTAGACTGCGGAAAACACCGTTCGGGTGCCGGTGCAGGGGATGAAAATGAGTAAAAGAATGACAGCCGCTGATGTGAAAACCGCTGAAGATGCCGTACGTTTGGTGGAAGAACGGCAATTGCAAAATGTCAAAGTCGCCGTCAGCGATATTGATGGCATTCTGCGCGGCAAATATTTGAGCAAAGATAAATTCATCAGCGCCCTCAAATATGGATTTGGTTTTTGTGATGTGGTGTTGGGCTGGGATTCCAATGATCAGCTCTACGATAACGTCAAATTCACCGGTTGGCACACCGCGTATCCCGATGCCAATGTGCGTATTTTGCCGCACACCTGCCGCGAGTTGCCGGATGAAAACGGCACCGTATTTTTTCTCGCCGAATTTGTCGATAAAGCCGAAGCGATTTGTCCGCGCGCCTTGCTGCGCCGTGTGCTGAAGAAAGCCGACGATATGGGTTACACCGCGTACGCGGCGCTTGAATATGAATTTTTTATGTTTGATGAAACGCCGGATTCCGTGCGCGCCAAAGGCTATCGCAACCTGAAAAATTGGACACCGGGTTATTTTGGCTATTCGATTTTACGCAGTTCCGTGCACAACGAGTTTTATCATGAGCTGCTGCAGATGTGTCAGCAAATGGGCATGCCGATCGAAGGATTGCACACTGAAACGGGCCCCGGTGTTGTTGAAGCCGCGATCACCGTTGATGAGGCCGGGCGTTCGGCCGACAACGCGATCATTTTCAAAACATTTGCCAAAGTGTTTGCACAGCGCCGACAAAAAATGGCGACCTTTATGGCCAAATGGTCCAATCAATACCCGGGGCAGAGTGGCCACATTCATGTGTCGTTGCGCGACAAAAATACGGGCAAATCAGCATTTTACGACCCCACCCAAACACACAATATGAGCGCCACCCAGCGGCATTTTTTGGCCGGTGTGCAGCGATTACTGCCCGAGTTTTTGTCGTTGTATGCGCAAACCGTCAACAGCTACTCGCGTTTGATCCCTGGGTTTTGGGCGCCTACGGATGCCACATGGGGCTTGGAAAATCGCACGACAGCGCTGCGTTTGATTCCCGGCTCTGACAAATCACAACGACTTGAAGTCCGCATCGGTTCAGCCGATGCCAATCCTTATATCGCGTTGGCGGCCGCGTTGGGTGCCGGCCTGTACGGCATCAACAACAAATTGGAGCCGACGGCGATGATCGTCGGTAATTCGTACGAACAAAAACATCCGGCCGAATTGGCTTTGCCCAATACCTTATGGGATTCGGCACAACGCCTAAAACAATCGATCGCGGCGCGTCAGTTGTTTGGTGATGAGTTTGTCGAACACTATGCCGCTACCCGTGAATGGGAAGAACGCGAATTCCGTCGTTATATTACCGATTGGGAATTGATGCGCTATTTCGAAATTATCTGAGTGGGTGACTATACGTGCACACCGTCAGACAGAGCCATTAATTGAGTATTTATCATGACTGAACAAATCACGCTGAGCCCTATCGACAATCATATTGTTGCCAAACGTGCGTTGGCAACATCACAACAGATTGCCGAGGTGCTCGATAAAGCGCAGCGCGCACAACGCAGCTGGGCGCGTATGCCCTTGTCAGAGCGTTGTAACTTGATCAATCAAGCAGTGGATCGTTTTGTCGACCATCGCGACGCCATCGCCCATGAAATCACGCTGCAAATGGGGCGTCCGATTCGTTACACACCGAATGAAGTGAACGGATTTGCGACGCGCGCCAAACACATGATCAGCATTGCTGAATCGGCGCTGGCGCCGGTGATCCCGGCGCCGATCACTGGTTTTAATCGCTACATCAAACGCGAACCGTTTGGTCTCGTGTTTGTGATCGCACCGTGGAATTATCCGCTGCTGACGGCGGTGAACGCGATTGTACCGGCCTTGCTGGCGGGCAATGTTGTACTGCTAAAACATTCGGCGCAAACACCACTGTGTGCCGAACGCATCACCGACGCGTTTGCGGCGGCAGGATTACCGGACGGCGTTTTTCAATTTTTGCATTTATCACATGACAATACGCAGCGCGTGATTCGCGCGTCACAAACCGGTTTTGTCTGTTTTACCGGATCGGTTTCAGGTGGTGCTGCCGTTGAACAAGCCGCAGCGGGTCGTTTTATCGGTGCAGGCCTTGAACTGGGTGGCAATGATCCGGCGTATATCCGGGCCGATGCCAATCTCGCGCACGCGGTAGAAACCGTGGTGGATGGCGCGTTTTTTAATTCGGGCCAATCGTGTTGTGGTATTCAACGTATTTATGTGCACGCCGATATTTACGATCGCTTTGTGCAAGAAGCGACAACACTGACACAACAGTACGTGCTCGGCGATCCACGCGATGTCGCCACTACGCTGGGCCCGGTGGTGCGTGCCAGTGCGGGTGAAGCGGTGCGTGTGGTGATCAATGATGCTGTCAGCAAAGGCGCTAAAGCGCTGATTGATTCCGCACGGTTTTCCGCCGACAAGATCGGCAGCGCGTATGTGGCGCCGCAATTACTGACGCATGTCAATCATCATATGTTGGTGATGAACGAAGAGTGCTTTGGTCCCGTTGCCGGCATCATGAAAGTGCACAGCGACGATGAAGCGATCAAATGGATGAACGACAGCCATTATGGTTTAACAGCGGCGGTGTTTACTGAAGACGAACACGCTGCGATACGCATCGGTGATGCACTCGAAACCGGCACGGTGTTTATGAATCGTTGCGATTATCTTGATCCCGCGCTGGCATGGACTGGCGTTAAAAATACTGGGCGCGGTTGTACCTTGTCTTCCATCGGGTTTGAACATTTAACGCGCCCCAAATCGTATCACCTGAAAAAATTGTAAAAGGACTGCGATCATGACCACGGAAAATGTACGCGCGAACTGGAATTATCCTACGGCCATCAAAGCCGGTGCCGGACGACTGTCAGAGCTACCGCAGTATTGTCAGCAACTCAGCATTCGCAATCCCTTATTGGTGACCGATCCAGGTCTTGCCAATACCGACATGGTTGCACGTGCACAGACACTGGTGAAAGAAGCCAAAATGTCGGTGCAGGTTTTTTCACACATCAAAGGCAATCCAAACGGACAGAATGTCAGCGACGGCGTGCGTGCGTACAAAAATGGCCATCACGATGGTGTCATTGCGTTTGGTGGTGGCAGTGCACTAGACGCCGCCAAAGCGATCGCACTGATGGCGGGCCAGTCGCGACCGCTGTGGGATTTTGAAGACATTGGTGACAACTATTTGCGCGTCAATGTTGCAGGCATGGCGCCGACGATTGCGATTCCGACAACGGCCGGCACCGGTTCTGAAGTGGGGCGCGCCTCGATCATTACCGATGACAGTGTGCACGTGAAGAAAATTATTTTTCATCCCAAAATGTTGCCGTCGATTGTGATTCTTGATCCGGAATTGTCGGTGGGGTTACCGGCCAAATTAACCGCGGCCACCGGCATGGACGCGTTGTCACATTCGATGGAAGCCTATTGTGCAACATATTATCACCCGCTGGCCGTTGGCGTCGCGCTCGAAGGCATGCGATTGGTCAAAGATAATTTGGAAACCGCCGTCGGCAATGGGCACGATTTGAACGCGCGCATGAATATGTTGAGTGCCTCGAGCATGGGGGCCACTGCCTTTCAACGTGGATTAGGTGCCATGCACGCACTGGCCCATCCCTTGGGGGCGGTTTACGACGCTCACCATGGCATGTTGAATGCGATTCTGATGCCCTATGTGTTGCGTGCCAATGAAACGGCAATTGCCGACAAAATGACGGCGTTGGCGCGCTATCTGAATTTGCCCAATCCATCGTTTATGGCCGTGCTCGATTGGGTATTGTCGCTGCGTGAACGCATTGGCATTCCGCATAACTTATCGGCATTGGGTATTCCGGAACACGATTGCGAAAAAATCGGTGCGATGGCGGTGAATGATCCGAGTGCTGGCGGCAATCCGATTGCGTTTACGGCCGACGAATACGCCGATCTGTGCCGTCGTGCCGTTGTCGGTTTGTTGTAAAACGGCGGCACAATCGTGGCGCGCATCGGAGTTGCCGGCCTTTTGCATGAGACCAACACGTTTGCGCACAGCCGTGCCACGCTGAATGATTTTTTAATTGCCGATGCCTGGCCACCGTTGCTGCGTGGCGACGATCTGATCTCTGGCGTTCGTGGACAAAATATTCCGAGCGCAGGTTTTATCGCCGCGACAACAACACAACATCAGATCGTGCCGCTGTTGTGGGCTTCGGCTAACCCTTCCGGTGTCGTTACCAATGAGGCCTACGAAACTCTGTGGCGCTGGTTTGAACAAGCGCTGCGTGACGCCGGCCAACTCGATGCACTGTTTCTCGATCTGCATGGTGCAATGGTTACCGAACATTGTGATGACGGTGAAGGTGAATGGTTGCAACGCGTGCGCGCCATCGTTGGGGCCGAATTACCGATCATCGTGACACTCGATTTTCATGCGAATATCAGTGCGCGGATGATCACGTTGTCGGATCAATTGCTGGTGTATCGCAGCTATCCGCACATTGATATGGCGACCACTGGTGCGCGCGCTGCGCACGTTTTACCACGGCTATTGACGGGAAAACGTTGGCACAAGCACTGGATTAAATTGCCGTTTCAGATCCCGTTGCCGTGGCAATCAACCTTGCTGGAACCGATGGCGTCCATTATCGCGCAATGTCAGCAACCTCACGACGATATCGCCGAGTTTGCAGCAGGATTTCCCCTCGCCGATGTTGCCGACAGCGGTCCAACGGTGTTGGTTTACAGCGACGCCGATCATTCGCAACGACACCAGCAATTGGCTGAGTTTATTCAAGCACGGCGCCATTTGTTTGTCGGCAAATTGCAAACGATAAACGAAGCGTTGTGGTTGATTCGTCGGCACACATCCACTGTGCCGTTAATTCTGGCCGAAACACAAGACAATCCGGGGGGCGGCGGCGATGGCGATGGTGTCGCATTGGTGCACGCTCTGCACGCGGGCGGCATTAGCGATGGTGTTGTCGCACTGATCTGTGATCCCGTTTTTGCCTACGCGGCGCATAACATCGGAGTTGGCAACACGTTTTCAGCTCTGTTGGGCGCTAAACATAATATTGCCTCGGGGCCGCCACTGAATGGGCCTTTTACGGTGCGCGCGCTCAGTAATGGCAAGTTTGTCGGTACTGGACCATTTTACGGCGGTTGCCACATGGATCTGGGCCCGATGGCGCGTGTGGACTATCACGGCTTGCAATTGCTGGTCAGCAGTCGTAATCAACAAGCAGCCGATCAATCGATGTTGCGTGCACTGAATATTGAACCCGCGCAACAACGATTGCTTGTGCTCAAAAGTTCGGTGCATTTTCGTGCTGATTTTTCAGCGATCAGCGATGCGATTTATTTGGTGGAAACGCCGGGCAGCAATGTCGCTGATCTGCGCAAGCTGACTTATCGCCATTTACCCGCGAACATGCAGCTGCTATGACGGTTAGCCACACAAAAACTGATTTGCATCAAATTAAAAACGACGGAGGTGACATCATTACAAAATTTACAACACAAGAGCGGCGTTAGGAAGCACGGAGTCAGCGCCATAACAAGAATGAGGAGCACTGAATGAATCGCACTGAACAAAGCAGCCAAAATGCTGCACTCGATGAAGACGTCAAGTTGTTGCACAGCATGGGCTATGCGCAAGAGCTGTCGCGACGGTTGGGTGGATTTTCCAATTTTGCCATTTCGTTTTCGATTATCTGTATTTTGGCGGGTGGCATCACCGCCTTCCAAGGAGGCTTGGGCGCCGCTGGCGGATTGTCGATTGGTTTAGGTTGGCCGGTTGGCGCGCTGTTTGCGCTCATGGTTGCAGCGGCAATGGCGCAAATTGCATCGTCGTATCCGACGGCGGGCGGTTTATATCATTGGGGATCGGTGCTCGGTGGCAAAGGGTATGGCTGGGTCACGGCGTGGTTCAATTTGTTGGGTTTGATCTTTGTGGTCGCGTCGGTAAATTTTGGTGTTTATGATCCATTTTTCAAAACCTTAATCGCACCGTTGATGGGTATTGATCCGGCGAGTTTGACGTGGACACATCAAACCTTGTTTATTGCCGGTGTTACCGTCAGTCAAGCCATTTTGAATCATCAGGGTATTAAGCTGACCAGTCGCTTAACTGATCTGTCGGGCTATTTTATTTTTGTAATCGCTGTCGTGTTGATCATTTCCTTGTTGGCTTATTCAACGACGCCGCTGGATTTTTCGCGCTTGTTTACGTTTAACAATTTTGCCGGCGCCGAAGGCAGTTGGTGGCCAGAAAACAGCAATGTTGTGCTCGTGTTTTTGTCAGGTTTGTTATTAACGGTTTATACCATCACCGGATTTGATGCGTCGGCACACACGTCCGAAGAAACTCATGACGCCGCAAACAATGTACCCAAAGGTATCGTGCGCGCAGTCGCGTGGTCGGGTCTATTTGGCTATTTGATGGTGTGCACCTTTGTGTTGGTCATGCCCGATCTAAAAGCCGGTGTTGCGCAAGGCCTTGGTTTTTTTGACGCACTGTTAGCGCCCTTGCCACCAGCGCTGCGCGTAACGTTGGGCATTGGCATTTTTGCGATGAATTATATTTGTGGCCTTGCGTGTTTAACCTCGTGTTCACGCATGACGTATGCGTTTGCACGTGACGGCGGATTGCCGGCCTCCAAATGGTTAAAACAAGTGAATCATGTTCATCGCACACCGGGTGCCGCGATTTGGGTCAGCGCCGCGTTGGCGGTGATTGCCACCTTGTATGGTGATGCGTTTATCGTGTTATCCACTGGCTGCGCCGTGTTTTTATATATTTCTTACGTGATGCCAACTGCCGCCGGTATTTTCGCCGAAGGCCGCACCTGGACCAAAAAAGGACCGTTTAATTTGGGGGCGTGGTCAAAACCGATTGCGATTGCCGCTGTATTGGGTGGTGCCACCATGGCTTATGTTGGTATGCAACCACCGAATGAAAAGGTGATGTATCTCACCGTTGGATTGTTGTTGGTGTTGGCGGTGTATTGGTGGGTACTGGGCGAACGCCATCGTTTTCAAGGGCCACCGGTTGGACAACCTTCGGCACAAACCGAAGAAGAATTGGTGGAAGTGGAGCAGGGGTTGGATCAGGCTTAGGCTTGAACGACATCTTTGTTTTGCGCTTTTTAGCAACACAGAGATTTTCTATTTATAAATTAACCGTTTTTTTCAACTGAGCTAATTAGCTTTTCTGAATTAGCGAACGCACTTGAATGACTATGTCTAATTGAAATGACTTCCCCTCACCCCTCCCTCTCCCCGCTTTCGCGAGGAGAGGGCGTTAGACTCCTTCTCCCTTCAAGGGAGAAGGTTGGGATGAGGGATGGTATGAAATGTAAGTTTTCTCTGAGCCGCTATTTAGCGCTATCGAACTAAGCACAGGGCATTTCTTTGCTTCGTGTTCTTTGTCGACTTACTGTCTTCGTGCTGATTCTAATTTTTACTGTCGCAGACTCGATAGATTAAGTTTTTCAGTTTAATGGCTGCGCACACTGCAGACAGAATTTGGCCTGCTCGGGATTTTGCGCGCCGCAATGTGGACAGGTTTTGCTACCGATTTCTGACGACTTAAATGCCGCACTTAATGCGGAGCTTTGACCCAGTGCCGCCATTACGACCCACGCGGCACACGCCAATATGGCGATGATAAATAGCCAGTTGTAAATGGTTTTTAAGTCACCGCTGAGCAGCGGATTTAACACCAGCAAGCTGACGCTGTGGGCGGCTGACACAACCACCAGGCTGACAATGGGCAATAACAAGTACTGCAAAAATGACCAACGTCCGGATTTGCCTTGCAGCGCCAATGACAATTGTTTGCCGGCAATCCAAAACGTTGCCAACGCGGTGGTGTAACCAAAAAACTGCACCAGTTTGGCGGCGGTCAATTTTCCTTTAACAACCCAGGTTTGACTGAACAGATCCATGCCGGCAAATGCAGAGGACAGGATCAATGCAATCAATATGACAATGCCGTAGCGAATGAGCCAAGTCCAATCATGGTTTGCAGTGGTCATGTGAATTTCCATAAAAATTGTGTGTTGTGCACCATAACTGAAATGGCGTGGCGTGGGTGTTATCCGGTTCACGGTCCCAAACGGCGCGTTAACGCGGTGGCGCGGCCCAGTACCAGCAGCTCAATCCACACGGCTATTAGCAGCAACAGGACAATAAAGATCCAGCGGTAAAACGTTGGGCCTAGCAGCGGTGCCAGCATGGTCTCGGCCACCACACTGAGCAACAATGTTGCGATCAAACTGCTCAGTGGCAGTACATAACTTTGCAGCCATTTGAAGCCGGTGAGAAACACTGGCCATTTGTGCGCCAGCTTAAAACCAATCAACCAAAAGCTGACGATGCCAGTGCTGTAGCCGAGAAACAGCACCAGATCGGCGGCGGTGAAATACACCGAGCGGCCTCCGGTCGTTTTGAACAGTGAAAGTGATGCCAACACTTGTGCCAGCAAGGGCGCGAACACCATTAACCAACTCAGGGTTGTGTAATTTCGGCGCAAGCGTAACGGTGGTGCAGGCGCGGTCGGCACATTTTCAATCGGTGGGGCTGCACGTGATTTCGGGCGCGCGGACTGAACGGGCGAACGCGAAATACCAACATTCACTTTTTTGATCGCTGCATCGGCATTTACAGGACGCGGCGGTGGGACCGGTTTGGTTGCGTTTAACACCTGTGTTGCCAATTGTGATTCCGGCAACTGGGTCAATTTTTCAGGCGCCGCTACCTCGTTGTTTTGTACCTGCTGACGATATTGTTGCCAGAATAGGTCCATCGTGGGCGTTAAAGCCGTGACGGCGTCATTGATCGCCAGCGCAAACGCTTGGCCACTTTGAAAGCGCTGATCGGGTAACTTGGCCATGCTCCAATCGATCAACGATTGTAATGTAGCCAATTCTTCCGGCACTTTCGGGATCGGTTCCATCGCATGTTTGATACCAATGGCGACTGCCGAATCCGCCGTGTAGGGCACGCGACCGGCCAACAAATAAAATAGTACGGCGCCAAGGCTGTATAAATCGCTGCGTGCATCGGTCGCACGACCCATGGCTTGTTCAGGACTCATAAACGCCGGTGTGCCGATCGCGACGCCGGTTTGTGTCAAGGCTTCATCAGCGCCGGCCAAACGCGCAATACCAAAATCGGTTAACACAGCGCGACCATCGCGTTCGTGAATCAGAATGTTTTCGGGTTTAATATCGCGGTGCACATAATTTTTTTGATGGGCAAAATCGAGCGCCAACGCAATGTCTTTAACCGCGAGCAAATTGTCGCGCAAAGTCATGCTGGCGCTGCGTTGTTTGAGATCGCGGCCGGGGACGTATTCCATCGCGATGTAATGCAGATTGTCGTGCACGCCGACATCAAAAATGGTGACGATATTCGGGTGCATCAATTGCGCGATAATGCGTGCTTCGCGCACAAACCGTTCACGATAATTCGGATTATGTTGTGCCAAAATCGGCGACATGATTTTAAGTGCGACTTCACGCTCGAATTTGTCCTGCATCGCCAACCAAACTTTGGCCATGCCGCCTTCACCCAATAATCGAATAATGCGGTAACCCGGGATCAACATGTTGTTTTAATAGGTCCTCGTGGTGCAGTCATGCTAATCGATTTTAGACGGCAATGGCTTTAGGGGCGCGTGTTAACCTCAAGTTCGGTCAAGTAGTACAAGGCGTCGTCATTATGGTTGCCGCACATTTCCGGCATCGGCTGTAGCCCCACGCAAAACGGCGGCCGTTCGGGCAGGCCAAACAAGCGGCAGCGATTGTCGTCACTGAGCTGAATGCAGCGCACACCGGCCGGTTTGCCCTGCGGCATGCCGGGAATGGGTGAGGTGATGGACGGCGCGATGCAGCAGGCACCGCAGCCAGAGCGGCATTGCATGATAGGGACCGGAGCAGCAGAGGGGCGAATCGTAGCGGATGTGTTCACGCTTTGCTCAATTCACTGATATCGGCCAGTTTTTGCGCAAATTGTGCTTGAAAGTGAAGACCAACGTTCGCTGGTCGGACAGGCGCGGCTTGGCTCGCTGGCGTGCATCTGCTAACGTCGCGCGGTTTTGGCGGGACACGCCGATGTGCATGAGACAACAACAATGAATCGACTCTGGCGTACGAAGGCGATTAACGGCAGTGATGCCGCCCATGGTGACAACGAGCACGAATTAAAGCGTTCGATTGGATTATTTGCGCTGATCATGATCGGTGTCGGTTCAACCGTTGGCACCGGTATCTTTTTCACGATGGTTGAAGCGGTGCCCAAAGCGGGTCCGGCGGTGATCCTGTCGTTTGTGATCGCCGCGATCACGGCAGGCTTAACGGCACTGTGTTATGCCGAATTGGCGTCACGGATTCCGGCATCCGGTTCCGCGTATTCCTATTCTTACGCTACGGTTGGCGAATTCGCCGCGTACATCGTCGCGTTTTGTTTATTGCTTGAATACGGCCTGGCCGCCAGTGCCACCGCGATTGGTTGGTCCGATTATTTAAATCATTTTCTGACGCACGCATTTGGCATCAGCATTCCGGATGCGCTGCGTTCGCCGACGATTGTGGCAGGCGCAAACGGCACTGAGTGGCATTTTGATCAGATCAACTTGCCGCCGATTATTTTGGTGGCATTGTGCGGCGTTCTGCTGATGCGCGGCGCCAAAGAATCGGCAACGGCCAATGCCGTGATGGTGATGATCAAACTCAGTATTTTGGCCCTGTTTGTCGCCGTCGCATTCAGTGGTTTTGACGCCAACCATTTCACGCCATTTTTTAACGAAGACAACAGTCGTGGCTGGGCTGGCATGGCCGGTGTCGGCGCCGCCGCGGGCACGGTGTTTTTCTCATTCATCGGTCTGGATACGCTCGCGACGGCCGGTGCCGAAGTCAAAGATCCGAAACGCATGGTACCGCGCGGTTTAATGGCCGCCTTGTTGATCGTCACCGTGTTTTATTTGTTGGTAGCGGTCGCCGCGGTTGGTGCACAACCGGCTTCGATGTTTGAAGGCCAAGAAGCGGGCCTCGCCGTTATCATGCAAAACGTCACCGGCAAAGAATGGCCCGCCCTTGTGTTGTCAGCGGGCGCCGTGATTTCGGTGTTCAGTGTCACGCTGGTAACCATTTATGGTCAGACGCGTATTTTGTTTGCGATTAGCCGCGACGGTTTGATCTCGCCATCATTCCAAAAAGTGCACGTTAAAACACGTACACCTAATGTGAATACCGCCATTGTCAGTATCGCCGTTGCATTGGTAGCCGGCACTGTTGATTCCGGTTTTCTATGGGATATGGTCAGCATGGGCACGCTGGTTGCGTTCATCATTGTGTCCGCCGCTGTTCCGGTGCTGCGTGCACGTGAAGGCTTGCGCAAAGGTGAAGGGTTTCGTGTGCCGTTTGGCCCTTATGTTATTCCGGGCTTAAGTATTCTGGCCTGTTTGTACATCATCAAAGATCTGCCGCTGATCACCTACTGCATTTTTGGCGTTTGGATCAGCGCAGCGCTGCTGACGTATTTCCTTTATGGCATACGGCACAGCAAGTTGAATTAATTGGGTTGAAAAACAAAAGGGCGAATATTTCGCCCTTTTGTTTTTTGTGAACTTCGTTATTGCCGGATTTCTGTAATTGGCCTACTGTCATCAGCAATGGGATGAAGGGCTTAAGGTGTGTGGTGATGAAACGCGGACTACTGTGTTTAACGACATTGTTGGCGGCTTGCCATAGTGGTGGAGATTCGCCTGACAACTCACCCTCGGTATCGGTCGGTTTAAACCAGCGGCCAGACAACAGTGATTGTGTGGCGCCGGCCAATCCCGATGCGACGACGACTTTACGTTTTACACCTGCGTTTGCGCAATTGCCGGCGATGGCATCGCTGGTCGGCCTGCATCAGGCCCCCAACGATCCAGCGCATTTTTACGCCGTGTTAAAAGGCGGTTTGATTCAGCGTTTTGATAATCGCGCCGATGCCAGCAGTTTTACCACCGTGTTAAATTTAAGCGGGCTCGTGCGCGACAGCGGTGAATCGGGTTTGCTGGGTGTTGCTTTCCATCCAGATTTTGCCAGCAATGGTTATCTGTATGTGCATTACTCCGGCGGTGTGTCATTAACCAGCACTGTCGCGCGTTACACGCTGCGCGGTGATGGCCAATTTGAACCGGGGTCGGCGCAAGTCCTTTTCACGCAAACTCAACCGTTTTCCAATCACAACGGCGGACAGATCGCGTTTGGTCCGGACGGCCGTTTGTACATTGCGCTGGGCGATGGTGGTTCAGGTGGCGATCCACAAAACAATGGACAGAGCACGGACACGTTGCTTGGCAAAATTCTGCGCATTGATGTCAATAGTGGTTCGCCGTACAGCATTCCTTCCGACAATCCGTTTGCTAGTGGCGGTGGCCGACCGGAAATTTATGCTTATGGTTTGCGTAATCCGTGGCGCTTTTCGTTTGATCGGCAGACCGGTGAATTGTGGGCGGCCGATGTTGGTCAGAATGCCTACGAAGAAATTGATGTGATCACGCGTGGTGGCAATTACGGTTGGCGAATCATGGAAGGCAATCATTGCTACGGCGCCAGCACGTGTAATCAGACTGGCTTGGTCATGCCGGTGTATGAATACGATCACTCACAAGGTTGTTCGGTGTCTGGCGGCTTTGTTTATCGCGGCAGTGCGATCCCATCATTGCAAGGGCAATATTTGTTCAGCGACTATTGTTCGTCAAGAATCTGGGGATTCACGCGCGGCCAAAGCACGGCAACCGATTACGGACGCGTGGAGGGCAATGTGGTGTCGTTCGCCGAAGATCTGAGTGGCGAAATATTCATTCTGAATTTGTCCGGTGGTGCCGGTGAAGGCATTTACAAAATCGAAAGTGAAACGACACCCGGTTCAACGATTCCCGCACAATTATCCGACACCGGTTGTGTCAGCAGCACACAGCCAACACAACCTAGCGCGAACACCATTCCGTATGCGGTGCGCGCGCCGTTGTGGTCGGACGGTGCCGACAAATCGCGCTTTCTGGCGTTGCCAAATAATCAGTCTATTTCGATCAATGCCGACGGTGATTGGTCGTTTCCTCTGGGTTCGGTACTCATTAAACATTTTCGCTTGCAAGACAAATTGATTGAAACGCGTTTGTTGATGCGCCATAACGATCAGTGGGCGGGGTACAGTTATGAATGGCGCGATGATCAAACGGATGCGGATTTATTGGTAACGGCAAAGGATAAAGTGATCAACGGGCAAACGTGGCACTATCCCAGCGGTGATGAATGTTTTCGTTGCCACACCGCCGCAGCGGGCAACACATTAGGTCTTGAATCGGCACAATTGAATTTTGCGTGGTTGTATCCCTCTGGCACCACCGCCAATCAACTTGACACACTGTCTCACATCGCATTGTTTTCACCCGCGATGAACGCCAGCGAAAAACAGCGCATGTATTTTGCGCTGGACGATCCCAATGCCAGTTTGACGCAAAAAGCACGCAGCTATTTGCACAGCAATTGCAGTCAATGCCATCGGCCGGGAGGCCCAACACCGGTCGCAATCGATCTGCGTTATAACACCACGCTGATGGCGACACAGACCTGCGATATGGCGCCACAAGCGGGTGATTTAGGTTTAGACAATGCTCGTGTTATCGCGCCCACCGATCCGGCACGTTCAGTACTTCTGCAGCGCATGCGGACACTCGATCAAAATCGCATGCCGCCGCTGGCCAGTTCCATCCCTGATGATGCCGCTTTGGCGGTGATCACGGCATGGATTCAATCGCTGACGACTTGCAGTTAAACGCCACGCGCTGAGCTGTTGCGTCGGCAATGTGTGCGTAAATTTGAATTTTATCTCACTGAAATCGGATGCCACTTTTATCAAGACCGCGTATTGTAGTGCGGTGACATTTTCTGTCCGTTGTCTTTGAACAATTACAACTTGATGCAACAAACGTATATCGCTTCTGCTAAAGACGAGGGGAGCTTGAATCTTGCAACGAATTGTGTGGCGCACACCCAAGGCGGGTGTGATTTCCGACCTGACCTTAACGCGTGAGAATTTGCCTGTACTTGCTCACGGCATGGTTCGGGTAAACGTTAAATCGGTGGGTTTGAATTTTGCCGATATCTTCGCCCTAACTGGTTTGTATTCGGCGACGCCACAGGGCAGTTTTATTCCTGGTCTTGAATTTGCCGGCGAGGTGATTGCGAATCACAGCGACGATCAACGTTTGACGGTGGGAATGCGGGTAATGGGTTGTATCCGTTTCGGTGCCTATGCCACCGTTGTTGATGTGCCGGCGTTGCAATTATTGCCAGTACCGTCGACATGGTCGTTTCAGCAAGCGGCGGCGTATCTGACGCAGACGTTTACCGCATGGTATGCCTTGCGTGAGCTGGGCAACATCAAAGCAGGACAACTCGCGCTGATACATTCGGCCGCCGGTGGTGTGGGATTGCAAGCGCTGCACATCTGCAAGGCCTTAGGCGTTGACACGATTGCTTGTGTAGGGGACGCCAACAAACGACAGTGGTTACAGCAACGCGGCTGGCACGATGTGATTATTCGTGACGCACATTTTGCTGAACAACTTAATCAAGTGATGGCTCATCGCGAGCTGATGCTGGTACTGGATGGTGTCGGTGGCGCCTCACAACAAGCATCATTTGAAGCATTGGCACCCTGTGGTCGCTTGGTTGTATTTGGTGCGGCTGAATTCACACCGGGCAAACGGCGGCCAAACTGGTTGAAGTTGGCGTGGCGATATTGGCAAAGGCCGCGTTACGATGTGCTGACAATGATCAGCGCCAACAAATCGGTGATGGCATTTAACTTGATTTGGTTGTGGCAAAAACTCGAACTTTTCCACACGATGATGGCCGAACTCGAACAGTTGCACTTGCCACCACCGTATGTTGGGCATCAGTTTGATTTTTCTGACGCATTGTCGGCTATTGAGTGTTTACGCTCAGGCAAGAGCATCGGCAAAGTGGTGTTGATGTGTGAGCAATAACGCATTCGATGGCGATGAATAGCCATCGCTTAACCAAGATTTCGATACAGTTTCTACATTGCAAATTCAGGACGGACAAATGAAAGCGCTAAAAATTTTTTGGGTGTTTTTATTGTTGAGTTGGATGCGCGTGCACGCCGATGTGGGCAAATTGCCCGCTGCACTCAACGATTGGCAAGATTGGGTGCTCAAAGAGCAGGAATATCGTCGCTGTCCGTTAAGTTACGGCGTTGAAGGCCGTAGCGCCGATGAATTTGTTTGCACTTGGTACGGTCCATTGCAGTTGGAAGCCAATAAGCAGAGTGGACAGTTCGCACTGACCATCGAAGTTTTTCGCGATGGATTTGTCGCGTTACCAGGCGACGAACAAGTGTGGCCCCGCGACGTCAAACACAATGGCAATGCGATGGCCGTGGTTGCACGCGATGGACGACCGCAGGTGTATTTGAAAACGGGGCGTTATCAACTCAGCGGCGAATATGCCTGGCGCGAACGTCCCGCAGAATTGTTATTACCACCGTCGCTGGCCTTGGTGAATTTGACGTTGGACGGTGTACAGGTCAGTTTTCCGCGTCGGGATCCAGAACGGGTGTGGTTGGGGGCCAGCACCGAAAAGCAAACCGAACAAGACAGTCTCGATGTGCAAGTGTATCGCTTATTACAAGACGGTCAGCCTTTCATTAATCACACACAAATTCATCTGACAGTGACCGGGCGTGCTCGTGAAGTGGTACTAGGCAGAGTATTACTCGATGGCTTTATGCCAGTTGATTTGCACAGTGAAATGGCCAGCAAACTCGACAACAATGGTGTGCTGACGGTGCAAGCGTTGCCCGGTGATTGGGTCGTGCATGTCTATTCGCGGGCGGCGCAGTTACCGACACAACTCAAACGATTGGACAAAAACGAGGTATGGCCTGCCGATGAAGTGTGGAGTTTTGTTGGCAATGACGCATTACGCGCCGTCAGCTTTGATGGTGGAATCGCGGTTGATCCATCACAACTGAACGTGCCCCCTGAGTGGCAATCATTTCCAGCACAGCACATTGCGGTGAATACTGTGGTGGCGGTCAATGAGCGTGCGCGAGGCACACAAGATCTGCGCAATCATTTGAACTGGCAACGCGATATGTGGCTGCGCTTTGATGGCAGTCGATTTTCGTTTGTCGATCACATTAACGGTCAAATGCGTAGCGATTGGCGCTTGAATGTGCAAGCGAACGTGCAATTGTTGAATGCAACAGTAAACGGATCGGCACAACCGATAACTACCAGCGATGAAAAAATGGGCGTTGAAGTGCGTGAGCAAAACGTCAATGTGCAGAGCAGTGGCGAGCTGGATGCCAGCGCAACAATGACCGCATCGGGTTGGCAGCAATTGTTTGATTCCGCCAGTCTGCGTTTGCATTTGCCCCCTGGCTATCGTTTGTTGACCGCAACCGGCGTCGATGAAGCGCAGGGTAGTTTTCTCTCGCAATGGAATTTGTTTGACTGTTTTATTGTGGTGCTGACCTGTGCGGTGATATTTCGCTTGGCGGGTGCGTTGTGGACATTGCTTGCGCTTTTTACCTTGGTGAGCCTCTATCATCAGCAGCAATGGCTAACGTGGTTGCTATTGAACGCCGTCGCAATTGTTTTGGTGTCGCGTTTTGTTGAAGGAAAGTTGGCATTGTGGTTGCAACGTTATCGCACTCTGTCGATTGCCATTTTGTTATTGGTCGCGGTGCCATTTGTCGCTGGCCATATACGGGAGTTGTTGCACCCTCAATTGGAATCGCGTTTGTACGCAGAACAAAATTTGACTTTGGGTGAATCAGCAACGGATGCCGTCGCCTTGTATGCACCGGGTGTTGCTGAACAATCCCCCCCAACTGAATCAAACGAACTCGAAGAACAACGTGCTGAAGCACCCGTCGCGCGCGAACCTCAGTTGAGCATGAAATTGGCACCGGAATCGATGGCTTCTGGAGCCAGAAGCAAGAGTTACGATCGTTACAGCCAAAACACGATCAACCAAGCCGGCAATGGCATTCCCAATTGGCAATGGCGCACGTATCAGTTGAGTTGGCAAGGGCCGCTGAGTGCAGATCAGCCTTTAAAACTGTTTATCGTTTCGCGCGTAATGTATGCGTTATGGCAATGGCTGGCGTTGTTGGCTTTGAGCGCCATTTTGTTCAAATTATTGCAATCGTCGTTGTCATCGCTGCAGTGGCAGAGTTTGCGAAACACGTTTAATGGCAGTAGTGTGGCAATCGTCATACTGGCCTGTTTATATCAGGGTGAAAGCAAAGCGGACGTACCCACCGCAGAATTGCTCGCGGAGTTGCGCGCGCGTTTAACTGCACCACCTCCGTGTGCGCCCAGTTGTGTTGATGTCAGTGATGCAGATATAAAAATCGATGCACAACGCTTGACGATCACGATGACGATACACGCGCTGTTTGACAGCTCGGTGCCGTTGCCGGGAGGCAGCGAAGAATGGACCGCATCGCTGATTCAACGTAATGGCCAAACCGCCGTGCTGCATCAAACAAATGGTCAATGGCATATGGCTCTGTCGCGCGGTGTCCATCGTGTGCAGCTGAGCGGCACATTGCCGGCACGCAATCGCATCAGCGTGCAGTTTCCGGCGATACCGCGTCATGTAACGGTAAACGCGACCGGTTGGGAGGCGATGGGACTGGATGGCAATCGATTACCATCGGGGGCACTGGAATTGCTGCGCACGTCGGCACAATCGGCAACCAATAAATTGGCCGAAAACCAGGTCAGCATAGCGCCGTTTGTGCGCGTTCATCGTCAGTTGTTTTTAGGGTTGGATTGGACCTCGGAAACCATTGTGCAACGTATTGCGCCAACTCAAGCGGCGTTCAGTATCAAAATTCCATTGGCTCCAAACGAAGCGTTGAGCAATTCGTCGTTACGTGTTGAAAATGGATTCGTGCAATTAAATTTTGCAGCGGGTGAACAGGAAAAACGCTATCAAGCCAAACTGCCGCGCGTTGCACAATTGGAGTGGCAAGATGCGCGAGATGATCTCGTCGCTGAATGGTCCATTTACCCCTCATCACTGTGGCGTGTGACGGCGACGGGTACACCGTTGATTGTGGACAATGGTGATCCGTCCATCTTGCATTTTGTGCCACGTCCTGATGAAAAGTTGCTGTTGACGATTGATCGTCCCGATGTCGTCGTTGGCAATACGGTGGCGTATGATTCGGTGCAGCTCAATGACAATGTTGGTCAACGGCAGCGCACCGGTAATCTGATCTTAAATTATCGCGCGACGCAAGGCGGTGAACAACGATTGCGTTTCGATCAAGATCTGCACGTCACCGCCGTGTTGATGGACGGTCGTCCCTTGGTACAACGTCCACAAGAGGGCGAGCTTGCGTTTAATGTGTTGCCAGGACAACATCAATTGCAAGTGGATTTTGAACGTCAGCAAGAAGTCGGCTTTCGCAGCCAAACGGCCGAGATTGAGTTGCCCTTGTCGGCGGCCAATATCACGATCAATACGGCTTTGCCGAGCGATCGCTGGATCATTTGGACCAGTGGGCCGTTGCTTGGCCCCGTCGTGTTGTATTGGAGTGCCTTGCTCGTCTTTATCGTGTTGGCCTATGTCATTGTGCGTGCGCGTTTAACTGATCTCACGTTCCGAAATGCGTTGTTATTGGGATTAGGCTTATCGACGGTTTCGTGGTGGGTATTGGCCGGCTTGTTGGCGTGGCTGGCGTTCATTCGTCGCCATCATTTGCGCGAATTGGCCCATGATCAGTTGATGCCTCGCTGGCGTTACAATACGCGTCAATTTGTTTTAATGGTCTCAAGTATTGTCGCCGTTATTGCACTGATTTCGATGGTGCCGACAGCCTTGTTGTCGACGCCCGATATGATGCTGACCGGTAACAACAGTTACGGCAATCAGTTGATTTGGTTTGCTGATTTTGCCGATAAAATGTTGCCCAGCACGACTGTCGTGTCGTTACCCATTTGGGTATACAAAGGCCTGATGTTGGTGTGGGCCATTTGGCTGAGTTTTGTCTTGCTTTCGTGGATACGCAGCGCGTGGCAAGCATTGAATCGCGGCGAGTTTTGGCGCGCCAAAACGATCATCAAAACCAGTGAGGAGGCGCAGCCTTAAATCGAAGGCCGTCATTACGCGCCATTTCTAAAGGAACAACTAAAAGGGTGATTTTTCAATCACCCTTTTAGTTGTGGTTATCGGTAGGTGAGTCAGCTCTGCCGCATCTCATGCCACTTCGTTATGCGTTCAGTTTTCAACCGGCTCTTCGTCTTTTTCTCTAAACACCAGATACATTTCACTCAAATTGGTCGGGATGCGTGAAAGCAGCAGTTTCATTTGTTTTTGATCTTTCACTAGCTTTGCCAATTCCGGATCGTCGAACAGGCCAGAGGCCAACATGATCGGCAACATTAAATCACCGATCTCTTCTTCCTGTTCACCAAACCACAGATCTTCGCGCAAACCGACACCTTCCATAAAACCTATTGCCCAGCCACACAGCGGCGACATTTCTGGTTTGGCACCCAATTGCAGTGCAACAGGCAACCCAAGCACCTCACCGGAGTACAATGTGCGACGAATTGACGTCAACAGTTGTTCAATGGTTGCTTCGATCATTTGCTGCTCGGCATCGTCTTCGAATTCTGGTTCGCCGGCGTACACATCCGGCAACCATTCTGCGCTGTCAATTTCTTCCGGACAGATCGCGAGGGCGGTTAAAAAACCGTGCAATTGAACGTAGTCATAACATTCATCCGGCACGGCAGTGGAATCGAGAAATTCTTTTAAAGCTTCAACTGAAGTGGTTGTCATGGCAGTGCTCATTGAGGTGAACGGGTGGGGTGTTCGTGCAGATCGGTGGATGAGTTTGCCCAAGCGGCGACAAACCCACTGTGTTTGGCGCGGGTAAAAAATGCGTCACGATCGCCGAACGTATCGGCATAACCTAATACAAAAACCTGAGTACGGCC
Organism: Enterobacterales bacterium; assembly: GCA_041914905.1. Classification (GTDB taxonomy): domain Bacteria; phylum Pseudomonadota; class Gammaproteobacteria; order Enterobacterales; family Permianibacteraceae; genus Permianibacter. The sequence continues at coordinate 66,389 of JAYSCL010000011.1, forward strand.
GGCACGCGCTGTAGCGGTTAAATCGCTTTCGATGCGTCGTGTCCACGGGTCGAGACTGGCAAACGCATTCTCATACAAAATTGCGTCGGGATTGTGAGGATGCGGAATAAACAGGCCCAATCCTGATTCGGTATCGAGGCCTTTTTCGTCCATCCAGACGCGATCGCTGACTAAATTGAGCCCGCGATTGAGTAGCACAAATTGTTGCGGAAATTCGGCTTTTATTGCACGAATCAAGCTGACCATCGCTCGCACTTTTTCGCCGCGCTGCGCGCGCGACCAATCACTATGCGTGATGTAGTTATCTACAGTGTCGGGCGTGTCGAGAAAAAAACCGGTGTAACCGGCATCGCGAATACGTGTGAGTTCTGCTCTAATCCAGCGTTGCCACGCCGGGTGACTGACATCCACACGCCATGACGCGAATTTTTCATTCCAATTGAGTAAAGCGGCATCTAGCGGTCCGACAAGGCGCTCGGCTCTTGAACGTTCTTTTTGCTCGAGTTCGCCAATGCTGATGTACCCGAGCGTAATGGTTTTCTGCGCTTGTGCTCGCTGCAAAAGCGCCTGTTGTTGCTGGGCTAAAAGCGCGCGACTGTCAACGACGAGCACGGCAGAAGAGGCTTGGTGCAGCAGTTGATCCAACACCAGTGGATCGTGGCCGTAATACAGGCGGAACGAGGTTGGTGCGTGTCCGCAGGCGGTCAGCACGGAAACTAAAAGGCTCAAAAGGAGTCGGAGCATCGCCTGACGAGGTGGGTGAGCGGTTGTTTATTGTAAAGCGCCGCATTTGCCTTGTCAGTTCAGGGGACGGTTGGCACAATCCGTCAGTTTTTTCGCCATAGTTGGATATTTTAACAATGTATAAGGTTTTCTTCGGTGCTGTCTTCGCAGCATCACTGGTAATGCCGACATGGGCCGCCTCCAATGGCTTGGATGATTCATTCAATGATGGTAACCCGGTTGATTTATCCGCTGTGGGCGCCGGTATTACACACGCTACCGCGATGGAGGTCACAACGGCCGGTGTCACCACTGTGCGTGGCCAATGTGGCGCTGATTTTTGCATCGTACGTTATTTGGCCAATGGATCGTTGGATACCGATCATGGTTTGGGTGGCAAACTGACTTTTGCGGCAACGTTGTTCGATAGCGCCCAGCCGTTTGCCGCTTTTCCGGTCGCGAAAGAAGAAGACACCGACGATGATAAGTACTGGGTCCTGGGTAATCGCGCAACGGCCGGGCAGCGTCTCGTCATTGCGCGTACCAATGACACCGGCGTTCTCGACACGACGTTTGATACCGATGGCCGTGCCGATATCGCGTTGGCCGGTTTTGATGTTCGCGGTTTAAAAGCGATTAGTGATGGTTCTGGCCGTATGTATATCGTTGGGCTTGCCCGCTTGCGTGAAAGCGATGCGCGCGAAGTGATCTTCATGACCCGTTTGACGGCGGCGGGTGCCGTTGATGCAACGTTTTTCGGTTCTGGCAAACATTTCTTTGATTTGGACATTGATGGTCAAGAGTTTAGCGCCGTCATTGATCAATTCACGTTTTCCAATGACGGAAAATTGTTGTTAACGCTGCATACAACTGATCTCACCAATAATGTCGGTATGGTGATTCGCTTAAATAACAGCGGTGCGTTTGATGCCACCTTCAATGACGGCGGAACGCGGATTATTTCTGTCAACGATGCCGATGTGTCCAATGTAGTGGTGCAAAGCCATAGTGATAATCGCATTATTGCGGTTGCCGATGTGCTTAACAATTCGGCGCAAAAATTCACCGCTTTGCAAATGTATAAATCCGATGGCTTGCTCGACACCACCTTCAGTTCAGATGGTCGCGAAATGGCGCAACCAGGTGGTCAGGCTTTACATGCCCACTCCGTTAACTGGTTGCTCGAAGGGGGATTCTTATTGATTGGTCTTGATGACGCGAATCAGTTATGGACAACGCGTTATTTGGCCGATGGTTCGATAGCAAACAGCGGTGCTGATCAATGGTCGGCAGAGGGCAGCGATTCCATCGTTCAAACCGCGGTGATGGCCGGGGGGCAATGGTTGGTTCTGGCCGAAAATGATTTGCGTCGTTTGGTCGGCGATGATCGTTCGCCTGTATCGTTCGCTATTCCGGCAAAAAATGATGTCGCGATCAATTCAACAGTGGTGTCCGATCCGATTGCCATTACTGGCCTCGAAAAAATGGCGCGTGTCAGTGCGGATGGCGATGCCGCATTTTTGGTTTCGGAAACCAATGCTTGTTCAACCTCAGGCACTTTTTTGGCCAGCACTACAGTGGAAAGTGGCGACTTCCTTTGTGTCAAAGTTGCCACATCGACTGAAGCAAACACTGAAAAGAGCACAACGATCTACGTTGGCGATGTCGGCGTCGCTTTCGTCACCAAAACCCAAGCTTCGTCAAGCGGCGGTGGCGGTGGTGGCGGTGGCGCTTTCTGGCCGGTGGCGTTGATCGGTTTACTGTTGATCGGTCGTCGTAAAGTTCAACGCTAATGAATTGACGCAGTAACGTTCCCCGGTGGGTTTGGGCCCATCGGGGAATACATGTCCTAAATGTGCATCACAGGCGGCGCAGCGAATTTCGACGCGGCGCATGCCGTGACTGACATCTTCCAATCGCTTAATAGCCGCTGGGTTGGCTTGCTGCCAAAAGCTTGGCCATCCAGAACCCGAATCGTACTTGTGATTCGACTCAAAAAGCTTCGCATTACAACAAATGCAATGGTAAGAACCGACACCATCAAAGTGGTAATAACGTCCGCTGAAGGGCGGTTCGGTACCGCATTGACGAGTGATGCGAAATTGTTCAGGCGTCAGCTGCGATTTCCACTCGTGTTCCGTTTTCTGGCTCATTTAAACTCTCCTGACAAAGTCATTGACGCCGACGGGCCCGGATTGTGACAATCCAACTGCTGAAGGCAATTAAAAAACAGTAAAAATGCGCGGGTTTTTGGGCTATGCTTCGGCCCACTGCCCGAACGAGTTCGGGAATTTGAGGATCGCGAGTAGGCCAAAGAATGGCATTGATTCTGATCGTAGATGATGACCCCACCGTGTTGCGGATGTTAACGCAAGTGATGGTCAGGGATGGCCATACCGTCATGCAAGCGGAAGACGGGGATATCGCTTTGCGTTTGTTTGAACAGCAGCCGGCCGATGTCATCATCACGGATTTGCTGATGCCGAACAAAGAAGGTCTCGAACTGATCAGCGAAGCGCGTGATATTTCGCCGCGCGTTCGCATCATTGCCTATTCGGGTGGCGGCAAAATGCAGCCTGAAAACTATTTGGAGTTTGCTCGTGGTATGGGGGCTGATCGGGTGTTCACCAAACCGGTTCCCATCACCGATCTGTCCGTTGCCGTTAAAGACATGCTGGCCGAACAGTCCGCCACTGAAAACTGAGAGCAGTTATCAGTTGTTAAAGCACTGTTCTACGTTTTGATCTGGCAACTGACGACTTACCCCATCGCGACCGTAAACCAAAAACGACTGCCTTTGCCCGGTTCCGATACGACACCAATTTCGCCACCCATTAACTCAGCCAACATTTTGGCGACGATCAAACGCAAACGGCCGGCAAAACTGGCATTGGTCAATTTGCTGCGACTTTCCAGTGATTCAAACAGCGTGGCGACGGCATCTTTCGGCAAACCGACGCCGGTATCACTAACGGTAAAGCGCAACAGTTTTTGATTGTTTCGCTCCCACACATCAACGTACACACCGACTTCGCCTTCCTTGGTGAAGCGAACCGCATTCCCCACCAGGTTTTGTAACAGTTGGAAGACGCGGTTCGCATCATTTGTGGCGGTTTCAGGCACATCCGCGTTCACGTTCCACGTTAGCTTCAGGTTTTTCGCTTGAGCATGATGGGCATAGTCGTTAATAACGGCCTGCACCAATGACTTGACCGGGAAACTTTGGCGATTCAGTTTCAATAATCCCGCATCCAGCTTGCTGAAATCCATAATATTGTTCAGGTTTTCGAGCAGCGTTTTAGCGGAGCGAATGGCAATCAGTAACAGCTCTTTTTCCTGTGCATCGAGGTTGTGTTCATTCAGGATAGACAGCATGCTCATCATGCTGTTCATCGGTGTCGTGATCTCGTCGCCCATGCGCGATAAAAATTCGCTTTTTGTCCGTGGCGCAGTCAATGCCAGATCGCGTTCGCGCATGGCATTTTTGTTTTGATCGTACAATGCTGACAGTTGTTGCTGCGCTTTTTCCAGTTGCGACTCCAATAACTGGCGACGCTCTACTTGTTGATGCATTGCATCAATCAGCGCCGCTGCAACACGTCCTGGTGCACCACCGGTTTGCACCAGATTGTGCAAGGTGATTTGACTCTTTTCGGCAGCGCGTAACACGTTGACCACTTTGTCGAGTTCGGCTTCTTTTTTGCGCGCATCAATGCCATCCCACCAGATGGCCGCGAGACTGAGCAACACGACCAGCACCATAAACACATACAACAATGCCGAGCTGGGCTCCACTTCGAGCTGTGCCGGTACATGCACGTTTAATTCTGCATCAAGGTATAAGCCATCCGGCCACCGTACGGGCATCGCGACACCATCATCGGTAACCGCCAGTTCGCGCCCGTCTTTCCAACGCAAACGTAAAGGGGCCCGTACTTCATCCGACAGTTGTTTCAGTAACGATTCGTCGAGTGCATACACCAGAATCAACACGGCTTTGGTTTCGTTGTTTTGGCTAATAATTTGTGAAATCAGCAGAGCGGGTTTGTCACGCAGCCTGACCTCGGCAACCGGTTGTGGCTTTACCGAATATTGGCGCGACAGAAAATCGCCTGTGCCGTACAACTCGCCAGGACGGCTGGGGGCATCGGACAAGAACAGCATATTGCTGGAACGATCATGCATCATAACCGATTGAAATTTGAGCACGTTGGCGGCGGCCGCCATGTTATGAACGATTTCGGCTTGTTGGCCTTCGGTGATCTGACGCAACAACATTTCGTCTTCGGCAGCTTTTTTCAAGAAAAAGCGAACGCGGCTATACCAATCGGCTAAGGCTTGTTCGGCGGCTTCCTGTTTCAGGGCTTGCATTTGCGCGAGCAGCACCGTCGTGGCGCTGTTTTGTTGTTGTATTGCAAACACGCAGGCCAGCAGGCCGATAACCATAATCAACAGGTAAGGGCCGATACGGCGTAACGACATAACAGAGCTTTCCTTTTTGTTTAACTGCCCCGATGGCATCGGGCTAAGATGTTGTCAGTGTATTGTTCTTGCAGCCATTTCGCTACGAACAGCGATTGAGTCTAGTCGAAGTCAGAAGTGCGCAGTGTGATCCGGTTCAAAGCCATCCAATCAATCGCGTGACCAATTCTCGCGCTGTGCTATCGCATCGTACAACACTGACATCGCCGAAAGGGGGGAGTTGATGTGTTGCGCCTGTCGGATAAATGCACCCACGATAGCGTCGATTTCTGTCTCGCGACCCGCCTGAAGATCTTGCTGCATCGACGAAAAATTGTTAGCAGTCATTTGGCATGCCCGTGCCACCGACGACGACAATTCATCCGCTGTCATCGACGCATCGACGCTGTTCAATACGGCAGATAGCTCATCGTAAAGCGCCGGTAGCAAGCGCATTGCGGCGGGGCGAGTCAGCAATTCGCCATTGCGACAATTCAGCAGCGCCGTCAGCGGATTGATGCAGGCATTCAGCGCGGCTTTGCGCCACAAGCGCGCCACGATGTCATGGTCCCATTCACAGTGGAAACCTATCGATTGCCAAAGTGCCAGCAAGGCCGGATGCGGCGACGTTCCGGGTGAGGCTGCACCGAGAAACAAACGGCCATCGCGACCGCTGTCGACGACATGCCATGGGGCGCGCCGATAACTGCCGTGAATGCTGCTCAGAATCCACAATCGTTGACTGGGCAGCATTTGCTGCACACCCGCCAACCAGCCGACACCATTCAAGGCCAACACCACATCAGCATCCGCCGCCAGATGCGGGCGCACTTGCTGCAACGCGGCAGTCAGTTGAGTGGTTTTGACAGCAATGACTACACGTGCAAGCTGCGAGGATGCGGGCGATAACGTTGTGCACACGAGCGGCAACGTGCTTAAGGCACCGTCAGTTTCATATGTCAACAAAACATCAGGCGGCGGGCATTGCCGCGCGATCACACGCCATGGCTGCTGTGCTCGGCGGGCATACGCATAAAACAACAAGCCTTGGGCTCCGGCACCCAACACATGCCAATTGCCAGTCACCATCTTTCACTTTAACGTGTCGACCGATTATGTGCGCACAGTAAGGTAAAGTTCTTGGTCACGTCTACGCTTTGGCAACTCATTTTCAGTCGTCGTATGTTGTTGTGCGTGCTGACGGGTTTTGCACTCGACAAACTTTTGTATGTGTTGGAATCTTTATGAGTGAAAAAATTTTATGGGCTAGTCGATTGCTTGCTGGTCTTCGCCCATATTTGCAACGAGAACCGATCGCGGCATTAATGCTTGGTATTTCTTCAGGCTTTCCTTACGCAATGTTGGGCGCGACCCTAACGACACGTTTGGCGCAGGATGGAATCGATAAGAAGAGCGTCACAGCGTTTTCGCTGGCATTTTTGGTTTACAACATAAAATTTCTTTGGGCGCCAATGGTGGACAGTTTTCACCTTCCAATTATTGGTCGTCTAGGACAACGCCTTTCCTGGCTTTTGCTGTCCGGTCTCGCCGTTATGATGGCGGTTTTCTATCTAGGCGTGTTGGATCCCAATGCGAATTTGGCGCATTTTGCGGTGGCCGCTGTTGCCGTGGGGGCGGCGGGGGCGACCTTCGATATTGTGATTGATGCCTATCGAATCGAATTACTGAAACCGGAACAATTGGGCGTTGGTTCGGGGATGTCGCAATATGGTTGGCGGATCGGATCCGTGGCGGCGGGCTCACTCGCGCTTTTTGTTGCAACCGCTGGTGATTGGCATGTGGCATATATGTTGTGCGCAGGTTTTGCTTTGCCGGCCATGTTAACTGGATTGCTGTTAGGTGAACCAGCGCGTCATATTGAAATCGCAGGTAAACGTGGGATTTCACATATTGTCGATGCCGTCATTAATCCGCTAAGTGAATTTTTCATGCGTCGTGGTGCCTTGTTGGTTTTTCTGTTTGTTCTGTTGCATAAAATCGGTGACACACTTGCTAATCTCACGTTGCGGTTATTATTGAATGACTTGGCATTTACCAACGAAGAAATCGCCGCTTATGACGTTGGTGTAGGCTTCTTTGCCTATCTGATCGGCATCTTTATTGGTGGTGCGATGTATGCCAGCATGGGCATGAAGAAATCTGTGCTTGTGTCACTCATTTTAATGGCCATTTCAAATCTCAGTTTTGCCTTGTTAGCTTTCGCCGGGCATTCAAACGAGTTGCTTGCGTTCACAATTGGTTTTGAAAACATTGCAAGCGGAATTGGCGGCGTGGTGGTAGTCGCGTATTTGTCGGCGCTCTGTAATCTCTCTTTTACTGCTACTCAGTTTGCTTTATTAAGTGCGGCGGCCAGTATCGTTGGACGCTTCATCACTGGTGCATCAGCGGGCGCATTGATCGAGTCACTGGGGTATGTGCAGTTTTATGTCTTGACTACCATCATCGCATTGCCTGGTATATGTTTGTATTTTTATATGCTGCGTGCTGGTCTTATCGAAAAATCCATTGGTGATATGAAAAGCAACCCAGAAACATGAAGGTAGCTATATAAATATCAATAAACTGTATAAAAAAACGGAGCAATTTGCTCCGTTTTTTTTTTGAAGAATCACATCAGAAGTGGTAAGTCATCGCAACATAGCTGCCTTTGAATTCCAGATCGGTGATGACTTCGTCATTGTCCGGATCATCGGGGTCGTATTCGATCGTAAAGGTGCGTTGGCCAACTTCAATGCCAAGACCAAAGGACAGTTCGTAAGCAATGCGGGCTTTAATGTCTTTCATTGACGCATCACCAGCACTGATGCCCATCATTTCGGCGCCAACCGACAAACCGGTCAACGGCAATTCAAACTCGAGGCGACCATACAACATCGGAACCGTTGCATCGAGAGTGGCTTCACCACTGTCGGCATTGGTTGATAGGTTGACTTTGCCATCGAATTGACGTGCGTTCAAACCGATATCTAGAGTTACCCAGTTGTCGAGAATTTCGTAATAAAGCAAATAGTCTTTATGGCTTAAATCCAAATTGGTGTGGACATTGCTGTTAATTGCAAACGTCTCACCTTCAAAGGTTATTTGCCGTGTGATGGTGTTGTCGGCCGTTTCTTTCAGATCGGTCGTTGAAAAACGAAAATTAGGAATAACGGGAATCGGGTGTTCAATGGCCAGTGACAACGTGTTGCCGTCGCCATCGTCAAATCCGAGATCATCTTGCAGATCGATAACGCTAGCTCCGGCGGTACCGACTTGACCACTAAAGTCTTGATTCCATTTTCCGGCGCTCGCATAAATGCCAAAAATGGTATCGGCCTGAGCTGCCATTGGTGCGGCCAGGCTTATTGCCAATGCCGCCAGAATGGTCTTCTTCATACTGTTGTCTCCTTTGGGGGAACAGGTCCAAGGACATCTTAGCAGAAACGGAAATAAGAAATGCGTAATGAAGATCGCAAAATTGGTTAAAAAACCAGCGCACAAAAAAAGGGCGTTGCCCAAAGTAAATGGAACAGCGCCTTGTGGAAAAACTGTCTGAATGCAATTGCATTCTCTGCCACAAAGCGTAGAAGTCGACGGCGGTTTTGCAAGTAACGCTGTGCGAAAACCGCCGTTTTGAATAGAACAAATATTTATCAAATGGCATGGGTTTCTGACGCGATAATGTAAAGCGCCTCACCCAGTGAACGCTAGTTATTGCGCCAAAAAGCCCAGCAATTCGCCGTCATTCACGGCTTTGTTCAGCACGGTGGCCATCAATTGATTCAATTCACCGGCCACTTCGCCGATCTTGGCGCTGCCACCCACTTCACGGCTAATGCCATTGTTAAATGTGCGTGAACGCGTGCCGTTGGGTGTGGTTACGCTGACTTGAATCTGAATATCAATACTGATCTTGTCGGTGAACGTACCCTTTTCGATCAGGTTATCGGCCTTAATGATTTCAGCCTTCAATTGATACTCCGATGCGGCGCCATTTTGTGGTGAAAAGCCGTGGCGATTCAGCGCATCCAAAAAAGCGGTGTTGACGGCAACGGAGGCCGGTTGTTCTAGCGGAAAACTGTGCTGGTTTTCATTTAATCGGCGGGGAGTCGTGGCATTGATGACATTGACATCAACAACCCGTCCCTGACCCAAACCGGTGGCTTGATAACGAACGTCCGGATCGAGACGAATATGAGTGGGGGCTGTCGCACAGGCACTGAGCAACGCCGCCAACAAAATGCTGGCGAAAATACGCATGAATGTGGCCTCAGATGAAAAAAAAGCGCCGGCATTCTACGCTATGGTGTCGCACGTTGCTGTCGTTGATGCAACGGTCATTTCGATCACCGCAGCTTTTTGTGGTATCTGCGACGTTTCTCACAGGCAATGCATGCACGCGCGTTGCAAAGGCTTGGCGGAAGTCCGCCTTAGCGACGTAGAATTCCATTGCTCGCTTTTGGGCCTTTACCGCTGGCGACGCACAACTCAAAACCTAGGGAGTGTCGTAATGAAAAAATCATGTGCAGCCATCATGATGGCATTGGGGCTGACGGCTGCAGCACAGGCCGACGATTATAAGTTTGATTTCGGCATCGGACACACGATTGTCAAATTTGACTGGGGCGATGAGCGTTTGCTCGACAATGATGACGGTCGATTTCTGACGGCGGCCTACAACGTTGACGAGGAGTGGGCATTCGAGTTGTTTTACGCCGATCTGGACACCAAAACCGACATCACCGGCATCGATGTGAACGCCAATCAGCTGGGTCTGAAAGGCCTTTATCACTTCACCGATCGCTCAAACGGCCTGGTGCCGTATATGGGGGTAGGCTTTGCGGAATTGGAACTGGACGGCGCCCATTTCGATAAGTTCTCTGAATTCGGTTTGGTGTATGTGCTGGGAGCCAAACTTTATCTGACGGATCGCATTGCGCTACGTTTGGAAGCCAACTTCGATCGTTTTGAAGAATCGCACGACAATGATCAAGGGGTTTGGATTGGTCTCAATGTTGGGTTCGGTAATGTGAAAAAAGTCGCGCCAGCAAGCCCAGCGCCGATGGCAGCCCCCACGCCTGAGCCAATCCCCGAACCGGCTCAGCCGGTTGCGCCGCCATCCATTCCACCGCCGCCAGACAGTGACAAAGACGGTGTCATCGACGCACAAGACAAATGCCCAGGTACACCGGCGGGTTTGACGGTCAACAACGATGGTTGTGCCACGCTGACCGAGAAAGTCAGTATCCAGTTGCAGGTGAATTTCGACAGCGGCAAAGCCGATGTGAAAGATTCGTTCGCTGGTGAGATCCAGAAAGTCGTTGATTTTATGAATCAGTACCCAACGACCAAGGTGATCATTGAAGGTCATACCGACGCATCGGGTGATGACAAGAAAAACAAAGCCCTTTCGCAGCGCCGGGCTGATTCGGTTGCCGCCGCCATTGTTAAAGCTGGTGTCGCGGCCGATCGCGTCAGTGCGGTCGGCCACGGTGAGGAAAAACCGGTTGCCGACAACGCGACGGTGGATGGGCGCGCGCAAAATCGTCGTGTTACGGCTGAAATTGAAGAGCAGATCACGACGCGCAAATAAGCCGTTATCGACGTGAAAAGTCCCCGCTGTGATGCGGGGATTTTTTTTTGCCGAACGCTTTCGAGAGCACGACGGAGCCGCCGATTGGCTTCATCAATTCCCTGTTTATGTCTGCCCACACCATCGCATCAAAGCTTGATCCGTATCAAGCCTCAAACCTTCTGACGGTCTAGTCTAACCACAATATCCTGTAGGTCTCCGGATCAAATAACACTATAAGGAGTGGTGGAATGGCGCGTTTACCGCAAATGTTACGCAAGCGTTCGGGTGAGCTGCAGCGCTTCGATCGTAACCGCATAGAACAAGCAGTTGCCAAAGCCGGGGCCGCCACCGGTGAATTTAGCGAATCGGCTTTAACCGAATTGATGTCGCAAATCGACAAGCAGATTGAATGGCGTTTTTCGGCGGCCGATATTCCCGGCGTTGAGCAAGTACAAGACATTGTTGAGCAGGTGTTAGTCGCTGCGGATCATTTCAAAACCGCACGCGCTTATATTGTCTATCGCGAGAATCGTGCACGCTTGCGTGCTGACAAAAAAGCCTTAGTCGATGTGGAAAAAAGCATCAATGAATATTTAACGCGCGCCGATTGGCGCGTGAACGCCAATGCAAATCAAGGGTATTCGCTCGGTGGATTGATTTTGAATACGTCAGGCAAGGTGATCGCCAACTACTGGCTTAGCCATGTTTATCCTCCCGAAATTGGTCAGGCACATCGGGAAGGCGATGTGCACATTCACGATCTCGATATGTTGAGTGGTTACTGTGCCGGTTGGTCCTTGCGCACGTTGTTGCAAGAAGGCTTGAACGGTGTGCCGGGCAAAGTGGAGGCCGCCGCACCCAAACATTTTTCAAGCGCGATTGGGCAGATCGTTAATTTTCTTGGCACCTTGCAAAATGAATGGGCCGGTGCGCAAGCGTTTTCATCATTTGATACGTATATGGCACCCTATGTGCGCGTTGACAAACTCAGCTATGACGACGTTAAACAAGGCATTCAGGAACTGATTTACAACCTGAATGTGCCGTCGCGCTGGGGCACACAAACGCCATTCACGAATTTGACGTTTGACTGGGTATGTCCCGACGATTTACGTGAACAGATCCCGATCATTGGCGGTAAAGAAATGCCGTTCAGCTACGGTGAATTGCAAGCTGAAATGGATCTCATCAATCGCGCCTATATCGAGATCATGACGACCGGTGATGCCAAAGGTCGTGTGTTCACGTTTCCGATCCCGACCTATAACATCACGCGCGATTTTCAATGGGACTCCCCCAACGCCGATCTGTTGTTTGAGATGACGGCCAAATATGGTTTGCCGTACTTTCAGAACTTTATCAATTCCGATATGCAGCCCAATCAGATCCGCTCCATGTGTTGTCGTTTGCAACTGGATCTGCGTGAACTGCTCAAACGCGGCAACGGCCTGTTTGGCTCGGCCGAGCAAACCGGATCGATTGGTGTGGTGACGATCAACTGCGCGCGTTTGGGCCATGTTCATCAAGGCGATTGGCCAGGCTTGTTGCAGCGACTCGATGAATTGTTAGATCTCGCGCGCAACTCGCTTGAAATCAAACGCAAAGTGATTCAGCAATTTATCGATATGGGTTTGTACCCCTATACAAAACGCTATCTTGGCTCGCTGCGCAATCACTTTGCTACGGTCGGCGTAAACGGCATAAATGAAATGATCCGCAATTTTGTCGCTAATGCATTTGATATTACCGATCAAAGAGGGCATCGCATGGCCTGTGATTTTCTGGATCATGTGCGTCGGCGAATCGTGCAATTTCAAGAAGAAACGGGGCATTTGTATAACCTCGAAGCAACACCTGCCGAAGGCACCACCTATCGTTTTGCCAAAGAAGATCAAAAACGATTTCCCACCATCTTGCAGGCAGGCACACCCGATCGACCGTACTACACCAATTCGTCACAGCTGCCTGTTGGTTTTACCGACGATGCCTTTGATGCGTTGCAGCGTCAAGACGAGTTGCAAACCAAATACACCGGTGGCACCGTGCTGCATTTGTACATGAGCGAGCGCATCAGTTCGGCGCAAGCGTGTAAAAAGCTGGTGCAACGCGCTCTGACGAATTTTCGCTTGCCGTATATCACGATTACACCGACGTTTTCGATTTGTCCTAAACACGGCTACTTGGCAGGCGAACATGAATTCTGTCCAAAATGTGATGAAGAATTGTTGGCAAAAGAAAGTTGCTGTGGCGGTTGCTGCGGTTAAATTCGCAAGCGGCGATCCCTCACACACCGTATGAGCCCGCCTACGGGCGATAAATTGCGTTGCGCCCGCAAGTGAGCTCTTAAATCAATCAAAAACTATGGAGACGAAAGGATGAAAACATTAAAAGACAGCGAACGCACCCGCTGCGAAGTGTGGACACGCGTAATGGGCTATCATCGACCAGTATCGGAGTTTAATCCTGGTAAAAAATCCGAACATTGTGAACGTCAGCATTTTATCGAGCAACGTTCCGGCGCGCGAACGATTGTGAGTGCCTGATATGCGTGGATGCGCGCTGCGTGTAGGTGGCATCACGCCGCTATCAACGGTGGATTTTCCGGGGCAGCTGGCGTGCGTGTTGTTTTGCCAAGGCTGTCCGTGGCGCTGCACATATTGTCATAACACACACCTCATCCCCGTTAACGTGGCAGGCACTATTGATTGGCAAAGTGTTGAAGACTTTTTGCAATCACGACGCGGTTTGCTTGATGCAGTAGTGTTCAGCGGTGGTGAACCCACCGCACAACCCGCCGTGGTGGCCGCCGCCGCGTGTGTACGAGGTATGGGCTTTCAGGTTGGCGTACACACGGGCGGTGCTTATCCTGATCGCTTGTCGTTGTTATTGCAATACAGCGATTGGGTCGCACTTGATCTCAAAACAACGGATACGCAATACGAAACGTTAACTGGTTCGTTGCAGGCCGCGCAACAAGTGTGGCGCTCATTGGATACGGTGCTTCGACACGGGGTAGCGTATGAGGTGCGCACCACGGTTGATTGGGCTTTATTGTCGCGCGAGCAGTTACAACAATTAGCTCTGCGTTTGGCCAATCGCGGTGTGCAGCATTACGCTGTGCAATTTTGCCGCAGTAAAAGTAACGCACAAACCGCCTTTAGCGATGAGGATCGCCATTTCATTCGCGAACACATTGCGCCGCTGTTCAAAAACTTTGAACTGCGTGACCCGCACAACCACTACACGGTGAACCAATCGTCATTACCTGTTTAACGGCGATCAAATTTTTCGCGGTTTTTCTCTATGACGCCTTGCCGCTTGATTTTTGTCAAAGTCGTCAGCTATTGGCGGCGCAAAATAGGCCATCGATCAACAGTATGGACGAGCGATGGTTAATTCTTACGAAAGCAACTTTGGTTCAGCCTATGAGCAAGCATTGCCTACGCTCGGTGAAGCCATGGTGCAAATCATGCAGTTTTTTGGCGCGAAGGCGGTTTACGGTGTTGGTGGTGATTTTGCGGCCAATATCATTGCCGCGCTCGACTCATCACTGAACGTGACACCGGCCAGTAACGAAATGCACGCAGCGTTTTGTGCTTGTGCACAAGCTGAAATTGAAGGCATGGGCTTTTGCCTGAGCACGTATACCGTGGGCAGTTTGCCCTGCTTAACAGCGGCTGCCTTGGCAAAAACGGAACGTTTGCCGGTGGTGTTTATTTCGGGGGCGCCCGGCGAAAACGAAGTGCGTCATGGCGCGATTCATCACACCGTGCATTCGGCCAGTGATTGGGTCGAAGATTACGATGCAGCCTTGCGTGCATTTGCCGGATTGGGTTTGCGCGCAGAACGATTGCAGGGCGATCGCAATCGTGGGCAACCCAATGTGGCGGCGATGCAATTTCTGACTTTGCTGACGCATGCCTTTGTGCAACGTCAGCCAGTGTTTATTGAAATACCGCGCGATTTGCTGGCGGCAAAGACTCAGCCCGTTCTGTTGCCGTATTCAACCGATGAGTTGTTACAGCAACCCGTGCGCCTTGCTGGGGCAGAGGTGATCGCCGAAACGATTTTTCGCAAACTGGCTAAAGCGACGCATCCGTTGGTGTACATTGGTGAGCAGATCAAACTTAATGAATTTTTGCGCGAGCAAATCGCCAGTTTTTGTCACAGTTTTCAAATTCCCTATGTGACATCGTGGTTTGCCAAGGGATTGTTCGACGAGTTTGACCCGCTGTGCTTAGGCGCCTACAACGGTGTGTTCAGTGCACCCGAATTACGCCAGTTTGTTGAAAGCAAGGTTGATTATGTTCTTGACGTGGGAACCAGCATTTTTTCCCAAGACTCGAACGCTGCGTTTCATACGAACACCCATTTTATCGAGCAATTTGCCAATAAAACGGTCGTTAAAAGTACAGTCGCGCATGAACGTGATCTGGTGACATTATTCGATCATCTGTTGGCGATGGAGTTGACGCCGTTTACGTTCAACGGGTTACCGCATGTGGCGCCTGTGTGGCGATCGCAAGACAAAATGGATTTTCATAATTTGACCGATGTATTGAATCAGTTGCAGGCTGAAGATCCGCGTCCCTATATTTATTTGCCTGAAGTGGGCAACAGCTATTTTGCCAGTTACAGCTTGCGTACGCGTGCCAATGCGAGTGGCCGTGCGTGGCTCACCAATCCTTGGTATGCCGCCATGGGCACCAGCTTGCCGTATGCTCGTGTTGTTGCCGAAACCATTCGGTCTTGGCAAATGAGTGCACGGACAGTTGTGCTGACTGGCGATGGTGGCTTTCATTTTCAGTTAAACGAATTGATTCATTTCCAGAAACAGCAATTGCCCGTCGTCATTGTGTACATGCGCAACAACATTTTTCATTTGGGCCAGTGTGGTCAAGGCGCAATTTACCACTGCTCAGATGCGGAGTTTGATGTGCAGACCTTGGTAAAGGCGTACGGCGGGCGTGGCATGATATGCCACACAGTGGGCGAGTTTATGACGGCCTTCCGCGATGCAGTGACGATTAATCGTGGCATATACCTAATCGAAGTGCCGTGTGATACACGCGAAGAATTCCAATGCCGCGAGATCCGTCTATTGAACCTGTATATTCGGGCTCGTAATGGTATCGCGGATGCCGTTGCTGAATGGGAAAAAATCAAACGACTGAATTGAAAATAGTTACGTTAATCAGGCACTGAATTTCATAGCGTCGGCAAAATACAGGATAGATTCAACACGAAGCACACCAAGTACACGTAGATCACAAAGTTTTAAGTGCTAGCTGTCAATTAGAGCTAACGCTGCCGTTGCATTACGACAAACCTCATGGTTTTTCTTCGTGTACTTGGCATACCTCGTGTCGAGGTTGGCTTTTGCTTTTTAATTCTTACTGTTTTGGAAATTCTTCGCGCAGCCATTTTTCCAGCAGGCGTTTTTCGTGTTGCATGGCTTCATTGCTGCGATCGGCATTCATCATGAATCCGAGATCGCGCAGCTCTTTGTCGCCTTCACGCAGCACTGCATTGTCGGCGGCGATTAACTGGAAATGGAATTTTAACTTGGGTGGGTAAATGTCCTTGACGATGCGGACATCACTCATTTGACCTGAATGCCAGGGTTCAAAATCGCCGGCCAAATCGATATCGCTGAATTGAATCTTCAGTGTCTGCCCGTCTGGCACCCATTGTGCGCCGCGTTTCTCAAACCAGGATTTTAGTCCGGCCAGGTTTTGATTTTTTTCCGGGGCGGTTTTGAACTGACGTTCACGCACATCGGCAAAGTTATCCGGATTTTGATATTCGACCAACACCTTGCCGGGATCAGCCAATACACCGCCGGCACCAACAAACAACAGCGCAGATACGGTTGCTCGCATAGCTTTCATGATGGACTCCTTTTGCAAAAGACTGACCTATCGACTGGATACCTTTACTGGAAGTTCAATCCAGTGTACGCCGGTAGCGTCGCACGCCGATAAGCATCACGATGACACAAAATGTAATCAGGATAAGCACTTCCTGATATATCAGCACCCACTCATTACCTTTCAGCATAATACCGCGAACAATGCGCAAAAAGTGTGTTAACGGAAATAGTTCACCCAAATACTGGGCCCACACAGGCATGCCACGAAACGGAAACATAAAACCGGTCATTAGTATGCTGGGCAATAAAAAGAAGAAGCTCATTTGCATCGCTTGCGTTTGATTGCGAGCCGTCGAAGAGATCGTGATGCCCACCGCCAGATTGGCCAAAATAAACAGCAGTACACACATCAGCAGCAGCCCTAAATCGCCGACGAATGGCACGTTAAAGGCGTAGCGTGCTGCCAACAGAATAACAATGACTTGCACATATCCAACGAAGATATACGGCACGATTTTGCCCAACATCACTTCGATCGCTTGCAGCGGCATCGCCAATAATGATTCCATCGTGCCGCGTTCACTTTCTTTGGTGATAGCCAGCGCCGTCATCATGATCATGGTCATCGTCAGCACCACCCCCATTAATCCGGGCACGATGTTGTATTGCGTGATGCCTTCCGGGTTATAACGTTTGTGCAATCGCAATTCAAACGGAGCGGGGCCACTGTTGAGATCGGATAGCGCGCCACGCAGTTCCTGACGAAATACGTCGTTGCTCAGTTGTTGTAATGCGGCAACGGCATTGCCTGTGGCCGACGGATCGCTCGCATCGGCGCTGACGTGTAACACGGGTTTTTCACCACGCAACAACCGACGACTGAAATTAACGGGCACTTCGATGACAAACTGAACATCGCCGCGCTGCAAGGCGGCATTGGCGTCGGCCAAACGGGTGTAATGAGGTTGCACAGCAAAGTAGTGACTGTTTTGCAGTGCCGCGCTCAAGCTGCGGGAAAACGCGCTGTCGTCGGCGCTGACAAATGCCGTTGGTAAGTTCTTTGGGTCGGCGTTGATCGCATATCCGAACAGCGTCAGTTGAATGAGCGGAATTCCGATCATCATGCCAAACGTAAGTCTGTCGCGGCGCATTTGCACAAACTCTTTGCGCACGACCGCAAAAAAACGTCGCCAATTAAACCAGATCATGCTGTGTTACTCCGCCGTTTGTTGCAAACGAATAAACACATCTTCGAGTAAGGGCTCGGCGCGTTTTAGTTGCAATCCGTGTTGCTGACAATACTGTTGAATCACCGTTTCACTGTGTTCATGCGCCGCGCTGATGTGCAGCACGTGACCAAATGCCGCCACTTGCGTGACATCGCTCAATTGCCGCAGTTGATCGGCGTGATGTGATGTGCTGGCGCCGGTGATGGCCCACGTTGGCTCACCGTGCGTGCGCACCAGTTCGTCTGGTGTGCCTTGTGCCAGCATATTGCCGTACGCGATGTAAGCGAGACGATGGCAGCGTTCGGCTTCGTCCATATAATGCGTGCTGACCAAAATGGTGACACCGTGTGCCGCGAGCCGATGAATGTGTTCCCAGAATTGTCGACGTGCGCCCGGGTCAACGCCAGCCGTAGGCTCATCCAGCAACAACAAATCGGGTTCATGTAATTGACAGGCGGACAGTGCCAAACGTTGTTTCCATCCGCCCGATAAGGTGCCGGCGAGTTGATCGCGACGCTCGGTCAAACCCATTTCAGTGAGCAAACGATCAATGCGTTCTGTGACGTTGTCCATTTGATAAACATCCGCAACAAAGCGCAGGTTTTCAGCCACCGTCAAATCATCATACAGACTGAACCTTTGCGTCATATAGCCGACGCGGCGCTTAATCTGCGCGCTTTGTTTGATCACATCAAAACCCAAACATTGACCGACACCAGCATCCGGTGTCAGCAGCCCGCACAACATGCGCAAGCTGGTAGTTTTACCGCTGCCGTTGGGGCCAAGAAAACCAAAAATAGTGCCGCGCTGCACGCGCAGATCAATGTTGTTGACGGCAACACGTTTACCAAATTGTTTGCGCAAGCCGCGCACATCAATCACTGGGTCTTTGGTTGGACGGTTCATGGTTGCAACCAAATATCCAGTGGTTGACCGAGCGCGAGTGGCGTGCCATTAAGCGGGTAGGCCTCCACACGAAACATCAACTCGCTGCGGTTGTCGCGGTTGAACAAGACCGGCGGTGTGTATTCGGTTTGTGTACTGATGTAACGAATCTCGGCGTCGATGAGTTGCGCGCAGCCATCGCATTGCGCGCGCACTTTGTCGCCGGGCTGCAGTTGGGCCACGCGATTTTCAGCGATAAAAAAACGTAGCTTGGTAGCGCCATCTGGCAAAAATACGATCACCGGTTTGGCGGCCGCGACCACTTCTCCAGGTTGATACAAAACGTCTTGAATAAAACCGGATGTCGGCGCCAAGACCTGCTTTTGTTGCAAGCGCCACAGCGCCTGTTCACGCAAGGCTTGTGTCGCTTTCAGTTGTGCTTTGGCGGCATCCACTTCTTTGTGGCGTGCGCCCAATTCGGCGACTTTAATCCGCGCCTGCAATTCACTAACACGCGCATCGTCACGGCGCTTATTGCTGTTCGCGATATCATATTGATCTTGGCTGGCCAGGTTCTGACGACGCAATTGTGTGATGCGTTGCCAGTTCAATTCGGATTGTTGTGCTTGTGCAATGGCTTGTTGCAATTGCGCCCGAATCACGGCCATTTCTTGCGGGCGTTGGCCGAGCAACAAATTGTCGAGTTGTGCTTGCTGTTGTTGCAGCACGGCGTCCACACGGCTGATCTCTTGCTGTTCTTGCACCGCATCAATCGCAAACAATTCCTGCTGGGTTTCAACGCGTTGCCCTCGTTTTACGGCGAGTGAAGTCAACACGCCACTGCCGGTCGACGCAAGATAACGAAAGTCGGCTTCAACATAGCCTTGTAGAGGTGATTCTTGCGTCGCGTGGCAGGCGCTCAACAACAGCACAATGAGCAGCGTAATGGCTTTATTCATGGTGAGACCTTTGGTGACTTGTGTGCATAAATGGCGGCCAACATTACATCGGCGATATGCTGGGCCAACGCTTCGCGATCGAGCGAAGAGTACAGGGACGGAAACAACTGGTTTAGCAACGGACGGGCGAGCAAGTAAACGAGGCATTGACCAAAAAACGACAGAAACCAGCGTTGCAATTCGGCTTCGTCTATGTCGTCGCCGAGCAGTTCGCGCAACACGCCCATCACAATGGTGGCCTGCGGTCGGGCGACGTTTTCCACCAGCATCGCCAGTGCCGGGCCTGATTGCATGATCTCCGTGCTCATCAATCGCACCAAGAGCTGACTGTCGTCTTGTGTGAACAAGCGATCGATGAAAGTTTTAACGACAAGGCGCAGGCGAGTGGCCGGATCGGGCTGCGGGCCAGGCATTGGGTGTTGCGCGAGGCGTTGTTTAGCCAAAGCCAATAACGCGGCGTCATAGAGGCCGCGCTTACCGCCAAAGTGGTAATTGATGGCCGACACCGGGGTCTGGGCCAGTTGCGCAATATCGGTCGTGCGAGCCGCCTTAAAACCGTCACGCGCAAAA
Organism: Enterobacterales bacterium; assembly: GCA_041914905.1. Taxonomy (GTDB): domain Bacteria; phylum Pseudomonadota; class Gammaproteobacteria; order Enterobacterales; family Permianibacteraceae; genus Permianibacter. The sequence goes on from JAYSCL010000011.1 coordinate 86,663, forward strand.
ATCTGAGCGGCGGCGGTTAGCAGTGCGCTGCGAGTGCTTTCGCTGCGCGGATCGAGGCTGGATTCGGACATTTAGAAAATATATTTGAAAAACATTTTCTAAATCTACGCGTTGAACCCGGGCAACGCAAGCCTGAATGACGAGCTATCAGAATTTTCCGGGATGAAATTTCACCGCCTAATAACCAAATGTTTGCAGTGCAGCATTCATCGCCCGAATCGCTGAGCAAGTCTTTGATCTGACGAGAAATGGCTACGGAAGCCTGTTGCATCACGGGTTACTGCTCACTTTCTATACTCGCCTTGACCCTTTCGGGTCGCGTCACCGAGTACGGAACTAAGCCCTCTGGTTGCTGTTCTTAGTTCCTGTCTTCGGCGGACGGAAGTGTCTCCAGTCTGTACGAGATTCCCCTTTAGACCTCCCTGGTCATGAGTAAACCCGGCCTGATCTGTCCCTCCGGGTTTTTTTTT
>JAYSCL010000012.1:0-58634 GCA_041914905.1 Enterobacterales bacterium
AGCTGCAGCTTGGCAACCTTGTCAGCCATTGTTATCTCCTCGAAACGCGGGGGCTAAATAGAAAATAAGCGGGGGGATCCGCAAACCGCTAATAGTATGGCTCAGAAATTGCCGCTTGAGCCATTGGAAAAATACAAGTAAGCGCGAGAAAGTTGCGCTCGTAGTACCTGTCTGGTCAAAAGATATGCAATTTGGTCGTATTTATCGTAAAAAACACGGTTTCATGCATTTGTAACACTTTTCGCCGGCGTCTATAATTCGCCCCGGTCGCGAAGGTCCCAAAAGGGGGCCTTCGCTTTTTACGTTTCACGATCGTAAAGGCGAATAAAAACCGTGAACAAAAAACGTCCAGTCAATCTTGACCTGACGACGATCCAATTGCCGGTCACGGCAAAGGCGTCCATTCTTCACCGGGTCTCCGGTATTTTCCTGTTTCTCTGCTTGCCGTGTTTGTTGTACGTACTGCAACAATCGCTGCACTCGGCTGACAGTTTCGAAGCCATCCGCAACAGCTTGAACAGCGGTATTACCCGTGTGGTGCTGTCGTTGGCGGTGATGGCGGTGGTGTATCACTTGATTGCCGGTATCCGTCATCTGATCATGGATATGGGGCACGGTGAAACATTGGAGGGCGGCCAGCTTGGCGCTCGTATCGTATTGTTCGGCGGTATTGCTGCTGCTGTCCTTGCAGGAGTCTGGGTATGGTAAGTCCTGCTACCGCACTGGGCCGTTCGGGCCTGCATGACTGGTTTATCCAGCGTGTGTCCGCTGTTGTCGTGGCGGCGTATGTGATTTCCCTGTTTGTTTACTTTGCTGGCAACGATGTCAGTTACGAGTCCTGGCGTAGCCTCTACGCTGGTAATGCCTTTAAGGTGTTCAGCTTGGTCACGCTGATTGCCTTAACTGCCCATGCCTGGATTGGCATGTGGACGGTGTTCACGGATTACATCAAACCAGTGGCAGTGCGCTTTGTGGCGCAAGCTCTGCTTATTATTGCCAGCCTCGCCGTTTTGGTCTGGGGCGTTACGATTCTGTGGGGTGTGTAATGGCGTTAGCAATTCAGACATTTGACGCCGTTATCGTCGGTGCCGGTGGCGCCGGTATGCGCGCCTCGCTGCAACTGGCCCAAGCTGGCCAGAAAGTGGCCTTGATTTCGAAAGTGTTCCCGACCCGCTCACACACCGTGTCAGCGCAGGGCGGTATTACGGTTGCCCTCGGCAACACCCATGAAGACGATTGGCGCTGGCATATGTTCGATACCGTTAAGGGCTCGGACTATATCGGCGACCAGGAATCGATCGAATACATGTGCTCAGTTGGCCCGCAAGCGGTGTATGAGCTTGAGCACATGGGCATGCCGTTCTCGCGTAATAAAGATGGCCGCATTTATCAGCGCCCATTCGGTGGCCAGTCGAAGAACTTCGGTGGCGAGCAGGCCGCGCGTACCGCAGCTGCCGCTGACCGTTCTGGTCACGCCTTGTTGCACACGCTGTATCAGCAAAACGTCAAAGCCGGCACCAAGATTTACAGCGAATGGTATGCCATCGACCTCGTTATGAATGCCAAGAAGCAATGCTGTGGTGTTGTCGCCATGTGCATTGAAACGGGCGAGTTGGTGTTCTTTCGTTCACGTGCGACCATTTTTGCAACCGGTGGCGCGGGTCGTATTTATTCAACGACATCAAACGCTCATATCAACACCGGCGACGGTGTTGGTATGGCGATTCGTGCTGGTTTGCAATTGCAAGACATGGAAATGTGGCAATTCCACCCGACTGGCATCGCCGGGGTTGGTGTGCTCGTCACCGAAGGCTGTCGCGGTGAAGGCGGTTATTTGCTGAATGGCAACGGCGAACGTTTTATGGAGCGTTACGCACCGAATGCCAAAGATTTGGCCGGTCGCGATGTCGTTGCGCGTTCGATGGTGAAAGAAGTGTTGGCAGGGCGCGGGGCAGGGCCGAACAAAGATCATGTGTTGTTGAAACTTGATCATCTGGGTCCAAAAACTTTGCAAGAGCGTTTGCCATTTGTGATGTCGCAAGCCAAAGAATTTGCGCACGTTGATATCACCAAAGATCCGATTCCAGTGATGCCAACCTGCCATTACATGATGGGCGGCATTCCAACCAATGTGCATGGCCAAGCGATCACTTCGCGCAACGGTGTCGATACGATTGTTGACGGTTTGTATGCTGTTGGCGAAATCGCGTGTGTGTCCGTGCACGGTGCCAATCGTTTGGGCGGTAACTCATTGCTCGATTTGGTCGTGTTTGGTCGTGCCGCGGGCTTGCATGTTGAGCAAGCACTGCGTGAGGGTTTGCCGCTTGCCGAATACAGCGAGTCTGATTTTGAAGTCGCAATGAATCGTTATAACCGCTGGGACAGCAGCAAAGGCGGCGAAGATCCGGTGGCGATTCGTAAAGCCATGCAGGCGACGATGCAAAATCACTTTGGCGTGTTCCGCACCGGCGACATCATGGCCAAAGGTTTTGAATTGATGCGCGATCTGCGCGAACGGTTGAAATCGGCGCATTTGTCCGACAAGAGCAAGCAATTCAATACCGCGCGTATGGAAGCCCTTGAACTCGACAACCTGATGGAAACCGCATTCGCCACGGCAATGGCGGCGAATTTCCGCACCGAAAGTCGTGGTGCCCATGCCCGTGAAGATTTCGAAACACGCGATGATGAAAACTGGTTGTGTCACTCGATTTATGATGCGCCAACCGAGACGATGCACAAACGTGCCGTCAACATGACGCTGAAATCGATGGAAGCTTTCAAACCGAAAGCCCGCACATACTAAGAGGTTCGAACGAGATGCGTTTTTCTGTTTACCGTTACAACCCGGAAATCGATAACGAGCCGTATATGCAGGATTTCGAGCTCGATATTCCTGAAGGCAAAGACATGATGTTGCTCGACGCGTTAATCGCGTTGAAAGATCAGGATGCCACGTTTACGTTTCGTCGCTCATGCCGTGAAGGTGTGTGTGGATCGGACGGTGTTAACATCAATGGTAAAAACGGTTTGGCGTGCATGACCCCCGTCAAATCGTTGAGCCAACCTGTCGTTGTTCGTCCGTTGCCGGGCTTGCCCGTGATTCGCGATTTGATCGTCGACATGGCGCAGTTCTACAAGCAATACGAAAAAATTAAACCGTACTTGCAAAACAATGAACCGGCGCCCGCTCGTGAACGTCTGCAATCGATCGAAGAACGCGAGAAAATGGAAGGCTTGTGGGAATGCATTCTGTGCGCCTGCTGCTCAACCGCTTGCCCATCATTCTGGTGGAATCCCGACAAGTTTGTGGGGCCTTCTGGCTTATTGCATGCTTATCGCTTCTTGGCCGACAGTCGTGACACGGCGACAGATGAACGTCTGGCCGATTTGGATGACGCCTACAGTGTGTTTCGTTGTCGCGGTATCATGAATTGCGTTAACGTTTGTCCGAAAGGATTAAACCCAACGCGCGCGATTGGCCAAATCCGTTCTATGCTGTTACAACGCGGCGTCTAAAGTGAGATTGGCAACGATGATGCAGTTCGAGGCCTTACAACACGATTAAATGAAATGAACCGTATGCGATCGGCCGATCGCATACGGTTTTTGTTTTTTGTGCGCAAGCACAAGGCTGGAAGGCAAAACGCCTTCTTAACAATAGTAACACTCACAAAAGGTGAGACGTATGAACCAACTTGAACAGCTCTTTTCTACGAGCTATCTGAATGGTGGCTCGGCTGCCTATATTGAAGAATTGTATGAGCAATTCCTCGATGATCCGAACTCCGTACCCGAAAACTGGCAACAGCTTTTCCGCGAAGTGCGTCAGGGCGCAGCGGATGCTAAGCACACACCCGTTAAAGATTATTTCCGCGAAGCCGTCAAACGTCCTGCGACCATCGTGGTCGGTGGAAAATCATTAGCCGATGCCGAGCACGAAGCCAAACAAGTTGATGTTTTACGTCTTATCAATGCTTACCGCTCACGCGGTCACCAACATGCGAATCTCGATCCGCTCGGCTTGTGGAAACAAGAGCGTGTTGAAGATTTAAGTCTCGAATACCACGGTTTGTCAGAGCGTGATTTCGGCACGACATTCCGTAGCACGCTGTATGGTCCGCAAGAGCGTACCTTTGGCGATATCTATAAGCACTTGACCGAAACCTATTGCAGTTCAATCGGTATCGAGTCCTCGCACATCACGACACAAGAAGAAAAAATCTGGATTCGCGAACGCGTTGAGTCCTCACGTGGTCGTCCAACGTTGTCGTTGGAACAGCGCAAGCGTTTGTTATACGGATTGACGGCCGCCGAAGGCCTCGAGCGTTATATCGGCGCGAAATTCCCCGGTGCCAAACGCTTCTCGCTGGAAGGCGGTGACGCGTTTATTCCGTTAATGGATACGATGATTCAAACCGCTGGTGGTCATGGTGTCAAAGACATCGTCATTGGCATGGCGCACCGTGGTCGCTTGAATGTGCTCGTCAATATTTTGGGTAAAAACCCAGCGGCATTATTCGATGAATTTGCCGGCAAACACGATCACCACGAAGGCTCGGGTGACGTCAAATATCACATGGGTTTTTCATCCGATTGCAACACACCCGGCGGCAAAGTGCATTTGGCGCTGGCGTTTAATCCTTCGCATCTTGAAATTGTGTCACCCGTTGTCAACGGTTCAGTGCGTGCACGTATGGAACGTCGCGGTGATAAAGAACGTAAACAGGTATTGGCCGTTGCGATTCACGGTGATTCGGCTTTCACCGGCCAAGGCGTTGTGATGGAAACGTTCAATATGTCGCAGACACGTGCCTACGGCACCGGCGGCACCATCCACATCGTGATCAACAACCAAGTTGGTTTCACCACCTCGCGCGCTGATGATGTGCGTTCAACACCGTATTGCACGGATGTCGCAAAAATGGTGCAAGCGCCAATATTTCATGTCAACGCTGACGATGTCGAAGCGGTGCATTTTGTTACGCAATTGGCCGTGGATTATCGTCAGAAATTCCACAAAGACGTGGTCATCGATTTGGTTTGCTATCGTCGTTGGGGCCATAACGAAGCCGACGAGCCGACCGCGACGCAACCCGTTATGTATCGCGAAATCAAAACACGCGAAACCGCACGTCAGGTTTATGCCGAATGGTTGCAAGCCGAAAATGCCTTGTCGGCCGCAGAAGCCAAAGCGATGGTGGATGATTACCGTAAAAAACTCGATGCCGGTCAGCAAGTTGCGCTCGATGTTGAACCGATGACGCGTCACGAGTTCTCGGTCGATTGGACGCCTTACTTAAATCAAAAGTGGACCGCCGCCGCCGATACCACCGTGCCGATGGAAAAATTGAAGGCGTTAGCTGCCAGCATTGTGAAGGTGCCGGCAGAACACTCATTGCAACCGCGCGTCGCCAAAATTATTGATGACCGTCGCAAAATGGCTGCAGGTGAATTAGCGCTGGATTGGGGCTGTGCCGAAACGTTGGCTTACGCCAGCTTGCTCGACGCTGGATACCATGTTCGTATCTCGGGACAAGATTGCGGTCGTGGTACATTCTTCCATCGTCATGCAGTTTTGCACGATCAAAACACCGGTGCTACATACGAACCGTTGAAACACATCAGCGACAACCAAGGTCGCTTTGCTGTCATTGATTCGGTGCTGTCCGAAGAAGCCGTGCTCGCATTTGAATACGGTTTCTCCACCACAGACCCTTCAGCGCTTGTGATCTGGGAAGGCCAATTCGGTGACTTCGCGAACGGCGCGCAAGTGGTTATCGATCAATTTATTTCGTCTGGCGAGCAAAAATGGGGCCGTCTGTGCGGTTTGACGATGTTATTGCCGCATGGTTATGAAGGCCAAGGCCCGGAACATTCGTCAGCGCGTTTAGAACGTTATTTGCAATTGTGTGCTGAACAAAATATGCAGGTGATTGTGCCAACAACACCGGCGCAAGTATTCCATATGCTGCGTCGTCAAATGATTCGCCCGATGCGTCGCCCGTTGATTGTGATGTCGCCGAAATCATTGTTGCGTCATCGTTTGGCGGTATCGACACTGGAAGAATTGGCCACCGGCAAATTCAAAACCGTGATCGGTGAAATTGACGCACTCGACAGCAAAAAAGTGAAACGCGTTGTCTTGTGTTCCGGCAAAGTCTATTACGACTTGCTGGAAAAACGCCGCGAACAAAAACGCGAAAACGTTGCCATTATTCGATTGGAGCAGTTGTATCCGTTCCCGACATCGTCGCTGAAAAAGGTTTTGGAACCGTATCAGCATGTGAAGGAATGGGTGTGGTGTCAGGAAGAACCAAAGAACCAAGGTGCGTGGTATCAAAGCAAACATCATTTCAAAGAATGTTTGCCCGAAGGCTTTACGTTGCAGTTCGCCGGTCGTCCGGCTTCGGCAGCGCCAGCCGTTGGTTACGCTTCCGTCCACAATCAGCAGCAAGAAGAATTGGTCAATAAAGCATTAGGCCAGTAAGCACGGCGCAAAGGGCGTCAAGGAGAAATAAAAATGAGTATCGAAATCAAAGTTCCGGTGCTGCCAGAATCAGTTGCCGACGCAGTCGTGGCAACGTGGCATAAAAAGCCCGGCGAGTTTGTCAAACGCGATGAAAATCTCGTTGATATTGAAACCGATAAAGTGGTGTTGGAAGTTGTCGCGCCCGCTGACGGTTTTATTGATCAGATTTTGAAAGACAAAGGCAGCACGGTCACCGCGCAAGAAGTGATCGCGATGTTTAAAGCCGGTGAGGGCAGTGCGGCTGCACCAGCCGCTAAGGTCGAAGCCCCCAAAGCCGCTGCTGCACCTGCGCCAGCTCCGACACCCGTCGCCGCAGCAACGGTTGCTGCTAACCTCGAAGCAATTTCTCCTGCCGTGCGTCGTTTGATTGCTGAGCACAATTTGGATGCCAGCAAAATTCCTGCTTCAGGCAAAGATGGTCGTCTGAGCAAAGAAGATGTTGAGAAATTCATGAAAGGCGGTGCGCCAGTTGCCGCGCCTGCCGCCGCAAAATCAGCACCCGCTCCCGTTGCTGCTCCCGCCGTGCAACTGGCCGCCCGTGAAGAAAAACGTGTACCGATGACACGTCTGCGGTCGCGTATTGCTGAGCGTTTGATGTACGCGAAAGAATCCACCGCGATGTTGACGACGTTTAACGACATCAACATGAAACCGGTAATTGATCTGCGCAACAAATACAAAGATCAATTCGAAAAGACCCATGGTGTTAAATTGGGTTTCATGAGCTTCTTCGTCAAAGCGGCAACTGAAGCGCTGAAACGTTATCCCGAAGTGAATGCGTCGATTGATGGTAACGATATTGTGTACCACGGTTACTTCGATATCGGCGTCGCGGTGAGTGCGCCGCGCGGTCTTGTCGTACCGGTGCTGCGTGACACTGATCGCATGTCGTTGGCCGACATCGAAAAAGCGATCGGCGATTTGGGCAATCGCGCAAAAAACAATGGCCTGACGGTTGAAGAACTGTCAGGTGGCACTTTCACCGTGTCGAACGGTGGCGTGTTTGGTTCACTGTTTGCCACACCAATTATCAATCCGCCACAATCGGCCATTCTGGGCATGTTCCGCACCGAAGATCGTGTTGTTGCGGTAAATGGCCAAGTGGTGATTCAGCCGATGATGTATGTCGCGTTGACGTATGATCACCGCATCATTGACGGTCGTGAATCGGTTGGCTTCTTAAAAACGATCAAAGAATTGATCGAAGATCCGGCCCGTTTGTTGTTGAACATTTAATTCGAACCGTGTGATTGACGTTTGCTGCGATTGCCGTCAATCACACAAAAAACATTTACTCGACATCGAAGGAGCAGAGCATGAATCTGCATGAATATCAGGCCAAACAATTATTCCGCGAATACGGCATGCCAGTGTCACGCGGTGAAGCCGTTCACAACGTCGAAGAAGCATTGGCGGCCGCCAATCGTTTGGGCACCAGTGTCTGGGTTGTCAAAGCACAGGTTCACGCGGGTGGACGTGGCAAAGCCGGTGGCGTCAAAATTGTTAAAACCAAAACCGATTTGGAAGATGCCGTTAAAGGCATGATCGGTCGCAACTTGGTGACTTATCAAACCGATGCCAAAGGTCAACCGGTACACCGTGTGTTGGTTGAAGAACCTTGTGATATCGCCAAAGAACTGTATTTGGGTGCCGTGCTGGATCGCGCAACACAACGTGTTGTGATCATGGCGTCGACCGAAGGTGGTGTTGAAATTGAAAAAGTCGCGCACGACACACCCTAAAAAATTCTGAAAATCATCGTTGACCCGCTGGTTGGCGTGATGCCATACCAATGCCGCGATCTCGGTTTTGGTTTGGGTTTAACCGCGGATCAAGTGAAAGAGTTCACCAACCTGGTGATGGGCCTCGGCAAAATGTTTGTCGAACTCGATTTGAGTTTGGTCGAAATCAATCCGCTGGTCATCACCGGCGCCGGCAAATTGCTGTGCCTTGACGGCAAAATTAACGTTGATGACAACGCGTTGTACCGTCAGCCAAAGATTCGCGATATGTATGATCCGACCCAAGAAGATGAGCGTGAAATTCGCGCCAAACAATGGGAACTGAACTACGTTGCGCTGGAAGGCAATATTGGCTGTATGGTCAACGGTGCCGGCCTCGCGATGGCGACGATGGACGTTGTCAAACTGCACGGTGGTCAACCGGCCAACTTTTTGGACGTTGGCGGTGGTGCAACCAAAGAACGTGTATCCGAAGCCTTCAAAATCATTTTATCCGACAGCAATGTCAAAGGTATTTTGGTCAACATCTTCGGCGGCATTGTGCGTTGCGACATGATCGCTGACGGCATCATTGGTGCTGTAAAAGAAGTCGGCGTCAATGTGCCGGTGGTTGTGCGTCTCGAAGGCAACAACGCCGATTTGGGCGCGAAAAAATTAACAGAGTCGGGTTTGAATATTATTCCGGCTACCGGTTTAACCGATGCAGCGAAGAAAGTCGTCGCCGCAGTAGGAGGCAAATAATGAGCGTTTTAGTTAACAAAAATACCAAAGTTATCTGCCAAGGTTTCACCGGCAAACAAGGCACCTTTCACAGCGAACAAGCGATCGCGTACGGCACCAAAATGGTGGGCGGTGTCACGCCAGGCAAAGGCGGTTCAACGCATTTGGGTCTGCCGGTGTTTGACACCGTGCGTGAAGCGTATGCCGCCGTTAAACCCGATGCATCGGTGATTTATGTGCCGGCACCGTATTGCAAAGATTCGATCATTGAAGCCGCTGATGCCGGTGTGCAATTGATCGTGTGTATCACCGAAGGTATTCCAGCGTTGGATATGCTTGAAGTGAAATTGTACGTCGATAAAAAAGGCGTGCGTTTGATCGGCCCCAACTGCCCCGGCATTATCACGCCGGGCGAATGCAAAATCGGCATCATGCCAGGCCACATTCATTTGCCAGGCAAAGTCGGTATCGTGTCACGTTCGGGCACATTGACGTACGAATCGGTTAAACAAACAACCGATCGTGGTTTTGGTCAATCAACCTGTATCGGCATCGGAGGCGACCCGATTCCGGGTACTTCGTTTATCGATGCGTTGAAATTGTTCCAAAACGATCCACAAACTGAAGCGATTGTGATGGTCGGCGAAATTGGTGGCAGCGCCGAAGAGGAAGCCTGTGCGTATATCAAAGCTCATGTGACCAAACCGGTTGTTGGTTTCATCGCTGGTGCCAGCGCTCCAGCCGGCAAACGCATGGGCCACGCTGGTGCAATCATCTCTGGCGGCAAAGGCACAGCCGAAGAAAAATTCTCCGCAATGAAAGATGCCAAAGTGCATGTCGTGCGCAGCCCGGCCGAAATCGGTCAAGGTGTTGCCGATATCACTGGTTGGAAATAATATTTCCAACAAATAAAAAAGGCAGCGAAAGCTGCCTTTTTTATTTTCAAATCTATTGATCGGCAGGTCACACGACACGAGAAAAACCGATCTCAAGCTTTGCGTTCTGCCGGCTTATTATTCAAGCTTTTCATGAACTAATGGCTTCATTTTTGAACATGAGGCAGAGAACTTACTACCGCATTCGTCGCAAACGTTGCCCTTAACCATGATCGCAAACTAAGCGGATTGGCCTTTCAACGCTTGTGCAATGGCTTTGTACATTTTCGGGTTCGCAGCCAAAATACCGTTTGAGCCCGTAAAATCATTGCCGCCATTCAAATCCGAAACCAAACCACCGGCTTCCTGCACAATCAAAGCACCGGCAGCGATGTCCCACAGTTTAATGCCGTATTCAAAATAACCGTCGAAGCGATCATTCGCGACGTAACACAGATCCAATGCGGCAGAACCCAAACGACGAATATCGCTGCATTGCGGGTAAATGTTCGCAAATTCTTTCATGTATTTTTCATACAGTGCGGCATTGCTGAACGGAAAGGCAGTTGCCAGTAGCGCTTCGTTCAATTTGATTTTATTTCCGACGCGAAGGCGCTTGTCATTCAACGCGGCACCTGCGCCGCGCGTGGCGGTGAACAATTCGTCTTGAATCGGATCGTAAACGGCACCGTGTTCGACGCGGCCTTTGACTTGCACGGCAATTGAAACGGAAAAATGAGATAAGCCGTGCAGGAAATTGGTGGTACCGTCGAGGGGATCAATGATCCAAACCACGTCGCTGTTGCCACGTGCGCCGCTTTCTTCGGCGAGTATCGCGTGTTCGGGATAGGATTTGTGAATGGTGTCGATGATGGCCTGTTCGGCCTTCAAGTCGGCTTCTGACACAAAGTCGTTTCGACCTTTGGCATTGGCTCTTACGGAGCTGAGGAATTCGCGTGAGCGCAACAGGCTGGCGCCACCGGCGCGCGCAGCGCGCACCGCAATGTTTAACAATGCATGCATGTCAGAGACCAAAGGAGTGAAAGAACGAAAGAGCTTGCCCGTAAGTAATTTGTCGTTACGACGGAGGTTCATTTTGCGCAGCGCTAGAAACGAGGAGCGCTGTGTGCTTATTGCACATGAGCGACGAGTGACAACGCGCTGTGCAAAATGAATCCCGTCCCTTCGGGGTGCGCATCAAAATGCGCCATATCGTGATACTTGCTGCGTATTGGGGTTAACCAATTAGCTCATTCAGCACCCTGTGTTGGCGCATTTTGAGGCAGCAACGAAACGATAAATTACTTACGGGCAAGCTCTGCTGGGCGCGAATTGTAGTCAAAGGCTTTAAGCCTTGCCAGTTATCGTTAGAATAAGCCCCCATTTTTGAGGTCTCACATGCTCGATTCGATTCGCATAGTACTGTCGCACCCACAACATCCCGGCAATATTGGCGCCTGCGCACGGGCCATGAAAACAATGGGGTTGTCCGATTTGCGCTTGGTCAACCCGCGCGAATACCCGAGCGAAGAGGCCAATATGCGCGCGCGCGGTGGTCTTGATGTGTTGCAGTCGGCTCGTGTTCATAACAGCCTTGGTGAGGCCATCAGTGACTGTGAGTTGGTAATTGGCACCTCGGCGCGCGAACGTTCACTTGATTTCGAAGTGCTTAATCCACGTGAAATGGCCGAACGCATTGCCGCCGAAGCACCCGGGCGGCCGGTGGCGATCTTGTTTGGCCGTGAAAACAATGGTCTAGATAACGATGAACTGTCGCGTTGTCATTTTCATGTGATGGTGCCGGCGAACCCGGCTTATAGCTCTTTAAACATTGGCTCAGCGGTGCAGATCATGGCGTACGAGCTGCGCATGCGAGCCTTGGCTGCAATGCCGCAAAAAAGCGACGAAATGCCGCGCGCCAGCGCCGAACAGTTGGACCAGTTTTTTGTTCACCTTGAAGACGTGTTAAAAGAGATCGACTTCTTGAAACCCACGGCATCAACCCAATTGATGCCGAAGTTTCGCCGTCTTTATTTGCGTGCCAAACCAACCACCGAAGAACTCAATATTCTGCGTGGCGTGTTGCGTGCCACGCGCGAGTCGCTGCAACGCCTAAGGAAATCCTGAATGTTCAATCGCCTGCGCGAAGACATCAAAAGTATCTATGCCCGCGATCCGGCAGCTCGTAATGCCTGGGATGTGTTGACCAATTATCCTGGTATGCATGCGATCTGGATGCATCGCCTCACGCATCGATTGTGGCGTTGGGGGTTTAAATGGTTGGCACGTTGGTTGTCGAATGTTGCACGGTGGTTTACCGGTATCGAGATCCATCCCGGCGCCACCTTGGGCCGGCGCTTTTTTATCGATCACGGTATGGGCGTTGTCATCGGTGAAACGGCCGAGGTTCATGACGATGTCACCTTGTATCACGGCGTCACGCTGGGTGGCACCAGCTGGCAGGCCGGCAAGCGCCATCCAACGTTGGAAAACGGGGTTGTCGTAGGCGCCGGAGCCAAGATCTTGGGGCCGATAACGATCCATGCCGGTGGCAAAGTGGGATCAAACGCCGTGGTGGTAAAAGATGTGCCAGCGGGTGCGACGGTTGTCGGTATTCCCGGCAAAGTGCTGGCCACAGAAGAAAAGCAAGAAGGCTTTCAAGCCTATGGCGTTGTCGGCAAAACACAGGATCCGCTGACGCCAGCGTTGGCCAATCTGTTGCAGCACATTGCATTGATGGACGCACGAACCGCCGCGCTTGAAAGCGCTTTGCGCGTGTCGGGTGTCAATGTCGATTGCTGCCCTGAGTTTCAGCCGCTCGACAAAGAAAAATTCCAGCCGTTGTTTGATGGCGAGCAGGTTCCGGATCTCGATTACCACATATAACGGCGGGCTATTCCCACAATTAAATTGTTGGGAAATACATGACTAAATTACTCGGGATTTGCTACACTGCGCAGGTCTACCCAGCGGTGGAGTCAGCACACAATGAAACTCAGCACCAAAGGCCGTTACGCCGTTACGGCGATGCTTGATCTGGCCCTTCATTACGAGCAAGGCCCGGTCGCCTTGGCCGAAATTTCTACCCGTCAGGGTATCTCGCTCTCCTATCTCGAACAGCTTTTTGCGCAGCTGCGTCGCGAAGGCTTGGTGTCATCGGTTCGTGGTCCAGGCGGTGGTTACAAGCTGGGGCGTGCGCCAACCGAGATTTCGGTGGCTGAAGTGATTTCCGCCGTCAACGAAAACATCGATGCCACTCGCTGTGGCGGCGGTGGCAATTGCCAAGACGGCGAAGTGTGTTTAACACACAAGCTGTGGCTTGATCTCAGCAACCAGATCCATGCTTTTTTACACGGTATTTCCTTGGCTGAAGTGATGGCACGAAATGATGTGAAGTCAATCGCCAAACGCCAGGATCGCCGCAACGGTGGCCGCATATCGGTCGCGCTTGAAGACGTCATCAGTTAATTCAGTTGGTAGTGCCTTTAATGAAATTGCCCATATATTTTGATTACTCTGCGACTTGCCCGGTTGATCCGCGTGTTGCAGAAAAAATGATGCAGTATTTAACGCAAGACGGCGTGTTTGGTAACCCGGCGTCGCGTTCGCACAAATTTGGTTGGCAAGCCGAAGAAGCGATCGAAGTCGCACGCGAAGAAGTGGCGAAATTGCTGAACGCTGATCCGCGCGAAATCGTATGGACCAGCGGAGCGACCGAATCCGACAATCTCGCGATTAAAGGCGTTGCCGAATTTTATAAAGACAAAGGTCGTCATATCGTCACCTGCAAAACCGAACACAAAGCGGTGCTGGATACCTGCCGATATCTCGAGGGCCAAGGGTTTGAAGTCACCTACCTCGATCCGGAGAGTGATGGTCTTGTTGATCTTGAAAAATTGAAAGCGGCGTTGCGAGCCGACACAATTCTGGTGTCGATCATGCACGTCAATAACGAGATTGGCGTCATTCAAGACATCGAAGCGATCGGCAAGATTACGCGTGAGCGCGGCATTCTATTTCATGTTGACGCGGCACAGAGTGCCGGCAAAGTTGAACTCGACATGGAAAAAGTGCAGGCCGATCTGGTGTCCTTGACCAGTCATAAAATTTACGGTCCGAAAGGCATCGGTGCTCTCTATGTGCGACGCAAACCGCGCGCTCGTATTGCCGCACAAATGCACGGCGGTGGTCATGAACGTGGCATGCGTTCTGGCACCTTGCCGACGCATCAAATCGTCGGTATGGGCGAAGCTTATCGCCTGGCGCGTGAAGAAATGAAACAAGAAAACGAACGCATATTGCGTTTGCGCAATAAATTGTGGAACGGCATTAAGAACATGGAAGCCGTTCACCTGAATGGTCATGCCGAACTGCGTGTGGCCGGCAATTTGAATGTGTCGCTGAATTACGTCGAAGGCGAATCGCTGATCATGGCGTTAAAAGATCTGGCGGTGTCGAGTGGATCGGCGTGCACATCGGCTTCGCTTGAACCCTCGTATGTCTTGCGTGCTTTGGGCCTGTCAGATGAATTGGCTCACAGCTCCTTGCGGTTCACTATTGGCCGTTTTACCACCGAAGAACAAGTCGATTATGCGATCGCGCATTTACAATCGGCGGTGTCACGCTTACGTGAAATGTCACCCTTGTGGGAAATGTATAAAGACGGCGTCGACTTGAGCAAAGTCGAGTGGGTTGCGCATTAAGGCGTAACGTCGTAAACAGAATTCGAGGTGCAGCATTATGGCTTACAGTAACAAAGTAATTGATCATTACGAAAACCCGCGCAATGTTGGCAGTTTCGACAAAGGTGACGACGATGTGGGTACCGGCATGGTCGGGGCACCGGCCTGCGGCGACGTGATGAAGTTGCAGATCAAAGTCGGTAAAGATGGCCGCATTGAAGACGCGCGTTTTAAAACGTACGGCTGCGGTTCAGCGATCGCATCAAGCTCATTGGTCACCGAGTGGGTAAAGGGCAAGACGCTGGATGAAGCTGCGACCATCAAGAACACCGATATCGCGCAAGAGTTGGCGTTGCCACCGGTAAAAATTCACTGCTCAGTGTTAGCCGAAGACGCTATCAAAGCGGCGATTGATGACTACAAACGCAAACACGAGCAATAAGTTCTGAGGTATCGATCGTGGCTATAACGTTGTCGCAAACCGCTGCAGACCGTGTGCAAAAATTTTTGAGCAATCGTGGCAAAGGTGTCGGTGTCCGTTTGGGCGTCAAAACCACCGGCTGTTCGGGATTGTCTTATGTGCTCGAATTTGTTGATTCGGTAACCGAAAACGATGAGGTGTTTGTCGACAAGGGCGTTCAAATTATCGTCGACAAGAAAAGTCTTGTTTATATCGACGGCACCGAAATGGATTTTGTCAAAGAAGGTTTGAATGAAGGCTTCAAGTTCACTAACCCGAATATGAAAGCCGAATGCGGCTGCGGCGAAAGCTTCACCGTATAATGTCCGATTATTTTTCCTTGTTTGGCATGAAGGCATCGTATCAACTCGATCTGATCGAGTTGGCAACGCGTTATCGCGATTTACAACGTGCGGTGCATCCTGATCGTCATGCCAACAGTGCAGATAATGAAAAGCTGTTGTCGCTGACGCGCGCGGCCGAACTTAACGATGCGTATCAAACACTGAAAGATCCGGTGCTGCGTGCCAAATACTTATGGCAGCAAAAAGCCGGTCGTTGGCAAGACGAACGTACCATTGCTGATCCGGCGTTTTTGCTGGCTCAAATAGAATGGCGCGAGCAGATCGAAGAAGCCGAGCATAACGCCGATGCGCTACAATCCTTGTCGCAGCAATTGCGGCAAGAACAACGACTGCAGGAATCGCGCGTCGCCTCCCTGTTTACGATCGACAGCAGCTTTGATAGTCATAAAGCACGACTTGAGATCCAAAAGTTGATGTTCTTCCGTAAACTGCAACAAGAAACCGAACAGCGCCTTGAGGCGCTGGAAGAGATCTGACGTTCGACGGCCAAAGATTGAACGCCGTGTTGCCTTTTCGAGAGTTGTTTTATGTCCCTGTTGCAAATCTCTGAACCCGGAATGAGTCCCGCACCGCATCAGCATTTATTGGCGGCGGGCATCGACTTGGGTACCACCAATTCATTGATTGCGACGGTTCGCAGCGGTTTAGCCGAAACCTTGCCCGATCATAACGGCGATCACTTGTTGCCGTCAGCGATTCGTTATTTTGCCGATGGCCATGCCGAAGTCGGTCGTCATGTGCTTGAAAATGCCAGCGACGATCCAGCCAACAGTCTATTGTCGGTAAAACGTTTGATGGGTCGCGGCATGGCCGATGTCGAACAATTCCCTGGTAAATTGGCGCACCAGTTTGCACCGACACAAGATGGATTGCCGGCGTTCGTGACGGCTGCCGGATTAAAAACGCCTGTTGAAGCCTCTGCAGAAATTTTAAAAAATCTTGCACAACGTTTTCAGCACGTGATGCAAGGTGAAGTGCAGGGCGTTGTGATCACAGTACCGGCGTATTTTGATGACGCACAACGGCAAGCAACCAAAGACGCAGCGACGTTGGCCGGTTTGCGTGTCATGCGATTGTTAAACGAACCGACCGCTGCTGCGATTGCCTACGGCCTTGATAATCGTGAAGAAGGTGTTTTTGCGATTTATGATCTGGGTGGCGGCACCTTTGATATTTCGATTTTGCGATTATCAAAAGGCGTGTTCGAAGTGCTGGCGACCGGTGGCGATTCGGCACTCGGTGGCGATGACATCGATCATGCGTTGGCACAATGGTTAATTGCGCAGGCCAATCTCCCGGTGAATGATGCGAAACAATTTCGACAATTGCAGCAACGTGCACGTCAGATCAAAGAACTGTTGACTGCACAGGATACCGTTGAAATTGATCTCGGCAATGGTGTTTGCGTGCATGTGTCACGTGCGCAATTAAAAGCCATAGCTGAACCGTTTATCAAACGAACACTGAACGCTTGCCGTCGCTGTCTGCGCGATTCGGGCATTGCGCAAGACGATGTGCGCGAGATCGTGATGGTCGGCGGATCGACACGTATGCCGGCCGTGCGGGAAGCGGTTTCTTCATTCTTCGCACGCGATGTGCTGACATCGATCGACCCAGACAAAGTCGTCGCGATTGGCGCCGCCATTCAAGCCAATGTGTTGATTGGCAATAAATCGTCAGACGATATGCTGTTGCTTGATGTAAACCCACTCAGTCTCGGCATCGAAACGATGGGCGGCATCGTCGAAAAAATTATTCCGCGCAATACGACTATTCCGGTGGCGCGGGCACAGGAATTCACCACCTATATTGACGGCCAAACCGCGATGAGTCTGCATGTCGTGCAAGGCGAACGCGAGATGGTGCAGGATTGTCGCTCACTGGCGCGCTTTGAATTGCGCGGTATACCGTCAATGGTGGCGGGTGCAGCGCGCATTCGTGTGACGTTTCAAGTCGATGCGGACGGTTTACTAAGCGTCGCAGCGCAAGAGTTGTTGTCTGGCGTACAAGCATCTGTACAGGTCAAACCGAGTTATGGTTTAAGTGACGATAGCATTCGTCAAATGATTCAATCGTCGATGGAGAACGCGCAAAGCGATATTCAAACGCGCTTGCTACGTGAACAACAAGTCGATGCCGAGCGTATGCTTTCGTCGTTGCGCGCTGCGCTACGTGCCGATGGTGAGTTGCTCGATATCGTCGAAAAACGTCGTTTGCATGTCGCGATGACCGAACTTGAAAGCATCATCAAAAACGGCGATGTGCTGACCATCAAAAATGGCATCAAACAACTCGATGAAATCAGCGGCCACTTTGCTGCACTGCGGATGGACCGCAGCATTGCGCAGGCATTGGTTGGCCGCAACGTGGACAAGTTATAAATCATGCCCAAGATCACCTTTTTGCCTCACCCCGAACATTGCCCAAACGGCGCCATTGTTGATGCCGTAAAAGGCGAGACCATTATCGCGGCCGCATTGCGCAATAACATCAAAATAGAACATGCCTGTGAAATGTCATGTGCGTGCACAACTTGCCATGTTGTCGTGAAAAAAGGTTTTGGCACATTGCCCGCAAGCGATGAAGAAGAAGATGATTTGCTTGATCGCGCCTGGGGTCTAACGCCGCAATCACGTTTGTCATGTCAGGCGCGTGTTGGCGATGACGATCTCGAAGTTGAGATACCGCGTTACACGATTAATCAAGTTTCAGAACGCCATTAAAGGTGCATCCATGAGTCTGCATTGGACCGACACACTCGACATCGCGTTAGCATTGATTGATGCACACCCAGATGTTGACCCGCGTTACGTCAATTTTGTTGAGTTGCGCCAGTGGGTGATCGCGCTCCCGGACTTCAAAGACGAGCCCAATCGCAGCGGCGAGAAGATCCTGGAAGCCATTCAAATGGCTTGGATAGATGAGTTAGCATAAAAAAATGGACTTAGTTGCAGACAGGGCTTGCAAAGACGAAAAAACTTCGTAAAATACGCGCCTCTTTCGTTGGGTCGGTAGCTCAGCCGGTAGAGCAGCGGACTTTTAATCCGTTGGTCGGGAGTTCGAATCTCCCCCGACCCACCAAAAAATAAAACGCGTCAAATACCAAAAGTGTTTGACGCGTTTTTCTTTTGCGCGGAAAAAACCTCGAACTTCAAATTCATCACGAAGCACACCCAGTTCACAAAGCACGCGAAGTAAAGACAGAGACATGCTTTGCTTTTGTTTCGTGATTTTGGTGTTCTTTGCGTACTTCGTGTTGACGTTGGTTTTATTTCAGTCTTTTCAATTTCATTTGCGCAGTAATCGCTGCACCGCTTCAAAAAGCGCGCGTCGAGACAAGAGAAACTGGCGACGACGACCGCCGAGTTGTCGCCACAATACCGCTGCGCGAACACCGGCGAGAAGCAGTGCGCGGACACGAGCCTGATTTTCTTTGGATTGCAAATGGCGTGCATCGCCACGCACTTGAATGCGCAGCGACAGCGTTGAAATGGTGTCAGAGTAAATGCCAGCGAGACTGTTAACCAAGGCATCCCAATCGTCGGGCAGATGATTGCGCAGACGTTGACTCTGTTGCAGCCGCACACCGATCACATCGCGTATATCGTCTCGCTTACTGAGCAAGCGTTCGATGTTCAATAAATTGGCGATATAGCGACTGATTTGGGCATCGCGTTTATTGCCCTGCAAATTCAATTGATCGGCCAGCGTCAACAAACCGGGGCGCAAATGGTGAATTCCGCCAAAGACACCTTCAGTCGTTGGCGCATCCAACATCAAAACACTGTCGAGCAATGGACCGGCGCCATCCCAATCCATTTTCCCGGTTTGCGCTAATTCATTTACCATCCGCGCGCATTGACTGACGGCGGCCAGTGCAATGGCGATTTCTTCAAAATTTCTGGCCATGGATAAAATCTATTCCTCGGCGTCGCTGTCGGAGTCGTTGCGACCTTCCAGTGGACGCAATTCGATGATCATGCCGTACAGGGGATGATCAAAGTAATGAATTTCATTGGCTTTAACACGGCGGTTTTGTGTCAACCGATAAAACTGCAATTGGTTTTGCGTGATCGGCGTATCGGCGCTTTGCCAAGTTAAATTGCTGTTATCGCCTTTGTCGGGCGCCGCGGTTGTTTCCGGTAGGGGGGTGATCTGATTGGTGACCGGCACGGTTTGCAGTGCGCGAAAAACCAGATCACTTTCGACATGCAGGAAACGTGAGGCGGTTAATTTGATGTAGCCATCCAGTTCCCATAAACCGAACGGAATGGCCGGTTCAGCACCGGTGCTTAATAGCTGGCCATTGCTACCGAACTCGGCGCTGAAATCTTTGCCAGCGGCAAGGCGTACCTTGAAGGTGTCTTTGCCACTGCCGATCGGTTGGCGCCAACCGGTGTGTAACAATGGGCGGTATTGACGCGAACGTGACAGCGTTTTCAGCGCATCTTTCAATTGTAATTGTGCGGCGGACAAAACCGACACGCGTAACGCGTCATTGGCACTGGCGCTGACATCACCGGTGCTGGCGCCCGCTGCAATGACGGCAGCGGGTGAGGGCAGCGCTGAGTTGATCATGACGGCGCCATTCAATAACGGACCGGCATCATTGACGGGCCATTTTTCGGCGAGCAGATCCGGTTTGGTTTGCGCAAACACGAGCACCTCGACTTCGTACCAGCGATCAGCGGCAAACGTGGAGGTGGTGAGGGTGATCAGCAACAAACTGGCGAACAGATTTCGAAGAAAGGTCATGTATAAGTCCATCTGCATCAATGCGTCGTCATTTTAGCATTGACGACGGGCTTCAGTTCGGTGAGCAGGTCGGCAATACACTGTAGCCGATCGGCAGCATCTTCTTTCATCGCGCGCATCAGGCGCAGGTGTTGTGGTCCGTCGAAACGGTAGCGCTTGGATTGCTTTTGAATTAGTTGGATCAAAAATGCCGTGTCAAGTGGTGCATTGCTTAAAAACTCTATGCGGGCACCACTCGGTAGCAATTCGATTTTTTTGATGTGCAGCGCTGTCGCCTGCACGCGCAGGTGTGCCAGCGCAAACAAGTTTTTCGAGGCCTCCGGCAAGGTGCCAAAACGATCGGTGATTTCGGCCATCAGCTCGTCAATTTGCGCACTGTCTTGCGCTCCGGCGATGCGTTTATACAGGCTCAATCGCGTGCCAATGTCGTTGACATAATCATCGAGCAACAGCGCCGGAATACCCGCTTCAATTTCGGTACGTTGTGACAATACCGATTGTAGGCTGGGTTCTCGACCTTCTTTCAAGGCTTTGACGGCATCTTCAAGCAGTTCAAGGTACAGCGATAGCCCTAAGCCTTCGATTTGACCACTTTGTTCTTCACCGAGCAGTTCGCCGGCACCGCGAATTTCCAAGTCTTGTGATGCCAGCAAAAAGCCGGCGCCCAAGTCGTCGAACGCCGATATCGCATCGAGCCGTTTTTCAGCATCTTGCGTCAGCAACGCTTTGGGCGGGGTCATTAAATAGCAGTACGCTTGGTGATGTGAACGACCAACACGACCACGTAACTGATGCAACTGCGCCAAACCGAATTTGTCAGCGCGTTCAATAATGATTGTATTGGCGCTGGGCACGTCGATGCCGGTTTCGATAATTGTACTGCAGACGAGAATATGAAAGCGTTGGTGATAGAAATCGCGCATGACGCGTTCCAGTTCTCGCTCGCGCATTTGCCCATGTGCAATGCCAATACTGGCGTCGGGCAATAGCTGCTGTAGTTCTTCCGCGCAGCGTTCGATACTTTCGACATCGTTGTGCAGAAAATACACCTGGCCACCACGCATCATTTCACGCATAACCGCTTCTTTGATCTGCGCGTCACTGCGTTCACGCACAAAAGTTTTGACCGCCAAGCGTTTGGCCGGTGGCGTTGTGATCAACGACAAATCGCGGATGCCGGAGAGTGACATATTCAATGTGCGCGGGATCGGTGTCGCAGTCAAAGTCAGCATATGCACATCAGCGCGCAGTGCTTTCACCTGTTCCTTTTGGCGCACACCAAAACGATGTTCTTCATCGACAATCAACAGTCCTAAGCGCGCAAATTTAATATCCGGTTGCAACAGTTTGTGTGTGCCAACAATAATGTCGATTTTTCCATCGGCCATTTCTTGCAATGCTTTTTTGGTATCCGCCGCGGTTTTAAATCGCGACAATACTTCGATACGCACCGGCCAATCGGCAAAGCGATCACAAAACGAATTGTAATGTTGTTGTGCCAGCAACGTGGTCGGTACCAATACCGCCACTTGCCAGCCACTCTGCACGGCCAGAAACGCGGCGCGCATGGCGACTTCGGTTTTGCCGAATCCAACATCGCCACAAACCAGGCGATCCATGGGCTTGTTTTGCTGCAGATCGTACATAACCGCCGCAATGGCCGATTGCTGATCCAGCGTTTCTTCAAATGCAAACTGGCTGGCAAAGCGCATGTACTCGGCGGCATCGAATTTGGCTGAATCGCCTTTGTGCGCGGCGCGTTTGGCGTAAATATCGAGCAGTTCAGCGGCAACGTCACGAATTTTTTCGGCGGCCTTTTGTCTCGTTTTGCTCCATTGATCCGTGCCGAGTCGATTGAGCGGTGCTGATTCGGGTGAAGTGCCCAAATAACGGCCAATTAAATGCAATGACGTAACCGGCACGTAAAGTTTGTCACTGCCGTGATACGTTAAGACCAAGTACTCGGCTTCGATGCCTCCAGCGGCTAAACGTTGCAAGCCTTGATAACGACCGACACCGTGATCGATATGCACAACCGGATCACCCACACGCAGTTCAGACAAATCGCGAATGATGGCATCGGGATCGGCAATTTTACGGCGGCGACGACGTTGTTGAACCAGTTGTTCACCAAACAGATCGGGTTCGCAAATGACCGCTAGCGATTGATCGGCGGCAATAAAGCCGCGATCCAAGGCCGCGATGGTTAACGACACCCGCTCATTGCTGATCAGAAATGACTGCAGTGAATCGCAGCTCGCTGGGTGAATATGGGATTGTTTGAGCAGTGGTAACAACACTTCACGACGACCGGGTGACTCGGCACAGATTAAAACACGGCCGTGAAATTCCAATAAAAAGTTCGCGAGCGATGCAAACGGTGCATGGGCGCGGCTATCAAGTTTGATCTCCGGTAAGGCATGCGCTAACGCGGCTTGTTTTTCGCCGGTTTCAAACAATAAGCGCGGACGCTTTTTCAGCTCAGCAAACAGTTCTTCTTGGCGCAAATACAGATCGCCGGGCGCTAACAAGGGGCGCAACAGATCGACACGGCGATCTTCAAAACGGTTTTGCAGTTCTTGCCAAAACACGCTGCAACTAGCTTGGATATCGCCAATCGTGATGATGTCAGTGTCAGCGGGCAAGTAATCAAACAGACTGGCCATGTGATCAAAAAACAGTGGCAGGTAGTATTCAATGCCAGCCGGTGCAATGCCTTTGCTGACTTGACCATACACCGATTCACCGTGAATAGAAGCTTCGAATCGACTGCGGAACTGTTGACGAAAACGCGTAATTGCGTCTTCATTCCAAGGGTATTCATGGGCAGGCAACAAATCGATCTTGTCGAGTTTTTCCCCGGACAATTGCGTGTCGGGATCAAACGTTCGAATCGCATCGAGTTCATCACCAAAAAAATCAAGACGGAACGGTTGTTTGGAACCCATCGGAAACAAATCAACAATCGAACCGCGCACGGCGAACTCTCCGTGCTCCATGACTTCGGCTACGCAACGATAACCCGCCGCTTCCAATTGACGGCGAAGCGCGGGTAAGTCGATCGTTTCCCCCACGTTGACGAGTAGTGCATTCATTTGCACAAAGCTCTTCGGCGCCAGCCGCATCAATAAGGTCGTTGCGCTCACCAACACAATCCCTTGACGCCATTTCGGTAAATTCACCAAAGCGTGCAAACGATCAGAAACGATGTCTTGGTGTGGAGAAAACGCGTCGTAGGGCAGTGTTTCCCAATCAGGAAATGTAAGCGTTGCCACGTCGGGTGCCAGCACCTTTATCTCATGTTCAAGGCGGGCGACCGTTGCTGAGTCTGGCAATACCACTAACTGTGGTTGTGTGTAACGACGCGCGCGTTCAGCCAGAAACAGTGCGCGCGCGGCGCCAGCCATTTCAGGTAACACGGTTTTGTAGCCAACGGTGGCTTCGAGGCGCAAAGCGCTTTCGAGAAACAGGCTTAGAATATTGGCCATTGGCGTAGCGGAAAATCACAGTCCATAGTGGGGCGCGCATTATAGCGATCAGCTGACAGACTTCAGCTGATCGGGCCAGATAAAACGCGGATTGTGTCAGTTCATTGTCGTTGCTACAGTGCGGCAAAAGCGGGATCCAAAATACATGAAGAACCCGCCAAATAAACTTCGGAAGTTTCGCTTCCGTTGATACCGTGTGTAGTTCAGGGGTGTTCTGATGTCGTCGCCACGGCCTGTCTCCGTCATGATTGTTGATGACGAACCGCTGATTCGGGTGAATCTCGCGGCCTACTTAGAAGATGAAAGTTACGAGGTGCGCGTGGCCTGCTCGGCTGAACAAGCACTCGATTTTTTACGCCATCACCCGGTGGATGTCGCCATCGTCGATTTGCGTTTACCTGGTCTTGACGGTAATTCCTTTGTGTTGGAAGCGGCACGGATCTGCCCGGCAATGCGCTTTCTGATTCACACCGGATCGATGGAATATCAGGTTCCTTTTGAGTTGATGCCGTTAGGTGTCAGCGCGCGTGACGTGCTGCTAAAACCGGTTCGCGATATGCAACTTTTTGTTGACGAGATTCAGCGACGCTTACACGGTGAATTAGTAATCTGATTAAAAACAATAAGTTAAAGTTTTATTTTAAAGTAAAACATAGTTCGATAAATCTCTCCCCAACCCTGAACACCTGTGGAATAATGCGCCCACGCAATTTTGGTGTACGGGAGTTAACCAGATGGATGAGAATCGCAAAAAGGCGCTGGGTGCGGCGCTGTCGCAAATCGAAAAGCAGTTCGGTAAAGGCACCGTCATGCGTCTGGGCGATCAACATGCAGCCCGAGATGTTCAAGTCGTTTCGACCGGATCTTTGGGCCTCGATATTGCGTTGGGTATCGGTGGATTACCGCGCGGTCGCATCGTCGAGATCTATGGGCCGGAATCATCTGGCAAAACAACACTGACTCTGCAAGCGATTGCATCCTGCCAAAAAAGCGGTGGCGTCGCAGCGTTCGTTGATGCCGAGCATGCGCTCGATCCGGTCTATGCCGAAAAACTCGGCGTCAATATTGATGATCTTTTGGTGTCGCAGCCAGACACCGGTGAGCAAGCCCTTGAAATCGTCGACATGCTGGTACGTTCGGGCGCGGTCGATATTGTCGTTATTGACTCTGTCGCGGCGCTAACGCCAAAGGCGGAAATTGAAGGCGAAATGGGCGATTCGCATATGGGTTTGCAAGCCCGTTTGATGTCGCAAGCCTTGCGTAAATTGACGGCCAATATCAAGCGTTCCAACTGCCTGGTCATCTTCATTAACCAGATCCGGATGAAGATTGGTGTCATGTTCGGCAACCCGGAAACCACGACGGGCGGCAATGCGCTGAAGTTTTACGCGTCGGTACGCCTTGATATTCGCCGTGTCGGTTCGGTAAAAGTCGGTGAAGAAGTGGTCGGTTCCGAAACACGCGTCAAAGTCGTCAAAAACAAAATGGCACCACCATTTAAACAAGTCGACTTTGAGATCCTTTACGGACAAGGTTGTTCGCGTGAAGGCGAGATTATCGATCTAGGTGTGGCGCAAGGTCTCGTTGAGAAATCAGGTGCTTGGTATAGCTACAGCAACAATCGCATAGGCCAAGGTAAACAAAACGTTGTGCAATATTTGCGCGATAACCCGGCGATAGCACAGGAAATTGAAAACAAGATCCGGGCGGCCACGATCACCGCTGTTGTGAAAACGGATGCCGATACAGATGAAGAGGTCGACGCCTGATCCTTCTCCGCTGAATATCGCGCTGCGTTTGTTGGCGCGGCGCGAGCATTCAAGCGAAGAACTCCGTGGCAAATTACTGGTACGAGGTTGTGAACCGGACGCCGTTTCTGCCACACTTGCCGAGCTCGCGCGTCGAGGCTGGCAAAGTGATGACCGTTATGCCCGTGCCGCTGTGTCCAGCGGAGCACGTAAAGGTCATGGCCCTCACCGCATCCGCCTGCAAATGCAACGTGCAGGTGTTGATGCCTCTCTGACTGCAGAACAATTGGCCAATGAAGAGGTCGATTGGTTGCAGCAAGCCCACAAAGCCGCCGAAAAATACCTGCGCGGCAAAGACTCAATCGATTTGAAAACCAAGGCCAAATTGCAGGCTTTTTTGCTGCGTCGCGGTTTTTCATCTGATCACATTCGTGCCACGTTAAAAGCGTTTCGCTTTTCAACACACGACGAGTAATTGCCCCGTTGTCGCGCGAACTCAGTTCAATGGAGTTTGCGGTGCTTTTGTAGGGCGGTCTTTAAGGCCGCCAATCCAGATTTCCTGAGCTACATTTACCAATCTGCCAACTCCTGTACACGTTATAATTCACATAAAAAGGTGTCACAAAAGTGATCCGTACCAGCAACGAAATCCGTGAAGCGTTTTTGCGTTTCTTCGAACAAAAAGGTCATACCCGCGTCAGCAGTTCGTCACTGATCCCCGGCAACGATCCGACATTGCTATTCACCAACGCCGGTATGAATCAATTCAAGGATTGTTTTTTGGGGCTGGAAAAGCGCGCGTATAAACGCGCCGTCAGTTCACAAAAATGTGTGCGCGCTGGTGGCAAGCATAATGACTTGGAAAACGTGGGTTACACCGCACGCCACCATACGTTCTTTGAGATGTTGGGCAATTTCAGTTTCGGTGATTATTTCAAGAAAGACGCCATTCATTACGCCTGGGAATTTTTGACCTCACCACAATGGCTGAATCTGCCCAAAGAGAAATTGTGGGTCACCGTTTACGCGACCGATGACGAAGCGTTTGATATTTGGAATAAAGACGTCGGCGTTCCGGCTGATCGCATTGTGCGTATCGGCGATAACAAAGGCGCGAAATACGCGTCCGATAATTTTTGGGCGATGGGCGACACGGGCCCTTGCGGTCCGTGCACTGAAATTTTCTACGATCATGGTGCTGACATTTGGGGTGGTCCTCCAGGATCAAAAGAAGAAGACGGTGATCGCTATATCGAGATCTGGAACAACGTCTTCATGCAATTCAACCGTACTCCAGACGGCGTTATGCATCCATTGCCTGCGCCTAGCGTTGACACCGGCATGGGCTTGGAACGTATTTCTGCTGTGTTGCAACATGTGCATTCGAACTATGAAATCGATGTGTTCCAGCACATTATTAAAGAAGCGATTAACGTCACTGCCGCACAGGATCACAATTCCAAATCTTTGCGCGTGATTGCCGACCATATTCGCTCTTGCTCCTTTTTGATTGCCGATGGAGTCACACCGTCCAATGAAGGTCGTGGCTATGTTTTGCGTCGTATCATTCGTCGCGCCATTCGTCACGGTTATATGTTGGGTGTAAAAGAGCCGTTCTTCTATAAATTGGTGCCAGCGCTTGTTGAGCAAATGGGCGCTGCCTACCCGGATTTAAAGCGTGAGCAAGATCGCGTTGTTCGCGCGTTGAAACTGGAAGAAGAGCAGTTTGCACGCACGCTCGAGCAGGGCTTGAAACTGCTTGATCAAGCTATTGCAGGTTTGACCGGTTCAGTCATTCCGGGGGATGTCGTCTTCAAACTGTATGATACCTATGGTTTTCCGGTTGATTTGACTAATGATATTGCGCGCGAGCGCAATCTGACTATTGATCAGCCGGGCTATGAAAAATGCATGGATGAGCAGCGTGAACGCGCGCGTGCCGCCAGCCAATTTGGTGTCGATTACACCAAAGCCATTAAAGTCGATAGCACGACGAATTTCCGTGGTTACGACACGTTAACAGAATCCGCCAAAATCGTTGCGCTGTTTAAAGAAGGCAACCCGGTCGATGTGATCACCGATGGCGAAGCCGTCATCGTATTGGATCAAACCCCGTTTTATGCTGAGTCTGGTGGCCAAGTTGGCGATGTTGGGGAGATCCGTTCTTCGAATGCCATTTTTGTTGTGAAGGACACTCAGAAAACCGGCAATGCGTTTATTCATCTTGGTCAGGCTAACGGTGCCATGCGCGTTGGCGACACAGTGGATGCCATCGTCAATATTTCCGCGCGTAACGCAACCGCGCTAAACCATTCGGCAACGCATTTGATGCACGCGGCGCTACGCAAAGTACTGGGCACACATGTCACGCAAAAAGGCTCGTTAGTGGATCCATCACGTTTGCGTTTTGACTTTTCGCATAACGAAGCCGTTACCATCGAACAGCTGCACGCGATCGAAACGTTGGTGAATAACGAGATCCGTAGTAATAACACAGTGGCCACCGATGTCATGGTGCCTGAAGATGCGGTCAAAGCTGGGGCGATGGCGCTCTTTGGCGAAAAATACGGCGACAAGGTGCGCGTATTGTCGATGGGCGATTTCTCGAAAGAGTTGTGCGGTGGGACGCACGTGAAACACACCGGCGATATCGGCTTTTTCAAAATCATCAGCGAAGGCGGTATCGCCGCTGGCGTGCGTCGAATCGAAGCAGTCACCGGCGCCAATGCACTCGCCGTTGTGCATCAACAAGAATCGCAATTGCGTGAATTGGCACAACTGTTCAAGAGTGATGTCAGCGGTGTTGGTGCGCGCATCAAACAATCCATTGATAACAGCAAAGCGCTTGAAAAAGAGATCGAGTTGCTGAAATCAAAACTGGCCGCGAACCGTGCCAATGAAATGGCCGCTGAGGCGAGTGAACATAACGGTGTGCGTTATCTGCTCACGCAGATCGACAGCGTTGATGCCAAAGGTCTACGCGAATTAACTGAAAAATTGCGTGACAAAACGAATGGCATTGTCTTGTTGGTCACCGTCGATGGTGACAAATTGAGCTTCTGCGCCGGTGCCAGCAAAACGACGGCAAGTAAAGTTGGTGCAGGTGATGTTGTGTCGTTGCTCGCCAAAGAATTGGGCGGACGTGGCGGCGGCAAACCCGATATGGCGCAGGGTGGTGCCAATGTTGGTGGTGATCTCGAATCGGCGCTGACCAAAGCGCGTGAATTTGTTGTGTCACGTTTGAGCTGATCATCTTGGCATTGATCGTTCAAAAGTTTGGTGGCACATCGGTCGGTTCTTTGGAGCGGATCCAGCACGTCGCTGACAAAGTGATCGCCAGTCGCGCGCAAGGCCATGACATTGTAGTGGTGGTGTCGGCCATGTCGGGTGAAACCAATCGTCTGTTGGCGATGGGACAGCAAATGGCGGCCAATCCAAATGAACGTGAGTTGGATGCCTTGATGGCGACCGGCGAGCAGGTGACCATCGCTTTGCTCGCGATCGCCTTGCAAGGCAAAGGTTGCCCTGCTGTGTCATTTCAAGGCTGGCAAGTTGCCATTCACACGGATTCCGTTCATCAGAAAGCCCGTATTGAACACATTGACGATCAGCGAATTCGTCATGAATTAACTGCAGGGCGAGTGGTTGTCGTAGCGGGATTTCAAGGTGTTACCGCTGATGCGAGCGTAACGACATTGGGACGCGGCGGATCGGACACGACCGCCGTGGCATTAGCCGCGGCGCTAAAAGCCGACGAGTGCCAGATCTTCACCGATGTCGATGGCGTTTATACGACCGACCCGCGCATCGTGCCAGAGGCCCATCGCCTAGACCAAATCACCTTTGAAGAAATGTTGGAGCTTGCCAGCATGGGTTCAAAAGTGCTGCAGGTGCGCTCAGTTGAGTTTGCTGGCAAGTATTCGGTGCCGCTTCGGGTGTTGTCGACGTTTGTCGATGGCCCAGGCACGTTGATCAGCTATGACAAGCACACCGGCATGGAACACCCGGTTATCTCCGGTATTGCATTTAGCAAGCAGGAAGCACTGGTCACCGTCACTGGTGTACCGGACAAGCCTGGCGAAGCGGCTCGTATCTTTGGCGCGCTGGCGGCGGAACATATTGAGTCGGACATGCTGACTCAAACGCCAAAAGCCGACAATTTAACGGACTTCAGCTTCACGGTGGCACGAAATGAGGTTGAAAAAACCAAATTGGCACTGCTGAAGGCTTGTACCTTTCTGAATCATCATCATATTGTTATTGATACGTCGGTGGCCAAGGTGTCGGTGGTGGGGGTGGCGATGCGCACTCACCCGGAATTGGCCAGTGCGATGTTTGATTGCTTGGGGTCTGAGCACATCAATATCGATGCGATTACGACGTCGGAGTCCAAAATCACGGTACTGTTAGCCGAGTCTGATTTGGAACAGGCTGTACGAAGTTTGCACAAACGCTTTGGTTTGGATGGCTGTTAATTCCAAATTGTTGTCTAAACTTTGTCATCGGCGCGTAACTCCAGCATAATACGCGGCCTTTGACGGCACCGTAATAAAGCTTGCGCACACAACGGTTTTAGCTTTGAAAAACATGTATCCATGCCGAACGAGCAGGGTCGTAATCAAGAAGAATGAAGGAGAAATATTGTGCTGATTTTGACGCGTCGCGTGGGCGAAACGCTGATGATTGGTGACGAAGTGACTGTTACCGTATTGGGCGTTAAAGGCAATCAAGTACGCATTGGTGTGAATGCGCCAAAAGAAGTCTCTGTGCATCGTGAAGAAATTTATTTGCGAATTCAGCGCGAAAAATCGTCGGGCTATTCTCCGGATGATGAAGAACAATCGTAATTAAAATTCGATTGCTTATGCTTGCAATTTAACAGCGGTCTAGTATCATCTGCGCCCGCTGTGAAGGAGAGGTGCCCGAGAGGCCGAAGGGGCTCCCCTGCTAAGGGAGTATATGCCCAAAAGGTGTATCGAGGGTTCGAATCCCTCCCTCTCCGCCAGCTAAAAAATCGCACTTAAAACTAATCGAAATAACAGTTTGACAGTGTGATAGCGTATCTAGATAATACGCGCCCTCAACGCGGTTGTAGCTCAGTTGGATAGAGTACCAGGCTACGAACTTGGTGGTCGGGAGTTCGAATCTCTCCAACCGCGCCATATCGAAAAACCCGCTGCAAACAGCGGGTTTTTTGTTTTCTACCCCAATTGATTTCGCCACTCTTTTTTTGTTTGTGTCTTAATTCCGCTTCTTTTAAATCAAAACTGGCTATGCTGTAAGTAACTTTTTCGCCTTGGAGCGAACGCATGCGCATGCCAGCCATAATTCAGCAGTATTTGGTCGAGCAGGGCGTTCATTGCGATTTGGTGGCGCGTCCGAAAAATTGTTCTCCGCAAGAAATTGCCCATCAACTTGAAATTCCTGAAAGTGCATTAATCAGAGCCGTGCTGTTGCAGGACGAGCATGGCGTCGTGATGGCGTTATTGCCTGCGAGCTATATGTTAAATTTTGAAGCCTTGCACGCCGAAACCGCGCGCGATTTCGATGTTGTCAGTGGTGCCCAAGCCGTTCGCATTTTTCGCGATTGTTTGGCCGAGTCACGACCGGCTTTGCCGGGCGCTTTTGGTATGGCTGCGCTGCGTGACATCGCAACGCAGTACGACGCGCAAGTGTATATCGAATCGGGCAATGGCGAATCACTGTTGCGTTTTAGCCAACATGATTTCACCCGCTTACTGACGCAAAGCACGCTTTGCCATTTTGCAGTAGCGCCAGAAAATCTGCGTCTTGCACCTGATGAGCCCGTCGACAATGTCGTGTTTAACCAGTTTTTACCGACCCGTCTCAAACAGCGGGTTCAAGAAACCTATGATCTGCCAGCGATGCCGGAAATTGCGCAGGAAATCATGAAATTGCGTATCGACCCCAATGCCAGTGCACGCGATTTGGCCAATATTGTCATGCGTGATCCAAGCTTGGCGGCGCAAGTGATGAGCTGGGCCAACTCGCCGTACTATGGTTTTTCAGGTCGGATCAACTCCGTTGAAATGGCGATTATGCGGGTGTTGGGGTTTGAAATGGTGCTGAATCTGGCTCTCGGCATCTCGGTGGGCCGTTCGTTAAAAGTGCCCCATGACGGACCACTCGGTTTACGCGCTTTTTGGATTCAGGCCGTTCTCACTGCCGTCTTAGCCGAAAAACTCTGTGCGCAGATCAAATCACCACAGCGGCCCCAACGAGGTTTGGTGTACCTCTCTGGTTTGCTGCACAACATCGGTCATTTGCTGCTGGGGCATGTCTTTCCGCCGCAGTTTTTTCTGATCAATCGCTATGTCGCCGCCAATCCCGACACCCCTGTCAGCATCATTGAGCAACATGTTTTGGGCGTCACCCATGAGGAGATTGGATCGTGGTTGATGCAGGCCTGGCATATGCCTGAAGAATTGCAGGTGTCGACGCGCTGGCATCATGAAGAAGAGTTTTCAAGTCCTTACGCAGCCTATTCAAACATTGTTTTAGTCGCGAGTCGCTTGTTGCGCCGTATTAATATCGGCGATGCAACCAGCACCCAATTGCCGCCCGCGGTACTGCATCTTCTGCATCTACAGGAAGATGACGTGTTGCACGAGCTGTCGCGCTTGCATGAATCACGCAGTGAGTTGGAACAATTGGCCGCCCGCTTGGTAGCCTGATGCAGTTGCCAAAACACAATTCAGATTCAATTCAGTCAGCTCGTTTAGTCTTGCTCTCACGCGCCAGTTGATGGCGACAGAGGAGCAACCACCATGAAATCCCTGTTACTTGCGACGACCTTGGTTTTGCCTTTGGCAGCATGGGCTGATCATGACAACGATTTTGATAGCCGTGATGAACGTATCGACTACGCGACGGTTATTGAATCCAGCCCAATCACACGCAGCATCCGCGTTAGCCAACCGCGTCAGCAATGCTGGAACGAAGAAGTGACGCGCGTTGAACGTGGTCGCAGCGATGCTGGCGCCACCATTGTTGGCGGCCTCATTGGCGCTGCTATAGGTAATCACGTTGGCCGTCATCACGGTGCACGTGGCGCCGGCACCGTTGCCGGAGCTGTTATCGGCGGCAGCATCGCTCATGAAGCTTCGCGTGGACGTGATCGCGAATACGTAGACGTCGAACGTCATTGCGATACCGTGCACGACAGTTATGATGAAGAACGTGTAGTCGGCTATCGCGTCGTTTATCGCTACAATGGCGAGACATATGAAACCCGCATGGCTCAGGCACCCGGCCGCAAAATTCGCGTTCGTGTCAGTGTCGAACCCCTGCCTTAATGTCCAGACGCATTGATGACTAAATACTTTTTGTTGTGCTTTTTGTATGGTGTTACGCAAGCTTCGCAAGATACTGGTTTTGTCGATAGACAAATTCAACGTGTCGCACAAAATCTGATCAGCGAATCGCAAGCCATACAAATCGCCTTGCGCACGGTGCCGGGCAAAGTGCTATCGGCTCAGTTGAATAAAGACGATGGTCGCAAAACCTATCGGATTAAAATTCTAAGCAACGATGGCCGTGTTCGCACAGTCACGGTGAATGCAGAAAACGGACAGGTTTTATAATCATGCGCATTCTTGTAGTGGAAGACGAACCGGTATTGCGAGAAGAATTGGCGGCGGCGTTGCGTGAAGAAGGTTACGCTGTCGATTGCGCCGCCGATGGTGAAGAAGGTTGGTATTTTGCCAACGAATACAATTACGACGTCGCGGTATTTGATCTTGGCTTGCCGAAACTGGATGGCATGGGCTTGATCAAGAAGGTGCGTGCAGCAGGGCGTACGTATCCAATCCTGATTTTAACCGCACGCGCGAATTGGCAGGAAAAGGTCAACGGTTTGTCCGCCGGCGCCGATGATTATTTGACTAAACCGTTTCATACCGAAGAATTGTTTGCGCGTCTGAAAGCGTTGCAACGTCGTGCAGCGGGATTTGCGCAACCGCGTTTGCGCTTTGGTCCGATCGAAATTGATACGGTCGCGCAGCAAGTAACGTGCGATGGTCGTACACTGGATTTAACGGCCTATGAATACCGTTTATTGGAATACCTTGCGCACCATCCCGGTAAAGTCGTGTCCAAAACGGAGTTGACCGAACACCTTTACGATCAGGATGAAGATCGTGATAGCAATGTATTAGAAGTGTTTATTGGTCGTTTGCGTAAAAAAATCGATCCGGATAATCAGTTACAACCGATTGAGACCTTGCGGGGTCGCGGTTACCGCCTCACATTAAAAGCCGAATAAACGTGCAGGAAAGCGCTAAGCCCGCCAATTTTTCCGTGCAATCGCGTTTGCTGGTCATAACCGGCTGCGCGTTGGCGGCATTCTTTTTGTTAACCACGGTTGTGCTAGAGCGAGCATTCGCCAAAGCCATGCACACGCAGCAGGAATCTCGCCTGCAAGCGTTTATCTATTCATTGCTGACGGCGGCTGATGAAACGTCACCGGGGCAACTGTTGTTGCCCGAAATTTTACGCGATGAACGTCTGAATCAAATCGACAGCGGCATTTACGCTTACGTGAGTGATGGTCAAGGTCATATTTTGTGGTCGTCGCGTTCCGCTTTACGTAAAGACGCGCCAGCGATAGGGCCTGGTCCTATCGGTGATGTCGAATTTTTTGTACGTGACGTCGATGATGAAGAAATGATGGTCGCGCGTACCGATGTGATCTGGGAAGGTATCGGTAATGTCGAAACGCGTTACACCTTTTGGGTGATGGAGTCGAATGCCAGCGTCAACAAAGCCATTCGTCAATTTCGCCATATTGTGTGGCGCTGGCTCACCGTGGCGGCCATACTCATCATTGTCATTCAATTTTTTTTGATGCGTTGGGGTATGCAGCCCTTGCGCCAAGTCAGCCGCGCCATCGCCGATATTGAAGCCGGTAAAACTGAAAAAATCGAAGGTGAGTTTCCGGCAGAATTAAAACCGTTAACGGACAATATCAATCTGTTTATTCAAAGCGAGCGTGAGCAGCGCAAACGCTACGGTGAAACGATGGCCAATTTGGCGCACAGCTTAAAAACACCGCTCGCCGTATTGAACACCGTGACCGAACGCGAAAAGCAGATTGACACGCTACGTCAACAGGTACGCGATCAGGTGATCCGTATGAATGATATTGTGCGCTATCAATTGCAACGCGCGGTGACGAAAGGCCGCACGCCGTTGTCAGCGGCTAGCAATGTGTCACCGTTGCTGCATCAGATCATGCAAGCAATGGAAAAGGTGCATGGCTTTCATCGCGGTATACATTTTGATTTGATCTGTCCCGACAACGCACGCTTTGTTGGTGAGACAGGCGACTTTGTCGAGATCATGGGCAATCTACTCGATAATGCGGGCAAATGGGCGAAGTCGCGCGTGCGCTGCCATGTATCAGAAACAAAAATTTCGGCCGGACGCCATGCGTTGCATGTCAGCGTTGAGGATGATGGCCCCGGTATTGCGAAAGAACAACGGCCGACCGTCTTGGGTCGCGGCGAGCGTTTAGACGAGCAAATCGAAGGACAGGGTATCGGCTTGTCGGTGGTCAGCGAGCTGGTGAAGGCTTATCAAGGCAAACTGACATTTGGCACGTCGCCGGAGCTTGGCGGAGCCTGGATTCACATTGAATTGCCATTATGAACCACAGCCTATTGTGGTTTCGATCATGTAAAAGTCTATATATAGTCCTTTAAAATCAATGACTTTTGACTTTGACAGGGGGTAGGGCCACCGATAGAATGCCCGGGCCTTTGCAACGGTTGGCTACTTTTGGCCATTCCGCGTCCCCATCGTCTAGAGGCCTAGGACATCGCCCTTTCACGGCGGTAACCGGGGTTCGAATCCCCGTGGGGACGCCACCGTCTTTTCTCGACGGTTCATCTGCTCGATTTCCACACCTTAGCTTTCCTCTATTTCAGTAACGGTTTGAACGATAGTCTTTGAACAGATTTTGTTCAGTGATTGTGCCGACTGTGTGTCTCAAATCACGCACCATTTACTTTCAGACCTTTTTATCTCATTCTTCGATTATCAACTTATTCAATGGTTATCTATGCCATGACCGCCGCAACGTTGTCCAAATTAAAGCAAATTGCCTTTGTTGTTCATGATGTTGATGCAATGACGACGTTTTACGAAAACATCGTCGGTATCAAGAAATTGTTTGCGGTGCCCGGCATGAGCTTCTTCGATCTCGATGGCGTACGCTTGATGCTGTCACGTCCCACTTCGGATGCTTTTGATAAAGGTAATTCGGTGTTGTATTTCGCTGTGAACCGGATTGAAGAAAAAACCAAACTGTTGCAATTGCGTGGCGTTGAGTTCGAACGCGAACCATTTATGGTCGCTCGTATGCCGGACCATGAGTTCTGGCTAGCGTTCTTTCGTGATCCGGAGAACAACGTGTTGGCACTGGCTGAAGAAAAGCCATTAGCCTAAACCCAAAAAACACAGTTGGCCGCTTCTTTGTTAGTCCAGCAGAATGACTTCGAAAACGCTTTTGTTGTATTTCCAACTCAACTTATTGGTGAGCCGCTACACGACGCATAGCGCGCATTGGACTTGGTGATACAGCGCTGAAACTTCACGACGTGTTCAATCTCGCTGCGGGGTTCGCCTTTTGCTTTGCACGCATGAAGACGCGTCACCGGCGCCGGTATGCACTCTGAGTCGTGTTCAACAGTGGTTTCCAGGTTAATCCGGTCCGCCATCAGCACGTGTGCTGCACAGCCAAGGCAAAAACAGAACGATATAAATCAGAAACGCTGTCATAGCCGTGACGCTCGCTAGTGCGATCCACAGACGGTAATAGCTCGGCACCGCCAGCGGTAGCAACACACGCATCACGGCGGCCACTAAGATCATCGCAAACGCGACCATTTCGGCGGTTGACGCGCGTATTTGACGTCCCGTGTGGCCACGCGCCGTGCGCGCCATCATGCCAAGGCAAAGGCTAGACACGGTTCCTGCCGTCAAAGCATGTGTCGACAGCAGCAGCGCCATCGGTGAGAAAAAGCCACAGCAGCGCAGCACAAATCCCACGATCAACCAAGCATAGGCGAAATGCAATATCCAGAGCATGGGGGTTTTCAGCGTGTGCTGTGTACCCCAGCCCGATAAACGTATCGCGTGCAAAATTGCCAGCACCGCCGCAAGTGAAAATCGCAATGAATCAATTGAGAGCAACTCGGCCAACAACCACGCAACCGTGATTGGCAGCAGGCTTTTTTCCAGCCATAGCCATTGCTGTATCGTGACCTGTGGCAACGGATTTTTGGTAAACATCGGAATAACGCGACCAGCCATGATCGTTACCACGATGGTGATCAGGGCCAGACAGGCTTGCATCAACTGCGCACCACTAAACCAACTGATGACGTTCAATGTGGTTAAGTGATGCAAACTGCTCAATACGGCAAAGCCACACAAGGCATAGATAAATAGGTAGTTTCGCCGATTGTCTTTAGCTAGCAGTGGCTTTCCGATGCCGTAAGCGGCATAGAGAAAAAACGTTGAATCAAAGATCAGAGCCAGCCAGCCCCATCCAAAAAAATTACTGATGCGTGCTAAGGTCCAGACGAGCAGACCCAATTGCAGCAAGAAGCCCTGAGGGGTATTTAGCGCAGTCCAGTTGCGCACTGCGGTAAACAAAAAGCCGACGATGACAGCGCCAGTGAATCCAAACAACATTTCATGCGCATGCCATTCGACCACATTGAAATGGGTTTGCAGTGGCATGCCATGAGCATAAACGCCCATCCAAATCATCAGTGCCAGCACAAACCAGATCGCAGCCGACAAATAAAATGGCCGAAAACCCAAGCGCCAGATCGGTGCCATCGAAAGCGAATCGTTCATCTTTAAAACCGAACCGTTACGAAGGTTTGTATTTTGCCAATAGATCGACACGATATGTTTGATTTAACGCAAATCGTCAGC
Organism: Enterobacterales bacterium; assembly: GCA_041914905.1. Lineage (GTDB taxonomy): Bacteria > Pseudomonadota > Gammaproteobacteria > Enterobacterales > Permianibacteraceae > Permianibacter. The sequence continues at coordinate 37,335 of JAYSCL010000012.1, forward strand.
CTCAAAAAAACGACACGAATCCCACAAAAATCAGGGTTATTCGATTGCGTCACGAGCGCGTTTGTCGTTGCTCGGATTAAATCAAATCACTGGGTTCACAACGACCCACCATCAAATTTCTACTACATAACTGCATCACAATTTGCATTTGAGCGCTGGGTAGTTATCTACCCAGCGATGATTGCCGCGCTTAAAAATATGATTGTTTTTCAATTGCTTAACGTTAGGTTTCACAATTGGCATAACGATTGCGTTAGACCTAATGAGTCATCTACCACGGATGCTTGATTTTTTGGTGTGTCTTTCCTGACGCAAAGGACTTCAGTGCAAGTGGACAGCCCTGAAAATTGTAAACCTGACAATAACAAACAGGTTTCGTTGCTCGCTGATGAGATCGCGGCGTATTTGCGTGAGCACGCTCAAGCGGCGGACACCTTGGACGGCATCGTACGCTGGTGGGTTATGCGCCAGCGTTTGCAGGAAGGGCAACGTCAAGTGGCGCAAGCACTCGATATTTTGTGCGCGCAAGGTGTTGTCACCACACGCAAATTGCCCGATGGCGTGGTGTTGTTCAGCAGTGCAACAAAAAGTATTGAACACGATGGCGATCAAACGCCAAGTGACGGCAAACCCAACGCCGACAAACAAAAAGGATCGTAATCGTGGCGTCTTATCGTGCGCTCAATGGAACGTTGTTAAGCCTTGAACATTTTTTCAAGGCAAGATTGCCAAATGAATTGAAGGCAGGCCCGGTCAGTGCCAGCGTCAAATTGTTTGGTAGCAACACGATTGATGACGCTCAAACAGGCAACTACATCGGTTTGTATTTGCACCGGGTCTCGATTGACCCACATGGACGCAGCCGATTTTTTTCCGCGCAAGGCACCGATAAAAATGCCGCGCCAAGCCCTGAGTTGCCAGTGAACTTGCATGTGTTACTGATTGCTTCCGGAAGCAGTGCGTCCATCGAAGCGGATCTGTTGGCTTGGGCAATGACGGCATTGGCAAATGAATCGAGATTGGACATCTCGCAGCTCAGTGATTACGACACCGGCTGGACAGAAAAAGAAATTTTGACGATCACGCCCGACGAAATGAGCAATGAAGATCTGTTGCGGATATGGGACACATTAAAGGTCACCTTTACGCTGAGTGTGCCCTATGTCATTCGCACATTGCGATTGCGCTTAAATGCATCAGATACCGCTGGACCAGCGGTTCTTTCGCGGATATTTCCCACTGGATTGGCGGAAGTATGATGCGTGCAATGCCAACACGAAACGGAGTGCAATAGTCAAATATGGCAGATGAATCCAAAGAAGCGGAGTTGGCTGATGCCACGCATGTTCGCGTGCTTGAAACCAACTTGCTGCATGCCAGTGATGTTATTTATTGGCTGGATGGTTCATCAGCAGCTGCAACGGCTGACATGTCGCGCGTTGATGCGCCGTTGCAAGTTGTATTTACCGAAAAACCGAAAGCGATTCACCATCTGCACAGCAGTGGCAAAACGGCATTCTGGCAAACGCCAACACAAGCGATGCATGTCGGAAGCACAACAGACAACGATCGCGTGCGTCCTGCCCAAGCAAATTTTGACGTCGCAGGAACGGTTGCCGACAGCAGTCGGCGTTTTTTGCCGGTGCAGTTCGATTTGACACTCGGTTCTGGAAATGGTCACGCCGTGACATTGTATCCATCGCCCGCCGCCGTGCAGTCATGCGCGGGCGGCATTGTGTTTGGTCGTGTGTTAAATACGGCAGGCAATACGCCTTTAACGTGGGCATTGCTGACCTTAACGATAACGGTTGGCGTGGGTGAAGACTTGGTTTTTCGTGGGCAAACCGATCACAAAGGTGATTTTCGAATGGCGATGAAAACGTTGCCACCGTTGCCACTCAACACCAACGAATACAGCGCCACACTGCGCATCAATGGTGATGTGGATGCGACAGCTGAAACGCCCGTCAATATCAGCAATTTGCCGGCGTTAAATATTGAATCCGTGACACAAGCAGGCAGCTTTTCACAACAGGTTGCATTAACGATTCGGCCTGGCCTGCAACAACGAATCAACTCAATGAACAAGCTATTTATTGCCGTTCAATCACTTTGATCACGACTGACCTCACCGCGGTGGTGAGTATGAGGAGAAAACCATGCCCGAGTATCTGGCTCCTGGAGTGTTTGTTGAAGAAGTAAGTTATCGCGCGAAGTCCATCGAGGGCGTGGGAACCAGCGTGGCCGGATTAGTCGGCCCGACGAGATCCGGTCCCTTGCGCGGCAAACCGGAATTGCTGACCAGCTTTGCTGACTTTGTGCGCATTTATGGCGATGCCAGTGACCTGACGTTTGGATCAACAAACGTGTTGAATCACACAGCGATTGCGGCCAAAGCGTTTTTCGATGGCGGCGGCACCAAATTATTTGTGTCGCGCGTAGTCGCTGGTGTCAACAGCACAGACAGTAATGGCGCAGGCAGTTCGGCAACATTTGCATCGCGTGCCGATGCCGGTAATCGTGTGACATTCCGCAGTCGTTTTGCTGGCAAGCAGGGCCGTTGCACACTCGAATTATTGTGGCGTGACAGTGAAAATTTGTTGAAGGTTGAAACCGTCAGTAATCCTGTTGACGGTGATATTTTGTTTCTTGATGCCACCGGATTACCAATCGGTGTGCGCGCCGCGACGACCAATACAACTGATGTTCCAGACAACAGCTTTCCAATGAATTTCAAAGGTCTGGTGCGCAAACAAGGTACACAATTTATCATCGTCGATAATATCTGCCAAATCACACCTGCGAATGGCGCGTTGGAAGGTGATGATCTGAAAGCGACGGGCTCCGGTGGCATGGGCGTGTTGATGCCAGCGGGTTTGGTCAACGGACCAGGTGTCAGCGTCACTTTTACCAAAGTCAGTTTGCGCCAACCGAAAGTCGGCAATCTCGATAACGGCACCTCGGCGACATTGACATTAAATGGCCCCATCAACATCGACGCCTTTGTCGCTGGCAATAATTACTGGGGCAATTTGACTGTATTGCACGGATCGATCAGTGGTAATGCAACACAATTTACCGTAACGGGTGATACTGACATCAATGCCGGTGTTGCGACACCGATCCCATTTTATTTATCGGCGTTGGCGGCTGTACCTTCGGCGGCGCAAGCCGTGTTGATCCAACGCAATTTCGATTTAGATGTGTATTCAAACGGCGAACCCATTTATTCGTACAACAATATTTCAACATCACCTACCGGTGACCGCAGTTTGGCAAGTGTGTTGGCGGCCAACCCGGCCAAACGCAGCGATGCACTCAGCAGCCCGATCAGCTGCACACTGAATGCCAATTCAGGCGAAGAGGTGATTGCCGCGCTCTATAGCTTGTTCGATGCCAATGCACTCGACCCGCTCGCGAATCCACTAACCGGTTCACGCTATTTGATCACATTAGCCGGCGGCGGTGATGGCAATGCACCGGTTGCGGCTGATTACGGCGGTGAAATTGACGAAGTCAATGGCAACACAGGTTTCGCCGCCTTTGAAGATATCGAAGACATCGCGATTGTTATGGCACCCGCCGCCGCCGCAGATGCCAGCAATCATCAATCGATTGTGCTCGAAATGCAAAAGCACTGCCGCAAAATGCGTTATCGCGTTGGCATTGTTGATGCGCGTGACGGCATGTCTTTGTCTGAAGTGCGTGATTTCCGATCGCAATTTGATGACAGTCGCTTGGCCCTGTATTACCCATGGGTAGTGGCTGCCGATCCAACCGGACAACGCAATTCCATTACGGTGCCACCCGCCGGATTTATCGCGGGCGTTTATGCCAACACCGATGTGCAACGTGGTGTGCACAAAGCACCGGCGAATGAACCGGTGATCGGTGCGATGAGTTTGGCGCAAGACATCAATCGCTTTCAGCAAGAGTTGCTCAATCCCGAAGGCATTAATTGTTTACGTTCATTCCCTGGTCGTGGCCATCGCGTGTGGGGTGGTCGCACGATGTCAAGTGATCCGGAATGGAAGTATGTCAACGTTCGCCGCTATTTCTTGTATCTGGAACGTTCGATCGAAAAATCCACACAGTGGGTTGTCTTTGAACCGAATGGTGAACGCCTGTGGTCGAACGTGCGCACCACCGTTGAAGATTTTCTTTACAACGAATGGTTCAACGGTCGTTTGTTGGGGCCCACGCCGAAAATTGCTTACTTCGTGCGTTGCGATCGCAGCACGATGACGCAAAACGATCTCGATAACGGTCGTTTGGTTTGCGAAATCGGTGTGGCGCCATTGCGACCGGCTGAGTTTGTGATCTTCCGTATCGGTCAGAAAACGGCAGATGCCTGATTGAACAGCACTGTGTTTAATAACTCATTGCGCATTTGATTTAACGAGGAAATCTACATGGCTGAATTACGCGAAACACCTTATAGCGTGTTTAATTACCTGGTCAATTTAGGCGATGGCAGTGAAGCTACTGCGCTTGGTGGTTTTTCTGAAGTGTCAGGCCTCAATGCCGAAGTGACCGTTGCCGAATATCGCAATGGCAATGCCAAAACTAATTATGTGACGAAGATCCCAGCGATTAATAAGTCTGGTGATGTGACGCTAAAACGCGGCGTCATTGGCGCCAGCAATATCTACGATTGGTTGCAGCAAGTACGGCAAGGCGATGTCAACGCCAAACGCAATGTGCAGATCAAATTGCGTGATGAAAATCCGGCCAATACCAACGCTGTGGTGACATGGAAATTGATCGGTGCGATGCCGATTAAATGGACGGGACCGACATTGACCGCCAAAGGCGGCAACGACGTGGCGATCGAAGAATTGGTGCTGGCAGTGGAGCATATCGAACAGGAGTGATCCTGTTCGATAAATCTCGGTAGAGCATGATGGAATTATTAGGCGCTCGTATTCAACTAAACCCCAGGCCGGCAACGCGTGCCGTTGTGGCCTGCGAAGTGGGCATTCTTGGACATTGTCCGGGACGAGCTCGCTACGAGCGTTTTTTGGTGATGAGCAATTTGATCGATGAGATCAAGTCAGCTGGATTCGGTTCGCGCATTCTTCGTCTGCAGCAGTTGCACACCGAACTCAGCAACGCTCGCGCCAATAATTTACCGAGTCGCGATATCGAGTCGATTTTAAATGCCATCGATCTGGCGTTATCGCATTTACCGATTCCGTTGCGTTCGACGGCTGAATTTGACGATATTTTCCCGTTAGCGCGCACAAGCTCAACGTATTACGGCAGCGTGCTGGCCGGTGCCAAATCGTGGACGCCGCAGGCCATTGACGATTTTTTTGCCAATGGTGGCGAAAAGCTGTGGCTGGTGCGTATTCCTGAAAACGAAGACGTCAACGGTTTTTTGCCGGAGCAGGCTTCGTTGTTGGATGTTGAGCGTTTGCGCGGACTCGCCTGTTTGCTTCCGATCAATCGTCTTGCCTTGGTGATGATGCCGGATCTGGAACGATTGCAAATTCCGGCACAGCTGCCTGATATTCCGCGTTTGCGTCTGCCAAATCCCGATCCGGTATTTTTACCGCTTGGTACCTTAATCGATGATGGTCATCGTGAACGTCGTAACAGCAGCGAAATTTTTGCCGAACTGCCACCGCAGCCGTTACTGAACATTCTGCGCCGTTTATTGCAGTTGCTGCAAAAACATCGACCGGATGTTCAAGCCATTTTTACCGTTCCACTCAGTTACAGCAATACCGTGCAAAGTCCAGCGATCGATCACGATGCAGTGCAATTGCTTGATCGTGCGCGTCATGTTTCCGGTGCAGCGCTTTTGCGGCAGGTTCAGCTGATTTTTCCTTACCTGCGTCAAGCCAATTCATTGCGCAGTGCTGCGGGCGTTATTGCGGGTGCCATCGCTAAAAATACGGCACAACGCGGTGCGTGGCGTTCGATTTCTTTGCAGCCGTTGGTATCCATTGCACAGCCATATCCGCCGGTCAATATGCAAGACATGATTGCGCTGCGTGACTCGCCGGGGCTTGGCATTATCTATCAAAAAGCAGGGCAGCTGAAGCTTGACGATGAGCGTTTGATGGTTCCGGCGTTGCACCAAGATGATTATGTGTTGCCAGGCGAGAATGCTCGTTACAGCGCTCGTTTGAGTGGAATGCGCAGCGCCGAAGTTGTGCGCTTTCTCGGCTACTTGAAACGTGAATTGCGTGAGCTGGGTGAACATCTGATTTTTAACGTCGATGCATCCGACCCACGACCGCAATTGGCCTTGGAACGCTTCTTTACCGATCTCTACAAAGCGGGTGCTCTGCGTGGCCCATCACCACAAGAAGCGTTTCGCGTGACGCGGGGCAACAGTCCCGAAAATGTGCTCGCGTTTGATATTGAGATCGCTCCCGCTTTTCCTATCGACAAACTCGTGATCACGTTTATTAATCGTGATGGCGAGTGGACCAGCGGAGTCGGCAATGGCTGAATTTGTACCGTTTCGTTTTGAAGTCAGTCTTTATGAGCGCAGCCAATCCGATTTGCTGTGTCGCGGCTATTTTAGTGAAGTGACCGGCCTTGAAATGACCATGGAACCGCGCGCCATCGCTGAAGGTGGCCGTAACTGGGGTGAAGTACAACGCATTGGACAAACACGTTTTACCCCCATTGTGTTAAAGCGCGGTGTCACACAGATCCGTGACTTGTGGTTATGGTTCGATGCCGTCACCCGTGGCCAAAATTACGGTTATCGTTTGCATGGCACCATCAAAGTATTGGGCAGCGAGGTTGATAGTAATGGACAAGCCAAACCGGTCATGACGTGGAAATTATCCGGCGTATTACCAACACGATTTAAAGGCCCTGATTTATCGTCGACCTCCAACCAGGTGGCGATAGAAGAGCTGACATTGATTCACGAAAGTCTGACGCTGGAGGCAACATCCGGCTAAGCCGACGTTGAGAACACAATGAGCGAAATCGAAAAAGCCAAAATTTATCACGTATCCGGTCCTGTTGATCGTCCACAACGCAGTGGCGAAGGCATTGCCGTGATGTTTAATCCGGCCAACTTGAAAGTGACATTGGCGAACGCGATTGGCGAAAACCAGCGCGGCGGCAACAGTCGTGCGGCGCAATACATTGATAAAAGCTCATCGTCGTTAACGGTTGAACTGATTTTTGATTCGAGCATTGAGTTCGATCAACGCAATTCCGTGCGCAAAGACGTGAGGCAGTACACTGGCCAAATCGCCAATGAATTTATGAAGCAAGAACGTGTCGGCAATAAAGATGCTGAACCCAAACGCTGCATGTTTGTGTGGGGTACATTCAAATTTGTCGGCATCATGGAAAGCTTTGATGAAACGCTCGATTTCTTTTCAAAAGAAGGCACGCCACTGCGTTCAACAGTTTCGATAAAAATGACTGAAAGTCGTTTTCAATTTGAATCGGAACCCGCCAAAGAGGCGCGTCGTCGCACGCCGCGATTGGGACGTGACAATGAAAGTCCGCACGAAGCGAATCAAGGTGCAGGACAAAACCCGAAAGATTGGCGCGACACCTCAATGTACAACGGTGTTGAGTCGCCGCGTATGCCGTCGGCATCGTCAATGGCCGTGCCCAGCATGTCGGCGGGTGCATCGTTTTCGGCAGGTATTAGCGGCGGTGCGGCGATCGGTATGAGTGCAGGTGCCGGAATTGGTGTCGGCGGTGGCGCGGGCATCGGTGGTGGAATTGGTGGTGCCGTGTCAATGACTGGTAGCGCCTCGTTTTCGGCAGGCGCGGGGTTGTCGGTGTCCAATTCCGTGTCAATCAGCAAAGCAACGCCAGCATTCAGTTTCGGTGCATCAAGCTCGCTCGGATCAACGATTCCCGGTGCGTTTTCGCCTAATACCAAAGTCAGTGTTGGTGTCACGGCCGGCGGCATTGTGGCGGCGATGAAACAATCGTCAACGCCGAGCGCGAGCACAAACAGTTTTACAAAAACAAACAATGCGCGCACGACACAAACACGTTCGGCCCGTGTGTCAGCGCAATTTACGCTGACATCCAAGGGAGCTAAAGGCAGTGTTGGTTTTGATTAACACCAAAAAGGAAATGAGCGATGCCTGTGGTTGTCAATGAAACGGTGGTTGAATTGCACCCTGAACCGGTACCAGAAACCAGTTCGCAAAGTCCGCAAAGCGCAACACCGGTAACTATGCCCGAATTTGAGCTGTTGAAAGTGCTCAATTTGATTCAAGAACGGCAAGCACGTTTGCAATTTGATTGAGGAGCACTACACGCAATGACCGATGAGGCACTCGTCAGTCTCAGGCCGAAGATTTTGATCGCCGGCAACGAGAACACTGACATGGCAGAATCGCTAACCGCAATGGTGATCAATTTGCCATTGAGCGGCATTGCGCACGCCGAACTCACTGTCACTGAGTGGATCGCGCAGGGCGATAACGCCGAAATGGATTATGGATTTGCCGACGTCGGGCTCGGTGCCGCCATTGAAATCAAAGTCGGTGACGACGATCCTAAAACGTTGTTCACTGGCGAAATAACAGCCCTTGAGGAACGCTACGGTGAAGGATCGCCGCAACTCATCATTTTGGCGCAAGACAAACTGCATCGTTTGGCGCGCAAACGTCAGAGTAAAGTGTATGAAGAGCAATCACTAAATGATGTGATCAACAGTCTCGCGCGTGAAGCCGGCCTGAGCGCCGATGTCAACGTATCCACCGATGTGGCGACGTATCATCAATTGAACGAAAGTCATTTAGCATTTCTGCTGCGCCTGTGTGGCACCCACGATATTGCCGCGCGTTTGCATGATGGACAGTTACGCGTCAAAGCCGAGGAAGCCGATAGTGAAGCGGTTGAGCTCAGCGCACAAGACAGTGCGCTCAAAGTGCGTTTAATCGTCGATTTGAATCAGCAACCAAAGTGCGTCAAAGTCAACGGTTTCAATCTTGCTGGCGACGAAGATGTGTCGCAAGAAAGCGACGATCTGCGCGGTCGCGCTGACGGCACTACCGCGGCCGACACATTAGCTGAACTTGGTTGGGACGGTGACGAAGTGGTACCACAACCGTTTGCGCGTTTTTCAGCTGAAGCAACGGCGTTTGCTGAAGCGCATTTCAATCGGGCGGCAAAGCGATTTGTCAGCGGTGAAATTTTCGCGCAGGGCGAAGCCGCGTTATGCAGCGGTCGTGAAATCGAATTGAGCGGTGTGTCGCCACGCTTTGCCGGACGCTATCAAATCGTCAACTGCATCCATCGCTTTGATGTCAATGAAGGTTTTCGCAGTCAACTAAAAGTTAATCGGGCGGATTGGACACCATGACCGTGATCAATCCGCATGTACTCGGTTTATTGCATTGCCTGCACATTGGTCAGGTGATGGACAACGACGACCCGGAATCCCGCGGCCGTATCAAAGTGTTATTGCACGCGAATCAACTGGAAATTTGGGCCAGCGTGATCGTGCCATCTGCCGGCAATGGTTATGGTGTGGTGTGTTTGCCTCGTGTCAGTGAGCTGGTCGTTGTGGCGTTTATCACACCCGATCAAGCCATGGTGCTGGGGAGTGTGTGGAGTGGCGCCAGCAGCGCGCCGCAAGACGCCGATCCGGTAGAGGAACATTATCTGTTGAAAACGCCGTCGGGTTCGATCATCGACATGAATGACAATGATGGCCCCTCAATCACATTGAAAACGCCGCAAGGTTACAGTGTCAGTATCACCGATGGCAGCGGCGGTGAAATTGAAATCAAACGCGAATCGCAAAGCATCAAGCTGACATCCTCTGAAGTGACGATCACATCGAGTGCTACCGTGGCGATTAATGCATCGCGCGTTACCGTCAGTGCCAGCATGGTGCAAGTTGATGCTGGCATGTCGCGTTTCAGCGGTGTTGTGCAAGCCGATACGGTGATTGCCAATGCCGTTGTCGGCACAAGCTATACACCTGGTGCGGGGAACATTTGGTAATGAATATGATGGTGCATGCACATCCCATTCGCCTCAAGGCACCGTTTTATGCAAACGGTCGTCATGGTGAATTGCACCGCTATTTTGAACCCGAATTCATCAATCTGTTTCAACGGGATCTGCAACGTTTGCAATTGGGTGACGCCAACAAACGGCAATGGAAGATCGATGATGCATTCAGTGCTTACGATCAACGTCCCGTTTTGCGCTTGCCGATGCACAAAAGTTTTTACTTGTTTAGCTGCGAAGTGGTTTGTGATAGGCCTGGGCTTCCTGCGCTTGATCCACAACACATTGCGTCGGCGGGCTTTGTCATTCGTCGCCTCAATGCCAAAGGTGAACAGAGCTGGATGATTGAAGACGATCAACCGCTGGGATGGCAGCCAACCCCCACTGGGCAACGTGATCCAGACGTCAATCGTCGTTGCCATCAATTGACACTTGATGGCAAAACCAAAGTGAAATTACGTCACGCTAAAATGCCACCCGTGGCGACTACATACAGTGGCGAGCAAACACATCCATTGCATGTACAAACCTGTTACGACGCTGACGGAAAATGCCACAGTCTGATTTATGGTTATGTGTCCTTGGGTGGCACGTACATGCATCGTCAAGTCGTCAACACTGGCAACAAGAAATCGACACAAGCGTTTTCGGACGAGTCGCTAAAGAACTTCTCACAAATCATTGCTGCACAGTTGTTATGGCCGTTCGGTTTCAATTCACCTAGCAAGCAAGTGAGCAGCAATCAAGCCTGGACTGATGCCTGTACTCGGCCGGTAAACAAGGGTTTGCCGACGTTGGCGTTTTTTGAATTGCTCAAACATTTGGTTAATCGTTATCACCTTGGTGAAGCCAAGGTCGCTGACAACTCAGCACTGCAGGCTTGGGCCGAAAAGCTGCACTTCTATCAGGAAACCGTCAGCAACAAATTATCACCCGGTACGTTCAATGATCTGACGCGTGGTGACTTTGCGCCGGTTAAATCGCCCGACAGTTTGCTGTCATGGCTGCGTGGCCATTTCGCCAACAGCCCCAACGGCTTGGTCGATTACATTGCCAAACAGGAAAAGCTGCTCGATGCGGGGCAATCGCTTCAGTCGCTTCCCGGTGTTGGTGGTTATTCGTTGTACATGACGCCGGCAGATGCGCAAGAGCTGCGCAATTTGCTCGATCAGCGTGCCTTGAATATGGCAGCGGACAAGATCAAGGAAATCCCGTTGCCGAAGTTCCGACAGGAACGCGAAGACGTGTATCAAATCGTGCCGTTTGTCCGCATCAAGAATCAGTGCGGCGGCGATCAAATTGTTTGGGGTAACAGTGAAACGCGCAGCGAAGTCTTTCGCGTTGCGGCGCCGTTTGATCCAAATGCCAGTCGACCTTCGTTGATTCAAATGCCGTCGCTGGCGGATTTGCGCAAAGGCATGGCGCAGGGTTTAAGCGTTATTACACCCAACGATACGTTTAATTTCATCAGTGCCATGAATATGAAGAAGGGCGCCAGTGAGGATGTGATTCCGACCGATGTACCCAATCTCGGCATTCAATGGATCTGTTCATTCAGTTTGCCGGTGATCACATTGGTCGCGATGATTGTGCTGATGATCATGATCTCACTGCTCAACATCGTATTTTTCTGGATGCCCTGGGTGCGCATCTGTTTGCCGTTCCCCAGCATGAAGAAGGAGTAGCCGAGATGGGCGCGATAATTCCCAATGTAATCAGCTTTCCGCTCGGTGGCGTCAATGAGCACGGCCGATTGCTGTACGCCGACGAAGATCTCAGCGTGCGTGAAGTCATTCGCAATATTTTGCTGACAAGCCCTGGCGAACGTTTGCTGCGGCCTGAATTTGGTGCCGGCATTCTCGATTTCATTCACCAACCCAATAACGAAACGACGCGCACCGTACTGGCCAATGTCGTGCGCAAGTCGATTGAGCAGTGGGAAACGCGGGTCAAAGTCGATGATGTCAGCATCGAACCGGATCCCAATATTTTGACGCAGATTCAGATTGTGATCCGCTATCAGATGCGCCACTCACCGCGCCCCATGCAACTGAGTGTCGGTATTGATTTGGCCAGTATCTGAGCGCTGACGCAGTACAACGTACGAACACGGAATGACCGTTTTATTAAACATTGTTTGACGAAGGTGGAAGGCACACATGCCATTACCAATTCCGAATTTAGATGATCGACGCTTTGACGATTTGGTGGCCGAAGCCAAAACGCGCCTCGCCAATCATTTGCCGGAGCTAACCCATATTGCCCCTGGCGATCCGGTACACGCTTTGATCGATCTGTTTGCATTTTTCACTGAGACGATGCTGTATCGCGCGAATTTAATTCCCGAGCGTCAGCGCCGTGTCGTACTCAATCTGTTGCAGATCCCTTCGCGCAGTGCCAAACCATCGCGTGGTTTGGTATGTCTTGATGCCGGACCGCGCACAGTGACACTGCCGGGGTTGATCCGTAATGGTGTACAACTGAAAGCCGCCGCTCAAACGTTTACTGGTATTGGTGAGATCCAACCAACGCCATTGGCGATGAGTGTGGGCATCAAGCAGCGCATTTCGGATCAGCAACTGACGGCCATGGGGTTGTCGCGTCAAGACCTGCAGGAGCATTACGGCCTTAAACGCGGTGATATACCACAGCCGTTCAAGCCATTTTATTTTGATTTGGGCAAAGACAATTTGTCGCTGGAGGACAGTCTCGATCATTTCTTTTATTTGGGCTTAACCGTTCCCAAAACACTGCTGAACAAGATCGCTGAAGTCAGAGAATCATTGGCAGGCATCACGTTGAACATCGCGATCGCACCGGCCAATGAACTGGAAGCCGAACAGATCAGCGCGCTTTCTCCACGCAAATTGATCTGGGAATTGTTATCACAAAACGATGACGGTGATTTGTTGCCCTTGCCATTGGAAGTCGTCAGTGACAGCAGCAACGGCGGTCGCCAATTGGGTGTCGTGCGGCTGCGTTTGCCTCGCAATGCACAGCTTTTCGATCCGCTTGCGGTGGCCGATCCGATGTTTGCTGGTTTGGGTGATTTGCCGCCTGAATTGCCAGAACCATTAACGAGCGATCGGGTTGCGCTGTGGTTGCGCTTGAGTTGCGCAACCGAACCTGCGCTGACATTTTCCTACCTCGATGTCAATGGTCTCGAAGTCATTGGCCAAGCGCAAAAAAACGACATTGTGCTGGGCATCGGCAACGGTATGCCGGATCAAGTAATGGCGTTGCCCGATACGCATATTGATGCTGATTCATTGATTGTTGAAGTCGAAGAAGATGGTTTGTGGGTGCCTTGGCAACGCGTCGATTTTCTGGTGGATTTAGGCGCCGAAGCGCGTGTGTTTAAGCTTGATGCGCAAACCGGACAGATCTATTTCGGTGATGGTTTGGAAGGTGGCAAGCGCCCACCGGCTGGCAAGCGCATTCGCGCGGCGAGTTATCGCGCGGGTGGCGGCGATGCGAGCAATGTGCCGGCCGGTACCATCAAAGAGATCAGTGGCGGCAACACACGTGTTTCAGTTCGACAACTGATCGCCTGCAAAGGTGGTATCGATGCTGAAAGCGTGGTGCAAGCGGAGAAGCGCATACCGCAATTTTTGACGCATCGTAATCGCGCCGTGACGCGTCAAGATTTTCAAATTTTGTGCGTGAATAACCCCGTTAATCCGGTCGCACGCGCGGAAGTGGTTGAAGGCCTTTTACCTGGCGCCAGTTTGAAAACGCTGCGTGACAATGTGCCCGGTGTTGTCAGTGTGTTTGTGATGCCACCGCGCGCACCTGCGCTCGCACAAACCCCTCGCCCGACCAAAGGCTTGTTGAAGGACGTTTACGACTATTTGTTGCAACGTTTGGTCATCGGCACCGAATTGTATGTACTGAGTCCGCAATTTATTCCGCTGGCTGTCAGCGTCAATGTCGATGTGCTTGATGCCAGCACCGAACAGCAAACCTTGCGTGATGTGGAATCGGCATTGATCGACTATTTGTGGCCGTTGGCACCGGGCGGATCGCATGGTGAAGGTTGGCCAATGGGCGGTGATGTGCAAGCCAATGAATTGCAAACCCAGGTCGCCCGTGTCGCAGGTGTTAAAGCGGTTAAAGCGCTCGCGTTGTTTCAAAAAACCGAAAAAGGTTGGCAGCGTTTGGCAAAAGGGCAGGCGTTGGCTTTGGCATCGTATCAATTACCGGAACTGTTAGGTGTCAGTGCATCGACGGCGAATGGTGAACCCGGATTGCCCGGTGGCTTGCAAGCATCGGCCAAAGGCAGCCGTGTGGTTCCGGCGCCGGTTGTGCCTCAGCTTTGTTGATAGCGGAAAACTGTTGATGAAAGACCATGGACAGCAATAACCAGCCCTATTTTTTGTTGCGTGAGCGCGACGAATTCGATTTCGACTCAACGCGTCTCGAATGGCACGCGAGCGCCAATGCTTTGGTGTTGGCGCAAAATCAGGAATTGCGTTTGCCTAGCACAACCAAAGCCGCGAGTCTGTCACGTTGGGCCACAGCGAAACCATTGGTGTTTGATCGTTACGGGCAGCTCTGTCGCATTCACAGCAGCGGCACTTTTCTCGAATACAATGCCGGTCGCGGGTATTTGCCCTTGCAAGATGGCGAGATGCAAGTTGTCGATGCCGTGCAGGGTCAGTTTGTCGATCTCGCGTTAAATCACGAGGGCCGATTAGCGGCGATTTATTCCGATGACGCCAATCAGCACGGTTTGTTGGTTTTTCATTTAGCCAAACGCTGGCAAGCGGCTGTCGCGCTTCCCGAAAAGCCTTTGCGTGTGTGGGTCGATGAACAGCAAATTATTTGGGTGTTGGCTGCCACCAGTTTGATGCGATGCCGCGGTGAACCGCTGCCGCATACGTATTATCCAAAGGCCGATCGTTTTGAACCGGAAACCATCAATCCGCATCCATTAAGCATCATCGACCGATTTTTTCTGCGCCCACAAGATCTGCCAAGCAACGAACAAAAGCTCGCCTTGTTTACCGATCAGGAACAACCGTTGGCGTTATGTGGCAACGATACCGATCTGTATATTTTGACGAATGGATTCAGCAGCAACCAAGCGATTGTGCGTTTACCGCTTGATGGCAATCGTTTACGCGCAAAGCGGTACGCCATTGCTCGCACAGTGCCGTATGTCGTGGACATTGGTATTGTCAACGATGCACGTCTGGCCTTGATGCCCGTGCAAGAAGCCAGCGACACCGCGTTTGTCAAACGCGATTGTCCCGTGGTGCAATTGAGCTGGCAAAAAGGTGCTAACAATGAAAGCGGAAGTGGTAGCGCTACGTTGATTCGTGAACGTTATCCGATGTTGTCGCAAGCGGAGCCCCGCTTTTTGTGTAGTGCCGATCGTGTCTTGCGTTACCAAGCCCTAGCGGCCAGCGACAGTGAAGAAGCCGCACTTGGTTTTAATGTGCGACCTCGCGAATTACATGTGCTGCAACGCCCGCGTTATCACACCATTCGTAGCGCACGTGATGAAGATCCTGTGCGCATTGCTACGCTCGATTCCGGTTTGCCTAATCAGATCTGGCATCGTATCTATCTTGAAGGGCAGATCCCGGCTGGCAGCCGTTTGCGATTGTTTGTCAAATCGTATAACGCCGAGGCTGATGCCGAACAAACACCCTTTATCGAACAACCGAATTGGGTCTGGTGTCCATTTCGTTCCGATCAGCCGTTCGGTAAGGGATTGGTCGCCGACAAGATAAATGAAAGTGGTTTATTCGAAACCTTGCTGCAACGTCGCGGCGGTGCGGTGCGTCGGATCAGCGGACGTTATTTGCAGATAGCCTTGGTCTTTGAAAGTGATGGCCACCACACGCCCGCTGTGCACGCGTTAAAAACGTATTATTCGCGCTTTTCCTATCAAGAAGCGTATTTGCCACAACATTTTCGGCAAGAGCAGATCGCAGAGCCATCGCAAGATCATTTGCCCGCCAACGGTGCCGATGTGCGCGAACGATTATTGGCGGCGTTTGAAGCCACTTGGACGCCGTTGGAAGCACAAATCGCCAACGCTGAATTGTTGTTGCATCCGCAATTCACCTTGAAAAGTTTGTTGCCTCAATTGGCGCAATGTCTTGGTCAGGTAATTCCGGAACATTGGCCCGAGGCACGTCAACGGCGCTGGCTACAAGCCAGTGGTGAACTGCAGCAATGGCGCGGCACGCTGTATGGTATTCAATTGGCGTTGGATATTGTCACGGATGGTGCAGTGGCTAAAGGTCAAGTTGTGCTGGTTGAGAATTTCCGGCTGCGTCGCACGATGGCCACGATTTTGGGTGTCAGCATGGATGATGAAGAACATCCGTTGACCTTAGGCACCGGTGTCAGCGGCAACAGCATTGTGGGTGACAGCTTGATTTTGTCCGACGCCGATCAACGTGATTTTCTCGCGCTGTTCGCACCGGGTCTTGCCAATAAAACCGAAAAGAAAATTGTTGCCAATTTTTTCGATCGCTACGCCAATCAAGTAACCGTGTTGTTGCACGGTGATGCGCGGCGCTTCAACGACGCCGTGTCGGCGATGCTGAAACAACAAATGCCGGCCCATTTGCAATGGCGATTGGTCGAAACCGATCACCCGTTTGTGCTGGGTCTGGCACCGCTGTTGGGTGTTGACACGTTTATTGAACGGCAACCGCCTGCACGTCCAGTTATTCTCGATGATACGTATCTGGGGCGCGAAGGGTTGCTGAAAAATCCACCGGCATTTTCACCACGCGATGTGCATTCGCGTGTGCAGTGATGCAATGAAAGAATGCAATGAAAAATGGGAGCCAA
Source organism: Enterobacterales bacterium (assembly GCA_041914905.1). Lineage (GTDB taxonomy): Bacteria > Pseudomonadota > Gammaproteobacteria > Enterobacterales > Permianibacteraceae > Permianibacter. The sequence goes on from JAYSCL010000012.1 coordinate 54,114, forward strand.
AGCGATGAATGATTTCGCAGAAGACACCAACAGCTTGCAAGACGACGCGAGTTTTGAACAACCCTTGCGCCGTGTGGCGTATGAAGCCGGCATGCTGTTAGGACTTGAAGCAACGCGAGACGAACAGTCCTATCATCGTCGCCGTTTGAATCGCCATCAATATTGGTTACAGGGTTTTGGCACGCTCGCTGGCATGTGCGTTAGCGTCGATCCGGCAACGGCGCCCAACAATAATCCAACGACTACGCGTGTTGTGGTTGGGCAAGGCATTGGCATTGACGGATTAGGTCGAGAAGTGTTGATCCGCGAACCGTATGGCATTGATTTGGCCGATTGGCTGCAGGCACAAGATGCCACGCAGCTGTACACCGGTTATAACGATGCGACAAATGTGTTGCATTTGAAAGTGACGGTACGTCATCAAGAAGTGCCCGTCGGTTTGCAACCGGTGCTGGCCAGAAAATTGAATTTGAGTACCGATGCCGTACAACCGAGTCGAAAAGTCGACAGCATTTTGCTCGAATTGATTCCTGAATTACCCCCAGCGGCAAATACTCAGTTTCAGCCTTGGGCATCGCATGATCCGGTCGCTAATGCATTACCAACGTTAACGGCCGCAGAAACCAGTTTTCTCAACACGACAACAACGAACAACGCAACGGCTGGCGCGCAATTGCATCTGCACGCGCGTTTGTTGCATTGCCTTGATGACAAAGGTATTAGCGCGCAATTGGCGGCGGATGAACTTGAAGCCGGTGCACGTTTATTGCTCGCGCGCATTGAAATTGATGTACCGGATCTGGATGCACTGCTCGCGATCAAAGAAGGATCGCCGATGGTTAACCCCAATCTCATTCGCGTTAACAATTTAGTGCGTCCGTTTTTGGTAACCGCCAGTCAGCTCAGCTATTTGATGGCAAACGCGTAAATACGCACAACGCAAGCACGAGCAACCGCGTTTTAGGAGAATACTATGGCCAATGATTTGTTTCAGCCGATGGGCAATCAAGTTGTGCAACGGCAAGGACTTGAGCGTGTCGCTGATGTCGATCCGCGTCTAACGCGCTCGCATTATTTTGATAGCCGTTTATTGACGGCAGAGGATCTGAATCGCGATCAAATTTATCTTGATGGTCGCTTGCGTGAGCTCGGCCAAGCGCTCGGTTACGGAATTATTCGCGGTCTGGAATTGACGCTCGATGCCAGCGAGGCAACGCTGACGCTGCAGGCCGGCATGGCCGTCAGTCGCGCGGGTCGTGTATTGGAAGTGACGCGTGAACTGAAGTTGGATCTGACCGCGCGTGCATTCATTTCCGAACTCAACAATGGACGCTTTCGCCGCATAGATCGTGCGCTTTATGCTGTCGTGATCAAATACAGCGAGCAGGGTACGGATATCGCTGAAGTCTTTCCAACCGATCTCGGCGAAAATCGTCGATTCAGTTATGACGTCATGACAGAGGGCGTGCAATTTTCGCTGGTGCGATTACCGCAAGCATTTGGTCAACAAAACGAAGTGGTGATCCGCGCGAATTTGTTGCGCGAATGGCTCAACGATGCCACCGCGGGCGGCGCGGTTCCGGAAGACGGCGTTGGTTTGGGTATTCTTGCCGTCGCCAACGACAGACCGCAGTGGCTTGACAGCGAATTAATTCGGCAGCCGTTGCGCGCCAACAATAAACCGGGCGATCTGCAAGCCGATTTTTGTCGACGTTACAATCGTTTGCTGGTCGATGTGCAGCAGCAACGTGCCGGTGCATCGCTGTCCAATGATTTTGCGGCCAGTGATTATTTTCGCCTGCTCCCCCCTGTCGGGTTACTGCCAAAAGAAGCCATCAATCCGATGACCGGGCGTCAGGGCTATTTTCCGGAACATCATAACGTTTGGATCGCGCCCGTGCGTTTGTCCGACGTCGAACAAGTTCGGCTGGAATCGATGAGTTTGCCACTGATTGATCTGTCAAGTCGTGAACCGGCCGATATCGTTGTGATGGTGCCGTTAAGCAACAGCGATTACGGTCAGTCAGCACAATTGCTGGAACGACCTGCAACAACGGGTGGTAATCCCTTGCCCAGTCAAAATTTGTTGCGACTGCGTTTGTTTCCAACCATTAAACCGCACGAGCTGGATACCGATCTCGCCGCTTGGACACAGATCTGGGACAAACTCAACGCGAGTTCTTATCCACTGTTTTATATTCGTCGCCCTTTGCGTGCTGCTGAAACTCGTTTGAGCGGCATCGTTCTGGCGCGCGGAGTGCCATTGCCGCCGAATCCACCGGCAGCATTACCAACGCCCGCTGATAACGGTCTCTATTTGAATGAAGAGAGCACGGTGCTGCGCGAATTCAATTTAACGATGTTGCAAAGTTTGCGTCCGGTCGAAGGCAACGAGGCCAGCGATGCCGCGCAAAAAATGCGCGAAAATTTCAGCACCGATTTAACCATAACCAAATTGGTCGCTCAGTTAATGATTCGCATTGAACGGCAATACGATGAGGTGTTTTGGCCAACCGTGCTGGCGCTATCAACGGGATCTGACGCTGTCGGTGGCAATCTGAAACCGCTGCTTGATCGGTTGCTTGATGAAGACAATCAAGAAACGGCTACCGGTTTGATTGTGGCCGATGGCGCGGGTGATTTGAATTTGAGCGACACCTTGGCCGAGCAATGGAAATTGATCGCCGAAGCGTGACAGTAGCTCTCTAAACCAAGACATGCCTCTAAATCAAGACACGATCAACGGGAAGCGATGATCATGAACGAAATTCTGATTAGCTCACATATCGCCAGTGACAGCGCGCTGGAGCGGCTCAACTTATTTGCTGGCCGCCATATGGGCGAGGATGAGTTCGAACGTCAGCAAGCGTATGTCGATCGCCGCTTGGCAAACGTTTTTGCCGCGATGCCAAAGGGTATTGTGCATGGGCTTGAAGTGCGCGCAAGCCAAGTGAACAACAAGGCGGGCCTGATTGTTAACGCCGGCATTGGCATTGCGGGTAATGGTCAAGCGTTGGGCTTGTATTATCCTCTGTATGAAAGTTGGGAATCGTTGATTACGGCGTATTTGAAAAAGACGTTAGCCGCCAATCCGATGGGCGTTTTTTATCTGACGCTCGAACGCAACACGCGCTACGTCGATGAAGATCTGCGTTTGCACGCCGAGCAACGCACCGAATTTGATCCGACACGCGACTCGCGCCGTTTAATCGTGGGCAACTTAGGGCTTTTTCGCCTTGCAATCGATCCGGATATCGCGGCCACGATGACTCAGGAGCGTATTGAAAACACGATTGCGGCGATGCACGTCGATGGCGAATTTATCACCGCGATGAAACACGCATTGCCGCTTGGACTATTGTTTATTGACAATTTGAATCGTGGCTCTGCGAACCCGCCGGCGTACGGCGTGCGTTGGTTTAACGCTGCCTGCGGTCAATATCGTGCGCAAACGTTCAGTGGCCAGCAAGTGTTGCTGGCGCAAACGCGCGAAGCATTCAATCGTGTTGTGGCCGCCGCCAAAGCACAATCCGCGTTAACCATTCCGGCTTATATCAATGCCAATTTGCGCTTGGACTTTTTGCCCGCCGCGGGTGAATTACCAACCGCCTTATTGCGCAATTTGGCATCGCGATCATCGGCAACCCCTCCGGGGATTGAATGGCTGCCCGCGCACATTGCCGTTGACATTGTGCCGGTTCCCGAAGAGTCAGTCGCCGCGTTAATTGATCAACATATTGGTCGTCGGCTGGTTGATTTGCGCCAAGGCATGGGCGAGCGGTTGCGGCTTTTACTGGCGGTCAATGAGCCTGATTACAAACCGGATCTGATGGATGTACCGGCCATTGATCATCAACTGAAACTCGATTTGTTTCGTTATTTTATGCGCGCCTATGATATCTGGGCGGAATGGCGACGTCAGTTCGATTTGTTGTATCACCTGCCTGCGTCCGCACAGGTGGAATTGGACCCAGCCGCTATCGCGGCACTCGATTTGCCCAAGTCGATTTTGTATCCGCAATTTCCATTGGCGTTTTACACGCAAATCGTTGGTAATATTCGCGGTACGTTGGGTTTGCCCAGCAATGCGCCACTGCCATATCCCTATGACGAACACGAAAGCGGTGATATTCAAGCGCAGATCCAAACGGCGGATTTTGCGTTTTATCGTGCGTGGGAACAACGCTATCTCACATGGGGCGCAGGAACCAACGATCCGCGCACTTTTCCTGCCCATGAAAACGCGAATGGGCCCAGCGGATTAATCATTCAATACACTCATGCACAAGTCGATCTTGATGCCATTGATACGCAGATTAGCGTGACGCGTTCGCGCATAGAGCGCACGCGCGATTATTTGTTGTTGCAACGACAACAGCTCGACAATCAAACGGTGTCGTTAGCCGCTCTGGCTGGCGGTGTCGCCGGTGACGGTTCCGGTCTGCAAGTCGCCCGCTGGTTACCGTTTACCAATTTGAAAGCGTCGAAAATGGTGCCAACACCGACACCCACACCGACACC
>JAYSCL010000012.1:58734-86467 GCA_041914905.1 Enterobacterales bacterium
ACACCGACACCCACACCGACACCTGCGCCGGCACCAACACCGGCGGTCGCTGAACCATTGTTCAAGTTGGCGGCCACCAATTTCATTACATTGAAAGCCAATACGTCGATCGCGAATACCGCCCAACAGCTGGTGAACAAAGGCGCGACGTCGTTGAACAACAGTAACCTGGTGTTCGCATCGGCGCTGCGCAAAACACCGTCGATTTTTTCGCCGCTGCAATTCAATTTAAATAATGCTCGTTTGGACAAGATCGCCGAGGCGCCACGTCAAGCACTGACCAAGCCGTCTTTCGATGCCAAAGAGTTTCGCTTTGGCGTGTTGGAACATATTCGCCCAGAAGTGCAGGAGTACAAGAAAGCCGTGCGCGGCATGACCGAATTGCTGACAACGCTGCGCGGCATTTTCGACGAGTCAGAAGCACGCACAGTGGAAGCCAAATTGAAATCCTTTGGCGTGCCGCTCACCTATGATCAGATCCAAGCCAGCATTGAAGCGCAACCAACCAATGAGAAAGACGATCTAACATCGCGACTGTATGAAGAGTTGTTCAAAGCCGGAAAAATTCTGACGCAGCAAATCGCGTTTATGGAAGCGCGCTATGAAAGCCTTGAGGCACGTCTACAGGGCCTACTTCGCGCGCGTCTGGCCAAAGAAGATCAAATTGAAAAGCTAATCGCATCCATTCGTATCGCTACCGAGAAACTCACGGCTATTGACAAACGCCGTGTGGAGTTTCTGGGGGATTATGGCGTGGCGCAGCGTCTGGTTGATGATGATCTGATGGACGTTTACAAGTTAAACGAACACCGCACCCAGGTGCTGACCAATCGCGTACGTGGACTGTACTTTGTGCGTGCGTGCCAGACGCCAGTTGGCGAAGCGTTTGCCGATCCGCTCGAGCTTCGGTATGGCAAGGCACGCGATATTGTGCCCGGTTGTGACAGTGATATTGATCCCGACCTGCCCGACGATCTCGACGACTTTTTTGAAACGGTGCTCGAAATACCGATGGCGGCTTGGCGTGATTTGAACGATTTCAAATACCTGATACCGGCGCCGGAAAAGCTCAGCTACATCGACAATTTGCGCCGCCTGCGTTTGGATGACAAGGTTGTCCGTCATGCGCAGATCGCTGCCAAAAGTGTGGGGCAAACGCCTGCCGCTGCAAGCAATAAAGCCGAAAATGTGTTTGTTAAAATGGCCAAAGCCACCCCCACAAACGGCATCAAAAAAGCCGCTGTTCCGGTTGCACCACCAACGCCATCGAATGTGAGTTTGTTTGGTGTTCGCCAACAAACACAGGCCACACTGTTTCAATTTTCTCAGCTGATTCTGCCTGTGCAACAAGTGTCCACCAAGATCCGTCAACAAGACGCCTCTGCTGTTATTTCGTTGGCCGATCTGATGGCAACCACAAAAGGCCCGCTGCAAAAGCAAGCGCAAAATCTCCACAATCGTTTGGAACAAGCGGCGTGGTGCATGTTGGAAAAACTGAATGAACTGCCGCCATCATTGCGTTTGCAATGGGCGCAATTGGCCGAAGACGATCGTCTGCGTGTTGAAGATGTGTCGTATTGGCCAGGTTTGGATCGTGCCGAACGTGATGATTTCAATTCGACGCGTACCTTGGCCGAGATCATTGCGTGGTGGTTCAAACAACTTGATGGTGATGCAACGGCCATGGCGCGCGCAACCATGCGCAATATGGTGCGAGCCATTGTGATTCATTCGTCAATGGGCGATCCATCCGAGATCTTGCAAGGCACGGTACAAGTGCCGCCACGGCGTTTTCTCGCCGGTGAGATGTTGCGCTTGCAACTGAATCGCGCGCCCAAAACCGGCACCGTTTTGCATTTAATGGATACGCAGCAACGCGTCATTGCGCTGTTGAATGTTGATGATCACGACGACAGCGGAACCGTCGCCCGTATAACCAAACTCACCGAATTGAGCGTGAGCAACCTTGAGATAACGACGCAGTTTAAGGTGGTCGCGAACAAGGCGACAGCGCAGTTTGCTGGCATCAAGGCGAAATAAAAACTAAACAAAAAGGGGCGCAAAGGACAGGAAATTTCAGGCGTCGTTGCCGTTCATCCTTCGACAGGAACAGGACGAACGGAAAAAGCGGTTGATGTTTCGATGAGATTCAAAGCCAGTCGAATGCCGTTCTTGGTGAGCCTGTCGAACCATGAACGGGCACGAACACCGAGGAGGCTAATTGAGTTTTTCCTTCGTGGTTCGAATTTGTTTTAGGAGCATCGCACTTTATGTTGGCAAGCAATGCAGTAGCCATTCATCGACTGAATGTGAAAGGCGATAAACGCAGTTGTCGTGCGTTTATGCACAACTTGCACAATGGCGCTGATTTGACATTGCCATCACAATGGCGTGAGCGTTGGATCTTGGTGCGAAATTTGTCGGTCAAATCCAGTACTCGCGATTGGCAACAGCAAGCGAATGCACAACTTAATCACACATTGCAACAGGCGATTCCCGGCGCGTTTGATGGTGCGGCGCAGGCCAATGCCATCTGGTTCGCATCGTTACCTGAAATGATTGCGTTTCTACTGACTGAGTTGGCTTTGGGGCACACCGCGCACTGGTATTGGCAACAATGGCGACATGTGCTGCGTTACCCGCGTGACGAGGCGTTGGCGCGTTTGTTGTTGATGTATCAGGAACACATACCAGCCATTGTGCAACAATTGCTTCGACAACGAAAACTCGCCACAGTGTTGACTCAACTCAGTGACGGAAGTTCTAAAACCCTGGTTAACGAGTTGGCTCATCATTGGCAATTGCCCTCATTGACGGATCGCCGCGTTGCGGTGTCGCCGTCATGGCAACAAGCGCTGCATTCCGTTTTTTTCTCCTCGTTTTCCGTACAACCCTGGCAAGCGGCGATAAGGCATTTGCCCGCCAATGATGGCCGCGTGCTTTTCGTCAGCGTTATCTTTGGTGTGATATACGCACCAAGCCTACTGCGTTCTAACGCAGCCCACTGGCATCGTGAATTTGTGCGCCAGATGACAAGTGACAATCGTGGCGCAATCCGCACATCCAGTACCCCCAATAGTCGATCGACAAAAGCAGAGCAGAACCTGACCATTCAAGCGTCTGATTTCGATGAGCCGTTCGTCGCACAATCTGATGGAGTGGCGGCACCGTTAGATAATCTCGTCGTTGGTGCACAAGGTGAGCTTCCACGCGCTGTGAAGACGGCTTCGCATCAAGCCATATTAATGACAACGTCGACCAGGTCGCGATCTGACCGAAAGGAGATCGTTGCCTCGCGTGACACGCTTCCGTATCAGCACAACGAAGGCGTCGAATCAAACGTTGAACAAATTGAACTCAATGCAAGCGGCAGTGAGCACACAGAGACGTTAGACCGCAAACAATGGCTCGCCGATTCTTTTCAAACACAGTTTGGTGGCGTGTTCTACTTGCTTAACCCTTTACGTTCGTTGATCACGTCGGCGCTTCTGTTACCGTTTGAAGGGGCTTCAGCATGGCATGGCTTATGGGATGTTTATCGAATTTTTGCCCAACGTATTGGCACCTTGGACGCGTTCATCGATAAACCGTTGCGGGATTTTTTTGCGGCGCAGATTTTTCCTTTTCATACTGATTCCGAACGGAAAATTCGTTTTGAGCAGCTCAATAAACAGTTGCCACACGCGCAGGCGCTTGAATGGTTTTTGCACATCGAAAAGCATTATGGCGATCAATCCTTCTGGAAGGCTTTGCAACATAATGCCGGCTTCTTCGCTACGCCGGCGCACGTTGTCAGCAGCGCCAGTCATCTTGATGTCTATTATCCGTTAAATAGAGCACAACTCGATCTGCGACTGGCCTCGTGGGATATCAATCCCGGTTGGTTGCCGTGGTTATCTCGCGTTGTCACCTTTCATTATGTCGATTCGTTCGATGAGGCAGGTGAATCATGAATCTGCCACAGCGCATCACAATCAATCCGACGAACATCGCATGTGAACGTCAGGCCGCCGTAATTGAAGCATGGGTCTGCCGTGGCATATTGCAGTTTTGGCAAACGGCGTTGCCCACCGATCATGCGGTGTTTGATTTATTGCAGGCGCGCGTCTGTCATTTGTTGTCAGTCGAAACGTTGCCGGTCTGGAACAGTGAATTACCGTGGATAAGTGAAAGCAACGTATCGATACCGTTACAAAATTTGGCTCGCGATAAATCATTGTCCGCAGCGCAGTTGTTTATTGTTGCACTGACTGGTTGTGTCGAGAGTACGCATCTTATTCACCTGGCGATTGCGGAACTGCAAGCACCGGATCGTTCGCCACGGCTGAGTTTGCATTTGGCCAGTGCCATGGCGCAATCGTTGTTCCAGACGGATGAAGAATCGCAGATCATTTGGCACGAACTCAATGTGCTGTGTTTAGCACAACACGCGTTGATTCGCGATCACCTATTAACGATCAGTGGTGACGGTCCGTTGCCGTTGCAACGACTCAGCATGAATCCGTGGTTATGGTCCATCTTGCTGGGGCAGCCATTGCATTGGCCCGGGTTGCACTTTTATGTTCAGCGCGAACACCGGCCAATGGCCACACAGCAAGCGCAATTGCAATTGATTGCCAGCTTACTCATGCAACGTCATTCCGCGTGTTCGGGGTTGTTGTTGCGAGGATTTCCGCATTCAGGACGCTCGGCGTGCGCACACGAGATTGCCCGTCATATGGGATGGCGCGCGGTTGAAATTCCACTGGAACAATGGTTAACACAACCGGTGTTGCAGCAAGCCTGTGGTTTCGCCGGCTGGTTGCCCGTATTGCGTTTATCGGCGACGCCCACTCAGTCGTTGCGGCTCAGTCAATGTCCCGTCCCGGTTGTCATCATTGCCAGCAATGAAGTAACTTTACCGGACAGTAGTTTGCTCGAATTTCATGTTGAGTTACCAACGGGTCAGGAGCGCTGCGCGTTGTGGCAGCACTTGATCGACGATCCCTCGCTGAGTGCGCTGTTGGCCAATTCTGCCTTGTTGAGCACCCATGCAATTCAGTGGATCGCCGCGTGCGCCAAACAAATTGCCGAACAAGATCAATCAACACTTCATCTCGAACATGTTCGTGAAGCGCGCGCTCGTTTAGGCGTTGAAAAACTGCGCCTGCTCGCCCAACCGGTTGCCCGCATTGTGCAAGAGGACGCGTTGGTTGTGCCGAGCTTGGTCAAAGAAGGGCTGCAATTGGTGTTGCGGCGCGCACATCAACGTGAATCGTTATGGAAAGGGTTAGGTGTCACTTTAAATGTAACGCCATCACCGGGTGTACGCGCGCTCTTTGTTGGCGAAAGCGGCACCGGAAAAACGCTTGCGGCCAGTTATATCGCAACGGCGTTGGCGGCGCCCTTATATCGCGTCGATTTGTCGGCGGTCATGAACAAATACATTGGCGAATCAGAAAAAAATCTCGGTCAACTCCTCGATTATGCGGCGGCCTCTGATGTGGTGCTGCTGTTTGATGAAGCGGATGCTTTGTTTGGAAAGCGCAGTGATGGGCAAGAAAATGGCGAACGCTTTGCCAATATGTTGACCAACTTTTTGTTAACTCGAATTGAAAATCATCCTGGCGTTGTGATCTTGACCACCAACAGTCGTGAGCGCATCGATTCGGCCTTTATGCGAAGACTCGATGTAATCGTCGAGTTTTCGATGCCGGATTATGAGGAACGCTTGCATTTGTGGCGCAGCCATTTAGGCAGTCGCGGGCCGGGTGATGATGTGTATCAAAAACTGGCAAGTTATTGCGATTTGGCCGGTGGCCAGCTACGTAATGTTGTGTTGACCGCCGCCGCGCTGGCTGGCGACAACACGATTAGTTGTGAGCATCTGATCAATGGCCTGCGCGCAGAGTATCGCAAGCAAGGACGCAGCATGCCGCGCAAGTTGGAAGCACTGGCCACTCTCGACACGATTTCTCTCGACTCGGCAACCGAAGCGTTGCCTCTGGATTAAACCATGATTCAAGAGTTTCATCAGGTATTAATCATCAAACCGAATTTTTCGTTTGAACAATTGATGGCAATTATGTCGCGGATGGGGTGGCAATACGATTCCATTGATTTGGGTGAGGCCTCCTTAATCGAAAATGAACCGGAAGTGGCCACGTGGAGCTGGTCAGGGCAAAAGCCGTGGGTGATTTACACGTTTAATCCCGTCGTCAAAATGCGCGTATTAGATGTTGCGGGTTTGCCGCCGCGTTTGCGCGAAGCATTGGCGATGCAACTGCCGCTGATTGATAATCCCACCGTGACAAAACTGTTGCACTCGCCTGATAAACGCGAACGTTTGTTGGGGTTGTGGGTAGCACAAGAAACTGAACGATTGGATTTGATTGAACACACACGTCAGCTCAGTAGCGACACGGAGCCCGTGTTGGCCGAACAGGCTCGCACCGTTTGCGAAAAACTGGAACGCATCGAACAAGCGCGTCTCGAAGTATTGGTGCAGATGCGCATCATGGAAGAAGCGGCGCCGCAGTTGATTCGTCAAATGAACGATCCAGCCTTTGTTCAAAAGCTGATGCCCACACGCGCCGATCTCGCAACGATTTTTGATGAGCCGTTAGTCGATGCCGCATATGGCTATTTGCAACAGCTGTATGCCGGTGGCCAATTGGCAATCGAATTACCGCCACAAGCCACCTTGGAGGTCGTTGCCTGTCCTGCCGGTTTAATGCGTTGGGCCAACATGCTCAGCAATAAATTGCCTGGCGGTTTTCGCGACATTGCCGGATGGATGATTCCAAACCGAATTTGGATCGGCTGGAAAGTGGAAACTGAAACCACCTGCATGAGTTATGACGGCTTGGTGTGGGTGGATGATCACTGGTGCTGGTTACCCAAAATTTATCGCGCGCTGATGCCGTATTTATTGCAAGCCGCCAATGGCCAAACGCGACACTAAGCGCCGCACACGATGACGCGCACCGCAACGGCCGAACGCTCTTCCAGCGCAGATGAATCGACGTCAATGACGTCGAGCTCAGACTCGTCGTCAGAAAATGAGTTTTCGATCGAAACCAGTGTAATGCCGCCGGCGTATTTGCCGACGGCGGCCACATTGGAACGTAATGAGCCTAACGCTGCATCCGTTGCCAGCACGACACGCGCCGACAGTGATGCGTTATCCAATGATGTGTGTGAAGCACCGGAAAACGAATCCAGCGAAGCCGCGAATGACGACGAAGAAACCACTGATTCGATGGTAGAAGACGAGACCAGCGAAACAGAATCCGCCGAAGAAGAAAACGAAGAAGAGGAAAGTGAAGGTGGCGAAGAAGCATCATCTGACGAGGAGTCAGATGATGCAGAGGAATCGGAAGAAGAATCCGAAGAGGAATCTGAGGAAGAGTCGGAAGAAGAGTCGGAAGAAGAAGCAACTGAAGGTGAGGCTGTTGGCGAAGAAGAAAACGCCACTGGCGAAGAAGGTGCGAGCACGGAAGTCGCATCACCTGCTGCGGCGTTTGCGCCACAAGGTGGCGGTGATGAAGAGTTTGAAAGCATTGAAGTGGTTGTTGCCAAAATTCCACGTATGCATCCGATCAATCCACCGTATGTGGGTAATCCGCCTGCGCAAGCGATTCAACGTCGTGAAGAAATTCAAAAGCGCACGGGCGCACCTCCGGACCTGCATCACGCGCGTGTAAGACAAGCGGCAGAACAAGTGACGCAAGCCGCACGTGACGCGCAGCGCCGCATGATCATTGCATTGGGCCGCATCGGCCGCGATTCGCGTTTGTCGATTGAAGATATGGCGGCGCAGATCATGCTCGCTACGTCGGCTGCGGTGGCGCAGATTAATAAAGCCATTAATGATGAAAAAGCGGCGCTTGAGCGCGCCGCCACTGAACGCAATGCCGGACTGAACGCCAACATGATGGTGGTTGGTGAAGCGCTGGAAGCGCACCGCAATCAGATCACAACCGAAGTCGCCGGCTATTTAACCAGTGGCTCTGATGAAATACGTACGCTGCGTGATACCGCCGAGGCACAATTTCGTGGCTATTTGAGTTCTGCGCGCGACAGTATTAACCAGGTTCCAACACAGGGAAAAGGCACACGAATCCCGGATCCGCCGCAACCTCGTGGCACGCCGGCGCGCAAACCTCCGCCGCCACCGGAAGCGCCAAAATACGATGTCATTGGCAAAACCGAAGAGCCGTTAAACACGTTTATTGATACACAAGCTTCCGGCATTAAAGACGGCGCCAACACCGAACAATATTACAAAGACCGATCAAGACCTATCGCAACCGGTATGAGGGCGCGCACACAGCGCCAATTGGTGACGGCTGCGCAAGAAAAAGGCACACAACTCGATTCGGATGCAACCCGCGCACAATTTTTGATTTCATTGTTGGGGTTAACAACGCCCGTATCGGAACATCATAAGAACGACGAATCGCACTCCGAAACGGACGCCGAACGGCGACTACGTGAATCCCGAACGGAAGCCGAAAACGCTTGCGAGCGTGCCAAAAAAACCGTTACTGAAAAATCGAGTCTGGCGGGCGAATATCTTGATAAAGATATGCGCAAAGATTTGACCAATAATTTATGGAAAGCCGGACGCAAAGCTGAAAAAAGTTTTCGCAAACAAGCGCACGCGGCTGAAGTGGCGCAAAACAATAACGCCGCCACATTGGCCGAAGCGTATCGCACTTTGGTAAAGCGTTTGGATGCGATGCTGCCGCAAGGTCAGTTTCATGATTCACGACAATTGTTGCCGCGTTTGCTGAAAGAGCGGGAAAGCGCATTCAAATTGCAACGCCAGCACGAGCAACTGGCCAAAGAACAAAGTGACGCAACCGTCACTCAAATGGATAAATCCAAACGCGAGCAAATCGAAGGGCTGCAAAAATCCGTTGCCGATGGACGGCGCGGCATTCACGACGTGTTTACACGCACATGCTTTGATATGGATTTCTTTTTGGCGCAGGTTACCAATGGCGCTAATGCTGGTCGTGCCGCTGTGTCTACGGCGGCATTGGAGTATGCATCACGGACAGCAGCCAGTATCAATGATTCTGTTTCAGGCACAAATAGCCGTGGCATTCTGCAAATTCAAAATGCGGCCGTTGGTTTCTTGAACGGTAATATCGGCGCCGTTGAACAAATGCAGTACGCGCGCTTGGAAGCGTTTGTCGATGCGATGAAACAAACCGGCGATGGCGCACCGTTGGTGTCACCCATGCTGGAAGCCCGCGGTGATTTTGAAGGGCGTGCTGATAATTTGCATAACGCCATGCCCGAGCGCAGTTGGACTGATTGCGGGATTTTAGGCGGTGCAGTCGCCGTATTAGGTGGCCCGGTGACTGCCGCGATTGCGGTCGGCGTTTATTTGTATGAAACCGATCCGAGTGAGAATCAGGTCATTCAGAATCTCGGCAATGTTGTTTATCCAGGCACGCGCGCCATTGGTGAAATTTTCCGACGCAAAGGTTATGGCGATTTGGAAGGGCGTATTCGCGATCGTCTGGATAACCCTGAAAAACAACAGGCGTTGGATCTGTTTAGTGAAAGCCCCCGCGTACGTGGCGATGCGCGGCGTGGCATTGCCGAACGATCAACCGATTGGTTTGGTTATAACCGTGAAGCCCGCGAAGCGGCATTAAGTGGCATGAGCGCTGAAGAACATGCGTCGATGGATCCGGGCGATATTGCATCGACACGTGCGTTGCTTGAAAGCGAACTCGATCAAAATCAAGCCGATATTTCGACGGCATTTTTAGATCACAATCGTGAGCGCGCGGTCGCTGCCATGACGCGTGACGCACTCGATCGCGGCACGCGTTCAGCGAGCTGGGGCTGGATCTTCAGTGCCGAAGCGTCACGTCGAGAATCTGATCGGGCTCGCGTGGATGCGATGTCGCGGATGGATGCCAATTTGCGATCGGTGCTGGCGATTGAAAACAGCTTTGCAGCGCAAATGCAGCAAGATGATGTGATCCCTGATCCATTGAACCCTGGTCGCAATATGACGCTGCGCGAATCGCGCGGGCATATGTTTCAAGAATTTGCTTTTTTAACCGATCCGGCCAATCGCAATGTAAGCTCAACGCGTGATGCCGCGCGTCGTATCGACATGGAAACGGCACGTCGCAGCGTCACCAATTACGCCACGCGGGATTACACCGCTACGATTATTGGTCCGCGCACATTAGCGGGCGCTGCCTTGCTGGCAACGCCGTTGGCGCCATTGGCTTCGATTGGTATTGGGGCCGGTCTGGCGGCCGATCAGGAACGCGTATCAATGGGCGATGACGCGCGCAATTACATTGACGCGTTGGTCAACAACGATCCCGACAGTGATGCCGTGCGTTCAGCGCGCGGTATTTTTGAAGTTCGTCGTGCCGAAGAAGATGGCGGTCGTTTATCCGAAACCGATCAAGTCACCATCAGCGAAGCGGTAGAAAACCGCACTCTGGCGCGTCATTTGCGTGATGCCGAAGATCCACGCAAAACACCGGAAGAACGTTCTCGTGCGCGGCGCTTAGCCGATGAAGAAATGGTGCATCACCGCGCACGCATGCGCACGATGGCCATTGCTCTGGGCGCTGATCCAGAAATCAGCGGCGAAGCCGCCGTTAATTTCATGGCCAATCGTGTTGGCAATTTGTATGCAAATAGCGGCACCTCGGGATTCAATTTCACCGGCATGTTGGGCCTGAACGGTAGCGCCGATCACAGTCGTTACGGCCGCGAAATGATCACAGGTGGGCGTGCTTCACTCGATGCCAGTGTCGCGTTGGCAACCGATGGCGTTGGCACCAACGAAGCATTGTTGCGGCGCAGTTATGCCGATCGCAGTCCGGAAGAAATTCGTCGCGCGAATGATCGTTGGGCGCGTGAGCACAACAATGAAGACATGAATCAAATGCTCGGTATCAGTCGGCGTTCGTTAAACGCCACTGATGCTGCGCTATTCGCGCTAAGTCCGGCGATGTGGTTTATGGAACGCGCACCGGAAACATCCGGTGACTTGGCAATGGAATTGGAAGTGCTGGCGCTCGGCAATCCGGAGTCGGATGAAGAACGTTTGGCGATCGCGGATTTGCGTCAACGACAAGAACGTCGTGGCACCGGTTGGTTAGGCCGTTTGACCATGGAAGGTTCGGCCGAAGAAGCCAATCTCGGATCAACACGTGGCACGGTTAACGAAGCCATTTATCGTGAAGCGGTGGCGCGTGATCCCTCTTTGCGCGCACGTTTTCCAGATTTTGCCAGCGCCGTGGGCAGCGATGGTCGCATGGCCGATGCGATTCGCTCGGCAGCCTTTGATGAACGCGGAAACTTTCGCGGTGATCGCACGATTTTTGCCGCCGATGTATCGACCATGCGGCAATCCGCCGATGCCTACCGTGCCCGAATTGATCGTATTGAATCGGCACTGACAACGTTTATCACCGTGTGGGCGATTGTGGCCTCCATCGCATTGATGTTGATTCCTGGCGTCAATGTGGTTGCCGCTGGAATTGCAGTGGCATTGATCGCCGGCGCAGCGACTATCGCCGTTAAAATGGGCATGCGTGGTGAGCGTTACGGTTGGGAAGAAATGGCCACCGACATTGCGACCACCGCCATTGAGTGCGCAACAGCGGGCATCAGCGGTGGCATTGCCGGCGGTTTTAAAGCTGGCCCCTTTGCGCGCCTCGCCAGTGTCGGCAAAGTATTGGAATCGGGATTCGGTCGCATCGGTGGCGCGATTGTGCGCGAAGCGGTGGTCAATGCTGTGAGCAGTGCGGCATCCACCGCCATTCAAGACGACACCTGGAAAGATGGTTTCAGTAAGGGGCTATCGCGCGTCGGCAATGGAGCGATTCGCGGCGCGGTTGTCGGCGCTGTCAGCACCGGTTTGTCCGAAGGTATTTCCGCCGGCATGTCGCGTCGCATGAGTGCCGCTGCTTCGCAAGCCGATGGCGCTGCACTGACACGTTGGCAACAGTTAGGACAACGTTTGGGACCGCACGGTGGCGAAATGCTGCGTGAAGCGATTGCAAACGGCATTGGCGGTATGGCGAGCGAAGCGGTGGGCCTCGGCATTGATTATGCGCAAGGCAATTTCCATGGCACTTTTGGTGATGCCTTAAAACGTATTGGTTTGGCGACGCTGCGTGAATCCGTGACTGGCGCAGCACGCAGCGGCATCACCAGTATGCACAAGGAGCATTACCGTCAGTTGCTCGAAGCGGCACATCAAAATCCAAACTTAACACCGTCGCAATTGCGCACATTGCGCTTGTTTGGCATTTCAGCCGGGGTACTCAATTACGATACGTCGTTAACGAAACTGCAAAGTGATATCACCGCCAGTCACAATTTGTTGGGCCGTTTACCGTCGTCGTTGCGCGCGCATGCACAGCAGCTTGATTTTGATAGTTTGCAAGGTTTGGTGCGCATGTTGGAATCGGGCGACATTGCGTATCGCACCGACAAAACGCAACAGCAAGAGCATCTCAAATTCTTGCGCGATCTCGAAAATTCAGCGCCTGGCCTCGATGTCCGCAAACTGATGACCGAGCTTGACAGTGCGATTGATTCGCATCGCACGACCAAAGAACAAACCGCGATGGATCCTGCTGCACAACAAGCGGTTCGTGCGCGTTTGGGCGATCAACTGCATGAAGGGTTAAAAATGGCCCTCGACCATGTACCGGTCGAAGGTTTGCAACATTTATCCGATACCGAATTGCAACAAGCTGCCGCGATGGTCGCGAGCGGAAAATTCAATCGCGAGCAAGCCGATGCGTTGTTCCGCGCCGTCAAATCGCGTAACCCCGATGCCGATGAATTTCAATTTTTATCACATCTCAACAAAGCCGTTGAACAATCAGCCGCGCTGCAAAAAGCCGCCGCCGATACCGCGCAAGCACGCCGTGAACAACTGGTTAAATTGGTGCCGGAAGAAGCCGCGCCGATCTTTGCCGGATTGTCCGATGTTGATGCCGCCTTGGCGCATCAATTGATCCACAGCGGTTCAGAAGGCACACCGCATCAACAAGATGCATTGTTCCGGGCCGCACAAGAAAAAAATCCGGCGCTAACACGCGATCAGTTTCAGCAGTTTATGACCAAAGCGATCACCGATACGCGCACACGTCTCGATGCCGAGGCGAGCGCCAAACGCGTGCAACGCGAACAAAACATGACGCATGTGCCGGAAGAATTGCGTGGCACCTTGTCGGCGTTGCCAGAAGCCGGATTGGTTGAACTGCGCCTGCGTCAAATGGAAGGCAGCCTGTCGCCCGCTGAAAAAGTTCGCCTGATTGAAATGGCCAGAAAGGCGACGCCGGATGTCGATGTGCATCAATTGACTGCGGCGATTGAAAAAGCCGTTGCGACGCCACCGAAACAACGAGCCAGCGATGCCGAAGTGGCGGAAATGCGTCGGCAGTTATTAAGTGGCGTTTCAGCCGAGCAACGCGCGTTGATTGGTATTACACCGATCATGGTGTTGTCAGAGGCCGAATTTGTTGCGCTGACGCGCTCGAACAAAGGCCAAGCCGTTACCTTGATCATTGATGGCAAACCAGTCGTTGTTGTGCGTGAGGGAAGCAATCCGCATGCGCTGCGCGAAGAGGGCATTCATGCGGTGCAGGCACATGATCCGCAGTGGGCCAAACATATCGGTTCGCTCGATGAACAGACATTGGCCAATTGGGATAAATTGCCACTGGAACAACAGTTGGTGCTGTATCGCAATAAAATTGCACTCGAACTCGATGCTCACCAACGTTTGATCGCGTCGTTAGAAGGTGACATTGCCGGTGCAACGTCAGCGCAAGAAAAGGCCGAACTGCGTCGGCAATTAGATCGTGCGCAACAAGCGCATGAAAACTTGAAAAATCGCTTTGGTGAAGTGCGCAATATTGACGCCGGTGAATTGGCCAATATCAAAGCCGGATTCAGTGAACGACCTGCTTGGCTTGATCAGCCGGCACGCTTGTTCAGCAAAGAGACGATGACGGAGGCAGAAAAGAAAATCCATCAAGAGTCCTTGCTGGCTAAACTGACCAGTGATCTGACGCCTGGCCTAAAAGCAGAGCGTGAGTGGCGACAGAAAGCCATAAAAGAACTGGATCTGCCGACACTCGAACTGCTGACGTCTATCCACCCCGACTCCAGTGTTGCACGGCAGATATTGCTAAAAGCAATAAATAGCGGAAACGCCAAATCGTTCATCGAAAACGTACATCATCTTTCGACACGAATTGGTTACGACGCTGCAGTCACGATGCTAAGTACGCCTCATGGTTTGCGCTTAATGAACGCACTGGCCAACACCGATGGCAAACGATTGCTGGATCGTGTCGTGATTCATTGCAAAGATGAAAACGAGCTGCGTCGTATGTTTGTTCGCCTTGGTGAGGCAACCGATCCGGCGCGCCTGACCAAGCAGTTGAACGAAGTGTTGAGTTTGTTGAAAGGCGATCAAGCATCGGCTTTCATCACTCGCGTAGCGAATATGGAAATTGCCAACGCGGCCGATCACATTGAGGTGTTCACGCATGTAGCACGCAATATCAACGATCCAGCGCAAGTGCAGGCGCTGATGCATTTGGTCAGCCGGTTGGGCACCAAAGAATATTTCGATTTTGTCTTCCAGCTCGGCAAGATGACAACAACGTTGATACCGCTACTTGAACAGCAATTGCCACCGTTCTACAAAGGCAAAGTGTTGAGTCGCATTGTCGAAATGGCCGCCACCCAAAACAACTGGAAAGCCTTCATTGGCGACAGCAAGCAGATGTTGGAAATTTTGCACGGCCTTTCCAGCAATCCGGCCAACAAGGCGAACGTCGAACGAGTATTGAAATACTTGCTCGATCCGTATGCCAATGCCAAACATTTGGCGGCCGATCTTGCGGCATCAGTCGAACAATTAAGCGATCCGGTCACCCGCGATGCGGTTTTCGCTGCACAAATGGCACGACTGAACAGCACAACGGCGCGCTTAACCAGTGGTGATTCGTGGCATGCCCGCATGGAAGCTGAAGCGATTAAATGGTCAGTCTTCCAAAACGATCCAGCAACGAAAGCATTCGCCGATTTCCTGAAAACGCACCCAAGCACATCTGGGTGGAGCGATGGAGAGCTGGGTGCGATTGCGAACATGCACAAATGGTTTGCGCATTTGGCGGCGAAGCAGGGTATCGATATGAACGATATGTCGCCCGCTGCCGTGGCCGCACGCAATAAATTACTGACGGATATTCTGAACCGAGGCTTTGGTCCTAGTGGTACTCATGCGATCACCAGTAACGGAAAACTGACCGACTTGAATCGTGCATTCCGTGAAATGGTCGTCGAACGCGAAACCGGTATCGATTTGCGCAATTTGACCGGTCCACACGATCCGAAACGATTGGCCGAGGCACTTAAAGCCGCCAAAATCGATGAAAAAGATTTTGCGCAATACAGCGACAAAGAAAAAGAGATATTGCTGCAACATCTGTACACCTTGCAGTCGCGTCATGAGTTTTACACCGCCATGGAGATTCTGGAAGCCACACTCGGCGGTGGAGCACACGGCATTCGACAAAACATTACTGAAGCCGAAGGCGAATTTGCGCTTGCCTCGCACATGGTGCTGAACGAAAAGGGATTTCGCTTAGCGATGCCATTTGCCAAGGGCACGGGTTTTGATCAAGTGTGGATTGGCACCGGTCCGGATGGACGACCCGTTTATGTGATCGGTGAAGCCAAAGGTGAGGGCGCCGAATTGGGGTCACCGGGCAAAGGACCACAAATGTCGGCCGAATGGGTTGCCAAAACACTGCGAGAAATGTTGACATCGAGCAACGCAACAGAACGTCAGATCGCACAAGACATGATTAAAGCCATTGCCGCCGAACGGGAAGCACGTGATCGCGGTGAAAATCCGCCTCATGTAGTGCGAGGGGTCGTCATTGAAGCCGGCAATGCTCACAACAAAGCAGATGAAAACACCGGGCGCGATGGCTATGATTTCACGTACCCGAATCTGACACCACCGATCACGATCGAAAAATGGATCGCGGCGTTTGCCCGTTGATGCTGTCGAACTTGTTATAGGACTCAATCTGTCATGAAGTTGAATGACATCAATGATGAAGGCGCCGCGGAGCTGTCGGCGTTTTATGAGAAATTATTAACGGAAACCAAAAATTCGCTGACGGCCTATGAAGCGCACTTCAATATTGGCATGGTGGCATGGCGATCCGGTAATGGCTATCAATGTCGCGAGCATTTGCACATAGCAGCCTGTCAGTTTGTCGCCCATCTTAAAACACTCGGGCTACCGCAAAGCGGTGAACCCCGATCGATTCACAGTGTAGCGTTGCCGTTCTTGGTTATTTTCAATTTTGGTGGTCGTGACATGCATCAAGCATTGGCGAGCATCGACCATCGTTGCTATTCACATCCTGACACCATTGAATACCGTGCATTGTCCGAAATGCTTGAATTATTGCGACAGTACTTTGCTGGAAGATCATTTGGCGCTGAAACACTGAACCGTATTATCGAGATTAATCAGCATGAAAGCAGCGCCGCATTTTATCGCCCATGCTTATCCAGCATGGCACACGGTATGCTCGCGATTCTCGAACAAAACGATATTTTGCTTGAAAAATGCTTGAACCACTTATTGCAGCTGCACGAACATTTGGCGCATGAAGGTGGATGGCAGCGATTAGCCGAAGGCTTAATGTCATTATGGACATTAACGCTTAAAACTATCGCCACCCGAGAAGGCGTCGCATGTTCGTTCAACTCAGCCTATGTTCCTGAATTACCGTCTTGAAAAAAGTCATTGTAAAAGCGTGAATGGATAGTAGAAATAATTTCGAAAAATGCGTTGCATGAATTGCTCACTGTGCTAAAGTTTCGCTTAAGGCACACTGCTGTGAAAAGCCGCAAGGCCCGAACGGTTAACTGCAAAGGGACCCCAAAATTACCCGGAGCATTCGTAAAAGTGTCAGCTACATTCAGATGAGGTGTGGAGCTTTCAACAGTCCGTCAAAATGCTTGTGTTGGCCTTTGGTCAAGTTTCCAGAGTCCCCAACGTTCGGAGCAATCCGCTTGCATATAGCACGTGTACTTAGAGAGTTCATCAGCGCTAAAGTTTGGTGCAAGCAGCATCCCGAAAGGGCGAACCGTCAACGGAATCGGTGGTGGGCCATCTAATTGAAACGCAAATAAAATCGCGCCGAATCGAAAGGTTCGGCGTTTTTTTTTGCGCGGTAAAACTACAGTGCGCTATTTTCGTTTGGGCGGTGCCTGACAAACCATTAACAGGCACGCATTTGAGTTGGCTTCTAACTATTTACTGGCTGAAACTGCACTTTATCTATCGCATATTTTTGCAACAAGCGTCCGAGTGCCCGACGTTCTTTTCCAGCCAACCGCGCGGCAGCCGAAACATTACCATGCGTGATCTGCATCAGCTGCTGCAGATATGATGCCTCAAAGCGATTAATGGCATTCGCTTTAGCTTCTTGAAAGCTGGTCAGCGATTCTGAATCAAAATACTCAACCACATCACCGGCGGTCAGTGAACTCAAGTCAGAAATAGGCGACAGACTGCTTTCCGTATCGGGCTCATCAAATTGTAAAATTGCCGTTGGCGACAGTAAAAATGCGCGCAACAAGCTGTTTTCAAGTTCACGAATATTGCCCGGCCACGATTGACGCATCAGGTATTGCAGCCCTCTGCGATCCAACCGTTTAGCAGTGGTTTGATATTCACTGGCAAATCGGCTCAACAAACTGCCGGCAATTGCCGCGATATCATCCAGGCGCTCACGCAGCGGCGGCATCACAATGTTGAGCACATTCAAGCGAAAGTAGAGATCTTCGCGGAACAGTTTTTGCGCGACCAGCGCTTTCAGATCCGCATTGGTTGCCGCCAAAATCCGCACATCGGCATGCAGGGATTGTTTGGCGCCCAGTGGGCGATATTCCTGCGTTTGTAAAAAGCGGAGCAGGGCCGCTTGTGCTTTGGGCGTTAAACTGTCTACTTCATCCAAAAAAAGCGTACCGCGATTGGCGAAAGCGACCAAACCGGTTTGTGCTTGTTTGGCGTCGGTAAACGCGCCCTTTTCATAGCCAAACAATTCGCTTTCAAGCAACTCATCCGGAATCGCCGCACAATTTACTGGCACAAAACCCTGTTCACGACGATTGCTTAAATAATGAATCGCGCGCGCCGCATTTTCTTTGCCGGTGCCCGTTTCACCTTGGATCAAAACGGCAGCATGGCACGACGCCATGCGTTTAATCAGTTGCACATTGCGCACAAATTTGGCTGATTTTCCAATCAAATTAAGTTGTGCAAACTCGGCCAACAATTGCGCGTCTGGCGATTCAGAGGCTGCGCTTGAACTAACTGATCGTAGCAATCGTGTTTTCAGTTCATGAACGCCGCACGGCCAAAAAATTACATCTTCAAAATTCGCCAGCAGGGTTTCGTCGATCGTTTCGCCGTGCGGAATTAAACAGAAAAGCCGCGATTCCGACAGCCATTGCACAAGCTGCGGCAGCCGCCCATTCGCAACATCGGTAGCGGAGTAAATAATCAGATGAATATCGGCATTCTTAACCGACGATCCCATTTCGCCATAGCAAACGGAAACCGGCAAACTGGCCAATGCCTTTTTCAGAGACGCGTCATCCATAACGGCGCTCTGACTCAACGCATGAACATTAACAGTGAACATTTAAACATCCTTGTGCAGCAGGTAGCTAACAACCGTAGCGAAAATGACTGCGCGCCAACCAAGGACTAATCGAACATGGACCAACGGCTAATCTGTAAGGATTTAATGGCTATTCAACTGCGTTCGACCTCGGAAGCAGACGGAAAACTACCACAGCAAATAAAAAAGTAAAGCGAACTCACCCAAATTTTGCTCCAGGTCAATCAGCAGTCTTGATGACCTGTCGGGTAACGCCGCGCATACGCTGCGAAAGCGCACGCCACATTCCGAAAAGGCTTACAAAATTTCACGTGCCAGTCGTGTTGTGGGGACTTTGTGATAAATTCATTGAAACATCACTCTCTGCTCACACCATCGCATGGCACAGTTCTTGACAAATTTCAGCTCGGTTTCTGGCCGAATGACGGCGGGTGAACGGCGTTGGGCGCTGCGACTTCAAGAGAAACTCGAAGACGATTATCTAATTTGGTACGACGTGCCATTGGCTCACGGCCGTTCGCACCCTGATTTTTTAATTTTGCATCCCGCCCGCGGATTATTGGTTTTGGAAGTCAAAGACTGGAAAGTCGAATCCGTCGTCAGCATGAACAAGCAAAGCGCCACGCTGCTTACCGCCAACGGTCAGTGCACCGTGGCAAACCCGCTCGATCAGGCCCGGCAATACGCTTATGTCGCGGTAGACCAGTTAAAGCGCGACCGACAATTGATTCAAGACTCGGGAGCCCATCAAGGGCAACTGAAATTCCCATATGGCTATGGTGTCGTACTCACCAATATCACGCGCAGGCAATTTGATCACGGTGGTCTTGATCAGGTGCTTCCGGCATCGCGCGTCATTTGTCGCGATGAAATGCTCGAGGATGTTGATGCCGAAGACCTGCAGCAATCGCTGTGGAACATGTTTGATGTGCAGTTCCGTTTCACCCTAACACTGCCTGATATCAATCGCATACGTCACCACTTGTTTCCTGAAATCCGTGTGCAGCAAGGCGCGCTGCTTTTCGATGAGGCTGCATCGCAAGATTACGTTCCCGACATCGTTCGTGTGATGGATTTGCAGCAAGAACAACTTGCTCGCAGCATGGGGGAAGGGCACCGCGTTGTGCACGGTGTTGCCGGGTCAGGCAAAACGATGATCTTGGCATTTCGCTGTGCGCATTTAGCACAAGTGCTGACCAAACCCATTTTGGTGCTTTGCTACAACGCCACACTGGCCGCGCATCTACGGCAAATGATGATGGACCGTCATATACAAGACAAAGTGAATGTGTACCATTTTCACGATTGGTGCGGTGAGCAAAAACGTCTTTATCACTTAAGAATGGTCGACGATGGCCGCGAATATTTCGAGCGCATCGTTGATACGGTTATCAAAGGTGTTGACGAAGGCTTTGTGCCCAAAGCGCAATATGGTGCTGTACTGATCGACGAAGGTCACGATTTTGCACCAGAGTGGATGAAGCTCGCCGTGCAAATGGTGGACGAACAAACCAATTCTTTGTTGTTGCTCTACGATGACGCGCAATCCATCTACCGCAAAAGTGGGCTTGGTTTTTCACTGTCGAGCGTTGGCGTTAACGCGCGTGGTCGCACGACAATATTAAAACTGAACTATCGAAATACCCGAGAAATTTTGCGATTCGCCTACGAATTTGCCAAAGAGCATTTAAGTGCAACGGATGCCGATGATGATCATGTGCCCTTGATTGCGCCCGAAGCCGCAGGAACCAGTGGATCGGTGCCGCAAGTGCGTGGTTTTGACAATGAGCACGCACAAGCCATCGACATCGCTAAACAGCTGCAAAATTGGCATAACGATGGCAAACCGTACGCCAGCATGGCCGTACTGATCCGTCACACGCGTCAAGTGAACACCATTGCACAGGTACTTGGTCAACACGCCATACCAATGCAGTTGTTAATCGAAAGAGACAACAAAAAGCGATATTCCAACAAAGTTGAAGCCGTAACATTGGTCACTTTGCACAGCTGCAAAGGGTTGGAGTTTGATTGCGTGATTGTGGCTGGCTTGGGCGATTTACCGAAACATGAAGAACTGTCCAGCGAATTTCGATTATTGTACGTGGGAATGACCAGAGCCAAAAAAGAACTCATTGTGACCGGAACGCGTCGTACTGCGTTAGTTGAAAAGGCAGAGTCTGCTGTTGTGGGGTTAACCTTGTTCTGAAGTTGTCGCTATACAGAGCTGACACTTCGTTTTTACACATGCGGTGAAGCAATAAAACTTGTTCGGTGTGAATGACAAAAGTTTAGCCGGCAAGTACGCGCATTCTTCATTTTCATACAATGATATATTCGACAACATGTTTTTTCCGGCGCCCCAATCTCACATAATTTGGAACATCCCCCAAGTTGGGGGATTTTTACCTGTGCGTTTGCGCTAAAGTAGGCGAAGGGCCGATTAAATTTGACTGGAAGTTATCCTGCACTGCACCATAATTTCAATAGCAATTGCTGCAAATTGAGGAGAGCGGGGCATGATTTCGCGTAACGACATCGCACGCAGTTAACCGTTGTTTGCACGGCACGAACCGCCGTCTGTGCGTTATCCCATTCATTCGGTGGTGATTGATTGGGACCGCTTGGTGGCGAAGCGGCCGATCGTGCTGCGTGCGCTGAACAAGATGCCGGGCTTTTTGTTGAAGCCGGAAGTGATGGGGCTGCTCGAGGCCGAAAAAGATCCGCAGTATCGGCTGTTGTTTGACTTGATGTGGAGCACCGGTGCCCGTGTGTCGGCGGTGTTGGCATTAACACCGAGCAGCTCTATTGATGACGGTTATGATTTTGGGGCTATCTTGAAAACTTTGAAGCAATGACCTGGTCGGCCCAGCAAAAAAGCGATCGAGCGCTCGCCTAAACGTTATGTGCCGATCGTCGATAACGTGGTGAAAGATCGGCTGCAAAGCTATTTGTGGGCCGGGCAATTTCGTAAAAGCGAACGTGACTTTGCGATCGCACGGCAAACCGTCAACCGCCATCTGCATGCGCTAGTGGACAGCGTTGGCGGTGCGCGGTTTCGGATCAGCAGCCACACGTTTCGGCATTCGTTTGCGATTCATTTATTGCTGCATGGGAGGCCGTTGAAATACGTAAGTCAATTGTTGGGACAACATTCCATTGATAGTACCGAGATCTATTCCAATGTATTGACGGTGGATGGCACATACTTTC
This sequence comes from Enterobacterales bacterium, assembly GCA_041914905.1. Lineage (GTDB taxonomy): Bacteria > Pseudomonadota > Gammaproteobacteria > Enterobacterales > Permianibacteraceae > Permianibacter. The sequence goes on from JAYSCL010000012.1 coordinate 80,664, forward strand.
TGGATGGTGTGGAGTTTCATTGAGGTAGACAGGACTTGAAAGCATGCATTTTGTTATGCTTCGCATCTCACCTCGATTAAGCCTCAATAGGAGGATTTAAGAATAAGGATCGGTCAAGAACCATAAGAGACAAGAGTACTATTAGCTCAATTAAGTAAGATAAAGACATGGAAAATAAAAAGAAATCTAATCCTAGTAAAAGTGCCGTGTCTCCAGACTTGGTTCTCTATTCTAGGGCGGGAGATACATTTCACTACCGGTGGGCCGCAAGGCGATGCCTGAGACTGCTGGATTTCAATTCTCGCCTGACTCAAATCACGATCGAAGGCTCTAAAGAGTCAAAGCTGGATGGTGAGTATGCTATTGATACCGCAGAATATAGCGATAACGGCACTGATGGACAATCTGTTGAATATTTTCAACTGAAACATTCTACAACACAACTCGATGTAAACTTTACGTTGAGTGGACTCAAAGAGACCATCGAAGAATTTTCCAAGCGCTATAGTAGTTTGATTAAAAACGCTTTCAATTTCTCAAATATAAAATTTAGCATCGTCACCAATCGACCAATTAGTCCTCAATTCAAAAAATCGATAATAAAACTGGCCTCGGGCATGTCCGGCGGCACACAATTCGACAAAACCATTAAAGAATACACTAAGTTGAAAGGGGCGGAGTTGTCAGCGTTTTGCCGCTGTCTTCAACTTGTAGATGGAGAAGGTGATTATGATGCGCAAAGACATGAGCTTCATCGGGATCTTGCCAGGCTTACCGCTGAGACAAACGACACTAAGCCGTTGCTCAGCCTAGTTGAGTTGATCAGATCGAGGATCGAGCCAAAAAGTAAACGAAAAGACATTAGTAAAAACGACGTTTTGGAGCAGTTCGAGTTACGTTCTGAAAAAGACCTCTTTCCTGCGCCGCCTTTGTTTGAGAATTTGCCATCGCCTATTGTTCGCGAACAATATGCTCAACTTCATCAATTAGTTGTAGAGCTAAAAAGCCCGTTTCTAGTTATTAAAGCGATAGCTGGAACGGGCAAATCTATTGCTTGCCAACAGCTAATTAGTCGATTTGGCAACGAATCATTCGCAGTGGCTTATGACTGCTTTGGGAATGGCGGATACCGGAAACTTAGCGAGCACAGGCACAGGGCTTGTGACGCATACGTGCAGATCGCCAATCAACTCGCTCAGCAGGGCTTATGCGAGCCAATGATCCCAATTAAGCGAGATCAGGATGACAAGATAACGCAAGGTTTCTTATCACGAATAGCGCATGCTATTGAGAAGTTGCGGCAAGTCAATAAGAACGCGCTACTGGTTATTCTATTTGATGCGGTAGATAACGCAGAAATGGCTGCTAAGGATCTTGGCGATCGCTGCTTTGCTAGCCATTTGCTGAGAGAAACTTTGCCTGAGGGTTGTCGGGTAGTTTACTTTTCAAGGCCAGAACGTGTTCATTTATTCGATCCGCCAAAATCAATTCCACAAGTAGAAATTGAGCCATTCAACGATTCAGAATCGCTACAAATTCTTCGAGCCAATTATCCTGATGCTCGCTTAGAAGACGCTATCGAGTTTCGTAGATTGACTGGTGGAAATCCGCGCGTACAGGCCAACGCATTAGCGATCTGCAAGCAATCCGTCGAGGAAACCCTTGCATATTTAGGACCGGGTGGTAAAGCCGTTGATGATTTAATAGAGGAGCAATTAAATAGCGCCGTTAATAGAATTAGAGATGTGTTACCAAAGGATTTTAAACAGCATGTTGACGATATATGTATTGGTCTTGCGACGCTTCCACCATTTGTTCCGCTTGAAATACTCGCTGCTGTTTCAGACACGAACATTTCGACTGTAAAAAGCTTTATTGCAGATTTTGGCAGGCCACTATGGTTAACTGATAACTATGTGCAGTTCCGAGATGAGCCAACCGAATCTTGGTTTACCAAAAATTATGCTGCAACGCCCAGCCAAATTAAAACCTTTATTGATAGGATGGAACCGTTAGCTGATCGGTATTCCTATGCAGCAGAAGCGCTACCATCCTTATTATTAAGATCTGGACAATATAAATCTTTAATAGCCTTGGCTTTGTCAGAAGATAAGCTTCCTACAAATAGCCCTGTTGATGCCAGAAATATTCAGGTTTATCGTTTGCAATTCGCTTTCAAGGCTGCGCTAAAAGACAGGATGTACGTAGATGCATGCAAATTAGCTTTGCGCGCTGGTGAGGAGGTCGCAGGAAGCACCCGACAGCTCGAAATCATAGTCAATAATATTGATCTCATCCCTCGATTCTTGTCTGAACAGCGAGTGATGGATCTGGCTTACCAACGCGCTATAAAAGGCGCTTGGAATGGTTCCGAAACTTTATATTCTGCTGCGCTCCTTTCATCGATTCCAGAATGCGAAGGGGAGGCGCGCAGTTATCTTCGGTCTGGCGAGCATTGGCTGATACGATACTTTGAAGAGAGAGATAAGAAAGGTGAGACTTATAGCGAAGATAAATTAGAAGATGGTGATATTTTAGCGATGCTTTTTTGCCACTATAGACTAGATGGTGAAAAAGCCGCTGTTGAGTTTATACGACGATGGCATCCTGAAGAATTAATTTATAGGGTAATGCGTGAGTTTGCGGTAAGACTAATTGATGCATCAAAGTTCGAAGTATTAGAGAGGATGGCACTGCTTGGCAAGGACTGCCCCGGTCTCGTTATTGCGATAAATCATGAACTGTTAAAGGTTGGCCGAACTCCAGACAAAAAATGTCTGACACGCATATTGAACAAAATTGTTGGGCGGGGTGTGCGACCGGAAAAACCCAGAGATACCTTCGATCAACACCATATAAGTGCTGGTGCATACTTGTCATTTTTTGAAGCTTGTGTTCTCAATAAACTATCAAGGGAAAATATCAGGCGAGCAATAAATTACTATATCGATGCGCCTCAACTATATACATTCAAAGATGATTGGCATAGTGAGAATAGAAGCATTTTTTTTAGAAGCGTAGCTGTTCGATCTTACATTACGAATAACTACGACTTTTCTTTTGCTGATGTTGCCCCCGAAATGTTTGGTGAAAATCCGAAGTCTTATAGGGACAAGGAGGCCTTGACGGAAGCAAATAACATCATTGAAGCGCTAATGCCTTGGTATATGGTAAGAGCTAAATTGTTAGCAGGAACGCTCGAATCAATCGAAGAGCTACACAAGCAGGCGCAGGAAAACTCTTCGAAGAAATTAATTGGGCGCTATCGTGAGCACGATCCCCTTCCGTTTGAAATCACCAATGCACGTTTTTTCAATCTGGTGCTTGCCAAAGAGAATGTGGATTCAGAGCTCAATAAGCTCATTGAGGGGATGCAAACTGGCAGCATTAAGTTTCGACATGGTGACGGAATACGAGCATTGCGGATAGCTAACCGGAACAGTCGATTGACGGCTATCGCCGGCACTCTTGAAGAGGCGTGTTTCAAAACTTTGCAAATAGTTGGTGATGATGATCGGCCTATGGATAGGGCAAACGGACTTATTCTTTTATCACGAGCCGTTTTATCAGCAAGTAGTGCAGATGCCGAAGCTTATTTTGAGAATGCAATAGAGGCAGTTTCACGCTTTGGTGACGAGGCCGTAGAGCGCTGGGAAGCAGTAGTAAGCATCGCAAAATATTGCACCTCTGGTGGGAGTCTGGACCCAATGCAGGCTCACCGGTTTATGCGTTGCGCTGAACTAATTGGAAATACCGTAGAAAAGGAAAAACATTGGGACAGGGATGACGCAATGAAAACTTGTTTCCATCTTAGTCCCTCCTCTGCATTTGCGATTGCCAGCCGCTGGAAAGATAGATCTGTCGGGCGTGCAGGGCGAATGCTCGCAGCTTTACTTAACGTAGCATTGAATGCCAATGCCATTTCACCATCCTTGGCTTGGGCCGTATCAGCGCTGCCGTATGACTATGACTTAGTTGACTTTGCAAGCCAATGTATTGCAAAAGAGACAGATGTAGAACGAAAGAAAATTATCTTTGAAAATCTTGTCACAAATTTTCGCCGTCGGGGTACCGTCGGTAAAGCGTGGCAAGCAATCGATAAACTGGCGAAAATGCACGGGCTACATCATCAGACCTTGGAACAATTGGATTTATTGATTGGCAAAGAAAACGCGGAGGAATTATCAACACCGCGCTCCAAGTTGAACAATGAAGAAAAAACGCTTGGTGACAGTGAAGAGTTGTACAATGGTATTAATTTTCTCTCTGACGATGAAATGCGTGCAGCTCTGGATAAGATTAAGTCGCCGGACGGCCCGAGGGATTTCGATGGCTTTTGGCGATATGCGGGCAGCAAAGTATCTAATGCAAATGCTGTTCAGTATTTGTCGTTGATTGCCAATGCTGAGTATTTAGATCTTTACCAAGTTCGAATGGCAATAAAGCATTTTCCTGAAAATCTAAAGAATAGGCCGGGCGTGCAGAAGGCTTGGCCGAATATCGTAAAAACCATCGCGGAACGATATCCAGAGGACTTTGTTCGTTGCTACCACCGACCGTGGACATTGAGAGACATTGGAACAGACGACAAAACCCTTAATGCAGTCAGGGCGGGAGTGCTAAAGAGCTTGTCGGAATCCAATGGCCTAGAATCTGCCAGCACTTTTTACGGATTCGTAGGCTCTTGCGTACAACAGATTGCGATTGAAGAAGCTGAATTACTTTTTGAATTTGCACTGAGCCGATTTGAACTGCATATTGATGACAACTATGCAGATGGCCTTTGGCGTGCTGAGTTACTTCCACCGGATAAATGTTTAGTATCGTTAGCCGGCTATATATGGACGTGCTTAGGCTCACCTGAGTCGTTCGAACGTTGGTGTGCTGCCCATGTGGTTAGACGCTTATACAAGTTAGGCTGCCAACAAGAAATCGACGCACTAATTTCTTGGAGTTGTAGTGAGAAAAATGAGGCGTTTGTTGGCAGAAATCACCCCTTCTACATTTTACATGCCAAACAGTACCTCCTTGTTGCATTAGCACGTTGCGCGACTGATACACCTCTTTTGTTAATCAAACATAGTCAGTATTTTTGTGATTTAGCATTACATGGTCCTATGCACGTTTTAATACAGAGATACGCCGCTGAAGTTGCTTTAGCTATCGCGCAGGCTGTGCCGACAGTTTATGCGCAAGGTATTATTAATCAATTGAAGCAGGTTGGTAAGTCTCCGTTCCCAACAGAAACAACCGAAGATTATAGTGAGAAGCGAGACTCTCCATGGCACCAACAAGGTGCAGTCGATACTTCGCTCGACTTGTCTTTAGGTTATGACTTCGACCGCTATTGGTTTGAGCCATTAAGCAATGTTTTTAAAGTTCCTACCAAGCAGGTTAAGGAATTAGCTGTTGAGGTCGTATTAAAAGACTGGCAGCTTTCTTTTTCAGAGCGTTATGTCAAAGATCCGAGACAGGAGCTTTGGAATAGCAGAAGGGATAGAAGTACCTGGCATAGCCATTCAAGTTATCCAAAGACTGATGACTACATATTCTATTTATCGTATCACGCAATGATGGTGGTAGCAGCAAAACTGTTGAAGGCAATGCCAATAATTCAATACCGTGAGTGGCATGACAATCAATGGCAAGATTGGTTGAGTCATCATCTTTTAACCCGAGATGATGGGCGCTGGTTAGCTGACAGACGAGATTTTCTCCCATCAGTTCGGCGACAATGGTTAAACAGCAAGATAGACCGCGATTGGCGTTGGCAAATCTGGCCAAAAGACTTTCTCGACGTATTA
>JAYSCL010000013.1:0-84513 GCA_041914905.1 Enterobacterales bacterium
CGAGGACGGCGCGAATGATCGCGCTCCGGGAATTTGCGACGGATCAAGGGCGTATCCTCCTGAGTGGATTCAATATCATTATCTTCATGTTCAGCGTGTTCGAGTTGCTCGTGCGCTTTGCGGATCGCGTATTTTTGCACGCGCACTTCCTGTTTGCGTTCGGAGCGTGACGCTTGATCACTCATGCCAACACTTTCAACCAACGCGGTGATTTCTTCCGGCGTCAACAATCGGTGCTGACCTTGTTTCAACAGTGGATCGAGTGCAACGGTGCCATAACGCACACGCAATAAACGCGACACCATCAATTCAACGGCTTCAAACATACGACGCACTTCGCGAGTGCGTCCTTCAGCAATCGTCACGTGGTACCAATGATTGGAACCACTGCCACCTTTGCTGACAATCGAATTAAATTTGGCGGGACCATCATCGAGCAACACACCGGCTTGCAACTGCTTGCGTTGAGACGGCGCCAACTCACCAAACAAACGCACGGCGTATTCACGTTCAATTTCCGACGATGGGTGCATCAAACGATTGGCCAGTTCACCGTCATTGGTGAACAACAACAAACCGCTCGTGTTGATGTCGAGACGCCCGACGGCGATCCAGCGCGACCCGCGCAACGGTGGCAATCGATCAAACACGGTGGGACGACCTTCTGGATCATCGCGCGTGGTCACTTCACCTTCCGGTTTGTGATACATCATGACTTTGCGCGTGATCATCTGTTCCGGTTGCACTTTAATGTCGCGACCGTCCAGCACCAATTTGTCAGTAAATTCAACACGCGTGCCAAGGGTTGCGACGACACCGTTAACGGTCAATCGTCCAGCAGCAATCCACTCTTCAATTTCGCGGCGGGAACCGAGGCCTGCTCGGGCTAAGACTTTCTGCAGCTTTTCGCTCATCGCGAGCTCCTTCCTTATTCAGGATCGCACTTGCTCTCGCAAGTACATTTAAAAGTAGCACAGGATTATGCACTTGTTTTCGACTTGGCGCGTAGTTAGGCGCTTAAAGCCCTTCGCTAACGGCATTCAAGCGTGATCGAATGCCGTGCTTTCAAAAGCGGGCGAACGAATTAGTGGACCGAGGTCGACTCGGGTGAATCCACCGCCGCGCTGGCAGCGTCGGTCTCGATCGTTTCAGAGACCGTATCAGGGGCCTCACCAAGCTCAGAATGGTCCGATTCAACCGCAGCGCTCTTCGTTGCGATATCAGCACTCGGCTCGACAACCGGTTCAGCCTGCGCATCGGCCACGACGAGCTCATCGACCGTCGTTTCACCGCTGGCCGCTTCCTGAATGGTTTTGCGGGCTTCTTCAAAATTGATTTCGACATTGAGGCTGTCGAGATCTTTGAGTTCAGCCAATGACGGCAACTGATCCAAACTCTTCATATTGAAGTAGTCCAGAAAATGCCGTGTCGTGGCGTACAACGCCGGACGACCAGGCACATCACGATGACCAACGATACGAATCCATTCGCGGTCCATCAGCGATTTAAAAATATCGGAGTTACAAGCAACACCACGGATCTCTTCAATTTCGCCACGCGTAATTGGTTGACGATAAGCAATCAACGCCAACGTTTCGAGCAAACTGCGCGAATAGCGCTTGGGTTTTTCATCCCATAAGCGGCTCAAATACAGTGAATGATCTTGTTTGGCCTGAAACCGAAAACCGGTCGCGGTTTCTTTTAACTCAATACCGCGTGTCTGACATTCAGCCGCAATGCGTTCCAATGCTTTTTGCACACTGGTCACCGGCGGACGTTCATGATCTTCAAACAAACCCAACAGATCTTCGATAGACAATAAACGACCGGCGACCATCAGCGCCGCTTCAATAATTTGCGCCAGCTTGTCATCGTCGATCACGACGGCGGTCATTTCGGGTATGTTTTCGTTAATTTCGGTCATTGCCATTACTCACTGCTTCTCTTTCTGCCATTCCCGCTTGCGCGGGAACGACACACCTAAGCGTTATATTCTTGTAATTTCGCCCGCACATGGATGGGGCCGAACAATTCGGTTTGAATAATTTCAACCAAATGTTCTTTCGACAATTCCATAATCGCGATAAACGTTACCACGACACCGACACGCCCCTCTTCCACTTTGAACAGCGCCGCAAATTCGGTGAAATGCTCTTTCGACAACGTTTCGAGCACCTGACTCATGCGTTCACGCACAGACAGAGTCTCACCTTGAATTTTGTGGTGCGTGTACATCGCCGCGCGTTTCATCACATCAGCGAGTGCGATCAACACCTCTTTTAAATCGACCGTTGGATGCGCTTTGTGCACATTCATATCCGGCGTATCGGCCGTGGCGATCCAAATATCACGCCCCATGCGAGGAATGGTGTCGAGATCTTCGGCTGCTTTTTTGTAGCGTTCGTATTCTTGCAAACGACGCACCAGCTCAGCACGCGGATCGACTTCTTCGCCTTCTTCCGTTTTGGGTCGCGGCAATAACATGCGCGATTTGATTTCGCCGAGCACCGCCGCCATCACCAAATAATCGGCCGCCAATTCGAGATTGGTTTGCCGAATCACCTCGACATAATCCATGTACTGGCGCGTGATCTCGGCCATCGGAATATCAACAATGTCGAGGTTCTGACGTTTGATGAGATACAACAACAGATCAAGCGGGCCTTCGAAGGTTTCGAGAAACACTTGCAAGGCATCAGGGGGAATGTACAAGTCTTTGGGCATCACCATAAATGGCTGGCCATTGACAAGCGCAAACGACATTTCTTCCTGCACACCTTGCGCCGGAATGGGTTCTTGTTCGACTTGTGGTTCGTTTGCTTGGGTCATCAATATCTCAAACTTCTTAATGATGTTGTCGAAACGTTATTCGGTACGCTTCAGCGTCGCATACAATATACGGCAGCCAGCAGAGCCATCTTCTGTTCGAATCATGACTTTTTTGCCTTGAGCCTGAGCGCTTAACAGCAGAGAATAAATCATGTTTGCTCCAGGGTCCGAGCCCTTAAGCGTCAAATAGACACCAGATTGAGCGGTACAAGTACTCAACTTCCTTTCGTCATCGCTAGTTCCCACGTAGACATTGCCCGTAAATTCCGGATAAAGCGTATCCACATACACGTCAGCACATGCGGTTGGTCCACACTCAGCCATACCCACTAACGGAAACAAAAACAACAGAAATGACTTTTTCATAAGGGCTCCCAATATATTACCAATAAGACAATCCCATCGCCGCGCGCACGTCCTGCATTGTCTCGCGAGCGACTTCGCGGGCTTTTTCACCGCCTTCGGCGATGATGTTTTTCACCAGCTGACGGTTTTCTTCAAATTCTTTGGCGCGTTCACAAAACGCTCCGGTTTCTTTCACAACGGCATCAACCACATGTTGTTTGCAATCAAGGCAACCAATGCCGGCCGTTGTACAACCTTGTTTCACCCAGGCTTGTACTTCTTCCGGCGAATAAATTTTGTGAAACTCCCAGACCGGGCATTTTTCAGGATCGCCGACATCGGTACGCCGCACACGCGCCGGATCGGTTGGCATTTTTTTGATTTTTTGTTCGACCGATTTGGCGTCTTCGCGCATCGAAATCGTGTTGCCATACGACTTCGACATTTTTTGACCATCAAGACCCGGCATTTTCGATACGGGTGTCAGCAGGGCTTGCGGTTCCGGCAAAATGATTTTACCGCCACCTTCCAAAAACCCAAGTAAACGTTCGCGATCGCCCATCGAAATGCTGGCGTTTTCTTCGACCAACGCACGCGCGGTCGCCAACGCTTCTTCGTCGCCCTCTTGCGTGAATTTTTTGCGCAGCTCGTCATAGAGTTTCGCGTTTTTCTTACCCAGTTTCTTGATGGCGGCTTCAGCTTTTTCTTCAAAGCCCGGCTCTTTGCCATAAATATGGTTAAAGCGGCGCGCGATCTCACGCGAAATTTCGACGTGCGGAACCTGGTCAATACCGACCGGCACATACTGCGCTTTGTACACAACGATATCGGCCGTTTGCAGCAAGGGATAACCCAAAAAGCCGTATGTCGATAAATCTTTTTCGCTTAATTTTTCCTGCTGTTCTTTATACGTCGGAACGCGCTCCAACCAACCAAGCGGCGTCATCATCGACAACAGCAAATGCAATTCGGCGTGCTCAGGCACTTGCGATTGAATAAACATCGTCGCCGAACTCGGGTTCACACCAGCGGCGAGCCAATCGATCACCATGTCCCAGCAATTGGCTTCAATCGCCCGCACGTCATCGTAATTGGTCGTCAGTGCGTGCCAATCGGCGACAAAGAAAAAGCATTCATATTCGTGTTGAAGCTGTACCCAGTTTTTGAGTACGCCGTGGTAATGCCCTAAATGCAAACGACCTGTCGGGCGCATGCCCGAAAGCACACGTGCGGTGCCGGTAAGCGACATGATGTCCTCGTAAAGTGAATCCCACCGGCCTTAGGGGTATAGGTATGGGCCGGGAGGGCGATTATACGGATTGGAGGGAACGAAGACAGGTATATGAACTGAAAAGCCCAACTTCAACACGAAGTACAAAAAGGACACGAAACGCACAAAGCAAAGACCAATAGACTGGGTTTACACGCGCAAAAAAGTATTAACTAATTGTTTTACTTAGTGTTATTCGTGCTCTTTGCGTGCTTCGTGTTGCCTTGGTTTTACTTTTACGATCGCTCCGTCAATCGTCAAAGCCAAACGACGCCACCTCACCGGCACCTCGTCGCACCAATTGCGGATAGCCCTCGGTCAGGTCGATCACCGACGTAACATCGTTGCCGCAGAAACCTCCGTCGATGACCAGATCCACCTGTTGACCAACGTGGTCGAAGATCTCCTGTGGATCGGCTCCCAGTTCGCCGGCACCGGGCATCACAAGGCTCGTAGTAAGTAAGGGCTCACCTAACTCAGACAATATGGACTGAGCGATTTTGTTATCGGGCACCCGGAGACCGACCGTCTTCCGTTTTTCATGAATCAGTCGCCGTGGCGTTTCTTTGGTCGCCCGTAAGATGAAGGTGTAAGGCCCGGGTGTATGCGCGCGCAAGACACGATAGGCGGGGTCTTCTACTTTGGCGTAACTGGCCAATTCACTCAGATCGCGGCACAGCAACGTGAAGTGGTGCTTGTCATCGAGACGGCGCATTGAACGCACGCGATCGGTCGCGTTCTTGTCGCCCAAATGCCAACCAAAGGCATAGCCCGTGTCGGTTGGATAAATGATGATCCCGCCTCGCTGCAACAGATCGACAACCTGCCCAATTAAACGGGCTTGTGGATCAACGGGGTGGATTTGGAGAAGGCGGCTCATAGAGTTGTCAGTTGTCAGTTGTCAGTTGTCAGTTGTCAGTTGTCAGTTAAGAAATCATGGTGAACCAGAAATGGCTAACGCCAAGTGTAGACATCAGTTTGCCCGCCATAACGGGTGCTCCCATACCGGCGTCACATCCGGCGGCAGCGGCGGCATGCGACCTAATCCGGTCCAACGCTGCGCCGGTGAATGGAAATCGCTGCCCTGTGAGGCGTACAAACCCAACTGACGCGCGATCTTGGCCATGCGCTGTGCTTCTTTCAAAAACAACTGCGGATACGATAACTCAATGGCGATACCGCCGGCTTCGGCAAATCGCTGACACAGTTCGGTCAATTTATTGCCGGACAATTGATACCGACCCGGATGCGCCAACACCGGTAATCCTCCGGCGGCGCGTATCCAGCCGACCACCGTCGCCACTTCAGGCCAGGTCGCCGGCACATACGCCGAACCTTTGCGGCCGATATAACGCGTGAATGCGCGTTCGTTGTCCTTGGCTTTGCCGCGTGCGACCAAAATTTGCGCAACATGGCTACGACTCGGTACCGCACCGGGAAATCGTTCCCGCATTTCGGCCTCAACGCCAACAATGTTTTCGCGCGCCAATTTGGCCGCCATCGCGTTCAGGCGCAGCCAACGTCGCTCAGCCTGTTCAGACAATGCCTGCTTGAGCGCCGGATGCGTCGGATCAATCTGCAAACCGACGATATGAATTTCTTTGCCGAGCCAACCGGCACTGATCTCAACACCGGGGATCAACATCAGTTGCGGATCAGCCGCCGCGATCGCGTCGGCCAAACCGGCGGTGCAGTCGTGATCGGTCAGCGCCAAGGCCGACACACCGGCCGCCTGTGCGCGAGCAACCAGATCGCGCGGCGTCAACTCACCGTCGGAATAACAACTGTGGCAATGCAAGTCGTAAAGCATGAACTGATAGAATGCCGTTTCAGGGCAATATGTGTATCCATGACATCGAGTGTAGCGTTTATGGCCAAGTTTCTGATCGATTTTTTTCCACTGGTGGCTTTTTTTGTGACCTACAAAACCAAAGACATCTATTGGGCCACCGGTGTGTTGATGGTGGCATCAGCGATTCAAACCATCGGCAATTATTTGCTGACCAAAAAATGGGAAAAGATGCACGTGTATGTGCTGGCCTTTGCGTTATTTTTTGGTGGTCTAACGCTGTTGCTGCACGATGACCGCTTTATCAAATTAAAAGTGACGTTGTTTTTTTGGTTTGTGGCCGGCGTATTTTTGTTTCGCCAATTTGTCACCAAAACCTTAACACTGAAGCAACTGATGGAAGCCATCTCCAAAGAACAATGGCCGGTTCCGGAAACCACTTGGTCACGACTCAACTTGCTGTGGGGTATCACGGCATTTATCGTCGGCGCACTCAATTTGTGGGTCGCCTTTGTGCTCAGCGTTGACAACAACGATCTATGGGTTAATTTCAAAGTGTGGGGCATTAGCATCATTCAATTCAGCTTGATGTTTTATACCATCGCCAAATTGTTTCGTTATATGCCACAAGAATCTGAATCACCTCATAAAGAGTAAATCATGCTTTACGCGATCATGGCCGAAGATTTTCCAAACTCGCTCGATAAGCGCCTGGCGGCGCGCCCCGCGCATATTGCGCGGCTCGAACAATTAAAAGCCGAAAACCGTTTATTTTGCGCCGGCCCCTTTCCGGCTATCGATAGTAATGATCCCGGTGCAGCCGGCTTCAGCGGCAGTTTGATCATCGCCGAATTTGCCTCTCTGAGCGATGCGCAATCGTTTGCTGACAGCGATCCGTATATCACCGCGGGTGTTTATGCCCGCGTAACCGTCAAACCCTTCAAGAAAGTATTGCCATGATGAATAACGATGAACGCGTCGCCGAAATCGAACGCCGATTAACCGACGCGCTGTCACCAAGCTATATTGATGTCGAAGACGAAAGTTATTTGCACGCCGGTCACGAGGGCGCCAAATCGGGCAAAGGACATTTTGCACTAAAGATCGTTGCTGAAAAATTCAAAGGCATGACGCCTCTGGCACGTCATCGTTTAGTGTATGCGGCTTTAGGTGACCTGATGGACAGTGATATTCATGCACTGAGAATTACCGCCAGCGACAAATGAACAGGAACGCACCATGATTTGGGATTTATTACAGCAACTGCAAATCAACAAAAATGAATATGAATCAGTAAAGGCCAGCATGGACAGTGCCAGTGCTCACGCACGACTCGATCATATCGATCGCCGCCTCGATGCCATGTCGCTGGCCATGATGGCCATTTGGGAGTTGCTGGCGCGTGAGCAGGGTTTAACTCAGAAACAGTTAGAACAAAAAATCGAAGAAATTGATATGCGTGACGGAAAACTCGACGGCAAAGTTACCGCAACCGGAATGAGTTGTCCCGATTGTGGTCATCGCATCAATCCAAGGCGTGAACATTGTTTCTGGTGTGGTGCAAAGCGTCCTTCATCATTTATTAACCTCAGATAATGAGTTCTGTTTACAAACGACTAATACTGCTGAGCGGCAGTCTGTTGCTCGCGCTCTATTTATTGCTCGTCGTTGACTTAGCCGCATTTCATTCCCGGGCGCTAAACGCTCTGTGGAATCGCGCGCACGTTGGCTTGTTTGTGATGCTGACGTTTGCGTTTGACTACACGCTGTTGCGCCGCTATCCGCGCCGCGCCTTGTTGTGGTCGTTGATGCTGTCTATCCCTCTGGTGTTGTTCGCGCTGATCACCGAAGGTTTGCAAACGCTCACGCAGCGCCAAGCCAGTGTTGAAGACGTGTGGTGGGACATCATTGGCATTGCGCTGGCAATGTCACTCATAGCCGCCTGGCGATTCAGTCACAACACACGACAAAAAGTCTTTTTTACCGGCATCGCGCTTGCACTGTTCACGGCAACCGTTTTCTCACCGCTCATGTTGGCTCTGGCCGATTGGCGCAACGAAAAAGATTTTCCACTGCTGTCCAATATGGAACGTTTCAGTGATCACTATTTGTGGTCGCGCGGCGAGATTAGCGATGAACACGCCAAAGCGGGCACACACGCATTGAAAGTGGCATTAAAGGCCGAACTCTATAGTGGTACAACGTTGCGCCATATGCCCGGTGACTGGACTCAGTTTGAATCCCTTCATCTGAGTGTTTTTAACCCCAACGCCGACATATTGCCCTTGAGTTTGCGCGTGCAAGACAGCGTGCATGATCACAGTGAACAGGTGCACAGCGATCGTTTTAATCACGACTTTAACGCCAAACCCGGTTGGACGGATTTGGTGATCCCATTGCAAAAAATCGAAAAAGCGCCGCGCGCTCGAGCGATGCGAATGAATGCCATCACGCGCCTGCGTATTTACGCACGCGATGACAAACATGCCGGTAGCGCGTTTTATATTGATGAAGTGTATTTGTCACCACCGCCACCACTGACCAAACAATGAACCTTGTTCTCTTGCTTCTGTGTGCACTGATGTCATTCACATGCTGGGGCGATGACGTCATTATCAGCAAAGTTCTGGTTTATAAACAAAAACGGATATTGCAGCTATTAGACGGTGATAGGGTGCACAAGCAGTACACCATTTCGCTCGGTGACAATCCGATTGGGCACAAACAACAAGAAGGCGACGAACGCACACCAGAGGGCAACTACGTGATCGACTATCGCAATCGTCACAGCCGCTTTCATCGTTCGCTGCACATTTCCTACCCCAATGCCGCCGATATTGCGAGCGCCAAAAAACGTGGCGTCAAACCGGGAGGGCTCATCATGATCCATGGTTTGCCGAATGGTTTTGCTTGGACGGGTAATGCACTAAAGCTGGGTGATTGGACCGACGGTTGTATTGCGGTTAACAATAAAGAAATTGAAGAGATCTGGGCGCTGGTAAAAGATGGCACACCGATCACGATTTATCCTTGAGCCATGTGAACGTCGATGAAATATCAAGAAATACCGCCGGCGTCGGCTTTTGCGGCGTTCATTGAGCGATTTTGGCAGTTCGAATTGCACTCGCACGATGCACCAACCGTGCAACACGTCATTGTGCCTGATGGTGCTTGCACATTGTCTGTGGTGACCGGCGCCAACCTACCGCATCCGCATATTTCACTGACGCCTCCCACTGAGACTGCGGTGCGCATCACCGTGCATCGCGGCGTAATTTATCGCGGTATTCGCATAAAACCTGGCGCACTTGCTGCGCTGCTCGGTATCAAACCGGCACAGTTAAGTAACGCCATCGCACCGCTTTCACAATGTGCGCCAGCGCTGGATCACGCTTTGCGTCAAACACTGGGCGAAACAAACGAACTCACCGATTTTCGGCATCACATTGAAAACGTGTTCATGCAGTACCCTCCTGTGCACGACAAGCTCGATCCGCTGGTGATGACGTTTGTGGACAAGTTGATGGCGGCGGAACAGGATTTGTCACTCTTAACACTGATGCAATCATTTCCGATCAGCGAACGTCAATTGCGCCGACGTTTTATCGCAGCGGTCGGGTTAACGCCAAAGGTGTTTTCGCGTTTGCGGCGCGTGCGCTGGTCTTGTGCTGATTTGGCGCGACAGCTACGTACGTCGATGGCAACGATTTCGGCCGAACATGGTTTTGCCGATCTACCGCATTTCGATCGTGAAATGCAGCAGGTGTTTGGCATGTCGCCACAACTCTTGCATGAGTATCTGCGTCAGATTCAACACGTTGACGTGAGCGAACTGTCCGCCAAAACATAAAATGTCCGATTTGTTCAAGGCAAATGGCCGTCATTGCACTACAGTGAAGCCTCATTCTTCACCGGCTATTTCAGGGCAAATACAATGCACAAAATCACGGCACTATTGCTGGCAGGCTTACTTTCAACGACGTTGCTGGCCGAAGAGACCTCGGTCAACGCGATGCAGAAGCTGAACTTTATGAAAGGCGTTTGGGTCGGCGAAGCCACCGGTATTGGCGCCGATCGCAAACCGTTTTCGGTGACTCAAACCGAGCGTGTCGGTGCGATGCTGGACGGTGAGGTATTGGTTGTGGAAGGACGCGGCTATCGCAATGCCACCGAGCTCGCGTTTTCCGCATTCGGCGTGATCTCCGTTAACAGCAACAACACGGGCTACGAAATGCGCGCCTATTCGCAGGGCAAAGCCAGCACGTTCAATATGCAATACGATGGACAAAAACTGATTTGGGAAAAACCATTACCCAATGGCGCCGTCATGCGCTACACGATCGTGATCAGCGATAATAGTTGGCATGAGATCGGCGAATTTGTCATGGCCGGACAACCACCGCGACAAATGCTCGAAATGACGTTAAAACGTGTCGGTGATACCGATTGGCCAGCCGCCAATCCAGTGCGCCCCTAGCGAATTTAGTTAAACGTCGCTCAACAAAAAAGCTCCTTGTGGAGCTTTTTTGTTGAACAGTTCGTCATAACCAAACGATCACCGAGTCAATCAAACAGTGCATCCATCGACAGATGTTGGTCGCGCAAAATTTCACGCAGGCGACGCAGCGCTTCCACTTGAATTTGGCGCACACGCTCACGTGTCAAACCAATTTCATTGCCGACTTCTTCCAATGTTTGAGGTTCAAAGTGCAATAAACCAAAACGACGCGCCAACACTTCACGTTGTTTATCACTGAGCAGGCCCAGCCAATGTTCGATATGCGAGTGCATATCGTTGTTTTCCAGTTGGGCGACCGGTTCGTAGGTAATGTCGTCGGCAATGGTGTCTAACAATGAACGATCGCCATCGCTGCCGATTGGCGTGTCGACGGAGCTGATGCGCTCATTCAGGCCCAACATGCGTGCAACGTCTTCAACCGGTTTGTTCAGCTTGCTGGCAATTTCTTCGGCGGTGGGTTCGTGATCGAGTGAATGTGACAATTCCCGTGCCGCACGCAAATACACATTCATTTCTTTCACGACATGAATCGGCAAACGAATGGTGCGCGTTTGATTCATCAATGCACGCTCTATGGTTTGACGGATCCACCAGGTGGCATAGGTTGAAAACCGGAAGCCACGTTCTGGATCAAATTTTTCAACCGCGCGAATCAGGCCCAGATTGCCTTCTTCAATCAAATCCAGCAGCGGCAAACCACGACCGTTATAACGGCGAGCAATTTTGACCACAAGACGCAAATTGCTTTCAATCATGCGCTGCTTCGATTTGACACAACCACGCAAGGCTTTGCGCGCAAAAAACACTTCCTCTTCTGGCGTCAGCAACGCTGAATGACCGATTTCCCCCAAATACAACTGGGTGGCGTCCATCACTTTTTCGTCATCGGATAATTCGAAGTTGGTCGTTGGGACCGGCGGGGTAGTGCTTTCAGGGCTTTCGTTTAATTCGGCTTCGAGTTCAGCGAGTTCTTCTTCTGGGATGAAATCCTCCGACATTTCTTCGAAGGTGGTTTCAAGGCACAGCTCATTTTCCCATTGTTCTGTCATGATGCTCTCTCCACACAAAGCCAGTTGACTGGCTTATTTACCGACGGGTTTCCAACCTCGTTGCATTCGCCTAACGCCTGTTACTCAGCGTTTAGGCAAATACTTCAGCGGATCGACGGGTGTACCTTGATATCGTATTTCGAAATGCAATTGCTCGATATCCGTTCCGCTTTTCCCTACTTCTGCGATAACTTGTCCGGACTTTACAACATCGTCTTCTTTTACAAGCAGCCTATGGTTGTGGGCGTAGGCACTCAGAAAATCCTCATTGTGTTTCAGGATAATCAGATTGCCAAATCCGCGCAAGCCACTTCCTGCATAGACGACACGGCCCGGAGCTGCCGCACGTACGGGGTCAGCAGTTTTGCCTGCAAGATTCAGGCCCTTATTCCCGGTCGGTGTATTGGAAAAGGTTTTGATCACTTTTCCGGGGGCTGGCCACAACCATTTTGGTTTGCCGTTTGCCCAATATTGATCTACGTTTGGTGTGGATAAGTTTGTTGAATTCTTGGGAGGTACCTGCGGAGTAGTTACTGACTCTCGTTTAGGCTCCACCGGTGCCGCCGATGGGGTAGAACTTTCTGTGACAGGGCTCACAGCCACAGGGGGTGTTGGGGCAGGATTGGGCAGCTCCTTCGCTCTCGGCGCTTCGAAAACCGTCGAAGTTTTGACGTTTTCGTCATTTTTTTGACGATTCTCGCTGTCAGGGATCACCGCTTTGGGGCCACTGAGCTTCAATCGCTGACCCGGAAAAATTTTAAAATCACTGCCAATGCCATTCCAACGCGCCAATGTGCGGAAATCCACTTCGTAGGCATACGCAATTGAGTACAGTGTTTCGCCCTTTTGCACAACGTGATAACCGCGATCGTTGGCAAAATCTTGCGGCACGATTCGCGATTCCACGGGCGCGATCGGTTGCAGTGGCAGCGCACACGATGACACCAATGAGACCGTGCTGACAGCGAGAACCATTCTCTTGACTGCACGGCAATTTAAGCGTCGTATCAACATCCGCTATAACACCGCCTGCACACCGGGTTGCAATGGCACAAATTTCACTTTTTCCATCGACGCCGATTGCAGCTGACCGTTGCATTTTTCATACAACATCAGATCTTGAGCACCGTGTTGACCACCGACCGGAATAATCAAACGGCCGCCTTCCGCCAATTGTTCAATGAGTGCGGGCGGCACTTGCGTGGGCGCTGCCGTAACGATGATGCCATCAAACGGCGCGTGCTCTTTCCAGCCGGCAAAACCGTCACCAAATTTGAATGACACATTCGTGCAACCCAGCGCGTTCAAACGTTGATGGGCTTGTTGTTGCAGCGCTTGTAAACGTTCAATCGTGTACACCTGCTCTACCAATTGTGCGAGCACAGCGGTTTGATAACCGCAACCGGTACCGATTTCCAACACTTTTTTGCGCGCACCGGCGGCCAGCAAGATCTCACTCATTTTGGCAACCACATAAGGCTGCGAAATGGTTTGTCCCAGGCCAATGGGTAACGCGGTGTCTTCATACGCGCGATGCGCCAATGCTTCATCAATAAACAGATGACGCGGCGTGGACGCAATGGCGTTTAACACCGCTTGATTGTGAATACCTTCTTCTTGTAAACGCTGCACCAGACGCGTTCGTGTGCGTTCTGACGTCATGCCAATGCCGCGTGTGTTCAAACTCATGGCGCAATGTTCTCCAACCATGATTGCAGCGCGTGAATGCTGCTGTAAGCGGTCAAATCGACATGCAAGGGCGTTACCGAAACATAACCTTGTTCGATGGCATGAAAATCGGTGCCTTCGCCGGCATCGTCGCCTTGCGCCGGTGGTCCAATCCAATACACCGGTTTGCCTTTTGGATCGCGCGCCGGAATGATGGTGTCGGCACGATGGCGATGGCCCAGTCGCGTCACCTTCATGCCCTTAATCTGCTCCAGCGGCAGATCGGGCACATTCACATTCAGAATGCGGTTGGCTTCTAGCGGATGGTTGTGCAGGTTCTGCACGATTTTGACGATCATCTGCGCGGCCGATTCGTAATGCTTGCATTCGGGGCCTACCAACGACACCGCAATCGCCGGATAACCGAGATGGCGCCCTTCCATCGCAGCGGCCACGGTACCGGAATACAAGGTATCGTCGCCCAGGTTGGCACCGCTGTTGATACCGGAAATCACAATATCGGGCGGTTCTGGCATCAAACGATGCGTCGCCAAATGCACACAATCGGCCGGCGTGCCGGTCACGGCAAAATAACCATCCACGGTCAGGTGATAACGAATCGGTGCATCCAGCGTCAGCGCATTCGACGCGCCGCTGCGATTGCGATCGGGCGCCACCACGGTGACGTCGCCCAACGGCATCAACGCATGCGCCATCGCCTTCAAACCCGGCGCAAAATAACCATCATCATTACTGAGCAGAAAACGCATAGACCAACACCACAACGCGCATCACAACGGGCGTCTATGTTAGCGGGTGAAGCGGTGGGCGCGACAAGTGTTTTTGTGGGTTTACCTTGAGAGCCAACCCGACTATCCAATTTTTATAGGGACAACGCTGTATTTTTTTAAAGACCAGGCCAGCCTTTTGTGTGGGTTGGGGCACGAAGCTCGACTGATTAAGCCCGAGCCATGCGTTATATATCGTCGAGAAAACGGTCTGCAAACGAGTCGACTTTTCCGTCGCCATCCATATCTGTCACGCCACGGGAGCGAAACAGTTCAAGTGTTTTCTTGTGCTGTTGATAACGCAAAAGAATTGCAACAACTACGGCCAGTAATCCAACGGTGCACATAATAAAAACACCGATATTGGTCGCACCAGCGCCTTGCCATTTGGGTATTTCCGTATTTCCCAGTTTGAAGGCAGAATGTGCGCCAAACTCAATCATGCGTCCTAAACTGATTACGCCAAAAACGATGAACAGTGAACCAGCCGAAAAAAATAAAAAGAATGCTCCGCGTATCGTTGCCCAAAGCTCTGCGATCCGATTGCGATTCACGCTCATTTAAAACCTTCAGCATAAATCAACACCACCGCCTCCACCGCAATCCCTTCTTTACGACCGATATACCCCAGTCCTTCCGTTGTCGTCGCTTTCACGTTCACTTGATCAACGGTCAAACCCAAATCACTGGCGATGGTTTCGCGCATGGTTTGTTTGTAGTTTTTCAGGCGCGGGGTTTGTGCCAACACGGTAATGTCGAGATTGCTGATGGAATAGTTTTTTTCGCGTAGCAAGCTCAGCACATGACGCAACAAGGTGCGTGAATCCGCGCCTTTCCAGCGTAAGTCAGTGTCGGGGAAATGTTCGCCGATATCACCGAGTGCAGCAGCACCGAGCAACGCATCACAAACCGCGTGCAAAACAACATCACCATCCGAATGCGCCAGCACGCCTTGCGCATTTGGGATCAACACGCCGCCCAACATCAACGGTTTGTCGCCACCAAAGGCGTGCACATCGTAACCGTGACCAATTCGAAAATTCATTGACGGAGCCCTTGTTGTTGCTGAGCCAACAAAATTTGTTCGGCGATTAACATATCTTGACCTTGGGTGATTTTCAGATTGTCGTCGCGACCGCGCACCATGCGCAAAGACAACCCATCGTTTTCCAGCGCCGCAGCATCATCGGTGAATGAGCGCGCTTGCGTTTCGGCATTGTGCAGTGCGGATTTCAACAACCCCAAACGCGCGACTTGCGGTGTTAATGCGCGCCACAAGGCACTGCGATCAACAGTCGCGACAATTTTGTCGTGCTCCACGCGTTTGAGCGTGTCGGCCACCGGTGCGCCCAATATGGCGCCACAGGGCTCGGTGGCTAACGCGACGAATAGCGCATCGAGATCAACGCGAGTTAAACACGGGCGTGCGGCGTCGTGCACAAACACCCAATCCTCTACGTCCCCCGGTATGGCCTGCAACGCTGCCAGCACCGAACGCTGGCGGGTGTCGCCACCAACGACGGTGCGTAAACGTAAAGAAGGGCTTAAACCCGCAGCAGAAAAATACGGATCGTCGGCCGCTAACGCGATAACGACGCCGGCAAAACGCGAGTCATTCAGAAACAAATCAACGGTGCGCGCCAACACGGAACGACCGAGCAAAGAAAGGTATTGTTTGGGACGATCGGCATTCAGTCGCGAGCCGCTGCCCGCTGCCGGGATCACGACCCATGCACGAATGTCGGCCATGATCAGGATTTGGGCACGATGCGGTAAAACGTTTCGCCCGGTTTAATCAGCCCCAATTCGTTGCGGGCACGCTCTTCAACGGCATCTAGACCTTCTTTCATGTCTTTGACATCGTTGCGCACTTCATCGTTGCGCATGCGCAGCTCGTCGTTTTCGGCGATTTGCAATTGCGCCTGTTCACGCAGTTGGCGCAACTCCGCCGCACTGCCGGCGCCATGCCACAGACGGGCCTGCAGACCAATCAACACGACCACCAACACAGCGGCAATGATGCGCATATGCGTCACTCAGATCATTAAAGATACGGACAGTATGGCAAAAACCGGATCAGCGTGAAAGATCTGCCGGTTTTGACGAGAACCCACGGCGTTTATCCTAGAAACCGCAGTTGAACACGACGCAGAGTGCGTGCCGGCGCCGGTGACGCGTCTTCATGCGTGCAAAGCAAAAGGCGAAAACCACAGCGAGGTTGAACACCTCGCGAGGATTTTCAACGCCTAGCTTTGCACGCATAAACAAGCGTCACCAAGTCCGGTGCGCGCTATGCGTCGTGTAGCGGCTCACAAAAGAAGAAAATGTCAAAAGTAACAGAAATCAATTTAGACATCGCACTCGTGGCCTGCCAAAGAAGCGTTCAACTGCGGTTTTTAGGATTAAACCACCACAGCGCCACCAGAATGGCTGCCAGATAACCGCTACTTAAGCCCCACAAATGGGCATCAATGGCAACCGGTGCTTCGATCAAATGCGCAAGTTCGTCGCTTAACTCGAAATTCTGTTCATAAATAATACGGCCAGTAAGGTAACTCGTCAGCACGCCACCAACCAACCACTCACGATTAAACAATAACGTCAGCGCACCAACGATGGCGACACCGTATAACGCGCCCGACATGCCGACATACCATTTCAGGTACGGCGAAAACCAGTGCAAGCCGAGAATGTTGGCAAGTGCGCACCACAACGCCACCGCGATCCAGATCCGCGCGGGCAACAAACCGCGAAACAACACGGCCTGAACAAACACGCTGGCCGCATTCAATAGAAAATGAATGTCGTTGCTGTGCACAACGTTGGCGGTGAACAAACGCCACCACTGCCCCGCATCCACCGCAGCGCGGTCATAACGCAGCAGATCTTTGACCGGAAAGAACACCAGCGCGCCGCACAATGCGAGCCAGATCCAGATGGGTAATGGCGGAACAAACTCGCGCCAACGTTTAACCGAAAAATGAGACATGAAAAACCAACACGAAGCACACCACGTTACACGAAGAACACGAAGAAAACCTTTAGCACAAAACAAGGGACACCGAATGGGCCAAAGCCCACGAAGCGTTTTTTCTTCGTGGGCTTTGTGCTCTTCGTGAACTTCGTGTTGAAGTTAATTTATTTCAAACGCGGAAACGCACTGCGTCCAGCGTATTTAGCCTTGCTGCCAAGCGCTTGTTCAATACGCAGCAATTGATTGTACTTGGCAATACGATCCGAACGGCACAGCGAACCGGTTTTGATTTGACCACAGCCGGTGGCGACGGCCAAATCGGCAATCGTTGCGTCTTCGGTTTCACCCGAACGGTGTGACGCCACCGCGGTGTAACCCGCTTTGTGAGCCATGTCGATTGCCGCAATGGTTTCGGTCAATGAACCGATTTGGTTTACTTTGATCAAAATCGAATTGGCGATGCCTTTGTCGATGCCTTCTTTCAAAATTTTGGTGTTGGTCACGAACAAATCGTCGCCGACCAATTGGCAACGGTGGCCCAATTTGTCGGTCAATTGCTTCCAGCCACCCCAATCGTTTTCGGCCATGCCGTCTTCGATCGTGATGAACGGATAACGGTCACACCAGCCGGCCAAGAAATCCGCAAACTCGGCTGACGAGAACGATTTGCCCTCGCCTTCGAGGTGGTAATAACCTTCTTTGTAAAACTCGCTAGAAGCAACATCAAGACCCAGATAAATATCGCTGCCCAATTTGAATCCGGCTTTTTCTATCGCACTGATGATGCAGGTGATCGCTTCTTCATTTGATTTTAAGTCCGGCGCAAAACCGCCTTCGTCACCCACAGCTGTATTCAACTTGCGCGCTTTCAACACGGCTTTCAGTGCATGGAAAACTTCAGCGCCATAACGCAAGGCCTCGGAAAAACTCGGCGCGCCCACGGGCAAAATCATGAACTCTTGCACGTCGACATTGTTATCGGCATGCGCGCCACCGTTGATGATGTTCATCATCGGCACCGGCATAATAAATTCACCCGATTTGTTCAGGTATTGATAAAGACCAACACCTTTGGCTTGCGCAGCGGCTTTGGCAATCGCTAACGACACGGCCAGAATCGCATTGGCACCCAAATTCGCTTTGTTGTCGGTACCATCTAATTTGATCATCGTGTTATCAAGCGCGGCTTGTTCAAACACCGATTTCCCCACCAATGCGGAGCGGATCTCATTATCAATATGCGACACGGCTTTGCGCACACCTTTACCCAAATAGCGTGATTTGTCACCGTCACGCAACTCCAACGCTTCGCGTGAACCGGTTGACGCGCCACTCGGTGCGCATGCCCAAGCGCTGATGCCATTGTCGAGGATCACTTCGGCTTCAACCGTCGGGTTGCCGCGCGAATCCATGACTTCACGTCCGATGATATGCTTGATGTTTGCCATAGCTATTTCCTTTACTGATGAATACTGAATTGTTCGCCATCAGAGCGAACAACACAAATGAATACGAATTTTATTAAGCGGTTTCTACCGGCGGAAATTGTTTGACCAAATCGTCAATGGCTTTGATTTGTGCCAAAAACTGCTCCAGTTTATTCAAGCGCAATGCGCAAGGGCCATCGCATTTGGCTTCTTCCGGTTTGGGATGTGCTTCCAAAAACAAGCCAGCAAGACCAATCGCCATCCCGGAGCGCGCTAACTCCGTCACTTGCGCACGACGACCATCGGCCGAATCGCTGCGGCCGCCGGGCATTTGCAAACTGTGCGTGACATCAAAAAAAACTGGATAGTTCATTTTTTTCATGATGCCAAAACCCAGCATATCGACAACCAGGTTGTTGTATCCAAAACTCGATCCACGCTCGCACAATATCAGCTGATGATTTCCGGCTTCTTCACACTTGTTCAAAATGTGTTTCATTTCTTGCGGTGCCAGAAACTGCGCTTTCTTAATATTGATCACCGCGTTAGTTTTGGCCATAGCGACGACCAAGTCGGTTTGACGTGACAAAAAGGCTGGCAATTGAATGATGTCGCACACTTCAGCGACCGGTGCAGCTTGGTGGGGTTCATGCACATCGGTGAGCAGTGGCACGTTAAAGGTTTGTTTGAGTTCCTGAAATATTTTCAGACCTTCATCCAGACCAGGACCGCGATACGAAGCCACCGACGATCGATTGGCTTTATCAAATGACGCTTTGAACACATACGGTATGCCCAGCTTTTGCGTCACGTTGACGTAATGCTCACAGACCTGCATCGCCATATCACGTGATTCGAGCACGTTCATGCCGCCGAATAAGACGAAAGGTAGATCGTTGCCGGTTTTGAAGTTGCCGATTTGAATGTGTTTTTGCGTCATTTTCTTTAGAACTGGTGATTGGGTTATGCTGCCGGACAAATTCACGGCAAGTCGTTCCGTTCGTCCTGAGCCTGTCGAAGGATGAACGGCCACACCATCCATCGCGCCCGTTCATGGTTCGACAGGCTCACCACGAACGATATTCAAATGTAGTTGCATTCCTAACAACGAAAAACCCGAACAGCGTCAGCGGTTCGGGTTTTTATTTTACTTCTGGTTGCGATTGCGAAATTCAACCGCGGCGTTGATAAACGCGGAGAACAACTTGTGTCCATCACGCGGCGTTGACGTGAACTCCGGGTGGAATTGCACACCGACAAACCACGGATGGTTGGGCAGCTCAACAATTTCGACCAAGTTTTCATCACCGCTGCGACCGGCGATACGCAACCCTGCTTTTTGCAAGGCATCCAGATAATTGTTGTTGAACTCGTAGCGGTGGCGATGGCGCTCAGCAATCACATCAGCGCCGTACACTTCTCGCGCCAGGGTGCCGGGCACCATACGGCAATCTTGCGAACCAAGACGCATCGTGCCACCCAAGTCACCGTCTTTGCTGCGAATTTGCAAAGAACCGTCCGCGTCTTTCCATTCGGTGATCATCGCAATCACCGGATGCGGCGCTTCTTTGTTGAATTCCGTCGAGTGTGCATTCGTCAAGCCGGCAACATGGCGTGCGAATTCGATGACCGCAACCTGCATACCCAAACAAATACCGAGATACGGCACGTTGTGCGTGCGCGCATATTCGGCCGCTTTGATTTTGCCTTCGATGCCGCGCTCACCAAAACCGGGGCCGACCAAAATCGCGTCTTTATTCGCGAACACATCAGAACCTTCGCTGATGATATCTTCGGAGTCAATGTAATGAATGTTGACGGTTTGGCGATTTTTCAAACCAGCGTGTTTCAGCGCTTCGTTGATCGATTTGTAGGCGTCGGTCAAATCAACGTATTTGCCGACAAACGCCACATTGACCTCGCCTTTGGGATTAGCTTGCGCATACAGCACTTGTTCCCATTCCGACAGATCCGCCGCTTTAGCGTTTAACTTGAAGCGATTGATCACGATGTCATCGAGACCTTGTGCGTGCAACACGGCCGGAATGCGATAAATACTGTCGAGATCTTTCAACGAAATGACGCATTTTTCTTCGACGTTGGTAAACAACGCAATTTTGGCTTTTTCACCAGGCGGCAATGGCCGATCGGAACGGCAGATCAGCACATCCGGTTGTATACCGATGCTGCGCAGTTCTTTTACCGAATGCTGAGTTGGTTTGGTTTTGAGTTCACCGGCGGTGGCGATGTAGGGCAACAAGGTCAGGTGCACAAACATGGCGCGTTCGCGGCCCACTTCAAAACCAAGCTGGCGAATCGATTCCATAAACGGCAAGGACTCAATGTCGCCAACGGTGCCACCAACTTCAGCCATGACCACGTCATAGCCTTCACCGGCCGCCAGAATGCTTTGTTTGATTGCATCGGTTATATGCGGAATAACCTGAACGGTCGCGCCCAGATAATCGCCCCGGCGTTCGCGACGCAACACTTCGGAATAGATTTTGCCGGTGGTCACCGAATTCAGGCGCGACATGCGCGTACGCACAAAACGTTCGTAGTGACCGAGGTCGAGATCGGTCTCGGCACCGTCATCGGTGACATAGACTTCGCCGTGCTGAAACGGGCTCATTGTGCCCGGATCGACGTTGATATACGGATCGAGTTTGATACAGGTGACCTTAAGGCCACGCGCTTCGAGGATGGCGGCAAGCGATGCGGATGCAATGCCCTTGCCCAACGACGACACCACACCACCCGTCACAAAAATAAATCGCGTCATGGCTGATTTCACCACTAGAAAAAGGAAAAAGGGGGATACGAGACGGGGAAACAGTATAGCAGCGGTGACCTTGGGCCGGCCACCCGAATTACACAACGGAAGTAGGCTAACTCATTGATTTTGTGGCCCGGTGCAGGAAAACTACGACTGTCGGGCCGGCTTGATTCACGGCAAACGCGTGACAGGCATCAGCAAACGATAGCCGCGCTTGGGGATAGTTTCGATGATCCGCGACGACTCCATGTCATCGTCCAGCAATTTGCGCAACGTCCAAATCACATTCGTAATGCCCTGCTTGCCAACGGTGCTGTGGGGTCCCCACACGATGTTCAGCAACTCGTCGGTCGATACGGTACGACCGGCGTGTTCCAGCAAATACACCAGCACCTGCATCACTTTATAGCGCACCGGCAGTGATTGCCCCTGACGCTCAATGCAACCACGATCTTCATCAATCAACCATTCGCCCATTAAAAAACGTCGGTTTTGCAAACGGACGGCGTTTTCCATCATTTGATCTCCAGCGTTAATGGCGATCATTGTTTCATCTCAAAAAAAGCATTTCGGCGTGAAATGTCACAACCACAATTGGCACAATTACACGCGATTTGCGTTTTGTGTGCCAAATTCACCGGTAAAAACGGCACAATTCACATTCGATGAAAATGAGATATTTTTTTTATTGAGCCACCTCAACGCTGTCGGCACAGTGGCAACCGGCAGCAAAAACTTGCTGGGCGAAATCAAAACGCAGTATTCACCAGCACGCTTAACAAAGGCGGAGCCCGACGTTGTTGTTCACCTCCCTGGAAATGTCGGCCTGATTTGTCCCCCAAAAACTCAGCACCGTCCACCGGTGCGCTCCGCCTACTTTTTTTCTGCTCACCGCGCTTGTGCTTCCCACTGCCTGCGGGTGTTACAGGTGATAGCAGGGAATAATATCCGCATAGTCCCGTTCATCCTGAACATAAAAAAAGGGCCTTGCGGCCCTTTGTGATTCAGCGAAAGATTATTTCTTCGCTTCTTTCTTTTGTGTCAGCTCATCAAATCCACGAGCGAGGCCTTCGCCTTTGTAGCTGCTGATTTCATAAACCCAGCCATGCACCTTCTTCGCCAATTTTTCAACGGCCGCTTTGGTTTCCGCGCTGGCTTCATCGCCGGCTTTTACATCAAGCTCGACAAAATGTTTGTCGCCGAATGCGAGATGCGTCAGTGTGATGATTTGTTGGTCGTCACTGAAGAACCGGGTCACCGTTTGCTTGGCCCCCTCGCGTGACAACTTTTCTGACTTTTGCACATCGTTGGCGGTAAGACCGTTCAACGCATCGGTGAGACCACTGATGATGTGTGATGCCTGCATTTCGCGATCAGCCGGCAAATTGTCAAATGCAAACTCGGCACTGCCTTCTTTTTTGTTCAAATAAAACGCCGGTGCTTCACACGGTGCCCGCACGCATTGAATGGCGGGCGGCACAATGAGACGTTCGATTTTGACAATTTTGGTCGCCGGCAAATTGATGATGTCAGCATCGATCCAGTCACGCACTTCACGACCAATTTTCAGCTCACGATCAATCAAATAACTTTGCGCCTCGCCAACACGACGAACATAGTTGCCAGCCGGGCGATAAACCCCTGTTCCGACAACAAACGACGTCACCGCTTCTTCACCAGCTTTAACCGACAACACAAATGATTTGTCACTGTTGTCTTCAACACCTAATTTGTTATAACGCGTTGGATCAGCGGTTTTGGCTTCAGCGATTTTGGCGTCGGTCAGCGCGGTCAATACTTCGCGCACTTTACCGTTATTGGCCGGATAACCATCACGTTCTTGCACACGCCATTGATTGTCTTGCTTCGCCAAATTCAACTTGGCGGTTTTGCTGTCAAGACTCAATGTCGTGACGGCTTCCTGTTTTTCTTTCAAGGCAGGTACAAACGCAACCGCTTCATCCGATTGCTGCATGGTGACTGGACGATTCAACCACACGGCTAAACCCAATGCGACGGCCGTGACAATACCGAGGCCAGTCAGGAGACGACGATTAAACACGAGTCACCTCATTCCTTGTTATGGAGTGGAAAATGGCCCCGGTGAGAACCGAGGCCGTCGATAAACATAAACGCTTACTCGCGCGCCTTTTTACCTTTGCTTTGACGCGACAACGCGATGAACGTGGCCAATACAATCAACAACAAGGGCATTAAACCAATATTGATTAACTTCAGCTTGGTTCCGAGCGCTTCGATGTTGCGATTGAGCTGATGTTGCACTTCGCGCAATTCTTTGCGGATGCGCACTTTTTCGCTCTGGAACTTCTGCAACGCCGATTCTTCTTGCGGATTCAGTTGTGCCTGCCCGGTTTCTTTCATGCGGCGTTGCAGATCTTGCAGTTGTTTTTCAGTTTCATCCAACTGCTTTTGCAACTCGTCTTCTCGTTGGCGAAACTCGACTTCGGCATTGCGTTTGATATCAGCTACTTTCTCGAACGGACGCGCATAACGACCGCGCGAACGCAGGCCAATCAGATCAGCGCTGCCCGAATAGGTTTCAACCGCGTTTAACAACAGATTGCCGTTGTCAGCAAACGGTTGTGCCATGCGTTGACCGAAAAAGTCTTGCACCTGTACCCACATGCGATCGGACAACACATCCGTATCGGCGACAACCAACACGCGGATGCTGTCTTTGGCTTCGCTCAAGTGTTCTGCGCTGACACCTTCGGGTGCTTTTTCAAATCCCGATTTCGCTTTGCCTTCGATGCGCGACATAATGGCGTAGCGTTGACCTGCCGCCACAAAGTCTTTTTGCAAGGTGCTGGGGTCTGGCAAGAATTCAAACTTGGCGCGATCCAGCAACGCAGCATTGCTGCTCGTTTGCAGCACTGGCGTTACGGTGATGCCATCCACTTTCAAGGTTTCGATGGCGCCTGTTGTGCCAATATTTAAGCTTTCCAATCCGCCGACAATGCTTTCGCCGGCATTGTCACGACCGCTCAATCCCAGCAACGCCAAATGACGGGTTGGCGCGCGACCAGCGCCCGTGTTCACCGATAACGCATGCTCGCTGTCGACCACCACCTTGTTCATGTCGACTTTCACACCCCACGGTGCCAATAGCGTATTGATGTCATCACCGGCCACCGTTTGCGGGAACGGGTTTTGCTGGCTTTGTGGCAGTTTGTCCATTTCAGCAAACGGATCAACAAACACAATCAATTTGCCACCGCGCAACACGTATTGATCAATCGCGTAACGGGTTTTGTCGCTAAGGCCTTTTGGCTGCACCAACAACAGCAAGTTAACGTCATCAGCAATTTCGCTGACATCACTGTTGACGTCGCGCACATTGTAAAACTGTTTCAGTTGTTCAAACGCGATCCAACCTTCTTTGGGCTGACGCGTCATGTAGTCAAAACCGCCGTTGACTTGCATGCCGGAAATCAACGCCACGACCGGCGGTTTGGTTTGCGACAGTTTCGCGACCAATTTGCTGATGTCGTATTCCAACGTTTCTTCTTTGTCGGGTTGAAAGAAGCGAATCGTTTCTTTCTCATCGACCGAATTGGTGCCGACCAAACCAAAATAGATCTCGGTGTTCGGCGCGACCGGCACTGCCTGCAAACCATACTGCGCGGCTTTGTCTTCGTCCTCCGAAAATGGCACCGGATCGATGATGTGCAGTTTAATTTTACCTTGCGCCAAATTCTCATATTGCTGCAGCAACTCACGCACACGTTGTGCGTAGGAACGCAGGCCAGCCATATCTTTAGTATTCTTTTCCGAGAAAAAGAAATACAAATTGATCGGCTCGTCAATTTTTTTCAACACGGCCTTGGTACCGTCGGCAACGGTAAACAAGCCGTTTTCAGTCAAATCGACGCGCCAATTGCGCAGCACAACACTGGTGATCATCGTGAACGCCAGAAACACGATGGCGGTCAATACCAAACCGGCACGTGTAAACAGTTTTTTGTTCATTGTCCGTTTACTCCGCTTTTTTCATATCAAGCACAACGGCTGTGGCAATCAACCACACCGCAATGAAACTGACAAAATAAAGAATGTCGCGCAGATCGAGCACGCCTTTGCTGATCGCATCAAAATGCGTGAGGAAACTCAAATCAGCAATGGCATCAACCAACATCTGCGGTGCCCACGCGGAAAACGCGTCGGTCACGAGCGGGAAACCGGCAAGCACAAACACAAAGCAAATGACAACCGTCAAAATAAACGCCAACACTTGTGAACGCGTTGCAGCGGACAAACAGGCGCCAATGGCCAAGAATGAACCCGCCATCAACAAGCTGCCAATATAGGCGGCGAAGATGACACCGTTATCCGCATCGCCCAAATAATTGACCGTGATCCACACCGGAAACGTTAACGCGAGTGCAATGGCCAGCAACGCCCAAGCGGCTAAAAATTTCGCCAACACCGCTTGCCACAATGTCACCGGCAGCGTCATCAGCAACTCGATGGTGCCACTGCGGCGTTCTTCGGCCCACAAACGCATCGCTACCGCCGGCACCAGGAACAAATACAGCCACGGATGAAAATTGAAGAACGCGCTTAAATCAGCCTGGCCACGTTCAAAGAAATTGCCCAGATAAAACGTGAACACACCATTGAGCACCAAGAAAATCACAATAAACACCAGCGCCAATGGCGTGGCAAAATAGCTGCTCAATTCGCGACGAAAAACCGTCGAAAGAACCGGAGTAGTCATTGGCTTAAGCCTCCAGTGTGATGGTGCGGAACACATCGTCGAGCGTACCGGTTTCTACGGTGATGCTGTCGATGTTGCGACCACTGCTGCGCAGGCAGTCGTGAACCGCGGTGAAAATGATTTTGTTGTGCTGGGCACGAACCACCAGTTCGTTGTCGTTGATCACGTCAACGCCCGCAACGCCATTTAACTGCGTCAATTTGTTGCGCAGGTTGTCATCGTGATGGCAACCCACGCGCACCGCATTGTGCAGCGGTGAACGCGCGAGCAGATCCGATGGGGTACCATCGGCGAGCAATTTGCCACGAGCAATCACAATCGCGCGCGTGCAAACGGCGGTGACTTCTTCGAGGATATGCGTCGACACGATGATGATTTTGTCGCGTGCCATGCCACGGATCAGTTCGCGCACCTGGTGTTTTTGATTGGGATCGAGACCGTCGGTGGGTTCGTCGAGGATCAGCACTTTCGGATCATGCACAATGGCCTGTGCCAAACCGACACGGCGTTTAAAACCTTTCGACAAGGTGTCGATGGTTTTGTCGAGCACTTCATTCAATTGCACTTGTTCAACGACCGCATTGATGCGCTGCGCTTTGTGATCACCACTTAAGCCACGCATATCCGCCATAAAATCGAGAAATTGGCGCACCGTCATTTCGCCATAACTCGGCGCACCTTCCGGCAAGTAGCCAATCAGTTGTTTGGCGGCAAGTGCATCACGTTCAATGTCGTGACCACAGATGCTGACTTGCCCTTCGCTCGGCGTTAAAAAACCGGTCAGCATTTTCATCGTTGTGGATTTGCCGGCGCCGTTGGGGCCCAAAAATCCCAGCACTTCGCCGGGTTGGACGCTGAACGACAAACCGTCCACTGCGCGGAAATCACCGAACTTCCGCGTCAGATTACGGATTTCAATCATGGAGGAGATCCCCGTTGTTGTTTTATAAAAGGTGGGTGCCCATCCCAAATGGACAGACGATTCCCAAAAACCGGCGTCATGTTAGGGCTTCATCGCGATTTTTCAAGAGAAGCCGCGTGCGCCTTGTTGTCCGCCTGTGTGGATGATCACAATTCGCTGTGAAGGGTGAATCAAACCACGCTGCGCCAATGTGGGCAGCGCGACCAAGACCTTCGCGGTGTAAACCGGTTCCAACGGCAACGCAAATTTTGTTGCCATCTGCGCAATAAAGGCCATTAGCTCGTCATCGCTGCGGGCAAAACCGCCGCGATGCAAATCAAACACCCAGTCAATGGGTGCGCATGCGGCCGAGGTAGCCGCCGCCAGCAGCCGCGCGCTGTCACGTCTCAAGTAGTCACCGTTCTTAATCATGCTGATGGCAATAACTCGGCTGGTGACAGGCAATGCGGCCGCCAGCCCCACGGCCGTTGTGCCCGTGCCAGCCGCGCAAATGACGACATCGGGTACAAACGGCAACTCGGCCACCAATTCACTGACGCCGCGCACAGCAGCGACGGCGCGCCCGCCCTCGGGCAACCACACGTCGTCTGCGTCATACGGAACCAGCGTTTTCCAATAAGTGTCGCGCTCGCGTAGCTGACGATAATCGTGTCGGCTGACAAAGTGCAGCGCCATGCCCCATCGCGCGCAATCATCCAGCGTGGGTGTTTGGCACGGTTCACCACGCACCAACGCCTGCGCGTGCCAGCCCATTTCGCGCGCCAAAAACGCCAACGCATGCAGATGATTGGAATAAGGGCCCCCCATGCTGACCACAGCGCGGGTGTGCTCATCAAACACATAACGAAGCTTGCGCCACTTGTTTCCTGACACCTGCGGGTGCAACTGATCATCGCGTTTGATATAGAGCTCAGAAAACGACAACAGCCACGGCAAATGCAGTGGCTGTAGCGGAGAAGGCGGGGAAGAAAAAAAGTCGTTGAGTGTCAGCAAGAAAGTTGGTTCGACAACAATAACCACGAACTGCCTTGTTGTCGTCGCTCAACACGCTGACGACGATCTAAACCAAAATCGCGCAGCAGTTTTTCAAAATCTTGATTGGTTTGATTGCGACGCCGCTCAGCGCGGCGATCGGGCCCCACGTACAACGGTTCCAGCAGCGAATCGGTAGCATCCAGTGCAACTGAATGTAACGTACTCATCACTCACTCCGAATTTGGCAGTGGCCAAACCACGACAACAGTATGGTGCAGTGCGAAAAATCGTCAAGGATTATGAGCGTTGTCCCCCCAAATCAGCTATCGATATCGATCAAAAGGCGGCAAGATGGCGACTAACGGCCACTTGATATAGCCAAAATGTTCGCTAAACACCTGCGCCATATGCCAACTTCAGTCGTTGTGCTCGGCGTTGTCAGTTTGTTGATGGATCTGTCGTCAGAAATGATCCATGTGCTGCTTCCACTGTTTATGGTCAATCAGCTGGGCCTGTCGTTGCTGACGGTTGGCATGCTCGACGGTTTTGCCGAAGCCCTGACGTTGTGGTGCAAACCGATTTCCGGCTGGCTGTCCGATCACACGCGGCAGCGCAAACCACTCACCGTGTTGGGTTACGGCTTGGCGGCGCTGTCGAAACCGTTATTTGCCTTAAGTTACGGACTGGTGTTGTTGACGACCGCGCGCGTGATCGATCGCGTGGGCAAAGGCATTCGCGGTGCGCCGCGCGATGCCTTAATTGCGGACATCACACCACCACCGATGCGCGGTGCCGCCTATGGTTTGCGTCAATCCATGGACACGCTTGGCGCACTCACCGCGCCACTGCTTGCCAGTCTGTTGCTGTGGACCTTCACCAGTGATATTCGACTGATTTTCTGGATCGCTTGTGTACCGGCGGTGCTTGCTGTGATCACATTGATGGTCGGCGTGAAAGAACCGTCGGTGTCCAGCGCCAATGCTTCGCCACCTAAAACACCCGCAACGCAACGCATTCGCGATTTATGGCCGCTTTTTTTATTGGCGTTTTTGCTGATGTTGGCGCGTCCATCAGAAGCGTTTCTGATTTTGCGCGCACAAGATATTGGTTTGCCGGTCGCATCGGCCCCCTTAGTGATGGCGATGATGAACTTTATCTACGCCGCCAGTGCCTGGCCGTTCGGGATCTGGTTTGATCGCATTGGTGAACGCTTGCTGTTGCCCTTAGCGATGGGCTTTTTAATCGCCGCACTGGTGGTGTTAAGCGTCGCCGAAACTCCGCTCGCAATTTTTATTGGCGCCATCTGTTGGGGATTGCATTTGGGCTGTTCACAAGGCTTGCTGGCCGCATTGATCGCGCATCATGCCCCCAGTGCAAAACGCGGTCGCAGTTTTGGCGTCTACGCGTTATGTATTGGCATTGCACTGTTGATCAATGGCGCTATTTTTGGTGCTCTGTGGCAACACCAGTCAGCCGCTTTTGCATTTGCCTGCAGTGCCGCATTAGCACTAACGGCACTCGCAGCAACCCCCACATTACTGGCGCGCATTCGTCGCGTTTGATGCTGCATCGCAACAACCACGACGACATTGTACCTCCGTACAATGTCGGTCGCTGTCCGCCCGCGATAGGGTGATGACCGCCTTGCCCTGCTTTAGGTTTTGGCACGGTATCGTCCCTAAAAATAATCGCGGAGAAAAACCATGTCGCGCCTGTTGTTGGCATTGTTGCTGATCAGCCAGTTGTCGTTGGCACAAGACATCACCGAACTCGAACACGCCGTCGCCGAAGCACAAGCCCTCAGCATCAAACAACCGTTGCTGGCCCTCGCCACACAAAAAGAATTACTGGCCAAAATTGATGAAAAAACCACGCCTCAACTCAAGCTGCAAGTGTATGCGCAACTCAGCAACACGTTGGCCAATATGTCGCACTATCCTGAATCGTTGGAACAAGCCGAACTCGGTTTAGCGCTGTTCAACAGCTTGAATGCGCCGGAATCACTAAAAGCAGAAGCGTTTGAATTGCAACGCGGCAAGGCCACGGCGTTTATCTTTCTCGGCAATGAAAAAGGCGCGCTGGACATTCTCGAACAACTCGAAACCGAGGCGAAGCAACAAAACAAAAACGAATTGCTGTCGGGTATATATTTTCAAAAAGGGTTATTGTTCTCCAATTCGCGCCGCTCAATTGACGCGCTTGAAACATTATCCAAAGCATGGGCACTGGCTGGCCCGAACGATCTCGACGGTCAAGGCGATATGTTTCACCTGATCGGCAATGCCTATCAAACCTCCGGCGAATCCGACCGCGCCATCGCCATGCACGAAGCCGCCATCGAAGAATTAAAAGCCCTCCATTTACCGCAACGATTGGCACTGGTCGCCTACGCGGTCGGCACCATTCATTTGAACCGCGAACAATACG
Organism: Enterobacterales bacterium; assembly: GCA_041914905.1. Lineage (GTDB taxonomy): Bacteria > Pseudomonadota > Gammaproteobacteria > Enterobacterales > Permianibacteraceae > Permianibacter. Next base: position 30,497 of record JAYSCL010000013.1, read on the forward strand.
CCGAGGCGGTCAACTGGTTTACACAAGCGCGCAATTGGGCAAAAGAAGTTAACGATGTGATCGGTGAAGCGTTCAACAGTTTGCAATTGGCAACCGCGTTGATCAAAAAAGGTGACTGGGCTAACGCTGGCAAAGCGCTTGATGCCTGCGAAAAAACGTTCGCTCAAAACGGCTTTATGCCGCAACAGATTTTGCTGGAATTGGCGCGCGCCGAGATCTCCCTGGCCCAAAATAAACCGCAACGCGCGCTCGGCAGTGTCATCGCGGCCGAGACACGCTTCAGCCCGCGTGACGTACCACCGCCCATCAAACGCAAAATGTGGCAAATGAAAGCTAACATATTGACCCAACTCGAGCGTCACGATCAGGCCGCTGACGTCGCACTCAAATTGCAAGAACTGCCCGCAGAAGAGGGCCCCAGCGGTGCACCGCTGTCGGAACAAGACAAGCAGCGTTTGGCCGCCATAGCCGCCCAGCTAGATCAACAAATGGCGACGTTTAAACAACAAAAGACCCAACGCAGCGCTAGTCTTGCCACTGATCAACAACAACAGCAAATGCTGCAATGGATCATTATTGGCGGCGGTTCAATCTTGGTGATTGGCTTTTTTGTTTGGCTTGTCCGCCGTCGTCATTGAAACGTAGTGTGGCATTCAAACGTTACGATGGAGGGCGGCCAGTAGGCCGCCTTTTCTTCGAGAAAAATACGCTTTATGATTTTGAATAGCGCATGGCGGCGCCGATCAGTTTATGGTTTGGCCAAATACCGCAAGTACAACACAAGCTGCCAGATCTCCGTGTCACTGTAATGTGGATGTGCAGGCATGCTGGTGTCGGGAGAGCCATTGCGAATGATCCAAAACAATTGCCCATCCGGGATATTATTAACGGTTTTCGCACAAGCAAAATTGCGCGGACGCGGATTGAACTGACTGGCGAGTGGACCATCACCCGCACCGTCATTTCCGTGGCACTTGGCGCAGCCAAAATGGCTGTCTTTGCCCAGGTACAAGCGCTTTGCTGCTTTCAGATTGTCTTTGTCGGCTGGTAGCGGATTGATATAACCATAATCCGGATCTGGCGCACGTTCAGTGAAGCGAGGTTGGGGACATTGTTCTGGCGCAGCGAACACTGTCAACGACAACACCATCATAAAGAAACCAATCATCTGCCGATGGATCATGTTCCATTCTCCCTTCACGCGTCGTGCACGGCACGCTGTTGCCTTTTCACTCTCTCGTTACACACTACACGCGACTTCACTGTGAGCGGACATAAGCGGCGACAGCTTACTTTATTAATTGAATAATAGAATAAAACCATCGCCTCATCTGCGTAGCACTGAAGACATTACTGTGCAGACGTTTGTGCTCCCAAGCTTTTATGCGTCGACTCATTTTGCGACGACGCGCGCACCACCTGTTGCAATTGAGTGAGCAGTTGTTCGGGAGCGAACGGATCATCGCTCAATTCGATATCCGGCATTAACCACAGTGGTTCACGTTTGCCCGAAGGGCGGTCCAGAACAAAGCGCGGAACGATGATGTTCAGCTTGCTGTGCGGTAACGTGAATTTCTGAATGCCGCCGGTTTGACGTGCGCGCGCAAAGCCGCCGGTGCCCACCAATTTCGCGAAACCAAAATCCTGCATCGTGTTCGCAAACAACACCGCCGATGAATACGTGCTGCGACCAATCACCACATACACGGCGCCATTGAAGCGAGCCGCTTCATCGGCATTGGGTTGGCCCCAGGTTTCGATGGCACCGTTGATCACATCGCCTACTTTTTGCCCTTCACGCTGACGTCCCTCAATGATTTTCAGTTGATAGTTGGAACCATGGCGGTAAGGTTTGCTGGCCAGATACGGCATTACGCCGTCTTTCCACAGATCGTCGTCACCACCGCCATTTTTGCGAATGTCGATGATTAAGGTATGGGTATTTTTTTCCTTCAATGTTGCAAACGCTTGCTGCGTGAACGTCAGAAAGGCGGCCTTGTCCGGCCAATAAAATGTGTTAAGCGTCAGCACACCAACACCATTGTGCACATCAAATTGGAACGCCCGCGCAAAGTGTTCTCCACCGTCGTCCAAAATCCATTCTGGCGTTTGTCGACTGGCCGCCAGCTTCAGCGTGGTTACTTTTTCCTGCCGCTTCAACTGCACGTCGAATTGAGCAGGCGAACCAAACGTTTTCCAGTAAAACCACCACCACCGTCGCGACAAATTGCCGGCGCGAAACGCTAACGTGTCACCGTTGGTGCGCGCTAACAATTGCGCCACAATGGCTTCAGCCGGTTGCCCGTTAATGGCGACAATTTGTGCACGCTGCCATTCGCTCGCATCACCGCCCAACGCCGAAACGACAAACACCTGTCCCGACGGCTCGACATGCACTTCAAACGGAAACAAGCCACCGCCCGATGCGAGCCATCGCGTCGTTTGCCCGATGGAATCGGGACTCACCACCGTAATATGGGTATCCGCAAAAACGGGATTCGCGCCGGCCAATACGCGCCACGCCTCGTCTTGCGTCATCGGTTTGTTCAGTTGTGCACCAATTCGGCTAAATGCATCGGCCAACGCCTCGCGATCTGCCGAAGCGTAAACATCGGGATGCGTGGCGAATAATGTTTTTTGCACATACCGCCAATCTTCCTGCAGCTCATCAACCGAAAACACCGGTTCGGTGCCAGCAAAACTGACAGAAACCGATTTGATCACCAACAAAAAACCAACAAACCACATCAATCGCTTGAACCGCATTTTTTATCCCAATAGAAAAGCACCGATTTTTTCGGCTCGGCACGATACACGAGCCCAGCGAACGAACCCAGAACAAAAATGTGAAAGAAAATATGTCAATAAGGGAAGAGACCGCACAGCAAGCATGTGCGGACGTGAGTTTTATGGATCGATAGATGAAGGGCTAAGCGTTGCAAACGTCTCAGCCTATTTAGCCACAGGCTGAACAAGGTCATTTTTTAACAAAATCATTCCTCCGAAACGGTGATGCAGTCTCGGACTTTCAAGAGAACAGAAATGCGCCAGACAAAAAAACGATGAAGTTCAGATCAATGCGTCGCCATCTTCTGCAAATGATCGTGAAAGCGTTGTATTTGCAATTTCAGCACTTGATCAACCGGATCGGCCAACGTGTGTAGACCGTCTTTGTGGTAACCGAAAACACGATAGGTCATTGTGACTTGGGTGCCGTCCTTGCCTTGCAACAGTTCCCAGGTCATCACGCCATCGACGGCCATTTCTTGCAAGGGGCCGAGTGCGCCACGCAAACGCAGCAGACGATTTTTTTCGGCATAGATCACGTGTTGGTGTTGCACTTGCCCGCGATTTGGTAGCGTTTCGCAGAAACAGGCGCCAATCTCGGCTTTCAATGTCAGATTGCGCGCATTGCCGGACCATGTGTGATCAGGGTGCCACCAGCGCTGCACGTTCAGAAGTTGTTTCCACGCGGTCGTGGTTTCGACATGCACAGCGAAACTGTGTTGCACTTCAAAACCGTTGCCCCCTTTGCTGAGCACGTCGGCATGTACGGTGGCGCAGAACATTAGCAAAGGAAGAGATGTGGACAGTTTCATGTTGGTTCGCCTAAAAAAAAGCAAAAGAAAAATGACTCGCACAAAGCGTATCCTGGTGTGCAAGTTTACACTTTGAATTGTGACAGCAATTGCCGCAGGCGTTCCGCAGCGCGATTTAATTGTGTGCCGGTATCGGCGCTTTCATTGGCCGACATCGCCAGCGTTTGGGCCACATCGCGAATCGCCGTGACATTGCGCGAAATTTCTTCAGTCACTTTGCTTTGCTGCTCGACAGCAGCGGCGATTTGCAAATTCATATCGCTAATCGTTGCTATCGATTGCGTAATCGCCGTCAAGGCCTGACCTGCCGAGTTGGCTTGCGTCACCGAGGTTTCGGTATTGCTGCGACTTTTTTCCATTGCTTCAACGGCTTTGTTCGTGCCCAATCGAATGGCACCAATGATCTCTTGAATTTCTTGCGTGCTGCTGTGTGTGCGCTGCGCCAGTTGGCGCACTTCATCGGCCACAACGGCGAAACCCCGACCTTGATCACCAGCGCGCGCCGCTTCGATCGCGGCATTGAGCGCGAGCAAATTGGTTTGCTCTGCGATGCCACGCACGGCATCCAAAATGCTGCCAACACGCGCACTGTCGTCAGCCAGTTTTTTGATCACATCGGCGGCTTCGCTGACATCGGTCGATACATTGCGAATGGCTTGCACCGAGGCATCCACCACTTGATGGCCATCCTGCGCTTGTCGGCGCGCGCCTTCGGCGGCTGACGCAGCACGATTGGCGCTTTGCGCGACTTCAGCGATCGCACTCGACATTTCGGTGGAAGCCGTCGCAACCATGTCAATTTCAGTTTGTTGCGCCGCAATACCTCGTGCATTGTCTTGTGCCAAATTCGCCGTGCGCTCAGCGGATTCATTCACCGCTTGTGATGACAGGCCAACCATTTGAATGAGTTGCTGCAGCGATGTCAGCAATTCATTACAGGAGCTCGCCAACTGCGCGACCTCATCTTGTCCGTTGACCGGCAATCGCTGCGTCAAATCACCGCCCCCCAGCGCAATTTCACGCAGCTTCTTGCCAACAAACTCGATGGGTTGCGATATGCTCTTGCTGATCGTGGTCACCAGAACAAACGCAATCGCGATGACTATGGCACCAATTACCACTTGAGTCAGCAAGGCATTGCGCGTTTGGCTTTGCATCAAATCGGTCATGGCGGCAACTTCGGCCAGCACTGTTGCACGCGGCAACTCCAGCGCCACGCCCCAAAAAGTATTGCCGTCACCCACATCAACGGGAATCCACGCCACGATGTTGTCACCGTTTTCATCAAAACTGACCAGCGCTTCGCGTGAGGTAAGTTGACGTTGAAACCACGCTTTTTGTGTGATGGCAACTTCCGATAATTTTTTGGCTGCGAAACTGTTTTCACGCTCACTATCGGCAACGATTAAACCGGACGCACTGATTAACCACATGCGACCGGCACCTTGCCACAGCGACGCGTTGGCGCGGTTCGCCGCATCCGATAAATGATCGACACGAAAATCGCTGCCAGTCACCCCCACCACATTGCCGCCGCTCACGATCGGTACCGCGACCGAGCTCATTAACACCTGTTTGCCATTTACGGTATCAATATAGGGTTCGATAAAGCACACGACCTTTTTGTCACGTGCGCAGGTGTACCAATAATTGTTCGGCAACCCCGATGATGGATCGGGTGTCGCGTTGATGAAGTAATCTTCATTCATCACTTCCAGTGTGATCGCGCCAGTGTCATCGCGCGACCAATAAGGTGCCGGACGCCCGGCTTCATTCGACACGGCATCGGCTCGATTGATCTGCACACGATCATTGTTGTCAAACGCATCACGCTCGAAACCATACCACGTGCCCAACAACGTTTTATCGCGCTCAAGTGCCGTGTGCAAGGAATCGCCGCCCACACGTCGCAACATCGCACTGGCACTCGGTTGCTGTTTGGCGGCGCCATGCAACTGCGACAACATATCCGCGAACGATGCCGACATCGCCAGTGCGCGCCGATAGCCGTCCACCATGTCGCCCGCGGCAACATTGCCGCGTTGCGTAACCACCTGCGCCGTTAACTGACGTAGCGTTGTGTCCGCTTGTTCACTGACGACGGTTTGTGTGTGGACGGAAAACCAAGCAGAACACAGCGCCACAATCAAAACCGCGGCGATGAGTGCCAAGCTCATCAGCACTTGCAAGCGGGTGGCAATAGAACGAAACGACATGATCAAAAACCTTGTTGTAAGCGAACATAGCTACAACCAGTTTAGAAGCAAATCGGCGGAATTTTAGGGTTAAACAAACTAATCGTAGGATTTTGCCCGAAGCCAATAGCGGTCAAGTGTTGCCGCATCAGCCTCCGCCACGGCCAAGCCATCGGCGGCCATTAACCGCTCAAGGCAACGAAAGCGGCGATTGAATTTGTCGTTGGCGCGGCGCAGTGCATTTTCGCTATTAACGTGAAGATGACGAGCCAGATTGACACAGCTGAACAGCACATCGCCGAGTTCATCTTCAATCGCGTCGTTGTCACCTTGCGCGCGCGCCTGCTGCAGCTCATCCAACTCTTCATGCAATTTGTCGACAACGGGTGCGACATCGGGCCAATCGAAACCAACACTGGCGGCGCGTTTTTGCAATTTTTGCGCGCGCGCCAGCGCAGGCAAGGCCAGCGGTACATCATCCAGAATGCTGGGCGGCTGTGCCTGGCCTTTTTCGGCGGCTTTGCTCGCGCGTTCTTGGGCTTTCCGTGCTTCCCATTGTTTGTGCAATTCTGGCACCGACACAAATTGATCACGCGCGAAAACATGCGGATGTCGCGCGACTAATTTGTCACACATCGCTTTCGCAACATCGTAAAAATCAAATCGCTGTTGCTCTTGCGCCATTTGGCAATAAAACACCACTTGGAACAGCAAATCACCCAATTCTGATTTCAGATCATCGAAATCCTCACGAGCAATCGCATCGGCGACTTCGTAAGCTTCTTCCAACGTAAACGGCGCAATTGTCGCAAAGGTTTGTTCTTTGTCCCAAGGGCAGCCCTTTTGTGGATCGCGCAGTGTTTGCATTAGGGACAGCAGTTGTTCGAGAGAGTTCATGGTCGCTTCTTGGTCTTTGGTGGTGAGTTGTCGGTAGCGTTCTGCGTGCTTTTTCTGTCAACTGAAAACTGACAACGCCCTCTTAATCGCGTCGACGCACACTCAGTACGCTCGGCAATTTATTGATTTGCGCGAGCAAGCGCGACAGGGATTGACTATCGCGGACTTCGACTTGCAGTTGTATATTGGTTAAATTCAACTTTTTGTTCACTTGCGTACTCAAGCCGACGACGTTGATTTTTTCATTGGCCACCAACAAGGTCACATCACGCAGCAAGCCTTGGCGATCATTCGCCTCAATTTGCAGATCGACGACGTACATGGCAGTGGTCGCATTGGACCATTGCGCATCGACTAAACGCTCTTGTCGCTGCTCCGTTAGGCGCGCAACGTAGGCGCAATCGGCGCGATGAATCGCGATGCCGCGCCCCTGTGTGATATAGCCTTTGATCTCATCGCCCGGCACCGGTTTGCAGCAGCCGGCCATGTGCGTCATCAAATCGCCAACCCCTTGCACTTCGATATCACCACGCGCAATTTTTTGCCGTGCCGGTCGCACGATCGGGCGCACTTCCTCACGCGGCTCAGGCTGCGGCATATGCAACGCCAACGCGGCATTTACCGCTTGCATGACGCCGATATCACCTTGACCAACGTTGCCGTATAAATCATCAACGCTGTGCAGATTGAATTTGTTCGCGATCGGCAGCAGATCAATTTTGCTTAAGCCGTGACGCGCCAATTCCTTATCGAGAATGTCGCGACCTTCAGCGATATTTTGTTCGCGATTTTGCGCGCGGAAAAAGGTTTGGATCTTGATGCGCGCACGTTGTGAATGCACAAAACCTAAGGATTGATTGAGCCAATCGCGGCTGGGGTGACCTTCTTTCGCGGTGAGGATCTGTACCTGTTCGCCGGTTCTTAGTGAATACGTCAGCGGTACAATGCGACCGTTGACTTTCGCACCACGGCAGCGATGACCAACATCGGTGTGCACGTGATAAGCAAAATCGATTGGCGTTGAGCCTTGCGGCAAATCGACTATGCGGCCATCCGGTGTAAACACATAAACGCGTTCGTCGACAACTTCGGCACGAAACTCATCCAACAACGCATTGTTGTCGGCGACTTCCTCTTGCCATTCGACCAATTGGCGCAGCCACGCAATTTTGCTTTCATGCGTACTGTCGAGCACATTGCCGGTGCCTTCTTTATAACGCCAATGCGCCGCGACACCCAGTTCGCATTCAGCATGCATCGAGTCGGTACGGATCTGGACTTCGAGCACCTTTCCGCCCGGCCCCAACACAGCCGTGTGCAACGACCGATAACCGTTTTCTTTAGGTGTCGCGATATAGTCGTCAAATTCTTTGGGAATGTGTTGCCACAAACCGTGAACAATACCGAGCACCGCATAACAATCACGGATCTCGTGCACCAGTACGCGCACGGCGCGCACATCGTAGATTTCCTCGATACCAACGTGCTTGCGCACCATTTTGCGCCAAATGGAATAAATGTGTTTGACGCGCCCCGTCACTTCGCCTTTGATGTTGGCTTTGGCGAGTTCACCTTTCAGCAGATCAATGACATCCTTGATCCACTTTTCGCGATCGGTGCGCTTTTCGTGCAACTGGCTCGCAATCTCTTTGTATTCGGCGGCATGTAAATAGCGAAAACTTAAATCTTCGAGCTCCCATTTCAGTTGCGCAATCCCCAAACGATTGGCCAGCGGCGCGAAAATTTCACTGGTTTCTTGCGCAATGCGTTGTTGAGTGGCTTCGTCTTTGGTTTTGACGGCGCGCAGCAAATAAATACGCTCAGCCAGTTTGATCAAGACAATGCGCGTGTCATCGACCATTGCGATCAACATTTTGCGCAGATTGTCGCCCTGGTTGCTCGTTAATTTGCCATTGGACTGCGCGGTTTGCAGCGAACGAATCGCATCCATTTTAAGCGCGCCACGCGCCAATTTGGCGATCGGTGCCCCGAGTTCCTCTTCAACAACGTCCAGCGCCAACTCGCCAAAATGCACACTGGGATAAATGACGGCCGCCGTCAGCGTTTGCGTGTCCATATTGAGGCTGGCCAAGATCTCGGCCATCGCCAGACCTTGTTCAAAGCAGGAGGTGCCCAGATCGGTGACCGCATCCCAATGTTGCGTGATGACCAGCTCCACTGCTTTGCACAGCAGTTTCATTTGCTCCGGTTCGCGTTTAATGTTGATGCGCTTTAACCAGGCATCAACGTCAATAGCGCCGTCCGCTGTCAGCGGAAAATCATCACGTACTTTTACCATGATCCTAAAAACCGCAGTTGACCGCTTCTATGTTGCCAATACATCGTGATTTCTCAATTAGTTCTGACAATTCGCTCATTCACACTATTGCTGAACCGCTACACGACGCATAGCACGCTCCGACTTGGCGATACAGCGTTGCAAATCCTCACGAGGTGTTCAACCTCGCTCCGGTTTGCGCCTTGTCTCGCCGGCGCCGGCGCGCACTCTCCGTCGTGTTCAACCGCGGTTTTTAGGATGATTTCAGATCAAATACCGCAATGGATTCAACATGGGTGGTGTGTGGAAACATGTCCATCACGCCCGCTTCGCGTAAATGATAGCCGAGCTTGGTCAGTTCGCCGGCATCACGCGCCAATGTGGCTGGATTACACGACACGTACACAACACGTTTGGCTTTGAATCGCGCGAGTTCCTGCACGACTTCGAGCGCGCCCGAACGCGGTGGGTCGATCAGGATCTTGTCAAAGCCTTCCCCTACCCAGGGCTGACTCGGCAGATCTTTGGCCAGATTGGCACCATAAAACTCGACGTTGTTAAGCTGATTAAAGGCGGCGTTTTCACGACCACGCACAACCATCGCATCGTCACCTTCAACACCGACGACGCGTTTGGCTTTGCGTGCCAACGGCAATGTAAAATTGCCAAGGCCACAGAACAGATCCAGCACCGCTTCGTGGGGTTGCGGATCAAGCAATTCAATCGCGCGCTTGATCATTTGGCGATTGATGTCGGCGTTGATCTGGGTGAAATCCATGGGGTGAAACTTCATCGTCAGATCAAAATCCGGCAACGTATAGCTCAAACGGTCTTCACCACCTTGAGGCCACAGTTTGTGAATCGAATCACGGCCACCCGGCTGCAAATAGAACTGCACATCATGGGCTTGAGCAAACTGCAGCAGCGTTTGTTGATCGTGTTCGCTCAAGGGCTGTAAATGGCGCAGCACAAAAGCGACATCACGATCACCGACGGACACTTCCATTTGCGGCAATTGCTGACGCGCATCGAGACTTGCCACCATTTCTTTTAAAGGCGGGATCAAGTTAGCCACGCGCGGGTGCAGCACATGGCATTCATTTAAGGTCGCCAAAAAATGGGAACGCTTTTCGCGAAAGCCAACCAAACCACCCTTGTTCGGCACGTACTTGACGCCCATGCGCGCACTGCGACGATATCCCCAAGGATGAGCCGTTAACGGCGACAAAATGGTGGGCACATCGACATTGCCAAAATGCGCAAGTTGCTCCAGCAAAATGCCTTGCTTCATGTTGATCTGCGCGGTGCTGCTCATATGCTGCAAGGAGCAGCCGCCGCAGATCTGATGATGAGGGCATTTCACCTCAACGCGATCCGATGATGGATTGTCAACGTGAATGGCCAATCCTTCGTCGTATTTGCCATGACGTGCAACGTATTTGAACTGCACGATTTCACCCGGCAATGCCTCTTCGATAAACACGATTTTGCCATCAACATGCGCAATGCCACGGCCTTCGTGCGACAAGCGTTCGATGGTGACGGTTGGCGTAATATCGGGTAACGCACGCTTTTTAGATTTTGACATCATTAAACCTTAAAAATAAATTCAACTTCAACACGAAGTACACGAAAGCCACCAAGAACACGAGGAAAACCATTTTCAAAAATGGGTAAACAATACAGCTCGAATATCGTTCGTGGTGAGCCTGTCCCGCAAGGGGATTTCTTAGGTCATCAAATCATGAACGGGAAATGCCGGTGACGCCAGAGTCATTACCGGCATAACTTCGAGCTCTTGACGGTCTTCGTGTGCTTCGTGTTGCCTATGTTAGGGTTGCCAGTTTTGCAGAAACTCATTCAGATGCGCCTTATTTTGCGCCAAGAGATATTCGCGCAAACGCAGTTCTTCGGCTTCGCATTGCGCTGCGGTGATACGGCCGCGCAGCAATTCAAAACGTAAATACACCAGATAGGTATTCAGCACATCGGTTTCGCAGTAGTGACGAATCGCCCAATGTTCGCCGGCGTGGTACGCCTCCCAGACTTTGGCGCCACTCATGCCCATTTTGCCGGGATAACCAAGCAAGGTCGCGACATCGTCCAGCGGTGCCACAGCGCGCCCCTGATACAGCGACAGAATATCCATGACGTCGGTGTGACGCTCATGATAGCGGCTGATGTAATTATTCCATTTAAATGCCGGATCGCCCTCGCCGGTTTGCCAATAACGTTCAGCGCTGACGCGGTGAATCATGCCGCGATAGTGCAGCACTGGCAGATCAAATCCGCTGCCGTTCCAGCTGACCAACGTTGGTGTAAAACGCTCGATGCCATCGTAAAAACGTTGGATCGTGTCTTTTTCATCGCTGTCAGGCGTACCAATCGACCAAAGTGACAGGTTGTCGCCACTGCGCAGCAGTAGCGCAATAGTGACGACTTTTTGTACGGTCAGCGGCAGAAAATCCGAACCATTGCTGCGTTGCCGCCGCAGCAATTGCGCAGCGCTGACAACGTCGGTATCGGGCAGATCGGCCGGCAAGTCATAGAGGCGACGCAAACCGGCCACATCGGGAATGGTTTCGATATCGAAAACCAGCACATTCATGGCAAAAACGATGGAATAAACGAAGGGATCGCAGTTTAGCAGGTGCGCTTGATTCGCGGCGCCGTCATAATCGAAGCCATCTCGAAGCCGTCTCGAATTTCGGAAGGATGCCGCACCCGTGTTCCGTCTGCTCGCCATCGCCCTGCTGGTCTGCACGCCCGTATTGGCGCGTGATTCGGTCGCAATATGGCTTGGCAGCACCAGCGAAAACACCGAGGTTGAGCGCTTTCAGCAGCAATGGCAGCAGCAAAACGGACAATCGTTGTTGATCAGTACAATGATGGTTGCAGCCGATGCGCCCGTGGCGTTGCCGCCGCAAGCCTGGTTTGTGATCAGCGCCGACGACACTGCCGATCGTCAGATGCTCGATAACTCGTTTCGTGGTGTTGTCATCAGTTTGCGCGCCGAGCGTGCGCGCGTACTCAACGACATTCAACCCGCCAATCGCCCGCGCTGGACCGGCATCTATGCCGATCCGTCGCCGCAACAACTGATGAATGTCTCCGCCACCTTGTTCCCGCAGTATCGTAACATTGGTGTCGTATTCGACCGGCGTTATGTCAGCACCAAAACGGAATGGCTTGCCGCGGCGCAGCGCCAACAAAAACAGTTGCAGGGTTTATATTTACATGAAGGCGAACTGATCGAGCGCATGTTGAATATGATCTTGCCGCGCTGCGATGTCTTGTTGCTCAATGCGCACAGCGCGTTGTATTCACCAGCGAACATCGACCATGTGGTTCTGCAGGCTGTGCGGCAAGGAAAAACCGTTATTGCGGGCGGTGAAATGGCGCTGAAAAGTGGCGCATTATTGAACATCGTGCCGGACAACGACGCTCGAATGGCGCAAGCCGTCAATTTAACGTTGCGGGCGTTACGTGATGCCAACGTCGGCTTTCAGGATGCTACCCATTATCAGTTGATGATCAATCAGCAAGTGATGCGCACGTTGAATATCGCGTTGGATACACAAAAATTATCACAGCGTGTGAATTTTTCTTTGACATTACCACAAGACGATAGCGAATGAGAGATTGGAGCATAAGGACCCGGGTGCTCGTGTTGGCATTGGCACCTACCTTTTTAATGGCGTTGGCGCTGACCATTTATTTTGTCAGCGGCCGCTTGCAAGACGCCGAAAACAATTTGCAAAAACGCGCCCACACCATTGCGCAGCAGCTCGCGTATGCCGCCGAACACGGCGTGGTCAGCGCCGACATTGAGCAACTGCGCGCGCTGCTGGATGCCGCCCGCAACAACAACGACGACCTCTCATCGATTGCGATTTTCGATCGTCATCAACGTTTGCTCGCCGCCAACGGACAAACCAATCATGTCGAAAGCCTGCGACAAAACGATTTACCGCAAGACATCAAACTAACGGTGTATTCGCGGGGACTCGTGATCGTGGCGCCCGTCATAGGGCAAATTCAATCCCCTGCCTTTTCGCGCGCGCAGGCACAGAACTCACAGCCACGCATCGGATATGTTGCGCTGCTGATGTCACGCGAGTCACTCAAACTGACGCAATATCAAATTCTGGTTACTGCCTTTGTTATTTTTGTCATTGGCAGTGCATTGGGTGGGTGGCTTGCCATTCGAATGGCTAAAAAAGTCATTTACCCGATTGTTCAAATGGCTCAATCCGTCAACAACATTAAAGACGGCAAATTTGATATCACGCTGGACCATCAATCGACTGGTGAATTGCGTGTGCTCGAAAACGGCATCACCAGCATGGCGCAAGCCATGAAATCCGCGCACGATGAAATGCAGCAAAGTATTGAACAAGCCACATCAGACTTGCGCCAAACGCTCGAAACCATTGAAGAACAAAATATCGAACTGGATCTGGCGCGCAAACAAGCGCTGGAAGCGTCGCGCGTCAAATCGGAATTTTTGGCCAACATGAGCCATGAAATCCGTACACCGATGAATGGCGTGATTGGTTTCACGAATTTACTGCTCAAAACGGATTTAAGCGAAAAGCAGCGCGACTATCTGAACACGATCCGCAAATCAGCACAAGGTCTGTTGTCCATCGTTGACGATATATTGGATTTTTCCAAAGTCGAGGCCGGTCGTTTGATTCTGGAAAATTCGCCGCTTGATATTCGTGAATTGATCGACGAAACGCTAGCCCTGCTGGCACCGGCGGCATTTGATAAGCAACTGGAATTGGTGGCGCTGGTGTATAACGACGTGCCCAATAACTTGCTCGGCGACCCACTGAGGGTCAAGCAAGTTGTCACCAACTTGGTCAACAACGCAATTAAATTCACCCCCCGAGGCAGCGTTGAAGTGCGCGTCATGTTGGAAGCCGAATCGGACGGCCACGCTTCCATTGCAATTCATATCAAGGACACCGGCATCGGGTTGACCGAAGAACAACAGCGCCAATTGTTTCAGGCATTCAGTCAAGCGGACACCACAACCACACGACGTTTTGGCGGCACCGGTCTGGGCTTGGTGATCTCGAAAAAACTCGTCGAAAAAATGGGCGGTGAAATCGGTCTTGAAAGTGAACCCGGCAACGGTTCAACGTTCTGGTTCACGATTCGCTGCGAAAAATCCGATGAAGTGCATACCGGTTTGCGCGGTGGCGAAGAATTTCATGGCAAGCAGGTGTTGTTGTTTGAGCCGCACAACACAACGCGCTTGGCGGTTACTCATATGCTCAGTCAGTGGCAAATTGAATTTGTGCAATTCAGCGACTGGCAAGAATGCAATGAATACGTCAGCGCGGCAATTGCCGCACATAAACCGGTTGACGCCGTCATCTTGGGTGGCGTGTTATCACGCCAAGGCGGCGATCGTTACACGGAGTTTTTACAACGGATTCGCCAACATTTGCATGCCCGCATTCTGGTGGCCAGCAACAGCATTGATGCGACCGAACAAGCGTGGTGGAGCGATTGTGGCGCACATGTCTTTGTCAGCAAACCCTTGGGGCAACGCCGCTTATTTTCGTCGTTGCATCAGTTATTCAACGCGGTTGAATCAGCCCCCTTGCAACGCCCCGCATTGAACGAATTACCGCTGCAATGCCGTGTGTTGGCCGTGGACGATAACGACGCCAATCTCGAATTGGTTAGCACGTTGTTGCGCGACAACGGCGCTCAAGTGATTACCGCATCCAATGGTCGCGAAGCCGTTCGCATTGCCAAAGACACTGACTTTGATGTGATCTTGATGGACATTCAAATGCCGGACATGGATGGCATTGAAGCGACACGCACATTGCGGGCGCACGCACGCCATCGCAACACACCTATCATTGCGTTGACAGCCCATGCGATGAAAGGCGAACGCGAATCACTGCTGAACGCGGGCCTCGATGACTATTTAACTAAACCGGTCAGCGAAGAAGAATTGCGCCATACGATACAACGCTGGCTCAGCAAAGATCGACGCCCGGCCAGCCGCTTGCGTCGCCGTCAGGCCGATCACGATGCGAACAAGACTCAAGCCACCAACGATGACCATCCGATTGATTGGTCGCTGAGTTTGAAAATGGCCAATCAAAAACCGGATCTGGCGCGCGGCATGTTGCAAGGCTTGATTGGTAGTTTGCCCGATGCGCGACAAAAAATTGCGCACGCGCATCAGCAAGGCGATCAGAAAACCCTGCTGGAACAAGTGCACAAATTCCACGGCGCGTGCTGTTATGTTGGGGTACCGAAAATGCGTCAGCTGGCCAATCAATTAGAAACCGCATTAAAAGCGGGCGAAGCGGAACAAGTGCAAACATTGCTGCCGGCTTTTCTCGCCGAAATGGACAATATCGAAAAAGCAGCCGCGCCCTATTTAGCGACCGCGACAACATAACGACAACATAACGACAACATAAGGACAACCACATAAGAAGGACGACCACATAAAAACAAGCGTGCACTTTTTTGCCAAACCGGCTTACGTGACGCCAGGCTTTTTTCAATTTTTAATTCTTATTTTCAGGGTTATTCATCATGCATAAACCGTATACACGTCACGACAGTCTTGATCTGATCCGAGGTATTGCGATTCTGGGGATTTTGGTCGTGAACATCTGGGCGTTCAGCATGCCATTTGCCGCGTACAGCAACCCGATGGCTTTCGGTGACTTTGAGGGCTGGAATCGTATTGTGTGGCAGATCAGCGCCGTTGTTGTGCAAGAAAAATTCATCACCATGTTTTCGATATTGTTTGGCGCCGGCGTTGCGCTGTTTGTCGATCATGCCCGCGCGCGAGAGGATCGCGTGGGCGCCCGCCATTATCGCCGCATGGCGGCGCTGTTGTTGATTGGCATGATCCACGCGTATTTAATTTGGTCCGGCGATGTATTGGTTCTTTACGCGATACTTGGCATGGTGCTGTACCCATTTTTAAAGCTGTCGCAGCGCACGATATTGATCACACTGATCGTTTGTTTGCTGCTCAGTATTCTGATGTTCCTTGGACTCGGCGCCGCCTTGTCGATGATGCCAGACGATGAAAAAGCCAAAGCGCTTTCGAATTGGGCGCCAAGTGCCGAAACGCTGCGCTCACAAGTCGAACAGATGCGCGGTTCATGGCTGGAACAAATGCCCTTCCGCGCGTCGTTAACCGCTCAAATGCAATCGATGATGCTGTTTTTCTTTAGCGTGCGATTGCTGGCGCAAATGTTGATCGGGGTTTGGTTGTATCGCAGCGGCTGGCTTACCGGAGCTCGTTCGCGTACGCATTATGTTGTTGTGGCGCTGGTCGCGCTCAGTGTCGGTTTATTTATGTCGTATGTGTCAACCCAAGAAAATTTGGCCAATCAATTTACCATGGATTCGGTAATGGGCAGCGCCGGTTTGTACAACAATATCGGTTCGTTGATCGCCGCCTTTGGTTATATGGCGTTGTTTATCGCCTGGACCCAAAGCCAACGCTTAACAACACTAAAACAGTGGCTGCAAAACACCGGTCGCATGGCATTTACGTCTTACCTGGCAACCAGCATTTTGTGCACGCTGTTATTTAACGGGCATGGCTTGGGCTATTTCGGTCAATTTGATCGCGTGCAACAGTTTTTCACTGTGCTGGCCGTGTGGTTCATTTTGATCGGTTTTGCGCAAGTATGGTTGTCGCGTAATGCACAAGGCCCGTTAGAAAAACTGTGGCGCTGGGCAACGTATGGACGTCAGGCTTAAAGCGAGTCACTTGCGTCGCAACAATCCCAATGGTGTTCTCTCATATCGACTCACAGCAAATCACGGCGTGCCGGTGGCCGTGCTTTGCGTAATGGGGTCACCACAGGGTGATCGTCATTGACGGGGCGTTGACTCGCCACTTCGATTTTGGGTTCGCCTGAGGGTACGGATTCTTCAATGCCCAACGATTGCAGATGCGTTTTCGTTTCACGGTATAACGCGTCCAAACGATGGCCGAGCGGTGAGTCGTGACCGGCTTCGAAAATTTCACGTCGAATAAACGCCAGTGCTTCACCGTAACGTTGGAACAATAAAAACGTGTCAACGGCGGAGCGCACGTACTGCAACTTGATCTCCATTGACTCGGCGGCGTTAGGCGGCTCTGGTGTAGCCTCTTGATGACGCCATTCACCGGAAATAGGAATGCTGCGCTCTGTTTGATGTGCTTCGCGGGCAGCGCGTTTGCGTTCCTGCCATTCGGAATCGTTAAGCGACGGTTTATGCACCGCTTGCCGACGATGCCACCACCACGTGGCGGCCCCAATCAGCGTGATCAGCACGGCCCCCAGCGATACCCACATCAGCCCCGTGTTTTGGCCGTGCGGAGTGATTACGGCGGGTGTCGCCATCGGTTTTATCGGGGCAACACTCGGCAACGTTATTTCCTTTGCGGCTGGCAGTGGCTTCAATACACCGGTTTGCAACGTGTCGTTCGTTGTGATGATCGGTGCCGCAACAGATTCACTCACTACGGTAGTGGTGGTCGCTTGTTGCTGTTGGCTCAAGCGAGCTTCCAATTCCGTCAAGCGCAAAGTCAATTGCGCAATTTCACCGCGCAATTGCCGGTTTTGTTCGGTCAACTCGGTAACCGGTAACACCGAATCAATTTGATTGTTTTGGCGTTGCGTGAATGACGCGATTGCCGTGACAGGCATCGTCTCCACGGCCGCGCGTTCGGGTGCGCGATTGACGGTGCTCTCCGTTGTGCTCGCCGTTGTGCTCGTCGTCGCTATCGACGATACAAGTGACGCATCAGGCCAACGGCTAGGCACCATCAAACGACTGCCTTCCATCAACTGATTGGGATTGCGCGCGACAAAGGCCGTCCTATTCGCGTTGTACAAGCCGGCCATGATCGTGGCCAACGGCAATTGCAGCTGCGGCTGCAATTGCTGCGCAATCGACCACAATGATTCATGGCGGCGCACTGGGCCATAACGATCACCGTTTAGCCTTGGTGCGGAAGCAGTGGCCGGTTCGGCTGCCTCTTGCGTCGTCACAAAGGATGTGGGTGCGCCGCCCTTCGAAGGCGGTGATAGCGCCGACGCAACGGCCGTAGCAGGCGTTGGTGGCATTTGAAGAGGCTTGTCACCGGATAACGGTGTCGCGCGTGAAGAGGCGATGTCATTACTGCCATAGGCAGGCGGCAGATCCATCAATAACGTAAATTGCCGGCGCACCTCGCCTTCGGGTGTATTAACCAGCAACAGCAATTCCACAATCGGTTCGTTAACGCGTTGCGCTGTTGTAATCAGTAACGCGCCTTGCTCAAGCGAAAATTCAACACCATGCAACACCGCCGGAAAATCCAGTCCCGCTTGGTGATAATGGCGAACGGACGCCAATTGCACGCGTACACGATCGGTATCGTTGTCGCTTAATCCCAACAACGGCACGCGCGCCTGCAAGCGTTCCCCTAACCACGATTGCACTTCAATGTCGCCGAGCCCCGCTGCAAAAGCCTGACCGACAAACATCAGCCACAGCGAGCTGATCAGTCCTGACCTCCACCGCATCATCGCCTCCTGCGTCGCGCTGCGTGATGAACAAACACAATAGTGTTCACCAAGCATGGTTTTGATTAACGATGCTGTCCAATCAGACCAGTCGATTCACATGTGCATCTGGCTATGTTGCAGTTGGCTTTTATAACCTTTGGTTTTGACGCGAGTGAGACATGAACGCAGCCGCCTTCACGGCCTTTACTGAAGCAACCACTATACTTGCGCAAAAGATTGCGTGAGTCATCGCATGCGTTCAGCGTTGTGGATAACGATTTTTGCGTGGATCGTGATCGCGTCAGCCAATGCCGAAGAAGCGGACGATCCCTTTGCGATGTCACTGGAACAACTGTTGCAACAACCGGTGACCGGTTCACGATTGCAACACGAAAAGTGGCGCAACAGTGCTGCCGTGTTTTATTACAACCGAGATGAAATTGTCGCCAGCGGCGCTGACAGCTTGGCTGAATTTTTAGCGCGCTTGCCTATCAACGGTTCCGTGTTAAACGCCAACGGCAGTGCCGGAACCGCACACGGCACCGCAAGCGTCAATTTGCGTCATCTCGGCGAAAATCGCAGCCTGGTGTTGCTGAATGGACGACGCCTGATCAATGGCACCGCCACCCGTGGTTTTCGTGATTTCGTCGATCTGAATATCGTGCCACTCAACAGCGTGGCCGCCATTGAAATTTTGCTTGAAGGCGCGTCGTCCGTTTATGGTGCCGATGCGATTGCCGGCGTCGTTAATGTGATCACCGTCAGCGACAATCAAGCGGATCAAATCGTGTTGCACAGCGGTCGCACGGATCGTGGCGACGGTGCGCAATATCGCGTTGATCTCAACGCGCACTGGGCTGGCCATCGAACCAAGATCTGGGGCGGTTTGAATTGGTTGCGTCACCACCCCATTGTCGTGGACGATCGCGACTATTCCGCACAACCGCTGGCGCCCTTATCCAACACCACACCGGAAGGACGTTACACCATTCCTGGCAGGGGTACGTTAACGCGCATCAGCAACAGCGACGGTCTTTCACCAAGTGATTTTCGCCCCTACGATCCACAACGCGATCTATTTAATCCGTTTGCTAATACGTATCTGCGTTATCCTTCGCAGCAACAAAATGTGTTTGTCTTCAGTGAACACGATTTTTCGGCGACGCGTTTGTTTTCAGAATGGTTATACAGTCAACGCGAATCATCACAGGATTTTTCCGCCGCACGCGTCAGTGTTGACGGCGCTGACGGTTATATGATGCCGGCGGATCATCCGTTTAATCCGTTCGACCAAACCTTGATCGGAAATGACTTCAGTTTGCAACGCGTCATCACGCCATTGGGCGAACGCATTAACGAACAGAAAGTGACAGCCTGGCGTGCCCTGTTCGGCGTCGAAGGTATTCTCGGCAATCGTTGGCAATGGCAAGCCACATTCTTGCAGGCACAGAATCAAGGTGATTTCATTTCGCACAACCAAGTGGATCGCGATCATTTGGCGCTGTCATTGCAAGGTGGCAATGCTTGTGCCATGACACCTCATTGTGTACCGATCGCGTTTTTCGGAAATGATTCAGCGTTCGATGAAAATGCATTAATTTGGTTACGCGTACACGGCCACGATCGTCAACACGTGCAGCAACGGGTGATGACAGCACAATTCAGCGGCAACGCGCTGACGCTTAGCACCGGCGAGATTACGATTGCCAGTGGCCTCGAATGGCGACAAGAAGTGGGGCGCGACACACCGGACTCGGTATTCAGTCAATCGGCCACTTTCGTGCAAGGGCCACGCACAACCAGTGCACAGCGACAAGGCACACGCGGTGATTACGACGTCAGCGAATGGTACGGCGAAGCATTGATCCCTTTACAGACCAGCGCCGATCAAACTTCATTGCAAGCAACGTTGGCAACACGTTATTCGCACTACGATACCGTTGGCGGCGAATGGTCTCATCGCGCAGCGTTATTGTGGCTGGCCACGCCGGATTGGCAATGGCGACTCAGTTGGAGCCAAGGCTTTCGCGCGCCGTCGCTGATCGAAATGTACGAAGGACAACGACAGACGAATTTGCCGGCCATTGATCCTTGCAGCGAACAAACGCAACTGCCTGGCTGTGCGTCAGTGCCGGATAATTATCAGCAAGACGGTGCGCGCGTAAATGCCAGTGTTGGTGGCAACACCGCTTTGCACGCTGAACGCTCGCGACAATGGAATATCGGCAGCAGCGTGCGCTGGGCATCGGATTGGACATTCGCTTTCGACTTGTATCACAGCACCATCGACGACGTTATTTTGGAATACAGCAGCCAACAAATTCTCGATGATTGCGCGTACTACAATCGACGTTGCGATTTGATCAGCCGTGATGAAGACGGTGTCATTCAGTTGTTACGCATTCGACAAGACAATCAAGGACAGCGCGATATGCGCGGTGCGGACATCGAATTGCACGGAAGCGTATCAACGCAATGGCGCATCACACTGCAAGCGGCCTATTTGGACAGCATTCGCGATCACCACTCTCGCGGACTGGATGATCTTCACGAAGAGTTGGCCGGCGAACAACGGCTACGTGCCAGCTATCCGCGTTGGCGGGCACTGTTGCAAACACGTTGGCAAATGGATGAGTGGCAAATGGACTATCAACTGCGCTATTGGCACGCTCTGCGCGAACGCTCAAGTAGCCCAACCATAGGCAGTGTGACCTACCATGATTGGCAAATTCGTCGCGATATGGCGTCACATCAATTGGCGGTGGGCGTGAATAATCTATTCGATCGTGATCCACCGATCTCATTGGTCAATGTCAACATCAATTTTGATATCAGCACCTATGATCCACGCGGTCGCTATGTGTACGCACAGTGGCGCTACCAATGGTGAAGCCTCGTTGTTTCGTGCTTGCGTCAAACCCTATCGTCCACTGCATGCGATTGCACGCAACCATTTTCGCACTGATAAACGCTCAATCGTTGTTCGACTTTTCAACAAAACTGCTCGAATTCAACGAAGGCAATGCGTAACGCGGACGACGTACATCAATCACCACGGTATTCGCAATACGATCGTGAATCGCCTGACGATTGGCGTCCCACAGAATTTGCGCAAAACCGAGCAAACCAGTGGCGGCACCGGCCGCATAACCGCCGTAACGATTGAAGCACTGCCAGATCGTGAGCTTGGCGGCATTTAACTGCACCACGCGAATACCGAGCAGCATTTTGCCCGCGGTTTGACCGTTAAACAGTGCCGTTAATAGTGAATAATAAATGGCCGCCCAGCCAAATTCGAAACCCACATCGGTCAATGCGTTTTTCATAGCGTTGAAAATACCCCAACTATTTTCTTCGGCCTTCAATTTTGCGATGGTGGCTTCCATCTGCGCCATTTTTTCCGCATCCGATAGTGCTTCGCTGTCCACCGTTTCGGTTTGAGCAGGCGCGGTCTCGACGTTGTCTGACTGACGTTGCTGCAGCAACTCTGCACCGCCCCACAAAATGAAAATCACGATCAGCATCCAGCGTACGAGATTTTTCCAGCGCTGCCCGGCCATTTCATCGGCACTGCGCCACAATTGAAATGTCAGCAACGCCATCGCCAGTAAAAACACCGGTAACCCCATGCGCGACAATAACGCGATGAGTGCGCCATCCATCAAAAAAGCCAGTAAACGACGCGACGGCGAAGCCAAGGGCATACCCAGCAGATCGGGCGCCACGGCAAACGCAAATGGCGTCACCATCGTGCGAGGATCATTGCTGGCGGACAATTCTGTGGTGTGTGACATGGATTCTCCAATTCATAACCAGTACCCCAAAAAAACGATCGGGAGCCTAACAAAAAAGGGCCAATGAATGGCCCTTTCTTTTTATCTGAAATACTGGCGCAGGCGCATTAACCTTTGTTGGGCACCAGATCCAATTCAACACGACGGTTGGCCGCTTTGCCGGCTTCGGTGGTGTTGTCAGCGACTGGCATGCTGCTGCCGTAACCGCGCGCACTGATGCGAGCACCGCTGACACCTTGTGATTTCAAATACGCTTGCACACTTTGCGCACGACGTTGTGACAGATCTTGATTCAGCTGCGCCGAGCCCGTGCTGTCGGTGTGACCCGAAATGGCGAGTGTGGTGTCTTTAAATTCGGCAATCACTTTGGCGACTGAATTGAGCACTGGATAAAAACTGTCTTGAATATCGGCCTTGCCGCTGTCAAACGTGATATTGCCTGGCATCACCAATTTGATCGAATCGCCTTCTCGCTGTACGCGAACGCCCGTGCCTTCCAGCTCCTGACGCAGCTTGGCTTCTTGCGTGTCCATATAGTAACCAACGCCGGCGCCCGCAATACCGCACAACGCGGCGTATTTGAGCGCATGCTCGCGATCTTTGCGGCTACCAATCGCAGCACAAACGGCGGCGCTGATGCCGCCAATTTTGGCCGTGTTGCTGGCTTTTTTATCACCGGTGTACGGATCAATCGTGCATCCCGTTAACGCAACCGAGGTGGCGATCACACTGGCGATAGTCCATTTCATTGCTTTCATTATTGCTCTCCATTTAAAGGATGTTAAAAAATGCTGCTTAGCCTGCCGGAGCAGGCTGAACCGTCGCTGAAACGCGCAAATGGCGTTTGAAAAAATCGATCGCCATATTGTACAGATGAATGCGTTCGGCTTGACCCGATATGCCGTGCGCACTGCCCGGATAGGTCATCAATTCAAATGGCTTGTTCTTTTGTTGCAATGCTGACATTAATTTGATGCTGTGAAGAAATAGCACATTATCGTCAGCCATGCCGTGGATCAGTAATAATTTTCCGTTACAAGCATCAACATGATTCAGCACATTGCTGTTGCGATAGGCATCGGCTTGTTGTGCGGGATGTCCCATGTAGCGCTCAGTGTAAGCGGTGTCGTATAAGGTCCAATCGGTGACCGGTGCCACTGCAACGGCGGCTGAAAAATCGGCGCCGGCTTTGCACAACAAATTGAGTGCCATATAGCCGCCATAGCTCCATCCAAACACCCCGATGCGGGCCGGATCAACAAATGACCACTGACGCAATTGTGCCACCATCGCTTGTTGGTCACGCACTTCCGGTCCGCCCATTTGGCGATGGATCACTTGTTCAAAATCGAGACCTCGATTGGCCATGCCGCGATTATCCAACGTGACAACCAAAAACCCCTGTTTCAGTAACACTTGTTTCCAATCCAGCTGGTAAGCATTGCGCACACGTTGCGCGTGCGGACCGCCATAAATATCAAACACGACTGGATAACGTTGTTCAGGATTGAAATCGTGTGGTTTGTATAACGCGTAATACAGTGTTTGACCGTCTTCTGCTTTGATTTGACCAAATTCTGGCACCACATGCGCCGCCGCAAATGGCGCATAGGGGTGATCGGCCATTACGACATTGCTCACGATGAGCTGAGCCGGTTTATCGGCCATTAACAATTGAGTTTGCGTTGGCATTGTCGTGTTGCTGAATTGATCAATCACTTTATGCGAGCCCGCATCGCAGACACCGGTGTGCCATCCGGCTTCCGTGCTGATGCGTGTGATGTCACCGCCAGACAATTTGACGCGATACAACTGCTGCTCCAGCACCGAATCTCTATTTGCCGAAAAATAGACAACACCTTCTTGCTCGTTGACACCGCACAGTGCTGATACTTCCCAACTGCCGTTCGTTAATTGCTGCAGTTGTTTGCCATCGTGCTGATACAGGTACAGATGTTTGAAGCCAGAGCGCTGCGATGCCCATAAAAATTGCGTGCCATTTTTTAGAAAATAGGAGTCATTGTTTAAGTTGACCCAACGCGAATTATTTTCGTTGAGCGTGCGTTTGGCTTTATTGGTAATCGTATCAATGATCAGCAAATCGAGATTGCGTTGATCGCGGCTCAAACGTTGCACGGCTACACGACGCGCATCGGCCAACCACGCGACTCGCGCCAGGTACACGTCGTCATTATCGGTCCAATCCAAAATCGTGGATTGCTCGCTGAGCAGATCCAATAAATGCAATTGCACAACAGCATTGCGCGTGCCAGCCTGCGGATAGCGTTGCTCCACCAATACCACCTCACTGGCACGCATATCGTAACGACGCTGCACCGGCACCGTGGTTTCGTCAACACGGGCATAAGCAATGAACTGATCATTGGGTGCCCACCAATACCCCTCGTGGCGGTTTAATTCTTCGCCAGCGATAAATTCGGCCACACCGTAACTGATGGCGCCGCCACCATCGAGCGTCAACGGCCGCACACGCAATTGCGTTGTATCTGCAATAAACAGGTTTTGTTGCCGCACAAAACTGATGTAGCGACCTTGCGGTGAAAAACGCGCGTGATGAATACCACCACTGCCATCCCCCACTTCGCGCCAACTGACATTTGCAGGCTGACTGGTATCGACAAGAAACAGGCGCCCGCCCACTGGCAGCAACAACTGCTTGCCATCAGGATGCCAGTGATATTCCGTCAAACCGGTCGCGGTAATGCGTTGCCGTTCACGTGCAGCCATTTCTTCGGCGGAAATTTTTTGAAAACCATTGGCCAGCACTTGTTCAGCGGTAACGAGCGGTTGCGCAATGCTGCCCGGTTGCCACCACCACAGATCAAATTGGCGCGCATTGTCGCGGCGATTTTGCAAAAACGAGATTCGCTCGCTGTGGGGTACAAATTGCAATTGATTCTGTGTGCTGCCTTGCAAAGCAGGAGAGGCCATCAAGCGTTCAACGCTAAGTTCGTCCGCCTGCACCACCATCACACACAACAGCCATAACCAGCATTTCATTGTTGTTATTCCGCTCGGCAAAAAAATCGCAGCTATTGTCCGCAATCATCGCGCCAATGTCACCTTGCAATGTTCACAAATGAGCATGGTCAAGGCGGTGGCCAACAGTGATAATTCGCCCCCGTCAATGACTTGCGGCAATTCATGAACACCTCTTCTCCCCCCCACTGGCGTCTCGGATTTTTTTTGAGTTTGTCGACGGCTCTGCTGTGGGGCGTATTACCGTTGGCGTTGAAGCCGCTATTGGGCTCATTGGATGCGATCACGATCACGTGGTATCGCTTTGTCGGCGCACTGCTGTTTGTGTGGATCTGGTTGCGCTGGCAAGGCCAGTTGCCACCTTGGCGCAACTTGCACGGACCAGCTCTAGGCCTAACGTTGATTGCGGTCGCCGGTTTGATTGGCAATTATTTGTGCTATTTGCTATCGCTGGACTACATCGCCCCCGCCAGCGCCCAAACATTGATTCAACTGGCTCCGATGCTATTTTTGCTTGGCAGCGTCTGGCTATTTCGCGAGCGTTTCAATCGCTGGCAATGGGGTGGCTTTCTGTTGTTTGTGGTCGGGCTGTTGCTGTTTTTTAATGTGCGCTTGCGCTCCTTCGCCGCGCAAAGCGATTTTGTCCCCGGATTATTGTGGATGATCGTCGCAGCGATTTCGTGGGCAGGTTACGCACTCGCGCAAAAAGCGTTACTGCGCTATTTTTCATCGCCACAGATCTTGCTGATGATTTATCTGATTGCGAGTGTGCTGTTATTGCCGTTTGTGCACGTCGAGCAACGCTTGCTGTTGGATGCCGCCGGTTACGGCTTACTGGCGTTCGCCGTTGCCAATACAATTCTGGCGTATGGTGCATTTGCAGAAGCGTTGGTTTACTGGGAAGGAGCGCGCGTGTCAGCCACGTTGGCCGTCACACCGTTGATCACCTTGCTTGCGTCAGCGTTGTTGTTTTGGTGGCGCCCACACTGGGTCGTCATCGAAACGTTGAACGTGTGGAGTTATGCCGGCGCGTTATTGGTCGTGGCCGGTTCAATGTTGTCGGCGTTGAAGCGGGATTGATTGAGTTGTCAGTTGTCAGTTGTCAGTTGTCAGTTGTCAGTAAGAAAACAAGACAAAAGATAACTTCAACACGAAGTTCACGAAGCACACAAAGAGCACGAAGTAAAAGCAAAAACGTATTTGCCTTCAGCGGTTGTCGATTGCTACCGAAACCTTAAAGTGTCGCTCTCATTCATGGTTCGACAGGCTCACCACGAACGGTATTCGAACAATGTTCTGTTCGTTGTTTGCTTGTCCTGCAAGATGATTTCCGTTGTCTGTCGAAAGCAGTATGGCCAAGGAGGTGGGTAGACATATTCAATTCAGAACATTTTTACTTCGTGTTCTTTGTGTGCTTGGTGAACTTCGTGTTGAATTTGGTTTTTGGCATTTCAGCTGCGCTGGGTAAACGTATCCGTGTCACTGTTCAGCGACAGCAAGCCGAAACACATGCTGCGATTTTTGCCGGCGCGTTTGGCTTCATAAAGCGCTTTGTCGGCGCATTGCAATAAGGAATGCGGCGTCAGGCCGCTGCCGGGTTCAAAGACCGCGACGCCAAAGCTGGCAGTGACGACTTTTTCATAGCCATTGTACGCGTGCAATAACGACAGACTTTGCACCGCTGAGCGGCCTCGTTCAGCGGCTTTCAATGATTGCGACAGATCGTTGCCCGGCAACAACACGACAAATTCTTCACCACCATAACGCGCACAAAATTCGCCAGCGCGTTGGAAACTGGTGCTCAACGCCTGCGCCACTTGCTTCAGGCATGCATCACCTGCCGGATGACCATAGCTGTCATTGTATTTTTTGAAATTATCGACATCGACGAGGATCAACCCCAGCGATTTGTGCTCACGTTGCGCGCGACGAAATTCCTGCTGTAGCACTTCATCAAAATGACGACGATTCGCCAGATGTGTCAACGCGTCGACACGCACCATATGCTGCAGCGTCTTGTTCGCGAGTTGCAATTCTTCATGCGCGGCACGCAAAGCGATTTCACGTTCACGGCGCGCCAGCGCATTGGCCAACATAATCGCCGCCAATTGCAGTTGCGATTTTTCGCTGTTGCTCCACTGTCGCACCTGCTGCACACAATCCATTTGGAGGTAACCGATCACACGCTCTTCACAAGTCATCGGCAACAAAATATAGCTTTTCACCTGCGAGCCTTCGAACAGCTGACGCTCAGTCGCCATGCTCATGGTTGCGACATCGTCACACGCAATAGGCAAACCCAAGCGGATCTGCGCGTGCATCGCGGGCGCCAACGACACCAGCTCCATTTGAATACTGCTTTTGTCGGAAGGCGTACCGTCAGCACACCATTCACTTAAGCACGACACATGTTTCGATTCTAAGTCATACATGATGAGTTGCACGCGATCGACTCGGCACAACTCACCAATATCGCGTAACGCATTTTCTACGCTACTGAAAATATCATTGATATCCAGATTGATAAAACGGGTCGACCACTTGTTCAGCATCGCGTCGAGCTCGAGGGCAAAATGCAAAGCCGCTTCCGTTTCTTTGCGGGCACTGATGTCCTCGACCGACACGACAAAATGTTTGAGATTGCCAATCGCCGCTTCACTGATTGACAACATCATCGGAAAACAATCACCAGTACGGCGTTGGCCAATGTATTCGCGACGCTGCTCAACAAATTCGGGCAGTCCTCCGGATTTGTACACGATCAACGATGACCACATTTCTTTGGCCATTTCGTCCGGCAGTAACTTCAAAAAATGTTTACCGATAATGTCGTCGGCATCAACACCAAAAATGTGTTCGGCATGTTTGTTGAACACGCGGACCAATCCGGCGTCGTCAAAACAGAATATGCCTTCGTGTACGGAATCCAGAATCGACGCGAGGCTGATCGCATAATGCAGTGCTTCGCTAACGGATTGTTCTTGTGCGCGTTTGCGTTCGCGCTTGGTGAGGGCGCGGTTAATGGCCAGTGGAATTTCACGCCATTGCGCATCGGTGGCCACCACCAAAAAGTCATCAGCACCGCTGCGCAATAGTTCGAGCCCTATCGACTCGCTGTTGACTAAACCGAGAAACAGCAGCGGCATGTCGCCGTGACGTTGACGCCACTCCAGCATAAAACGTTTTTCGGCTTCGCCATTGCCGAGTACGGCATACAGACCCACAGGGCATTCCGGCTCTGGACCGCTATCGGCCAAACGGCAACCAAAGTATTCCGACAGAAACGCCGACAAGCGTTGCCCACGTTCACGCAACGCGTCAAAAATCACGACCTCGGGAATGACTACGGGGTTGTTCATGCGGTAGGCGACCGTTCCGGAAACGGATGCATCCGTGCACCATCTTGTTTAATTTTTGAACAAATCCGTTTATACGCCAGTCCTTAATGCTCGACAAGGCTATCGGACGGCAAACGGACCAGTTCAATAGCCGCACGGCACGGTGAGTAAACGCTTACGTTCACGCCAATCAGGCAAAGCAGCTGAAAGTAACGCTTTAAAACCGGCACCATGGTCAAAATGTGTCAAGTGGCAGAGTTCGTGAACGACCACATAATCGACCGCCGGCCAGCTAGCCCGCAACAAACAAGAATTCAGCGTGATGCTGCCGTCGGCGGCACAACTGCCCCAGCGCGCTTTCATGGCGCGAAAATTCAACGCCGGCAGCGGCGTGCCATACAGTTTGTTGTGCCAAAAGCGCAC
Source organism: Enterobacterales bacterium (assembly GCA_041914905.1). Classification (GTDB taxonomy): domain Bacteria; phylum Pseudomonadota; class Gammaproteobacteria; order Enterobacterales; family Permianibacteraceae; genus Permianibacter. The sequence goes on from JAYSCL010000013.1 coordinate 59,563, forward strand.
GCGTTCCGGCAAGCGGAACTCCGCCTCGCGCGTATAAAACCGCATCAACAGCTTTTGAATGGTCTCACCGTCGAGCGACGGCGTTGCGATTCGGAACTGCCCATCGGCGATGGACACAAATCCGCGTGTGGCGGGCAGCAACTTGAGTGGGTAAGACTGTCCGAGAAAATAATGCGGTGCGCCGTCTTCATAGCGCAACACTTTGGCCGGCTGTTGCGCCAGCTTCTGCTCGCGTTCAATGAGCCAGTCGCGATGCGAATGCACAAACTCCGCAATCATCCGCATTGGCATCCGATGCGGAGCCCTCACTTCAAAACCACCGGCGCGCGTGACGTGCAGGGCAACAGTCTTGCGATCGCCGCGTTTGATCGGCAGCTCGTGTTCAGCCTGCTCCAATTGCACACGAATCGATTCGTCTTTTTGAAACACGGGTCAACTTTGCTTTGCATCGAAAGCTACAGCATCACCATTTGCGATGAAACTGGCAAGCCCCTTGGAACACCACTAAAGACAAACACCGACTATTTCGTCAAGTTGTAACCCAGTTCAACCCAATTGAAATGTTGATGGCCGCAATCATGCAGTCTTCGGCAACAACGATTATGAGCAGCGACTTTATTTAAAAAAACAAAACCCGCAAAGCGGGTTCTGTTACAACTCTACCAACATACAAAGCATTTCTGGTATGGGCAATACTGACTTAGAAGCGATAGCCAAAACCGATGCTAAATCCGGAAAACTCCAAACCATTTTTATCAAGATATTTCATCGCTTCCAAATTAAATGCTGCTCCGCGCGATGATACAACGTCAAATCCAATACCGAATCCGACATCCGATTCGCTTTCAGTGTATGAGCCACAGTTGGCGCAAATATCGCTAACTTTCACATCCAGCTTTGTCATACCGGCAATCACATAAGGCTGAAAATTCTCGCCAATCGTGGTGTGCAGTTTTGCGTAAAGACCGGCGAGCTTGTCAACGCTCGCTTTCATGGTCAAATCTTCATCTTCAACAGAAATAGTACCGGAAGAGACACCACCACCCCAGCGGGCTTCTACACCGAAATTATCCGTCACTTCATACCCAAAGTTGAAGAAATACGCAGTAGGGTCTGCTTCCAGTTCGCTTGCATTTAATTCTGCAACCGAATAAGTCGCCTCACCCCAAAGGTAATTCATACCCCAACGCATGTCCCGATCTTCTGCCATTGCAACGAATGACAAGCAAGCCAACATAAATGCCTTAAGCTTCATAAAAGCCCCCTCGAAAAAGTGGAATCAACAAAAATGCGCCCGAAGGCGCATTCAAAGTAATCGCAGAGGACGATAGCTTATTTTTTCTTCGGCGGCAAATCGGTGCAGGTGCCTTCGAAGACTTCGGCGGCGAACGATACCGATTCGGACAACGTCGGGTGCGGGTGCACGGTCAGCGCCAAATCTTCGGCATCAGCGCCCATTTCGATGGCCAATGATACTTCAGCAACCAACTCGCCCGCGTTAACACCGACCATCGCACCACCTATCACGCGATGCGTGGCTTTGTCGAAGATCATTTTGGTGAGACCTTCGCTGCGCGCGACACCAATCGCACGACCGGAAGCGGCCCAAGGGAACACGCCAACACCGTAATCGATGCCTTTTTGTTTGGCTTCTTTTTCGGTTAAACCCACCCAAGCGATTTCTGGATCGGTGTAAGCCACCGACGGAATGCAGCGTGGATCGAAGAAATGTTTTTTGCCGGAAATCACTTCAGCGGCAACGTGCGCTTCTTTGGTGGCTTTGTGTGCCAGCATCGGTTGGCCAACGACGTCGCCAATCGCGTAAATGTGCGGTACATTGGTGCGCAGTTGTTTGTCGACATTGATGAAACCGCGATCGTCAACGTTGACACCGGCCTTTTCAGCATCGATCAATTTGCCGTTTGGAATACGACCAACAGCGGATAAGATCTTGTCGAATTTTTGCGGTTCTTTCGGCGCGTTTTTGCCTTCGAATGTCACATACAAACCGTCAGCTTTGGCTTCGACTTTCACGACTTTGGTTTCAAGCAGAATCGCTTCGTACTTTTTCTCAACGTATTTGTGCAGTACTTTGACAATATCAGGGTCAGCAGCCGGCACCAGTTGATCAAACATTTCAACGACAGTGATTTTGCTGCCAAGTGCGCGATAAACCGTCGCCATTTCCAAACCAATAATGCCACCGCCCAGGACCAGCATATGGCCGGGCACGTCTTTCAATTCGAGGGCGCCAGTGGAATCAATGATGCGCGGATCTTGCGGCAGGAAAGGCAGAGCGACCGGACGTGAGCCGGCAGCGATAATGCAATTGTCGAACGAGACCGTCGTTGTTTTGCCGTCATTCTCAACGGCGATAATATTCGGGCCAGTGAATTTGCCGTAACCGTTGACGACTTTCACTTTGCGCATTTTGGCCATACCGGCCAAACCTTTGGTCAATGAACCGACGACACCATCTTTGTAACCACGAATTTTGTCGATATCGAGTTTGGGTTTACCAAACGTAATACCGTGATGAGCAGAGGCTTCGGCCTCGTCGATGACTTTCGCACAATGCAGCAGCGCTTTTGACGGAATACAGCCAACGTTCAAGCAGACACCACCCAAGGTAGCGTCTTTTTCGATCAACACAACATCCAGACCCAGGTCTGCAGCACGGAACGCGGCGGTGTAGCCGCCAGGACCTGAACCGAGGACAACCACCTGGCCGTGAATATCACCTTTGCTCATCTTAATCTCCTGTAAGTCGGCACCCTTTGTGCCAAGCTTATTTGCATAAGCCGATCGAGCTGGGTATCGCCCAGCTGAGGCTGCGTAGTGTAGCCAAACAGCGGCATTTTCGCCTTGGCTTGAAGCGATAGTTAAAACGCTAAAATCAGCATGGCGTTCACAAAGCCGGCTAAAAGCGCCGGATCAGCCGCCGTTACCGCAAGGTAACTTGATCTCTATCACGAGGCAAAGATCGCCACGGAAAACCACATTCAACACGAAGTTCACCAAGAGCACGAAGTAAGAACATCGGTGTTTCAACCTGCTCACCACGCATTCGTGAGTCGCCATCCATAGCCTTTACTTCGTGCGCTTTACGATCTTCGTGTGCTTCGTGTTGAAGTTATTTTCATCGGCTCTACAACAACAAGCGGCGGATATCGCCCAAGTTCTTACCGAGATGCGAAATGAAACGTGCCGCAACCGCACCGTCAATGACGCGGTGGTCGTACGACAGGCTCATCGGCAACATCAATCGCGGTACGAATTGTTTACCGTCCCATACCGGTTTCATGCTGTTTTTCGATAGACCAAGAATCGCCACATTAGGCCAAGCAACGATTGGGGTGAAATACGTACCGCCAATACCACCCAATGACGAAATCGTGAAGGTAGAGCCCTGCATAGCATCGGCGCCCAATTTTTTGTCGCGCGCTTTTTTACTGATCTCGGCCAATTCCGCCGATAAATCAAACAGCGACTTTTGATCGACATCGCGAACGACCGGCACCACCAAACCATCTGGCGTATCCACCGCAACACCAATATGCCAATACTTTTTCAACACCAGTGTTTCACCATCGGCAGCGAGTGATGCGTTAAACGTTGGATACGCTTTCAACGTATTGACCAAGGCCTTCATCACAAACACCAACGGTGTCAATTTAACACCGCGCTTCTCCGCTTCATCTTTAAGCGATTGACGGAAAGCTTCCATCTCGGTGATGTCCGCATCGTCGTGTTGTGTCACATGCGGAATATTGACCCAGTTGCGATGCAAATTGACTGACGAAACTTTCTGAATACGCGTCAGTTGTTGCTTTTCAACCTCGCCCCATTTGCTGAAGTCGATGTCTGGTAACGCGGGCAAACCAGAACCAGTCGCCGCAACCGGCTTGGGTCGATTTAGCTCGAATTTGACGAACGATTGCACGTCTTCTTTCAGAATCCGATTTTTTGGACCGCTTCCGGTGACTTTTTCCAAATCCACACCGAGCTCACGCGCAAACTGTCGCACCGACGGAGACGCGTGCACAAATTTTTCGCCGGGCGCGCGGCGCTGCACCGGATAATCCGGTACTGGCGAACCACGACCAAATTGATCTTGCGACATGGGTGCTGTTACCACACTCGCGGTCACAGAAGTGGGTGCTGCAGCAGCAATGCTCGGTGTCGGTAACGACGCTGAAACCGGCGGCGCAGCGCCTGCCATTTTCATACGCCCGATCACAGTTCCCTGATCAACTTTGTCACCAACTTTTACCGTGAACGCGGTGATCACACCGGCAAACGGCGATGGCACTTCCATCGTCGCTTTATCGGTCTCAAGCACAATCAAGCCGCCGTCTTTTGCAATCGAATCGCCGACTTTCACCAGCACTTCGATCACGCTGACACCACTCGCACCACCGATATCCGGAATCCGAATGTCTTCTTCGCGCTCAATAGACTGAGCCATAACAGGCGCACTGACTTTTTCAGGCACGGTTTTCGTAGGAGTGGCTTCCGCCGCGATTACGTTTTCTGACGTGGGTTGCGACACGCTGTTTGCGACCGAAGCCGCGCCTACTGTAGAGGATTCATCCAACACCAAGATCAATGAGCCTTGGCTCACTTTGTCGCCTTGCTTCAGTTTTAGATCTTTAATGATACCCGCGGCTGGTGACGGGATTTCCATCGTCGCTTTGTCGGTTTCGACAACGATTAACGTTTGATCTTTTTCGACCGATTGACCAGTTTTAACCGCCACTTCAATGACATCAACGTCTTTGACATCGCCAATGTCAGGCACAGTTACTTCGCGTAAGCTCATTCTTTTTCTCCTTACGCGTGCAGTGGGTTAAGTTTGTTGGCATCGATGCCATACAGCGCAATCGCATCTTTCACTGCTTTGGTCGGTACATCACCTCGATCGGCCAGCGCTTTTAACGTGGCGACAACAACGTAATAACGATCCACTTCAAAGTGACGACGCAGGTTCGCGCGCGAGTCCGAGCGACCAAAACCATCGGTGCCAAGCACTCGGAAATCCCCTGGCACAAAAGCACGAATCTGTTCACTGACGGCACGCACATAGTCGGTTGACGAAACGACAGGACCTTCGGCGTCTTGCAGCAACTGTTTAACGTAGGGAACACGCGCTTTTTCGTCGGGATGCAACATGTTCCAGCGTTCGCAATCAACACCATCGCGATGCAATTCACTAAAACTGGTGACGCTCCACAGATCCGATGCAACACCATGGTTGTCACGCAGCAGCTCAGCCGCGGCGATCACTTCACGCAAGATGGTGCCGGCACCAAGCAATTGTGCACGCGGCGCTTTTTTGCTGCTTTTGGCTTTTTTAGCATCACTGACATCCACTGACGACAGCTTATACATGCCTTTCAGGATGCCTTCTTCGGCACCTTTTGGTAACGCAGGCTGTACATAGTTTTCATTCATCAACGTAATGTAATAAAACACGTCTTCCTGATTTTCGACCATACGACGCAAACCATCTTGCACAATCACGGCCACTTCGTAAGCGTAAGCGGGATCGTAAACGACACAGTTTGGAATTGCTGCGGCAAGCAAGGTCGAATGACCATCTTGATGTTGCAAACCTTCGCCATTTAATGTTGTGCGGCCAGCGGTCGCTCCCATCAGAAAACCACGTGCGCGCATATCACCGGCAGCCCAGCACAAATCCATCACACGTTGTAAACCGAACATCGAATAGAAAATAAAGAACGGCACCATCGGCAAGTTATTCGTCGAATAGCTCGTTGCCGCCGCAAGCCACGACGAAATGGCGCCCGCTTCGGTAATACCTTCTTCGAGAATCTGGCCTTTGATATCTTCTTTGTAATACGCCACTTGATCCGAATCGACCGGTTGATACAGCTGACCGACCGACGAATAAATACCATATTGACGGAACATACCCTCCATACCAAACGTGCGCGCCTCGTCTGGAATAATCGGCACAATACGCGGGCCCAGTACTTTGTCTTTGAGCAGCACATTCAATTGACGCACAAACGCCATCGTCGTTGAAATTTCACGCTCGCCAGTGCCGGCAGTAATCGCTTCAAAGGCTTTGAGTGCTGGCACATCCAGGTTTTCAGATTTGGCACGACGTGCCGGCAAAAAGCCCCCTAGTTTTTCACGACGCTCGCGCAGGTATTTCATTTCGGGCGAATCAACCGGCGGACGATAGAACGGCATATTCTCCAGTTGATCATCTGGCACCGGTACGCGGAAACGGTTGCGGAAAGACTTCACCGCTTCGATATCCAATTTTTTCAATTGATGCGACACGTTCTTGCCTTCACCTGAAGGACCAAGGCCATAACCTTTAACCGTTTTCGCCAAAATGACGGTGGGTTTGCCTTTGGTGTTAACTGCCTGCTGATACGCCGCATAAACTTTGTGCGGATCATGACCGCCGCGATTCAAACGCCAGATGTCTTCGTCGCTCATATTGGCAACCATCGCCGCGGTTTCCGGATGTTTGCCAAAGAAATTGTCACGCGTGTAACGACCGCCCATCGCTTTGTAATTTTGGTATTCACCGTCGACGGTTTCTTCCATCAAACGCAGCAAATGACCGCCGGTATCGCGCGCCAACAACGGATCCCAATAGCGGCCCCAGATCACTTTGATCACATTCCAACCGGCACCGCGGAAATCGGCCTCCAGTTCTTGAATGATTTTGCCGTTGCCGCGCACCGGGCCATCAAGACGTTGCAAATTGCAGTTCACGACGAAGATCAAATTATCGAGCTTTTCGCGGCCGGCCATACCGATCGCACCGAGCGATTCCGGTTCATCCATTTCACCGTCGCCCATAAACGCCCAGACTTTGCGGCCGTCAGTTTTGCGCAAACCTCGATTTTCCAAATATTTCAAAAAGCGTGCTTGATAAATTGCTTGCAAGGGGCCGAGCCCCATTGACACAGTCGGAAATTGCCAAAAGTCCGGCATCAATTTCGGATGCGGATAACTCGATAAACCTTTGCCATCCACTTCTTGGCGGAAATTATTCAGCTGCTCTTCGTTAATGCGACCTTCTAAAAAGGCGCGCGCATAAATACCTGGTGAAGAGTGCCCTTGCAAATACAGCAAATCGCCGCCTTCACCTTGATCGGCTTTGAAGAAATGATTGAAGCCAACGTCATACAAGGTTGCGCTGGACGCAAACGATGAAATATGACCACCCAGTTCCAGATCTTTTTTGCTGGCATTCAAGACAATCGCCAACGCATTCCAACGAATGATTGAACGAATGCGCGCTTCGATCGCCTGATCGCCCGGATAACCGGCTTCGCGTGATGGCGGGATCGTATTGATATAGGCGGTGGTGGGTGTGTAAGGCAGATAGGCGCCCGAACGACGCGCTTTGTCGATCAGTTTTTCGAGCAGGAAATGCGCACGTTCAACACCTTCGGCTTCAAGCACGGCTTCAAGGGCATCGAGCCACTCTTTGGTTTCTTGTGGATCAACGTCGTTATGCAAATGGTCGGCGGCCATGGAGATCTCGGATGTTGTGGGTTACGAGTTCGGCTAGCGGGAAAAATAACTTCGGGGGGTTAACTAGGTACGGTTTTACCCGAACCCACAACCCAAACCCGCAACCGTTTCTAAATTCGGCCAAAAGTATAGGTAGCCACGCCGCCACTTCCCATGCGGAATGGCGATTCGGGCTTCCTCTTCGGACCAGATACGGGCAGAATGACTACATTCTTACTGACATGTCTGTAAGTGATGCCAAAAACCACAGAAAATGGCCTCATGCCCGAACGGATACTCGACGTAGCGGGCCGACTTTTTCATCGTCATGGCTTTAAGGGCTTCAGCTATCCCGAGATTGCCGCCGAGTTAGGCGTAAAGCATAGCGCAATCCATTACCACTATCCGGCTAAGGCCGATTTGGGAGTCGCGCTCATCGAACGCTTTCGAAGTCAGGTCGCGGCGATGTCGGCTGGTAGCGACGAAGTGCGCACCGATTGCCGCAAACAACTGCAGCTGTTGTTTGATTACTACCGCAACCACGCCGACTTGCATGATGGTGCGCTATGCCCCATCGGCGCGATGGCCATCGAGGCCGCGTCGGCTCCCACCTCGATTCAGATGCAAATGCGTTTGCTAATTAAAGACGTGCTGACATTCTTAACTCGCGTCTTGAGCAAAGGCCGCGATCAGGACCAATTTCATTTCGACGGACGCGCTGATGAAAAGGCCTTGTTCGTGTTGTCGGCATTAACTGGCGCCCTGCAGATCGCGCGTTACGCCGGCCCGGATTATCTGGACACTACGATTCATCAAATCGAACGGACGATTAATCAGGATGAATGAACGAACAGCCTACCCAACAACAAATCGATTGCGTCCTGAGCGTTTTGCCTCGTAAAGCAGCGTATCCGCACGCTGAAGCAGTGCCGACGGGTCGGCCAATGCTGCGCCCTGTCCAGTGGCAGCACCAATGCTAATGGATACGAATTTGGAATTGATCGATTTCTCATGCGGCAAGTTCAAAGCACGCACCTCGTCAAGCAATTGCCTCGCGACCATTGCAGCACCTTTGGCATCCGTATTAGGCAACACGATCACAAACTCTTCGCCGCCATAACGCGCAACAAAGTCGCCGCCCCGATTCAAGGTGGATTTCAGAGCACCAGCAACCAAACGCAGTATTTTGTCGCCCGCAGGGTGACCATAGAAATCGTTATACAACTTAAAATGATCCACATCGATCATCAGCAACGAGAGATGTTGCTTTTCACGTCGATCTCGTTGGCATTCACGAGACAGCACAGCATCAAATTGGCTCCGATTCGGCAGGCCAGTCAACGCATCAATTTGTGCCAATCTGGCCAGCATGTCTCCACGACGTTTTAATTCAAGATGGTTGCGCACGCGCATTTCAACAATCACAGGGCGAATGGGTTTACTAATATAATCAATAGCGCCCAATGATAGGCCACGCGCCTCGTTGTTTTCTTCAGTCAGCCCCGACAAAAACAACACAGGAATATCAATGGTTCTAATATTGTTTTTTAAATGTGCGCATACATGATAGCCATCAATACCGGGCAACATCACATCCAACAAAATCAAATCGATTGGCGTCGTATCGGCGATGACCAGCGCATCTTCACCGTTTTCGGCAACAATTGTTTTGCAAAAATCAGTCAATATTGCGGAGATCAACATCGCATTGCTGCGACTATCTTCCACAATGAGTACTGTCGGCTTTTCTACTTCACTTGCCCCTGTCATATTCCGTGCACCACCTTTAAAAAGATAAACCGAAAAGTCGAACACAGACTATCATTACCACCGCGAATACCCATTTCGAAAACAACCACACCAACCAATGTTGATCTGGAACATCATTCTGCGGTTCCGCATTGATAACGAGTAATTGAATAACACCTTTACTCATCCTTGTCGTGTTAACACCACGCCATTGCAGAGTTTAGTGTAGTAGATAAACTAACCTCATTGACATAACGAGGGTTTGCATCCCCCCAAAGAGAGCACAAACGAATTACCAACGGTCATTTCGGAAATCGTGTAGCGAAAAGCCGGAGTCGACTACTGAAGCCCAGACCGTCATAGGATTCTTAAAAGCGAGTCAATGAACATGCTTCGTTTCGCGCTAACAGGCAGCGCGCACCCGGATAGGTGGACCAATATGACAGTAGACCTGTGCCACGATCTCTCTGACTATGTTCCGGTTGGATCAACTCAACGTTTTTTTCGACCACTAGATGGCTTACCAGGTAAGGCTTCCTCACCGAAGGATTGCCAGAACTGAGGCAAGCCTCACGCCTTTGTCTGCCACTTTTTGTACAATCGTCGGCTCTTACGATTCACAAGGAGTGTTGTCATGCGTTTTATTGTAGGGTGTTTATGTCTGCTGTTGGCGACGATGGCAATGGCCTCGGATCGCTATAGTGTCATTGAAATCATGGTGACCACTGGCAATGACGATCTGCGCGAAAACTCCCGTGCCGAGATCGTGATAAGGATGCAGGATGGTCGCGAGTTGCGCCAACTATTACACCGTGCAGGTGAACGACTGGCGGATCGCACACAAAAAAATACCAGCCTGAATTTTGCGCCGGCAATAGCGTTAAATGCGCTCGACACCGTTAGCGTGGTGTGGACGCGCGATGGCGGCGACGTGATCAAACGCCCCGATGAATGGGAAATGGCAGAACTGCGCTTGAGCGTGCGTAATGCTCGCAACGAAGTGACTACATTTTTTGTGGCGCCGCGCCGCAAATTTGTTGAGTCGGGTACGTTTGTTCTCGACAATATGTCACGTACCAGTGGCGCAGCAATTTGCACATCCGATCGTGAATGTGATGACGGCCGCTTTTGTACTGGCGTTGAACGTTGCGCACCCGGCTCGACAAATGCCGATGCACGGGGCTGCGTGGCGTCACGCAATCCCGTTTGCAGCAGCGGCCTGATCTGCGATGAAGAGTTGAATCGCTGCAAAGCCAGCACCGCCTGTGTTGACAATGACGGCGATGGCGTCACCGCCATGCATTGCGGCGGCAGCGATTGCGATGACAACGATCCAAATCGTTATCCGGGCAATGTCGAAATTTGGGACACGCGCAACCACGATGAAGATTGTGTGGCGGAAACGACTGGCATTAACAACACCGCTCTCGCTAATCAATCGCCGCAAGTCTGCAGCGGTCGCAAAGTCATGGTGCTCAGTTCACCGCCGCGAACCGTTAGCTGCAGTGGTGTGATGGTGTGTATTCCGCAACCGAATGGTTCCGGCGTTTGTGGTGTTGAACCAGCAGGCTATCAAACGCCCGCCGAGATCGTATTGCCCACCCCATCCGCCGATGACAAACCAACGTTGCCACTACCAACAACGATTAAATTGCCCAAAAAACAAAAGTAGTTAACGAATTTAGCAGGGCTTACAACTGATAGTTGATGCTGCAACCGTACAGTTCGAGCCCTGTCACAATGTCGTTCATTGATGTGCCGGGCGAGGTGATTTTAAGATTAACGATCACGTAGTAAAAATTGTTCTCGTTGTCTATAACGGCTTTTGTTGGCTCAACCGCCGTGCTGCTGATGCGATGAATACCGTTATTTGTTGTTGGTGAAGTCATAACAACAGCCGGCAATTCACCTGAACCCGATGTCGTGTTTGCCGACAAGCGATAGAGTGCGGCGGTCATTTCAGCTTTATCGGAGATGTCATTTATTGTGCACTTAATCCCCGTCACCGTTGCACCGTGTGGTAAAGATGCTTGCGCATGCAAACCGCAATTAAATGTCGACGCCCCCTTAACATAAGTGACGGTGCCCCCGCGCATCACAATACAATCGGTTTGATTACTAAAACCGTTGATATCGAAATCAGCGGCAGACACGGCGATAACCCCCGTACTGGCGGCAAAATCATTGCACACAACGCTGCCATCTTCGTTTATTTTGGCAATCGCCTTGCCCACGGCGCAGCTGCCATTAACTCGCGATTGTTTTGAACTCACTGCGCCCTCAACAACTTGCAAGCGCTGATGATTATCATCAACTGCCGTTTTCACCGCCGAAAAGTTGCCGTTAACGTCAGCCGCTTTTGCGGGTGTTCCTGCTTGAAAAGTGGTTAAGCCAACCACCTCACCGGCCAACACGGTCACCGAAAACATCATCATTAGATTGATCGCAAAAAAGCCTTTCATGAAGTATCCCTCTTTAATTATTGCCATTGTCCTTGGTCCCACGTCATTTGGTCCCAGTTTGATGTTGTGGTTGTTGCAGCATCGTCATTCGAACTGCTGCCGCCACCGCAAGCCACCAGTCCAATGGTCAACGCCATGATTAACCAACGAAAAACGCGTCGATGTGGATGGCGCATCATTGTTATCTCCCTCAACTAATGGATTCCGTTAATGGATGCCAGACTGTAACACCACTCTCTGTACGTTACGCCAGAGCATTTGGAGCTGCCGAAGTTGATGTCTTGTTGAAAAATGAGAACCGCATCACGCTGAGTTGCCCAATAACAGCAACTCAACGCACACAATATTATTTGAAAAAAGAGAGAAACCAACGACAACGCGTCACCGACTAGATCAGTAATCCCAAAATACTGATCACGGCAATCAACACCAAAAAGAACAAGAGCGCGCGTTCAGCTAATGCCAACGCTTGCAAATTTTCATCCAGCACATCGTCTGGCACTTCACTGTTGATCGCGAGTGCCGCTAAACCACTTTCACTAAGAATTTTTTCACTTAAGGCGTTCGCTTCTTTCCAAAACGGGTGCAGAGCACTGTAGCCGCGCACGAAGTCACCAACAAACGCGTAACTGAGTGCAGTGATACGCGCCGGCAACCAATCCAATACATGACGTACTTTGCGCAGCAGCGGGCCGTGCGGGTGCCCAGGTTCCAGTTTCAACACATCGGCATACAGCGTGCACAAGCGATAGAACAATGCGGCCGCCGGGCCCAATACCGCAAACCAGAAAATAACGGCAATAAAGCGCGTGTTGATTTCGTTCAGAACATAGTGCGTCACATTGCGGCCCATTTGTGACAAGTCATCAATGCCATCCAAAGGCAAGGCGTCTTGCAAGTGTTCGTATGCACCTTGGCGATCGTCACGTTCAAGTGCCGCCAAATAACTCGCCAGCATCGTGCGCAGATCTTTGGGTCCCAAGCAGTACCACAGTAACAAGCCACCGAACACAACCTTCGCGACGATAGCCACATTGCTGTCACCCAGACTGAGCAGAATTCCCAATACCAAGGCGGGTAATCCCAGAATGAGAAATAAGCCACCGAGGTGATCAAACTGCGCGGGAAACTGGCGGTGAATAAATCCGCGAAAGCGCAAAAACCAACGAAAGCTGCGGTAGCTGGGGCTCAAACGGAAATACCATTCCAGAATCAGCACCAACACAATGGAAAGCAATATCATCTGACGTCCTGTGACCTGTCGAACACCGCATTCACAACAGCGGCCGTTAAATTTTAGCGGGTTTGCAACGCAAAAAGCGTACGGCGATAACGATCCCAATCAAAAAACGGTCCTGGATCGGTTTTTCGCAGAGGTGCAATGTGTTGATGCCCCGTTATACGTTCCAGCGTAATCAGCGGATGCTGCACGATAATGGCCTGACTTAAATCAGCAAGCCGCTCATATTGCACATCGGTAAAGGCACAGTCATCGCTGCCTTCGATTTCAATGCCAATGGAAAAATCGTTGCAGCGTTCACGCCCTTGGAATGACGATTGGCCTGCATGCCAGGCGCGATCGTGCGTGCTGACAAATTGCAGCACCTCGCCGTCGCGCCGTACAAAAAAGTGTGCTGAAACGCGCATCGACGCGATGGTGGCAAAATAGGGATGGGCCGCGACGTTTAAGCGACCGCTGAAAAAATCTTCAACATGGGACTGACCAAACTGGCCCGGAGGCAAACTGATGTTGTGCAACACCAGCAGAGATATGTCTTCAGGATCAGGGCGCGCATCACAATGCGGGCTGTGAACAGCACGTGCTTCGGCCCACCAGCCAGTGTGCCATGCAGATTCAGGTTTCATGTCGACTCCAGTTGCGTCGACATTATTGATAAAGCTGACTCGACGGGCGAGTCAACTTTAATCGTTAGTCGTTGGATTTCAATTTGCGTAAATTGGAGATCACCGCTTCAAGTGCACGATCAAACAATGCCGCGTCGTCCAGCAAGCTGACGGAACCACGACGCATCGCCACCGCCATGCCCATGCGCGTGAACTCGGCGACCTTCATACCACCGCGATTAACGAAAATCAGTTTGCCGATGGTGGGAATTTTCGCGGCCAATTTGCAACGGGTCGATTTGCCCATTTCATCGCGCAATTCGATCCAACTGCCGACCGGCAAATGATCCACTTTGTACAGCAATTCATCTTCAACGTCAGGCGCTTTACTGCCTCCACCAACGTCAATTTCTTCGACACCGGCTTCTGCTGGCGCCACATTATTGGCATCCAACAACGCCATGTCTTCTTCCGTGACATCAGGCAACGATTCGGCCAACAAGTCGGTTTCACTGCTGAGTGGCAAGGCGCCCAAATCAGGGGCTTCCACTTCACTGCGCAGCAAATCGTCGTTAAAGCTATCGAGATCCTCCGGTGTCGTCCGCATCAGCGAGAAATGGACCGATTCCAGTTCTTGCATGATCTGCGTGGACTCGATGGCACCGAACGAAATCGCCTCAAATCCGCCGCGCAATTTGCGCACCAGCTGTGGCAACAACGCCGGCATTGCCGCGCGCTCGGCCGGTGATCGCGCCGTCACGCTGCGAATCAAATTGTCGAGCGTGGTTTGATGATCGCGAAAAATGTCGCTGTCCGGACCATTGCGCAAATGCTCCAACAACAACACTTTGCTCCACACTTCATTAATCAGACGCGTCACGACATTTGGCAGGTTTTTACCGCGAATGGCGCGCGACACAATCGCATCGACTGAGCTCTTCGCGGTTTCGGCCTTGGCTTTGCCCTCTTCGGCTTCGCGCGTGCGTTTTTCGAGAATGGAAGCGCGGCGGCGTTCTTCTTCGACAAAGCTGCGAAAATCTTGCAGCAAATTATCGAACAAGTGCATGTCATCTTCGAACTCAGTCAACACACGTTGCACAATACCTTCGATCTTACCTTGCAAACCATCACGTCCACGACGTTCCGGATCCCAACCAAGACCAGCAAATGCCATTTCATTAAGCAACACGCGCGCTGGGTGATTACGATTGCTGAAAAACGTTTTATCGGCAATCGCCACTTTAATCAGCGGAATTTGCAAACGCGACAATGGCGCTTTGATTTCATCGGCGAGATTGTTGTCGCCCAAAATAAAATCGAACAGCATGCTAACGATATCGATGACGTCGTCATTGACTGAGCCAATGGTGCCGCCATCAACACGGCCAATCACGACCGGCAATCGGTGCGCCAGCGCGGAACGAACATCAATTTGCTGACCCGAAACAGCATTCGGATCGTGTTGCACCGCCGACAGGGCTTTCAGCAACTGTGTCGTTTCAACCATGGGCATCGATGGAACGCCGAAGCCACCGTCAACCGCGGCGGTCGACGCACCTTTTTGTTCGGCCAGCAAATCGCGGATCGCACTGAACACTTCCGCGCGAATATCGAGTGGCGTCGGTCCAGTAATTTCTGCATCCGTGCTTTCAAGCACTTGGGATGGCGATGCCGCACGTTGTGCCGCTGTTGGTCGTTGCGCCTGATGCACCGCTTTCGGTTTGCGCACATGCAGATCCGGCAGCACGCCGTTGTCCGCGAGAAATTCATTACCGTCGGAATAAATTCCCGGCAATTCTGCGAGCACCGCGCGTTCAAATAATTTGTACACCACCAGCTTGGCTTTGGTGTCGAGCGCCAACGCTTTACCGGCTTCGCGCAGCGCTTCACAAATAGCTTTGGGATTGACAGGGAGATCGTCCGCGTTCACTTCGACATTGGGCAAAATCGCATCAAAGCGGCGCGCCAGAAAACGCAGCGCTTCTTCATTGCGCTGACGAGCTCGCTGCACCATGCCGTCAATGGCCAGGTTGTCTTCGAGTTCGTCCTCTTTGACCAATGACAGGGAATCAAACGAGATAGCCGTGGCAGTGGCGCCACCATCCGAAAACTCACTGCCGGCCATGCGTAAAAAGGCGTTGGCTATTTCTTGATGGAAAACGTTTTCCATGCCTTTGCGGCGGATGCGCAACTCACGCATAGCATCAAAGTACAACGTTTGATCCTTGTTGTTCCCGGCTTTGTCTGCTAGGTCAAACAAGGCATCGTCGGCGTTGTCGAGCATATGAGCAAAGCTCTTATCCAGCGCTTCGCTCATTTGGTCGCGCAGTCGCTCGATCAGCTTGGGCAATTTCTTCGGCTCCTGCGTAGGCAGTGAAGACGCGTGTGCCCGCCATGTCGGATGTCGTTCAATGGTCATGCTAGAAGTCCGGTTGATCTGAGTACATCGGTGCGGCCAAGGCGTCGGGGGACGCAAACAGGTCAAAGCCATACACACTCAGGCCGGAACAACATAGCGAAGTCCACAAAAATTTGCCGTGATGGCGTGCACGAAAGTGGTTTACGGGGCGTCGAAGTCTGCAAAATAACGGATAGGCGGACAAGTGTAGCGGGAATCGCCGGCGCCGGACATTGACATATTGGTCTTTTGACCGGCCGTTACGGATAATGCCCACAGAATTGCTCATACAGATCATCATGCATAACCAACTCAAGAATGACTACCTCTTGGCGCATCGTCGTGCCCAAGTCACCGCTGCCCTTGCCGAAGATTTGGGCACGGTTAACACCGTCGACGCCAGCGCTGATGTCACCGCACAGCTGGTGCCCGCCACAACGCAAGCCTCTGCCCGGATCATAACGCGCGAAGCCGCGATTCTGTGTGGGCGCGATTGGGTCGACGAAGTGTTTGCGCAGCTCGGGCAGCCAGTGTCGATTCACTGGCAATGTAAAGACGGCGATGCGCTGCGGCCAAACGACGAAATCTGTCGCTTGCAAGGACCGGCACGCGCGCTGCTGACAGGGGAACGCTGCGCACTGAACTTTCTGCAAACCTTGTCGGGCACCGCCACGACAACACAGCAGATTGTCAGCCGCTTCCCGACCAATAGCCATCTGCAATTGCTCGACACACGCAAAACATTACCCGGTTTGCGCGCGGCGCAAAAATACGCCGTACGCATTGGTGGCGCCAGCAATCATCGCATCGGACTTTTTGATGCCTTCCTGATTAAGGAAAACCATATTGCCGCGTGCGGTGGCATCGCCCAGGCTGTCGCACGCGCGCGTCAAATCGCTCCCGATAAGCCGGTCGAAATCGAAGTGGAGTCATTCGCTGAATTGGAACAGGCGCTGAGCGCCGGCGCCGATATCATCATGTTGGATGAATTTGACGATGCCGATCTGCCGCGCGCCGTGGCGTTGACGGCGAAACGCGCCAAATTGGAAGTGTCGGGCAATGTCAGCCCTGAACGCATTCAAACGATTGCCGATGCCGGAATCGATTTTGTGTCGATGGGCGCGCTAACAAAACACATTCGCGCCATCGATTTATCGATGCGTATTCAGTGGTGACGTCATGACCAAACCTGTTGCCGTGGTGACTGGCGCTTCACGCGGTTTGGGGTTGGGGTGTGCGCAAGCATTGGCCGAGCGTGGATTTGATGTGGTGATGGTCGCGCGCAACGCCGCCGCTCTACAACAAGCAGCAGGCGTGCTGAGTGTTGCCGGATTCAGCGCGCAAACCGTTGTGTGCGACGTCGCCAGCGATGACGATGTAGCCAAGGTTTTTGATGCGGTGAAATCGCGCTTTGATCGTTGTGATGTATTGATTAATAACGCCGGTGTTTTTCTAGAGCCTCACGATTTTTCGCGCCCTAGCACCATTGCAACACTGGACACACCGCTGGCCATGATACGTGACAGCATTGACATCAACAGCTTTGGTGCGTGGCGCTTGATTCGCGTATTTTTGCCACTCATGCAGCAACGCGGTTTTGGTCGCATTGTTAACGTGTCGTCTGGCATGGGCGCGTTTGACGAAATGGGCAGTGGTTATCCGGCCTATCGGTTTTCCAAAACTATCTTGAACGCGATGACGCATTTGATCGCCGCCGATTTAAAACAAAGCAATATCAAGATCAACGCGGTTTGTCCTGGTTGGGTCAAAACTGAAATGGGCGGCGAACATGCCAACCGCGAACTGGACGCAGGCGTTGCCAGTATAGTGTGGGCCGCGTTGCTCGATGAACACGGTCCCAGTGGTGGCTTCTTTCGCGACGGAAAACGATTGAAGTGGTAACACGCCCGCAATCAGCGTGATGCACTCTCTCGTGTTTGACGTTTCATTTCGCTGATACGAAAATCTTTGTCCTGCCAAATTCCATTCAACCACGTTTGGAATTGTGCGCGATAAACCGGATCATTATCGTAATCACCCAAGAGGTCGCTTGTGATCGGCAGTTGGCGAATGTGTACTCGCACGCGATGAACGCGACCGCCAATAAAATCCCAAAACGATACGTGCGCCCGATCGTACACAATCGTCACATCCACCATCGTGTGCAACTGATCGCCCATCGCCGACAACACCAAACCAATTCCGCCGGCCTTTGGCTTCAATAAATGCAAATACGGCGAATTTTGTCGCTGCTGTTTTTCGTCTGTGAAGCGTGTTCCTTCGACAAAGTTCATCACCGCGATCGGCATGTGCCGAAATTTTTCACACGCTTGGCGTGTGGTTTCAGCGTCTTTGCCTTTCATTTCGGGATGCTTGGCCAGAAATGACTTGGTAAATCGGCGCATAAACGGAAAATCGAGCGCCCACCATGCCAAGCCCAAAATCGGCACATAAATCAATTCGTGCTTCAGAAAAAACTTCAGCAATGGAATTCGGTAATTAAACACGTGTTGCAACACGAAGATATCGGCCCATGATTGGTGATTGGCAATGACCAAATACCATTCATCCTTTTTAAGTGCGATATCACCTTCAACCTGCCATTCTATCCGCTTCGTTAGAAAATGAATGGCGCTGTTACAGGCGATCCAAGCAACCGCAATGCTGTTGAGTATTGCGCTAAGTACGCGCTGCACGGCGGTAATCGGGATGAGAAATTTGACCAGCGCGAGCACAAACAGCGGCGCCGTCCAGAAAAAGGTGTTCAGTGTGTGCAGTGTTAGCGCTAACGTCGCCAACACCGGAGCAGGTAACCAATACAACATGGTTTACTTCTTGGATGAAATCAAAGGTAAATGCCGCCACCAACGCGCGAGCACTACGCCGGCAACAACACCGATGCCATTGGCCATCAGATCGGCCCATTCAAAGGAACGATGTGGCACATACTGTTGCAGAAATTCGATGCCCAAACTCCACAACAACAAACCGAGCGCCAACCAGCGCGCATGACGATGCAATACAAAAGCATTGGTCGCGAAAAAGGCGATGACGCACCAAGCACCGGTGTGCACCAATTTATCGAGATACGGTATTGCTGGCGCCGACAGCATTTCACCGGGCAACAAACACGCTATGGTCATCGCCACTAGCGCGCAAGCAAAAGCCCAGCGATACGACCACAGGCGTTGCCAAGGCGAAACCGACAGGGCGGAGGGTTTGGCATCCATTTACTGTATTTTCCGTAACGGCACCTTAACACCAGCACATAAAAAAAAGCCGACGCAACCGTCGGCTTTTTTTCATTTCAACACGCGATTACGCTTGTGCCGCTTCAGCTGACGGTTCGGCGACTTCTACGGCCGGACGATCAACCAATTCAACAACCGCCATCGGCGCTTTGTCGCCAGCGCGCAGACCTGCGTGGATAATACGCAAGTAACCGCCCGGACGACCTTCATAACGTTTACCCAGTTCATCAAACAGCTTTTCGACGGCTGTTTTCGAACGTGTGCGGGCAAATGCCAGACGACGATTGGCTTGGGTGTCTTTCTTGGCCAGCGTAATCAGCGGCTCAAGCACAACACGCAATTCTTTCGCCTTCGGCAATGTGGTACGAATGACTTCGTGCTCCACCAATGACACCGCCATGTTGCGGAGCATCGCTTCTTTGTGCGATGTGGTGCGTGACAAAGCACGACCAGAACACAAGTGACGCATGGGACTATCCTCTAAATCGTTGCAGCCGTAGCGACTGCGTACTGTTAATCGTTGTTGAGCAAGCTAGCCGGTGGCCAGTTTTCCAACCGCATACCGAGGCTCAAACCGTGCGCAGCGAGCACGTCTTTGATTTCAGTCAGCGATTTTTTGCCCAAGTTCGGCGTCTTCAACAGTTCGACTTCAGTGCGCTGTACGAGGTCGCCGATATAGTGAATGTTTTCAGTCTTCAAGCAGTTGGCCGAACGAACGGTCAATTCGAGATCATCAACTGGACGCAACAACAACGGGTCGAACGAAGGTTCTGATTTCTTCGTCTCAACGGTGCGTTCGTCTTTCAGATCAACGAAGGCAGACAGCTGTTGTTGCAGAATCGTCGCGGCGCGGCGAATCGCTTCTTCCGGCTGAATCGTGCCATTGGTTTCGAGGTCGATGATCAACTTATCGAGGTCGGTGCGTTGTTCGACGCGAGCCGATTCCACCACATAAGCAACACGACGCACCGGAGCAAACGACGCATCCAACAACAAACGACCGATCGGACGATCGCCATCTTCGCTGATGCGGCGGTTAGACGCCGGTTGATAGCCAATGCCACGGGCCAATTTGATGCTCATGCTCAAACGGCCACCTTTGGTCAAATGCGCAATCACGTGATCCGGATTGATCAGTTTGACCCCATTAACCAACTGCAGATCGCCGGCTTTCACCACGCCTTCACCGCTTTTTTGCAGCGTGATCGTGGCTTCATCGCGATCTTCGAGCATCACGGCCAAACCTTTCAGGTTCAGCAGGATCTCGATCACATCTTCTTGCACACCTTCGATCGTCGAGTACTCGTGCAACACGCCGTCGATTTCAGCTTCGACAGCGGCGCAACCCGGCATGGACGACAACAGGATGCGGCGCAAGGCGTTACCCAGCGTATGACCAAAGCCGCGTTCAAACGGCTCCAGCACAATGCGAGCAGTGTTGGCGCTTTGCGACTCGATCTTGATATTTCGCGGTCTCAGCAGTTCTGTGCCGTATCCGTGCATAGTGGTGACGTCTCCGTAGGTGACTTAATACGCTATGGGATTACTTCGAGTACAACTCGACGATCAGATTTTCGTTGATGTCAGCAGACAGGTCCGAACGCTCAGGCACAGCCTTGAATGTCGCAACCAATTTGCTCTCATCAATTTCAATCCAAGTCGGCTTTTCGCGTTGACCGGACAATTCCATCGCGGCTTTGATACGCAATTGGCCTTTGGCTTTTTCGCGAACTTCAACCACGTCACCCGGATGCACTTGGCAGCTCGGGAAATTGACAACGCGACCGTTCAACAAAATCGAACGATGCGAAACCAATTGGCGAGCTTCGGCACGGGTAGCAGCAAAACCACTGCGGTAAACGACGTTATCCAAGCGTTGTTCCAGCAACTGCAACAAACGCTCGCCCGTCGAACCTTTCAGGCGTGATGCTTCTTTAAAATAGTTACGGAATTGACGCTCAAGCACGCCGTAAATACGACGGACTTTTTGCTTTTCACGTAATTGCAAACCGTAATCGGACAAACGACCAGCGTTTGCACCGTGCTGACCTGGTTTTTGTTCCAGACGGTCACGGCATTTGCTTTCGATAGCGCGCACGCCGCTTTTCAGGAACAGATCCTGACCTTCGCGACGTGACAGTTTTAATTTAGGACCAATATAACGTGCCATGATCTACTCCGATTACACGCGGCGCTTTTTCGGCGGACGGCAGCCGTTGTGCGGGATCGGCGTTACGTCGGTGATGTTGGTGATCTTGTAACCGACAGCGTTCAACGCACGCACAGCCGACTCACGACCAGGACCGGGGCCTTTGACGAACACTTCAAGGTTCTTCAGACCGAACTCTTTGGCCACGGTACCCGCGCGTTCAGCAGCCACCTGGGCCGCAAACGGAGTGGATTTACGTGAACCGCGGAATCCTGAGCCCCCCGATGTCGCCCAGCTCAGGGTGTTACCTTGGCGATCGGTGATGGTGACGATTGTGTTGTTGAACGAGGCATGGATATGAGCCATACCATCGGTCACATGCTTTTTCACGCGTTTGCGCGCACCGCGCGCATTAGCTGAAGCAGGTGCTTTACCCATCGTAATTTTCCAGCAGTTTTAAAATCAGAAATTAGTTTTTGATCGGCTTACGCGGACCTTTGCGCGTACGCGCATTGGTCTTGGTACGCTGACCACGAACCGGCAAACCTTTACGGTGACGAGTGCCGCGGTAGCAGCCCAAGTCCATAAGGCGTTTGATGCTCATCGACACTTCGCGACGCAAATCGCCTTCGACGACGAACTTCGCCACTTCAGTACGCAATGATTCGATTTGTGCATCGTTCAATTCGCGCACTTTCGTGGTTGGGGCGATACCGGCCAATTCGCAGATCTTTTGCGAACGGGTACGACCAATGCCATAAATCGCGGTCAACGCGATTACAGCATGTTTGTTTTCCGGAATATTGACACCGGCAATACGAGCCATGAACTGGAACTCCTACCTGATTGGTTCCGGCGGGAAAAAGGCGCGAAAGAATACACGCCGCCCCACCGGAACGCAACTCTTACCAAGACTGTCTACAAAGAGACGGCCAAACTTAGCCTTGGCGCTGATTGTGACGAGCTTCGTCACAGACCACACGCACGACGCCTTTACGGCGGACGATCTTGCACTTACGGCAGATTGCCTTGACCGAAGCACGAACTTTCATGATCGACTCCCGTTAACCTTATTGTTGACGCAGCTGGCCGGTCGGGCCATAACCGCGGAAATTCGCTTTCTTGAGCAGAGACTCATATTGGTGCGATAACAAGTGAGCTTGTACCTGCGCCATAAAGTCCATGACCACAACGATGACAATCAGCAAGGACGTACCGCCGAAGTAAAACGGGGTATTCCAAATCTGACGGAACATTTCGGGCAACAAGCAGACGGCGGTCATGTACAACGCACCGGCCAATGTCAAACGTGTTACCACTTTGTCGATGTACTTCGCAGTTTGCTCACCCGGGCGAATCGCCGGCAGGAAAGCGCCTGACTTTTTCAGATTCTCTGCCATATCCTTCGGATTGAAGATAATGGCGGTATAGAAGAAACTGAAAAACAGGATGCCTGCTGCATACAACAACAGATACATCGGTTGGCCCGGCGACAACATCGCTGACAGATCTTGCAATGCACTCGTTACAACACCGCCTTCACCCTGGCTACCAAACCACGTCACAATCGTGGATGGGAAAAGAATGAT
Organism: Enterobacterales bacterium; assembly: GCA_041914905.1. Lineage (GTDB taxonomy): Bacteria > Pseudomonadota > Gammaproteobacteria > Enterobacterales > Permianibacteraceae > Permianibacter. The sequence goes on from JAYSCL010000013.1 coordinate 82,509, forward strand.
GCTGGACGCGAAAATGGCGGGGATAACACCCGACATATTCACCTTCAGCGGCAAATGCGAACTTTGCGCTTGCATCAAATGACGACCCTGCTGACGTTTCGCGTATTGCACCACCAGACGACGTTGACCGCGCTCAATGAACACGACAACAGCGGTGACGCCAACGATGATCGCCAACATCAACACCAATGACATGATGCTGAGTTCGTCTTGACGCACTTGCTCAATCGTTTGACCCAGTGCACTTGGCATTCCGGCAACGATACCGGCGAAAATCAACAAGCTGATACCGTTGCCGACACCGCGCTCGTTCATTTGCTCACCCAGCCACATCAGGAACATTGTCCCGGCGACCAAGCTCACCACTGCACCAAAGTAAAACGCAAACCCGGCATTTGGCACCAGACCCGGTGCGAAATTCGGGAAGTTCACCGCGATCGACACAGACTGGAATATTGCCAGCAACAACGTGCCATAACGGGTGTACTGCATCAGTTTGCGACGGCCTGACTCACCTTCTTTACGCAGCGCTTTCAGCGGTTCGTAAACAAAGCCAAGCACCTGAATAATGATGGACGCCGAAATGTACGGCATGATGCCCAACGCGAACACCGACGCACGCTGCAACGCGCCGCCGGAAAACACGTTGAACAACGCCAACAGAGTCCCTTGCTGTTGTTCCATCAGTTGTTGCAGCACTTGGCCATTGACGCCCGGCACCGGTACATGCGTACCGATGCGGAACACGATCAATGCCATCGCGACAAACAACAGACGGCTCCACAGCTCGCTCAAGCCGGCGCCCATTTTGCTGCGTACGTCAGCAGCGGCCATTATTCTTCAACCTTGCCACCGGCTGCTTCGATAGCAGCCTTTGCACCTTTGGTTACACGCACGCCTTTCACCGTGACAGCCCTGGCGATTTCGCCCGACAACACGATTTTGGCGCTCAACGCGTAAACCGGCACAACGTTCGCGGCTTTCAGCGTGGTCAAGTCAACGTTGTTACCGTCAACTTTGGCCAGCTCGCTCAAGCGAACTTCAGCGTGAGTCATGGCTTTGTGCGACGTAAAACCGAATTTCGGCAAACGACGCGCCATCGGCATCTGACCGCCTTCGAAGCCGATCATATGCTGCGGGCTCTTACGAGCGTGTTGACCTTTGTGGCCCTTACCGGCGGTTTTACCGTCAGTCGAACCGATACCACGGCCAAGACGCTTCGGGTTCTTTTTCGAACCCGGCGCCGGCGCCAGAGTATTCAAACGCATGGATTAATCCTCCACCTTAACAAGGTAATGCACCTTGTTAACCATACCGCGAATGGCGGGTGTGTCCTGCAGTTCGACGGTCTGATTCATTTTCTTCAGACCCAGACCCAACAGGGTTTGGCGGTGCGACGGTTGACGTCCGGCACCTGAACGCACTTGCGTAACTTTGATCGTCTTGCTCATGGTATTAACCCAGGATCTGTTCGACGGTCTTGCCACGTTTGGCAGCGATCTTCTCGACCGAGGCCATGTCTTGCAAACCGTTGAAAGTGGCACGGACGACGTTGATAGCGTTGGTTGAGCCATAGCTCTTCGCCAACACGTTCTTAACGCCCAACACTTCGAATACAGCGCGCATCGCACCACCGGCGATAATACCGGTACCTTCAGATGCCGGTTGCATGTAAACGGTCGACGCGCCATGGGCGGCTTTGACCGGATGTTGCAACGTGTGGCCATCTTTCAGGTCAACGCGAATCATGTTGCGCTTGGCTTGTTCCATCGCTTTGGCGATAGCGGCCGGCACTTCACGTGCTTTGCCGCGACCAAAACCGATACGGCCTGCGCCGTCGCCCACCACGGTCAACGCGGTGAACGAGAAAATTTTACCGCCCTTCACAACCTTGGCGACGCGATTAACAGCTACCAGTTTCTCAACCAGGCCGTCGCTTTGAACTTCAGTTTTCTGCTCTTTTGCCATGGTAATAACCTTAGAACTGGAGGCCGGCAGCGCGAGC
>JAYSCL010000014.1:0-81762 GCA_041914905.1 Enterobacterales bacterium
TTTTCTTCTTCCGACATCACCATCGATTTGCGTTCAACGCCCATCATGATCTTGTCTTTGGCTTTGTCGAAAAATTCCATTTTGACCAAACGTTCATTCGCACGCGCCGCAAACAGCGCCGCTTCGTTGACCAAATTGGCTAAATCGGCACCGCTAAAACCGGGTGTTCCGCGTGCAATGATCGCAGGTTCAACATCGTCAGCCGCCGGCACCTTGCGCAAATGCACTTTCAGAATTTGTTCACGGCCGCGAATATCCGGCAGCCCGATCACGACTTGGCGATCAAAACGACCTGGACGCATTAACGCCGGATCGAGCACATCAGGACGGTTGGTCGCGGCAATGATGATCACGCCTTCGCTGCCTTCAAAGCCGTCCATTTCGACTAGCAATTGATTCAATGTTTGTTCGCGTTCGTCATGACCACCGCCCAAACCGGCGCCACGATGACGACCGACCGCGTCGATTTCATCGATAAACACGATGCAGGGTGCATGCTTTTTCGCTTGCTCAAACATATCGCGCACGCGCGAGGCGCCAACACCGACAAACATTTCAACAAAATCGGAACCGGAAATTGTGAAGAATGGCACTTTAGCTTCGCCGGCAATCGCGCGCGCCAGCAAGGTTTTACCGGTGCCCGGCGGGCCCACCATCAATACGCCACGGGGAATTTTGCCGCCCAATTTTTGGAACTTACCGGGGTCGCGCAAGTAATCGACAATTTCGGCAACTTCTTCTTTGGCTTCATCGCAACCGGCCACATCGCTCAATGTGGTTTTGACTTGATCTTCATTGAGTAGGCGTGCGCGCGATTTGCCAAACGACAGTGCGCCACCTTTACCACCGCCCTGCATCTGGCGCATAAAGAAGATCCACAGACCGACCAGCACAAATACGGGCAACAAATTAAGCAATAACGTGACAAAGAAACTAGGAGCTTCGGCCTTCTCGGCTTTGAAACGCACATTCTTTTTATTCAACAATTCTTCCAGTGAATCCGAAAACTTCAGTGCTTGTGTGGTGAATTTGCCGCCGTTCTTGTAGCTACCCTCGACGTTGTAGACACCGTCCGACAACTGGAAGGTCACTTCTTCAACGCGGCCGCTGGTGACCTCTTCCACAAACTGTGAATATTCAATGGGCTGGGCGGTACCGGTGCGTCCGGAAAAATTATTGAAGACTCCAACCAGCACAACGCCGATCACAACCCACAGCAGAATATTCTTGAACATGTCGTTCATCTGACTACCTATAAAGCAGCGCGCCCTTGGCACACGAAAGGAGAAAACCGGTAAAAACGGTCTAACGCAACAGCTACCAGTATAGTGGTGAGTGCGCGAGTAAATCTCGCGAGTTCAGTCACATCCGGCCGCTGATTTACGTTTTTTTACGCTTTAGAATGGCATTAGGATGCGGCACGCGAAGTCGCCGGCGCAGTAAACCACGCTGGCAAGCACACACGAGCGGTGAAAATTCCGGCAGCAAATCAAACAGATAGCGTAAAACCGACGTTCTTGCGCTTGGTAATGGGGTTCGTCTCGGCCTTTACAAGTGTGTCGGCTCCCGCTTTGCCGTACCAGGAAAGCCTAATTACCGGCCAAGGGCTGCTTTGGGTCCAAGCCGGCGGACGTCTTCCGCTACACTATCGCCATCTTATCGTCAGTGAAGCATCCACCATGGCCGAACTAGCCAGCAACCAGATCCGTTACCTCCGCGCTAAAGCCCATCACCTGAAACCCGTGGTGCTGCTTGGCGCCAACGGCGTCACACCCGCCGTTCTCAATGAAATCAATCTGGCACTCGATCATCATGAAATGATCAAAATAAAGGTCAGCGGCGAAGATCGCGAACAGCGCGTTGCCAACGCCGCCGCCATCGTCGAACAGACGGGCGGCGTCCATGTACAATTTTTGGGGCATACGCTGACGCTGTTTCGAGCGAAGAAAAAAGACAGTGCGTTTGTGCTGCCGAAGGCGAATAAAAACTGATTGATCGTTGCGGGTTCGGGTTGCGAGTCAACTACATTTCCCGCCACCTACAACCCGAACCCGATTTTAGACATACTGCACTTCGACAATTTCGTATTCGGTTTTGCCGGCAGGCGTGGTCACTACCACAATTTCACCTTCTTCTTTGCCAACCAAGGCGCGAGCGATCGGTGAGGTGAAATTAATTAATCCGTTTTTGATATCGGCCTCATCTTCACCAACGATGCGGAACGTCGTTTCGTCACCGGTTTCGGTGTTCGACAACACGACCGTCACACCGAACACGACTTTGCCGTTTTTGGCCATGGTCGTCACGTCGATGATCTGCGCGTTGGATAATTTGCTTTCAATTTCTTGAATACGGCCTTCGACAAAACCTTGTTGTTCGCGCGCGGCGTGGTATTCCGCATTTTCTTTCAAATCACCGTGCGCGCGCGCTTCGGCAATCGCTTCAATGATTTTCGGACGCGTCACTTGCTTTAACGTTTGCAATTCTTCTTGCAGTTTTTCGGCGCCACGCGCCGTCATCGGAACTCGATTCATCGTAATACCTCAAAATAGAAACGCTCCGAAACATTCGCGCATTGCGCGAATGCTGGCGGAGCGCTTGTATTAACCCTTAATTCGTTTGTGTAAAGACTGCACGGATTCCACCGCATCACGATCTTGATCACGCAGCGCGGCGCACGAGGCGAACGCACCGGCAATCGTTGTCGTGTACGGCACTTTCTTTTGCAAGCCGGCACGACGGATCAAATACGAATCGGCGATCGCCTGTTTGCCTTCCGTCGTGTTGACGATGTAATTCATCTCACCGTTTTTGATCAGGTCAACAATATGCGGACGACCCTCCAGCATTTTGTTAATGCGCGTGCAGGCAACGCCGGCATTTTGCAAGATCTTGGCGGTGCCTTCGGTCGCAAACAATTTGAAACCGAGCGCGACCATTTGACGACCGAGTTCTGGCAATTTGGCTTTGTCGGCATCACGCACCGAGATGATGGCGTTGCCGCCCATTGGTGCTTGCGCATGACAGGCCAGTTTGGCTTTGTAATACGCTTCACCGAAGGTGTTGCCAACGCCCATTGCTTCGCCAGTCGATTTCATCTCAGGTCCCAAAATCGGATCGGAATTCGGGAACTTGTTAAACGGGAACACTGGCTCTTTGACGCTGTAATACGGCGGAATCACTTCGGTGGTGTAACCTTGTTGCTTCAACGTTTTACCGACCATCACGCGCGCCGCAATTTTAGCCAGTGGCAAACTGGTCGCTTTTGACACAAACGGCACCGTGCGCGAGGCACGCGGATTGACTTCGAGCACGAAAATTTTACCGTTTTGAATCGCAAATTGTGCGTTCATCAAACCGATCACATCCAGCTCTTTGGCCATCAGATGCATTTGCTTGCGCAATTCATCTTGTGTCGCTTTATCGAGAGAATACGGTGGCAATGAACACGCCGAGTCACCGGAATGCACACCAGCTTGTTCGATGTGTTCCATGATGCCGCCCACCAACATCGTTTCACCGTCGTAAATGCAATCCATATCGACTTCAATGGCATCGTCAAGGAAACGATCGAGCAACACCGGCGAATCATTGGACACTTTAACCGCGTGTGTCATGTAGCGGCGCAATTCATCGCTGTTGTAGACGATTTCCATCGCGCGACCACCAAGCACATACGACGGACGCACGACCAGCGGATAACCAATTTCGTCCGCCAGACGTACGCCTTCATCCATCGTGCGTGCCGTACGATTCGGTGGCTGATGCAGACCCAGACGCTCAATCGCCTGTTGGAAACGTTCACGATCTTCCGCGCGGTCAATCGCATCTGGCGATGTCCCGATAATCGGTACATCGTTCGCTTCAAGCGCACGCGCCAATTTCAACGGCGTTTGTCCGCCGTACTGCACGATAACGCCTTTGGGCTTTTCTTTGGCGACGATTTCGAGCACGTCTTCGAGTGTGACCGGCTCGAAGTACAGACGATCGGATGTATCGTAATCCGTTGATACCGTTTCCGGATTACAGTTGATCATGATCGTTTCATAACCGTCTTCACGCATCGCGAGCGCGGCATGTACGCAACAGTAATCGAATTCGATACCTTGACCGATGCGATTCGGGCCACCGCCGAGCACGATAATTTTCTCACGCGTCGTCGGTTCGGCTTCACACTCTTCCTCGTACGTGGAATACATATACGCGGTGCTCGTCGCAAATTCACCGGCACAGGTGTCCACCCGTTTGTAGACCGGGCGCACATTCAGTTTGTGGCGGAATTTACGGAATTCAGTTTCAGTAACGCCGAGCAATTGTGCTAAACGGAAATCAGAAAATCCTTTGCGCTTTAGATCAAACACGTCTTTCGCGGTCAAGCTGCTCATCGCACGCGTCGCCACATCGTTTTCGAGCTTAATCAGCTCTTCAATCTGATGCAGGAACCACGGGTCGATAAACGTTAACTTGAACACCTGATCCAGCGTCATGCCACAACGAAAGGCATCACCGACATACCAAATACGTTCCGGTCCTGGCGATTGCAAACGTTGCTTTACTTCTTCAAGGGCGCCCGACTCTTTTGGATTCACGCGCGGATCAAAACCGTGTGAGCCGACTTCCAAACCGCGTAAAGCTTTTTGCACCGATTCTTGGAAGCTGCGGCCAATGGCCATCACTTCGCCAACCGATTTCATCTGTGTGGTTAACACCGCTTCGGTTTGCGGGAATTTTTCGAAATTAAAACGCGGTACTTTGGTGACGACGTAATCGATGGAAGGCTCGAACGAAGCCGGCGTGGCACCCGATGTAATATCGTTTTTCAATTCATCGAGCGTGTAACCAATCGCCAGTTTGGCCGCGACTTTGGCGATCGGGAAACCGGTGGCTTTTGAGGCCAGCGCCGATGAACGCGACACGCGCGGATTCATCTCAATAACGACCATACGACCGGTTTTTGGGTCCACACCAAACTGCACATTGGAACCGCCGGTTTCAACACCAATTTCGCGCAACACCGCCATCGAGGCGTTGCGCATGATTTGGTATTCCTTATCCGTCAGCGTTTGAGCAGGTGCCACCGTGATCGAGTCGCCCGTGTGCACGCCCATCGGATCAAAGTTTTCGATGGAGCAAACAATAATGCAGTTGTCATTTTTGTCACGGACAACTTCCATTTCATATTCTTTCCAACCAATCAACGATTCGTCGATTAACAACTCACGTGTCGGTGACAGGTCCAAACCGCGTGTACAGATCTCTTCGAATTCATCTTTGTTATACGCGATACCGCCACCAGTGCCCCCCATCGTGAACGACGGACGAATGATGCACGGAAAACCGACTTGTGCTTGTACGGCCCAGGCTTCGTCCATCGAGTGTGCGAGACCGGCACGCGGCATATCCAACCCTAAGCGCCGCATGCACTGCGCAAACAACTGACGATCTTCAGCTTTTTTGATCGCTTCTTCGCGTGCACCGATCATTTCAACACCGAACTTTTCAAGCACGCCGTTGCGCGCCAAATCAAGCGCACAGTTTAAAGCCGTTTGACCGCCCATCGTTGGCAACAACGCATCGGGTTTTTCTTTTTCGATAATGCGGGCGACAATTTCAGGCGTGATCGGTTCGATGTAAATCGCATCAGCCATATTCGGATCGGTCATGATCGTGGCCGGATTCGAGTTAACCAGAATGACGCGGAAACCTTCTTCTTTCAGCGCTTTGCACGCTTGCGCGCCCGAGTAGTCAAACTCGCAGGCTTGACCGATCACAATAGGACCGGCGCCGATGATCAAGATACTTTTTATATCGCTACGTTTTGGCATGTGTCTAATTCAGTTGTCGGTTGTCGGTTGTCGGTTGTCAGTTGTCGGTTTTTGCTGTCAGTTGTTTTTGCTGACAACTGGCAACTGAAAACTGAAAACCAAAATCAGTTACGTTCTTTCATCATCTCGATAAAACGATCAAACAGCGGCGCCACATCGTGCGGACCGGGGCTCGCTTCCGGGTGACCCTGGAAGCTGTAGGCCGGCACATCCGTGCGCGCAATACCTTGCAAGCTGCCGTCAAACAATGATTTATGGGTTGCACGCACGGTGCTGGGCAATGTGGCTTCTTCGACGGCGAAACCGTGATTCTGGCTCGTGATCATGACGGTGTTGTCATCGAGATCTTTTACCGGGTGGTTAGCACCGTGATGGCCAAATTTCATCTTTACGGTTTTGGCGCCCGACGCGAGCGCCAGAATTTGATGGCCAAGGCAAATACCGAACACCGGAATGTTCGTCGTCAAAATTTCTTTAACCGCAGCAATCGCGTAATCACAAGCGGCCGGATCGCCCGGACCGTTCGACAGGAAAATGCCATCCGGTTTCATTTTTAATACGTCACTCGCTGGCGTTTGTGCCGGCACCACGGTTAAGCGACAACCACGGCTCGCGAGCATGCGCAGAATATTGTGTTTCACGCCGTAATCATAAGCGACAACATTGAAGGTGGCGTTATCGACTTTGGCATCGCCTTTGTTCCAGGCCCATTCGCCACGATCCCATGCAAACGCGGTTTTGCAGCAGACTTCTTTGGCCAGATCGAGGCCGTTTAAGCCGCTCCATTCGCGCGCCATCTGCAGCGCTTTGGCTTCATCGATTTGGCCCGCCATGATGCAGCCGTTGAGTGCACCTTTGGTGCGCAGCACACGCGTCAAGCGACGCGTATCGATGTCGGCGATGCCAACAACATTGTTCTTTTTTAAGTAAGACGATAAATCATCGCCAGCGCGGTAGTTAGAGTGCAGACGCGGCAAGTCGCGAATGATCAGACCCGATGCCCAGACATGATTCGATTCAACGTCTTCATTGTTGACGCCGACATTGCCGATGTGCGGATAGGTCAGCGTTACATGTTGTTTGGCATAAGAAGGGTCAGTGAGGATCTCCTGATAACCGGTCATCGCGGTGTTGAACACGACTTCACCGACACTGGCGCCGTCAGCGCCGATGCTGACACCGTAAAACAAAGAACCGTCGGCAAGTGCGAGTAGGGCAGGAGTGGACAAAACAGCCTCCGGTAACAGACGAGCAGCCGCCTTCGCGACTTGCTGCATGAGCAGGCCGACGACAGCGCTACAAGGGGGGTGGATAAAATTTTTGGGATTCTACGCAGCAAGGGGCGGCCTGTCCACGAGGCAACCCCTTTCTGGCCCTAAATTTTACCAACCGAAGGCGATGCGCAGACCCCCGCCTATGTCATCACCGCTTTTCAGAATCGCGAAGTCGAAAGGTCCAAGACCGATACCGGCGGTCAGCAGGTTGTCCTGATCGCTGTCCCCCATCTCGGCGCGATAACCCACCCGCAGCTGGAAAAAGCTGATGTCCAACTCGCCCCCCAAGGACAAAAATCGACTGCCGCCAGAGGCATCAAAGCCATCGTATTCGACCAGATCGACATCGGCCGCAAAGCTTAAGGTTTCGCCGTGACGCGCAAAACCGGCGCGCACTTGGCGTTCGATATCAAATTTGGCGCCGGCAATGGTTTCAAAGCTGCTGCCTTTGACGTTTTTAACGGTGAGGCCCAGCTGCCACGGACTGTCAGCACTTAATCGATAGACCGCACCCACATCAAAATCGGTGGCGCTGTCTTCGGCTTCGTAGTCGTCGGCATCAAATTCGCTGTCGTCAAAATTTTCAATCGTGTCGCTGTAATCGTAAGATGTAATCGTCAATTTTTTCGGCGTAATACCTACGCTTAAACCACCACCAAAATTGAAGGAATGCGACAATCCGATGCCGGTTTCGCGAACGACAACAGCCAATACGGTGACGCTGGATTCGCTGGGAAATTCAGCAGTCGGATCAGCGTCGTCATCCTGCGGATTCCATTGTGAATCGGCAAAATCATCAAAAATATCCTGCAAATACGCTTCGTCAGTAGCGGCCAAATTCGGCCCAAATAACGCAAACACGCTGGCCTGAGTGTAAATGCCGAAACCGAGCGTCTGTCCCGGTACACCAAAACCGATGCTGCCGCCGGCGTCGACATGAATGCGACCACCATCGAGATCTTGCAATTCACCCAGGACGGTGTTGCCGGACTGCGACAATTCCAGCAAACGCGGATCGTTTGTGTCCGGTAGCGGTGGATTCGCTTCAATATCGTTCACAATCGTTTCCAGCTCATCGATATCGTCTTGCACGTCATCGACGACATCGAGCAATTCATCCGGATCGCCAAGACGCACGCCGGCACCAAAGGCGATTTGAAACGCATCACTCTCGCGTGACGCCGACAACATAGCTGGATTAAATGCCGCCGCGCTGGCCGGTCGTGCCGAAGCAACACCGGTGCCGCCCATGCCTAAGGCACGGATATCAAATTGCGGAAAGGCATCCGCCCAGGCCGCCGAACTGGCCAAAACGATAGCTGACAACGCGAACAGGGAATGGGGGTTCCGTTTCATCACTGCACTCCGGTTAGAAAATCAGTCTGATTTTGGCACAAAATCAACGATTCTCCACCGCCTCACCCAAGGTTCATGCGCAAATCTCCCGCAGACGTGTTCAGTGAAATGCACTACGCTTTTGCCATTGCGAACTCCATCATCGATCATGCGCGTCACTCAACACGTCCTTCATTCAGCGCGCGATACTGTCGCCTTCGCCTTCGCGCCGCAGCCCAATATGTCCTCCGTATTGCTGGCTTTCGGTTCCCCGACATTGTTTGCAGCAAATCTGCCCCGCCTTCGCGACAGTTTGCCGAACAGCTTAATTGCGGGATGTTCAACCGCAGGCGATATCGCCAACGATGCGATTTATGACGACACGCTGGTGCTGACGTTGTTGGAATTCGCCAGCACGACAGCTGTGATGGAATCCGTTACCGTGACATCGCCGGATCAGACAATGGTCGCGGCACAGCAACTGGCTCGCCAGTTGCCGACCGAACAGCTCAAACACGTTTTTGTTTTTTCTGACGGCCTGCACGTTAATGGCAGCAGTTTGGCCGCCGTGCTAAATCGTTATTTACCACTTGGTGTTACGGTGACCGGCGGTTTGGCCGGCGACGGTCCGCGTTTTCAAAACACCCGTGTGTTTGATGCAAACGGCGCACACACACAGCGCATCATTGCACTCGGTTTGTATGGCAAACAGTTGCACGTTGGCTACGGTTCAATGGGCGGATGGGAAAGTTTCGGTCCGGAACGGAAAATCACGCGATCACATGGCAATGTGCTATACGAATTGGACGGTCAATCGGCTTTGTCACTGTACAAAATGTATTTGGGTGAGGCAGCGGCCGAATTGCCCGCCAGTGGCTTGCTGTTTCCGTTGCACTTGCATGCCAATGATGATCGGCAAGGTGTCGTGCGCACGATTTTAAGTATTGATGAAGCGCAGCAATCAATGATCTTTGCTGGCGATATGCCGCAAGGCGCAACCGTGCGCTTGATGCGTGCGCATTTTGATCGTTTGATCGATGGCGCAACCGGTGCCGCGCAATTGGCGGCGTTTAGCGATGATGAAGCCGCGTTTGCGTTGCTGGTGTCCTGCGTTGGGCGACGGCTGGTATTGCAACAACAATGTCAGCAAGAGATCGTCGCCGTACAACGCGTGCTTGGTCCGCACACCATCGTGACCGGTTTTTATTCTTACGGAGAGCTGTGCCCACAAGGCCAGTTACGCGACTGCAGTTTGCACAACCAAACCATGACCATCACGAGTTTGCGCGAATCCGCTTGATGTGACGCGGTAGATAACCGCCTTGGCGCATCCGCAAGCAAACGGCACACGTATAATGGCTTCAATTTGAAAGCGGGAGAACACCAGTGCTGTGGCGAACGACAATCATAAAGAAGGCCCTGACAATGGCAGCACTGACGTTGCTGCCAGCGCTGGCCAATGCCGATCTCATTGTCGGTGAATTGCGCTTTGATGGGCAGGCTCCGATGGCGGCCGTCGTGTATGTGCGTACACCCGAAGCCAGCAACGAGGTGTTGCAAATCGATCAGCGTAATCGTCAATTCAGCAGTTTCATGACCGCGGCCAATACCGGTAATACGGTCTTGTTTCAAAACAGCGACAATGCACGCCACAATTTATACGCGAACAGCTTTAGCACCGGTACGCGCTTTGATGTCGGCCTGATCCCCCCCGGTAAAAATGTCAGCATCCCCGTCACCTGGCCAGAAGACAGCATGGTGCGCGTCGGTTGTTCCATTCACAGCCATATGGAAACGTATATCGCCAACATTCGCAGCACCCATTACGCGATTGTGCCGTTTCGCAGCTGGCAGGAAAAAGTGCGCGAAGACGAATACGGCAGCAGCAGCACGGTTTACGAAATGCAGCAATTGAACAAAGCTGAATTTAAAATTCGCAGTGTGCCCGCCGATAAAAAAGACATCACGTTGTTGGCGCCGTATATGACACCACTCAATTTTGCGTTGAATTTGGGTGAAGAAAAGAAAATCCCCATTTTGCGCGATGGCGCCAAACGGGGGGAGTTGGTGATTCGTCGCAGTCCGTAACGGGGACTGCGACATTTTTCAGATCGACGATGAAATTAGAAGCGGTATTCAATCAGCGCATTAGCGGATTCAATATCTTGATCGTCGCCGTTGATAATTTCGTATTCAGCCAAAATAAAGAGATCCCACGGCAAGCGGAATGACACACCAAAGCCCAGTAATGGAGCGTTGTCTTCAATCAGCTCGTCGCGCGTGTAGACGAGTGTTCCTGGTGGGCCAGGCGGGTTGGTGGTGGAGGTAACAGTTGCCAACAATTGATTACTGAATGAGCTGTAACCAAATTTGCCAAACATCGCAAAAAAATCATCACGATTGCTGCCAATGAACAACGAATAATTCACCGATTTGATCTCGCTTTCAACGTGGATATCGGCTGTTGTGATTACATTTTCGTTAGTTTCAGATAACGTTTCGTCACTGATAATGTCACCGTAATTGGCTGATTCAGCTTGAATACCAAAATACGGCGTGAAATTGAACCGGGCATAGGCTTTGAACCCATTGTCCAATTTGAGCTCGTAATCTTCGATTTGTGTGACATCATTCTTGAAGTCTGTCGTGAACCGGGGCTGCGTCATGCCACCACCGACAATAAATTCCCAAGCGAAACCCGGTGTACTCACCAACACCGCAACAACGATAAGCAATAGTCGCAAGGTCATGTTGTCATCCTTTTATTCCAGTTCACGCATTATCGCGTGCCGAGCGTGCCCAGTGTGTGAACGGTGTGGCTTATTCGGCCGGTGTCACAGCGGCTTTTTTCTGGCCGATTTTGCTTTCGCTGCCGTTGCGCAATTTTTCGATATTACTGCGGTGACGATAGATGAGCAGCGCTGACAACACCGCCAAGGCAATCGTGTAATCGCGCCAAAGGTGAACACCATCCCATTGCATCCAAAAACTCACCAGCGGTGCCAACGCAAACGCGGTTAATGCCGCCAGCGACGAATAGCGGAACAGCATCGCCATCACCAACCAGATACCCACCAGTATAAATCCCAGCGGCCACGCCAACGCAAAGATGACACCAAAGCCGGTAGCAACCCCTTTGCCGCCTTCAAAGCCGAAAAACACGGGATAAAGATGGCCCAAAAACGCCGCCAGCGCGACTGCCGCGAGACTAAAACCGTCGACGCCCAACAACTGAGCTGCAACAACGGGAATAACGCCTTTGAGTGAATCACCGGCTAACGTCATCAGCGCGGCTTTTTTGCCACCGATGCGCAACACATTGGTCGCGCCCGGATTACGCGAGCCTTCAGAACGCGGATCGGGTAGTCCCATCAGCTTGCAAACCGGGATCGCCATGCAGATCGATCCCATCAAATACGCGATTAGAATCAGTACTACCGCTGTTAATGTCATGTTGTGTTGTGAGTGATGGACAAGCGCCGATAGTATAACGACCGCGCCAAGCGACCACACGCTTTGCGCGATGCCATCAGGTTGAAACGGGAGTGGTCGGTGGACAGTGTGTACTTGCGTGATATTGAGTTGCAGGCCCGCATCGGTGTGTATGCCTGGGAACAGCAAATCGATCAAAAATTGATCATGAATCTAACGCTAAGCTGTGATTGCGCTGCTGCTGCGCGTACCGACGATCTGAGTTTAGGTGTTGATTACGGCGCGGTATTGCAGCGTGTGCAAGCGCATGTGGCACAGGCGCGCGTGAAATTGCTGGAAACATTGGCCGAGCAAATCGCCCAGCTGATCCTGGCTGAATTTCCGGTACAGGCTGTGAAGGTCGATGTCGCCAAGGTGTTTATTTTTCCGCAAGTCGCCCGCACCGGCGTTGTGATTGAGCGTCAACGATGAGTCGATTTGCTGGCCGCGGTTTTGTCGTTGGCGTCGGCAGTAATTTGTCACCCGAACGCAATGTCGCCGCCGTGTTGCACGCGTTGCTGCAGCAATTTGATCACCTGTTGCTAAGCCGCATTGTTTACACCGCGCCAGAAGCGGTGCCCTCACCACAGTGGTTTATCAATACCGTGTTGTTTGTCCCGTGTGCGCTAACGGCAGATGAGTTGAAGCAACGCTTCAATCGAATTGAAACGGAACTGGGTCGCGATCGTACCGACCCTAATCGCAAATGGCGTGATCGGCCGGCAGATTTGGACATCCTGCATTATTGCCAGGACGTTTCCGATTGCCATGGTTGGCAAGTCAAAGAAAATTATCTGGCTCCGCTGGTGAATGAATTACTGGCTTATGTCCAGAACCGCACACTGCCAACCGACAACGCCCGTACAGCTTATATATATATGATGGGCACCGTGTTAGGCCAAACGGCGGCCACCGTCTACCGCGATCACGCTTCCGGTTTGATACGGGTTGTTTAATACGGCCATTACCGCCCAAGCAATCGCGTCGACACCGCCTTCCTTTTTTAGCAACGTCTCATTAAGCACCGCCTGTTTGACAGCGTCGCTGTGCCAATCTTTAAACAAAATGGGGCCGGGCTGAATCACATTCACTTTGATTTTTGGCGCGTATTTTTTTGCCAAACTTAAGGCCAAGTTTTGCGCGGCCGCTTTGCTCGCGCAATACACATCAAAAGCGGGGTTCGGATTATCGGCGTAAATATCGCTGATCTGCACGATGTCAGCGTGTTCATTTGCGCACGCCTGCAACAGCGGCGCTAACGCCGTACTGAGCCAATACGCCGCAACCGCATGCACGGAAAAAAATTGCTCCATTTGTTTTATTGCGCACTGCAAGTCATCATCGGTTTTCTCAAATGCTGACGCATTGTGCACAATGGCACGTAACGAATTGTCGCGCGCAGCACAATGTCCTTTCACTTCATCAATCAAGTTCGCGATGGTCGCTTTATCGCAAAAATCCGCAGCAATGCAGTGCACACCCAATTGCATCAGCTCAGCGATCGCCGGCGATTCGCTATGATAATGGGCAATCACGGCATAACCATGCTGGTGAAAATAATGTGCTAGATGCAGGCCAACACGTTTGCCTGCACCGGTAATCAATACGGTGCCTTTAGTCATTTTTTAAAGCTCATTTTCACAGGTTTTTCCCGTCGATAATGCCATTAAATTACGCACCGTTGTTTGCGCAATTTGCTGCAGTGCCTGTTCCGTGCAAAAGCCCTGATGCCCCGTGATCAACACATTGGGAAAGGTCATTAATCGCGCCAATTGATCGTCACTTAATCCTTCGGCGGAATGGTCGGCAAAAAAAACATTGGCTTCCTCTTCGTACACATCAATCGCGAGTCCACCGAGTTGTTGTTGTTTGATACGTTGAATGACAGCTGCCGTGTCGATCAACGCTCCGCGCCCGGTATTGATGATATAGGCCGAAGGTTTCAGCCAACGCAATCGTTCCGCGTTGAGCAAATGTTGCGTTTGCGGCGTCAGCGGACAATGCAGTGACACAATATCGGCTTGCTGGAGCAGGACATCAAGCGCGACAAATTGCACACCGTCATGTTGTAGTGCGGGATCAATCACCGGATCGCACGCCAACACATGGCAACCAAAGCCTCGCATAATGCGCGCAAACACCGCACCGATTTTGCCACAGCCAACAATTCCCACGGTTTTGCCATGCAGGTCAAAACCGACTAATCCATCGAGCGCAAAATTGCCTTCACGCACACGATTCCATGCACGATGAATTTTGCGATTCAACGTTAATAGCAATGCCACGGCATGTTCCGCTACCGCATGCGGTGAATACGCCGGAACGCGCGCAACACGAATACTCAATTGTTTCGCGGTGTTCAGATCGACTTGATTGAATCCGGCACAACGCAAAACAATGACATGAATGCCCAGTTCAGCGAGTCGTTTGAGACAGGAGGCATCGAGTTTGTCATTGACGAACACGGCCACGGCATCGCACCCTTTTGCCAATACCGCCGTTTCGGCCGTCAATCGCGTCGCAATAAAGATCCAATCGACCGTTGCCCCGGCCTCACGCAAAAATGGCTGCTCGATTGCCATTGCGCTGAATACTGCCACACGCATTCTGTGCTCCCGGATAATCGTCATTCCTATATATAGGAATAGCAACGAATTAACGAATCAGATCAAGATAGGCTTTGCCGCCCAATCCCGCCATTTGCTGTTCGATCCATGCTTGTCGACGCACAACAAATGCCGAAGGCTGATTCACTTTATAACGATGTGGATTGGGTAAAACGGCCGCCATCAATGCCGCTTGCGATGTGGTCAATTTGGCCGCCGGACGTTTGAAATACACCATCGACGCCGCATCAACACCGTAAATACCTCGCCCGTATTCGACAATGTTCAAGTGCACTTCCAGAATACGCTCTTTGCTCCACAGCAATTCAATCAACGCGGTAAACCACACTTCGAGCGCTTTGCGCAAATAGCTGCGCCCAGACCAGAGAAACAAATTTTTCGCCACTTGCTGACTGATCGTACTGGCCCCTCGCAATTTTTTGCCGCGCTGATGGGCGTGCCATGCTTTTTCCATCTGCTCCAGATCAAAACCATAATGTTCCGGAAAACGCTGATCTTCACCGGCAATCACCGCCAATTGCATGGCCGGTGAAATCTGCTCGATCGCCACCCAGTGATAACGGCTGTGAAAGTCCGGTTTGTCATCAAACCAATCGGTCACGGCGCGTTCGATCATAACGGCTGATATCGGCACGGGTACAAAACGGAAAATGATCACGAGCACGATCGACACCAACACCATCATCGCGATGCTGCGCCAAATAAAACGCCACAGTCGTCGCCACCAAGGCAAACGTACGGGCGTCAGAGTATTCACAACAGGAGTGGCTTGAGCGGACACAGCAGCTTCAACTTCGCGAAAGCAATCTGTCGATTGTACTTGCCGCGGCGCCCGGCAAAAAGTAGAGTCGCGCCGATTCAAAGGCCCTAAATCGCTCGATGGATTATTCACGCTTGGTGCAACAGCAGTTGCACGCCTTACACCCACATCTGCCGATGCCACCCGCCGACGCCTTGGCGCTGTCACAACACTTGTCGCAACATTTGCAAGCACAGATCCGCACACACGGTCCGTTGCCGTTCCATCGATTTATGCATGACGTGTTATATGCGCCGGGTCTGGGTTATTACAGCGCGGGCCTCGCCAAATTGGGGGCCGAGGGTGACTTTGTCACCGCGCCCGAGTTGTCGCCACTGTTTTCGCGCACGATCGCCAACGCGTTGCAAGCCGGTCTGCAAGGCACACATAAAAATGTCTTGGAATTGGGCGCCGGACGGGGCGTTATGGCCGCCGATATGTTGCAACAGTGGCAGGCGCTGAATTGCTTACCGGAACACTATTTCATTCTTGAAGTGTCGGCCGATTTGCGTGCCGTGCAAGCACAAACACTGCGCGACAGAGTGCCAGCGTTGGCTTCACGCGTGGTGTGGCTGGAACAATGGCCGCACGCGTTTTCAGGTGTCGTGGTGGCGAATGAAGTGCTCGATGCAATGCCACATCATTTGTTCGCTCTTCGACAGCAAACCGTGGTTGAACGCGCTGTCACACTCGATGAACACGATCACTTTGTTTGGACGGATATCGCCGCATCACCGACCCTGCTTGCCTGGTTTAATGCGCTGCCACCCTCCATACGCGACGCCTTCAGTGACGGTTATTGCAGCGAGCTTTTGTTGTCATTACCGAGCTGGATCAATGCACTGCACACGAGTCTGGATGCCGCTCATGTGCTGCTGATCGACTACGGTTTTGGTGCATCAGAATTCTATTTGCCGGAACGCCACGATGGCACGTTAATGTGCCATTACCGCCACCGCGCACACGCCAATCCACTCGTGTTGGTTGGCATGCAGGACGTGACGTGCCATGTCGATTTCAGTGCCGTAGCCAATACGGCTTTTGATGCCGGTTTCGATATTGCCGGTTACGCGACCCAAGCCGCCTTTTTGCAAGAGGCCGGTATTTTGTCGCTGGCACAAAGCGACGATCCGGCAACGCATTTTGCCTACGCACAGCAATTGAAACGATTGCTGTTACCCTCCGAAATGGGGGAATTATTCAAAGTGTTATACCTGCGCAAAAACGTGCAAGAAACTTTGCCCGGATTTGCGCTCAACGATCGGCGGCATGTTTTATGATCAAATGGCTCCCCTTGATATTGATGACGACGACGGCGATGGCCAATAGCGGTCAACGCACTGATTATTTATCGCTGGCCCTTTTCGCCACACTCATCGCGAGCATCGTCGCTTGGTATTGGGTCAAAAAGACGCCGCAATTTGACAATATCCATCTGAAGATCATCGGCTTCAGCGCCTACTTTTGGATCGTCGTCTTCGCCGAAGTGATCGTGTATGGCATCTATCGCTACTTTTTTCGCAACTAAACACAGGACGTCTCACTCATGGAATTGTGGTTACTGATTCAGGCCTTCATACAAGGTGTGGTGGAAGGCTTGACCGAATTTTTGCCCATATCGAGTACCGGACATTTGATCGTTTCGGGGGCGCTGATCGGTTTTGAAGGCGAGAAAGCCAATGTCTTCAATATCGTGATTCAATCCGGTGCCATCGTCGCGGTGCTGTTTGTGTATCGCCAACGCTTGATCGACACCGTGCTCGGATTGGCTTCACAAACAACCGCGCAACGATTTGCGCTTAACGTCATCGTCGCGTTTTTGCCCGCTGCGTTATTAGGCGTCTTGTTTTCGGATTACATCAAAGCCTTTCTGTTCCGTCCCGAAACGGTTGCCGCGGCATTCATACTGGGTGGCGTCATTATGATTTGGGCGGAAAAGCGCCAGCATGTGATCCGTGTGAGTTCGGTTGATGACATGCAGATCCGCGATGCGCTGAAAGTCGGATTGGCACAATGCTTTGCACTAATCCCCGGCACATCACGTTCCGGTGCCACGATCATCGGCTCTTTGTTGTTCGGTTTCTCACGTCAAACGGCCACTGAGTTTTCGTTCTTTCTGGCCATTCCAACGATCATCGGTGCAACCGTTTACGATGGCTACAAAGCGCGCGATTTATTGTCGCTCAGTGATTGGCCGATGTTTACCGTTGGCTTTATCACGGCGTTTGTCAGCGCCTGGATCGCCGTGCACGGCTTGCTTAAGTTTGTCTCCAATCACAGTTTCATTGCATTGGCGTGGTATCGCATTGTGTTTGGATTCGTCATTTTATTGACGGCCTGGATGGGGTGGATCAACTGGCATCAGGTCGCCTAAAGCGCATCATTCAAAAATAAAAAAGGGCCGCAAGGCCCTTTTTTATTTTGTCACCGCAATGGCGCAACGTTCGCTGTCATGTCGTTTCAACGCTCCCCATCGTTAGCCATCGCACCGTCATTCACTGCGGTAGTCAACGCAATCAAATGTCTCAGCGCTCGCCAACAAACGGTACCGCCCGGCCCAATCACAATCCGATCTCAACGCGTTTAAAGTACCTGCTACGTGGTGCGTTGTTATTTCTTCAACGTTGCTACAGGTCATTTGGCTGCGATGGTTTTACTGTTCGACCGTCTTTCGTTGTTGATGCCTTTGGGGTTTGCCGACACGTGCCAAAGTCAAAACAGCAAAAATGGATCCCCATCCATCACGGCAAATCGGTAACGGTGGATCGTTTTGTTACCGTCATCGGCACGCTTCGTAGCATTCACTGGCGGGCAAAAGGTGACGCTGAAGGGCGTTTTTGATCCGATTGATCGTCGCCGGCTAATTCGATCGTGATCACGATCTTAAACAACGGCTAAACCGCTCCAAGATCGGATCGAAACACCGATCAGAAACCGATCGTGATCCGATTTTGGCGGATCACATGCCAACGAAATGGCGAAAATTGATCTGTCGATCACGATCACGAGGCTAAAAACAGAAAAAAACTTAAAAAAATTAACATTTTTGGCACTTTTTCTTGCCGAAAATTTCACCAAATAAAAAAACTTGTATATACTCACCGACGTAGCTTAGTGCTACATGACTGGAGAAAGGAAAAATGGCTAAAAAAGCTAAAGCAACCAAAGCAAAGGCAAAACCGGGCCGTAAGCCTGGTCGTAAAGCTAAAGCAGTGAAAGCTGTTAAAGCTGTTAAAGGCAAAAAAGCTGCTCCGAAAATGAGCAAAGAAGAGAAAGCCGCTAAGCGCGAAGCTGCTGCAAAAGCAAAACGCCTGGCCGCTGCCAAGAAAAAATTGGCTTCGTTCAAAGCCAAGCAAGCTAAAGCCCTGGACCGTTTCAAAACCAAGCAAGCCAAAATGGCCGCTAAATTTGAAGCCAAAACCATGGCTGCGGTTGATAAGCCGCGTAAACGTCGTCGTCGCAAAGCTAAAGTCGCTGCAGCTTAATCTGCGTCACGCCTAGGCAAGGCGGGCTGCTCGAGGAGCAATCTTCGTGGTCCGCCTTTCTTATTTCTGCCTTTTTTTGTTCTCACATCCCCCGCTTCAAATCCCTTCTTCGTACTTCTGATTTAACCA
The DNA here is from genome assembly GCA_041914905.1 of Enterobacterales bacterium. Lineage (GTDB taxonomy): Bacteria > Pseudomonadota > Gammaproteobacteria > Enterobacterales > Permianibacteraceae > Permianibacter. The sequence goes on from JAYSCL010000014.1 coordinate 18,946, forward strand.
ATCAACACCTTCTTCGCTATTGAACCGCCCTGTCGAGATGCCGCGTAATCATCGTCATCACAGACCTAACCAATGGGCTTTTTGAAATTGGCACATCGAGGGACGCTTTACTTTCGTAGCGGACCGCCTAAAAAAACGCAAAACGCGCCGTCGTGATTGACGTGACGCCATCATCATCAGAGCAATCGAATCGTGTTCACAGCAGGCGGTATTTGTTGGCAGCCTCATTCCATTTTCAGTCGTGGCGCATTTCCGCTTTCATTCCCGATCACGGCTACGCCTTGTTTGAAAAGTCAGTGACGCCAGTTGGGGAAGGAAGTGAGGCAAGAACGTGGCGAATGTCACCGCGCCAAACGGTTTGACGGTGAACAAACGGCGATTTTCGGTTATTCCGAGTGGCTATGTGCTGGGGGGCAACATTTCGTCGAGCGTCAGTGACAAAGCCGGCGCAAATACCCGCATAAAGTAGTCGGCCTCGGGTAATTGCAGCGCCTTGAGGCGCGCTTCAACTTCTTTGGCGGCCACGGCAAACTCCTGATTACCGGCTAACAACTCGGCACGGCACTTTAGTACGGCCGCAATGATGTCGGCTGCCTTGATCAGTTCATGCGTCTGCTCGTCCCATTCAGCCTCAACCAACAAGCCTTGGTAAACCGTCTGTAAGCCTGCCGGTAAGGTCTGTTGCAAGTCGTATTGGGCTTGTTGCTCGATAGCTTTGTAGGCCTGCGTAATGGCTGGTGAGTGGTACTTGATCGGCGACGGCATATCGCCGGTATAAACCTCACTGGCATCATGAAACAACGCCGTCACAGCGACCCGATCGGCGTCCACCTGTCCCCCGAACTCAACATTGCGTACGACCGCCAACGCATGAGCAATCACTGCCACCTCCCAAGAATGTTCCATCACATTCTCCGGCACGCTGTTGCGCTTCAGGCCCCAGCGACCGATATAACGTAAGCGGGTAAGGTAGGCAAAAAAGCTGCTGGTCATGGCAATCGTTGCGGGTTCGGGTTGTGGGTTCGGGTAAAAACAATAGCGCAAGTGATCATAAACAGCACGAATTGATTTTGAATAATGCGATGAACTTTCTTGTTTAAAAGATCAATTCGAATCGACCTTTTGCATCACCGCCGCAAAAAAACCATCGGTCTGATGGCGATGGGGTAAAAGCGTCATCATGCCGTTTTCATCCACCAATTGATGAGCATTGGCAACACCTTCTTGCGTCAGAATTTCGGCCGCCGAACGTAATGTGAACGTCGGTTGTTGCTGCAAAAATTGCTGAACGACCTGCTGATTTTCGGCGGCAAACAACGAACATGTCGCGTAGACAAGGCGGCCACCGGGTTTGCATAAACGCGATGCCGACAGCAGAATCGCGAGTTGTTGTTGCTGCAAACCCATCACATCCATGTCACGCCATTTCATATCGGGATTGCGTCGCCAAGTACCAGATCCAGAGCACGGTGCATCGACCAAAACCGCGTCGCAATGGCCAAATAATGGCTGTAAATTCGTCTCGTCTTCAGGCTGTAATAACAGCGTACGCACATTATCAACACCGCCACGTATCAAACGCGGTTTCATATTGCTCAAGCGTTTTTCGGTAATGTCACAAGCAATAATTTCGCCGCGATTGCGCATTTGTGCGGCCAATAACAAGGTTTTGCCGCCGGCGCCGGCGCAAAAATCGACAATCTTTTGCCGTGGTTTAGCTTGCACAAGCAAACCGATCAGCTGGCTGCCTTCGTCTTGAATTTCAATGTGACCCTGTTTGAACACTGACGTGTTGAACAAGGGGCCGCGCTGTGCACGTCGCAAGCCAAGTGGTGACAATGGCGTTGGTGTGCAGTCATAACCTTCGGCCGCTAACTGTGTTGCCACTTTTTCGCGATCACTGCGCTGTGTGTTGACGCGCATATCGACCGGTGCCGGTTGATTGAGGGCTTGCGCCAACTGCTGTAGTTCAGCTTCGCTCATTTGAGCACGCAAACGCTGATAGCTGTCATCGCTGAGATTCAAACGTTCTGCTGTTGTCAGTGCGGTTTTATCGAGCGAGCGCAACTGCTGCACCAACTGATCGGCATCACCCGGCCAATCCGCCGCCTGCAAAGCACGGGCACTCCAACCGCCTTTGCCGAGCAAATACAGCGCGATGATTTGATCGAGATCGGTGTGTTGATCGCCGGCGATCAAACGGGCCTGCGCCTGCAGCTCCCGCCAATGGCGAAGCACGCCGTAGACGGTTTCTGCCGCAAACGCACGATCTTTGCTGCCCATTTGTTTATGCGATTTGAAATAGCGTTCAATGATCTGATCGGCCGGTGCCGTGAACGTCAAAATCGGTTCCAATAATTCGCGGGCTTGGCGAAATCGGGTGCGGGCGTGGGCGGGATTGATACTCATTATGTTATCGTTTACAGAAAAAGGGACATGAATGACGACGTCATCGCACACCATTGTGCATTAACATCGTCTCGTCTCAGCTTAGTGCAGATCGGGATTTAAGCGATCAGAGAATGTCCCAATTCAGTTTCTTGGTTTGATCGGCCGAATTGACCACTTTGGCCTGCGGATTGGGCAAACGATCGTATGTCACAAAGCTGTAGTTGTATGGATTGCTTGCATCAGGACGAAAGGAATGGCTTTCGATTTCCTTCCAGCGATACGCTGAAATATCGGGGAAGTAGGCATCGCCGTTGACATTCAACTGGATAAACGTCAGGTACAAACGGTCAGCCAATGGCAAGGCTTGTTCGTAAATGTTGGCGCCACCGATCACCATGATTTCATCAACCGCATGCGACTCGGCCATATGCCACGCTTCAGCCAAATCATGAGCGACAAAGATACCGGGGCTGTTAAATTGCTGATCACGTGTGATCACGATATTAATGCGACCGGGTAGTGGTTTGCTGCCCAACGATTCGAATGTTTTGCGCCCCATCAGAATCGGTTTACCCATTGTCAGCTGTTTGAAATGTTTCATGTCAGCCGGCAAATACCACAGCATTTTGTTGTCACCACCAATCACCCGATTCGCGGCCATCGCCGCGATCAAACACAAGCGTGGTCGCAGCGGTGGTTTTTGATCGGAGTGCTTTGTGGTTTTTTCGGCGGACATGTCGGGCTCGCAAGGCTAAAAACGGTCGCTATTATAGCGAGCCGTCAGTTGGCTTTTATATGCCTATTTTTTCATGAACCTATTCTTTCATGAACAAGCTTTGTACTCGGGCTTCCAACGATTTCATGCCCGCTGCACGTCCAGCTGCTAACGCTTCGTCATTGCTGGCACCGTGTTGTTTGGCGCGCAACGCCATCAATGCACCAACTCGATTGCTGGAGGCACAGTGCAACAGAACCGAGCTGTCTTTGTGCTGTTGTAGGATCTGATCGAGTTTTTGTGCATTTTCAAAGGTGACATCTTCGCCACCTGCAATCGGCAAATTGATGTACTTAACCCCCAATTGCTGGCTGATCGCCGCTTCATTAAAACCGCGCTCTTCCTGTGTGCCACGCAGATCGATCACCACGGCGACACCGGCTTTGGCCAACGTTGTCAAATCGTCTGCACTGGGTTGCGCCGCCGTGATCAGCTTGTCATGGATCTGCGCCACATTGGCGGCCGCAATCGCGGTGTTGTGACCATTGATCGTAACATCAGCTTGCGCCATAAACGCTAGCAAGCTCAGTGCTAAAACTGTACGCCACATGATTTCTCCTTACCTGCCTAAACGCAGTTGCCATAGATAATATTTTTCGAACGCTATTTTGGCCCAATGATAATAGCGACGATGAATTGCTTGTGCCGTATCGCCACGACGCTTCACCAATATGGCATCGTTGTGCATATCGATAATGCACAACAACTCCGGTGCGACGCGTTGCACACCCGTTTCACCTTGCCAGTACGCCAGCACGTTGGCGGCGGCAACACGACCATGCAAATCCGCCATATGGCCTTGCTTTGGATACCAGTCACTGTCGCCGTACACACCGGCATCACCGATAACAAAACTACCGTCCAAACCATCAATACAACAAGCATCATTGGCGCGAATAAAACCGCCGGCCGTCAACGGCAATTCGCTGTTGGCGGCAAAATCAGGACCGGTCAAACCAGGTTGAAACACGATGATATCGGCGGCGATCGCCTGCTGCTCGGTTTGTACAGAGGTGTCGGTAAATTGCTGCAGCTTTTGCCCCAATACCGTGCTGATCCCGCGTTGCTGCATTTGCGCAAAAATGTGTTGCAATGCCTGTCCACCCAAGCGTTTGCCTGGTTCAGCGGCTGGGCTGAAAAAATGCAATTGAAATCGATCTCGACGGCCTTGTTCACGCAGCCAGGCATCGACACCGAACAACAGTTCAAAAATGGGGCCGCCCCGCATCGCCGTTGCTTCATTGGGGTTGCCGGCGAAACCAAACGCGATGTTGCCGCCTGTCATAGTCGCCAATTTATTCTGCAGTTCACGCAATTTGTCAGCGTCGCTACAGGCCATATAGGCACATTCGATACCCTGCAATTTTTTGATGGTCCGCGCGCCAGCCGCAATAATTAATGCATCGTTATCGCTGGCACCAGAAGTGTGCTCAACCCGTCGACCACCATTTTTAATCGCCGTGACACTGGCATTTACAACCATCACCCGATGACGGCGCATAAAACGCGACAAATTAACGCGCAGATCGTCCAATTGTCGGCGCCCGGTTGGAACCCAAATCAAACTGGCGTTATAAGTGAACTGGAGCGACGGCGCGATGACTTCGATCTGGCATTGTGAATCATGTTGGCGCAGCGCGCGAATGGCGGCGATTGCCCCCATACCCGCACCGACAATGGTAACTTTTTTGTTGATCATCTTAGGCCTTTGGCGTGCAACAAAAATGATCGTGCAACACACCAATAATTTGTTGTGCGACACCGCTTTGCAGCGAATAAAAAATGGTTTGCGCTTCGCGGCGCGTAACGACCAACGCTTGATCGCGCAAAACCGCCAAATGCTGAGACAACGCTGATTGCGTTAACGAAACGCGTTCATTGATCTGACTGACCGACAGCTCGCCTTCACTGAGCAAGCACAAGATCAGCAAGCGATGTTCGTTTGCCAACGTCTTCAATAATGCCGCCGCCAAATGCGCCTGCGATTGCATTGCGCTTAAATCGATTTCAGCCATACTCGTGCCCCGTCGGCCCCGCCCTTGACGCGTTGAAGAAACTATACATTAGCTATTGCTAATATAGCAAAGCTTATATTAGACTTTTCTCATATTGAACTTGCTGGCCACAGCCAGCCCCCTTTCGGGAGTTAGTCTATGTCTCGTAATTTATTGATTTTATTAGCTTTCGTTGCCACAAGCGGCGTCGCTGAAACGGTAACGTTCACGGTTCCAACGGCGCAGGCCGATCCGTTCTATCACACCGATGGTGTCGTCGAAGCGGTGAAAACCTCGACGGTGGCCGTGCAAGTGGCCGGTCGAGTCGAACAGATCCTGAAGCGCGAAGGTGCCCGCATCAAAAAGGGCGAGATCATCGCCCGCATCGAAGCGCAAACCGCACAAGCACAAACTGATGCGGCGCGTGCGCAAGCACAAGCGGCACAAGCTCAACTCACCGCAGCACAAGCCGATTTTGAACGCGCCAAGCAGTTGTATGCTGACAACTATTTATCAAAAGCCGGATTTGAGCGTGCGCAAACGCAGTTTGAAGCAACACAAGCCCAAGTGCGCGCGAGTTTGGCGCAAGCCAACGCGGCCCAAAGTCAAAACGCGTGGCACATTATCACAGCGCCTTACGACGGTGTGATCGCCAAAGTGTTTACCGAAGTCGGTGGACTGGCGATGCCGGGTGCTCCGCTGTTTGAAATCTACGAGCCGACTGCGTATCGCATCAGTGTCAGTGTCGCGGCCAGTGTACTCAAACAATTGCGCACGCAAGAAAAAGCCGTGATCGAATTACCGCAACAGCAATTAACATTGACCAGCAAACAGATCCAGGTATTGCCAACCGTCGATGCGCAGGCACAAAGCGCCATTGTGCGCATCGTCGTTGATCACGATAACAAAGCGTTGACACCCGGCAGTTTTGCTCATGTTGCGCTGCCGATTTCACAAGCCGCCAATCGCTTGCTGATCCCACGCAGCGCGGTCATCAAACGCAGCGAAGTCGACGGCGTTTATGTGTGGAAAAACAACAAAGCTGCGTTGCGCCAAGTGCGCATCGGTCAAACCTTTGGCGACAATATCGAGATCTTGGCGGGCTTAAAAGCCGGCGAGACAATTGTGTTGAATGCGGCCGAAGCGTTACGCCAACCTTAAGGTACGATCATGAATCAGTCTCTGGGTATTTCAGGTCGTATTGCGCAGTATTTTCAAAGCGCACAGCTGACACCGCTATTGGCCTTGCTGGCATTTCTGTTGGGCTTATTCGCGATGATGGTCACACCGCGCGAAGAAGAGCCGCAGATCAACGTGACGATGGCGAATGTGATGATCCCATTTCCGGGTGCCAGCGCCAAAAACGTTGAACAAATGGTTGCGATCCCGGCCGAACAAGTGCTGTCTCAGATCAGCGATGTCGATCACGTTTATTCGGTGTCGCAAGCCGGCATGGCAATCATCACCGTGCAATTTGAAGTCGGTGTCACACGCGAAACGGCACTCGTGCGTTTATACGACACGGTGCACAGCAACCGCGATTGGTTGCCGAGCGGACTGGGTGTCCTCGAACCGGTGGTCAAACCCAAAGGCATTGATGATGTGCCGATCGTCACGTTGACCTTGTTTACGCGCGATCACACCGCCGGCGCCCACGAATTGGCCCGCGTCGCACACAGTATGGAAGCGGAAATCAAACGCGTTGAAGGCACACGTGAAGTCAGCACAATTGGCGCACCAACTCGCGCCATTTACATCGCGATGGATCCCACGCGGATGCAAACGCAAGGCATCACGTTAAGTGATATCGAAAATCCTTTGCGCGCCGCCAATGCCGCATTTCCGCACAGCGAAACGATCAACGTCAATCAACGCATTCAGGTACAAGCCGGACAATTCTTGCGCAACACCGAGGAGGTGGCCGATCTCGTTATCGGTGTGCGCAATGGTCAGCCAATTTATTTGCGCGATGTCGCTACCGTGAGTGACGGTCCCTTGCCGGCGGAAAGTTATGTTTGGCACGGCATCAAAGGTGAAGCCGAGGAGTTTCCGGCATTAACACTGAGCATCACCAAAAAACCGGGACAAAATGCGATCGATGTCGCCAATGCAGTTATTCAGCGCGTCGATGAATTGCACAATACCATTGTGCCGGATCATGTCGAAATCGAAGTCAGTCGCAATTACGGCGAAACCGCCAATGAGAAAGCACAGAAGCTCATCCAGAAATTGATGTTCGCGACATTGTCGGTAGTGGCATTGGTGTTTTTAACATTGGGCAGACGCGAAGCGGCCATTGTTGGCCTCGCCGTGGTATTGACCTTGATGGCAACACTGTTTGCCTCTTGGGCTTACGGTTTTACGTTGAACCGTGTCAGCCTGTTTGCGCTGATTTTTTCAATTGGCATTCTGGTTGATGATGCGATCGTTGTTGTCGAGAACATTCATCGACATCAGGCCTTATATCCGCACAAATCATTAAAAGACATTATTCCCGCTGCCGTTGACGAAGTGGGCGGCCCAACCATTTTAGCCACATTTACCGTGATCGCTGCATTGCTGCCGATGGCGTTTGTCAGTGGTCTAATGGGGCCCTATATGGCACCAATCCCCATCAACAGTTCGATGGGCATGTTGTTGTCACTGGCCATAGCCTTTGTTGTTACGCCGTGGCTCGCGCGCCTGTGGATGAAACACAGCGCGCATCAGGAATCCATGCTGACGAAAAAATTGCACGACGGCTTTCAACGTTTCTTCACACCGTTTCTGGATGAGCAACACGGTAAACGTCGGCGCGCTGGCTTGGGTCTTATCGTGGCGACCACGATAGCGATTTCAATGGCGTTGCCGATCTTGGGTGCCGTTGTGTTGAAAATGTTGCCGTTTGACAACAAGAGTGAAGTGCAAATTGTTGTCGATATGCCCACTGGTTCTGCGCTTGAAAATACTGCCGCGTTACTGCATGACATCGGCGATTATTTGCAAACGGTGCCTGAAGTGAAATCCTATCAGGCGTATGCCGGTAGCTCGGCACCGATCAATTTTAATGGTTTGGTGCGGCAGTATTATTTGCGCCGCGCGGCGGACATGGGCGACATTCAAGTGAATCTCGTCGATAAACATCATCGCGACGATCAAAGTCATCTGATCGCCTCACGTATTCGTCCCGCAATTGTTGCGATTGCCAAAGCCTACAACGCCGATGTCAAAGTCGTCGAAGTGCCACCGGGGCCCCCCGTGTTGTCGCCGATTGTGGCGGAAGTGTATGGCCCTAGCGATGACGGTCGGCTGATCGTCGCCAAACAGGTGCGCGCGGTGTTTGATCAAACCAACGGCATTGTCGATCGCGATGATTCGACACTCGATGCCGCGCCACGGCAACATATTGTTATCGATCAACAAAAAGCGGCGCAACGCGGTATCGCCGTGTCTCAGATCAATGACGCAATTCACACCGCCTTAAGCGGTAAAACCGTGAGTTACTTGCACGACGAAAGCAAATATCCGGCGGGGTTGCATGTGCGTCTGCCCGCCGCACACAGTGGTGATGTGCAGGCGCTGCTGAATTTGCCACTGCGCAACGCCAGCGGAGGTCTAACGCCGTTGCGCGAACTGGTCACGGTGCAATCCGGCGTGCGCGAACAAACGTTGTATCACAAAGATGGTCTACCCGTGATCTATGTGATCGGTGACAAATCCGGTGACAACGATTCACCGTTGTACGGCATGTTCGCGATGCGCGCCGCGATCGAAAGCATCACAGCACCGGATGGCGGCAAACTCAATGAATTTTTTATCACGGCACCGAGCGATCCGTATCGCAGCTACGCGATTAAATGGGATGGTGAATGGCAGATCACGTACGAAACGTTTCGTGATATGGGTGCCGCTTATGCAGTCGGTTTGATTTTGATTTATTTGCTGGTTGTTGCGCAGTTTGGTTCATACGTAACACCGCTGATTATTATGGCACCGATCCCACTGACCATCATTGGTGTGATGCCGGGTCATGCTTTGCTCGGTGCACAATTCACCGCCACATCAATGATCGGGATGATCGCGTTAGCTGGCATCATCGTGCGCAATTCAATTTTGTTGGTTGACTTCATCAAGTTACAGGTCGCAGACGGCGTGGCGTTTAAAACCGCCATCATTAATTCGGCCGCTACACGCGCACAACCGATTTTGTTAACAGCAGTTGCTGCGATGATGGGCGCCTTTTTTATTCTCGATGACCCGATCTTCAATGGCCTCGCGATTTCATTGATTTTCGGCATCATGGTATCAACGGTGCTGACCTTGTTCGTTATCCCGCTGCTTTATTTTGCGGTGTATCACCGTCGCCATCTGTAATAGATGAAAAAGTGTCATACGTGGAGAGGAGTAATGCTGATGAAATCTTGGCAAATTGTGCGCTTGGTCGCGGGCTTGTTTGTATTGTTGTCGTTGGCGTTGGGTATTTGGGTTAGCCCCAACTGGTTTTGGTTTACCGCTTTCGTTGGCGTCAATTTGATGCAAAGCGGCGTGACAAAATGGTGTTTGATGGAAAAGATTCTGCAAAAATTCGGCGTACAACCGGGTTGCTGAATCACACCAATCGACCGTCAGTATGTGGCAACACGATCGTCGCGTTGCCACACACTGACGGATTGACTGTCTAACATTTGGAGTGTTCTCAATGAGTGAAGCAGTGCATGTGCTGTGCCCGCAATGCACGGCATTCAATCGTCTGCCACGTGCGCGTTTGAACGAAACAGCAAAGTGCGGCAAATGTCAGCACGAAATTCTTCCTGTCCATCCGATATCACTCAATGAAGCGTCCTTTGCGACCATTTTGGCAAAAGCGCAGCAGCCCGTTCTTGTCGATTTCTGGGCAACATGGTGCGGTCCTTGCCGCAGTATGGCGCCGTACTTTGCCCAATCTGCCGCTCAGTTACCGCATATTCATTTCGTCAAGGTTGATGTCGATAAGGCACCGACGGTGTCGTCGCAATATCAGATTCGCAGTGTGCCCAGTTTGGTGTTATTTAAGAATGGTATCGAAGTAGCTCGAATCGCGGGTGTTGTGCCAGCAAACGAATTGGCACGCTGGTTGGCTCAGTATCAATAGCGAACACAATAGGGCGAACCTATTAAGATTGGTGCGCTTTATTTTTCGCCTGGATAAGTTTCAACGTCGGATAAGACGTTTTTTTTCGCGCGTTACCGCAATTGAAATCTCCGCATTGATCGTCGTTCAAGTTTTTTGCGGCGATCTCCAGCAAAAAGAAAACCGACTATCTCGTCGGTTTTCTTACGGCTTGCCGATTACCGTCAATGGGTTTATTGCGGTAGACAAACAATCGTGCACGTACCGTTCACACATTTTTTCTTCCAACGACCACACACGGCGTTGGTATCATTTTCTGCCGCCGATACGATCGGTCGACCATTGATCACAACGGTCGCGGATGACACAGGACCAACGATGGCAACCGACATCGCGACCAACAAACTGATTTTGAGTAGTTTCATTGTTTATCTCCGTTTGTAAGAGAGCAGCGGCACGCTGCTATTACGCACGATAGCTGAAAAATGCCCTGCGATCACGGGATGTCAACAACGTCACCAACCCACCGTACGCGTGGTTGAGCGCTTACTTCGCTTTGGTAGCGGAATTGTTCTCGCTCAGGTGAACGGTAGCGTGAATGCAGCACTTTCTTGCGGTAAAAAAAGGTATCGCCCGATACCTTTTTGTGACTGCCGCGCTTTTGTGACGGATGCAAACAGTTTAGGCAACGGCCGCTGTTTGAAAAAATCGTTGCACGGCTTGATCGGCTTGTATCAACGGCGTGAGCGACGGCAGATCGGCAGATGATAAAGGCAAACGCACCTCACCACTGCCGATCAAATGCAAATGGTGCATCAAGGCTTTGGCCGGAATGGGATTGGCAGCGATAAACAACGGATCGGCGATCACCTTCATTAATTCGGCAGCGACACTGTCAGCGTTCAGACATCGTTGCAACAATTGCTGCACAGCATCGGGCCAAATGTTGGACGCTACCGACACCAATCCATATGCGCCACTTTTGGCATGTTGCCCGATCAAGGCGTCATCACCGGAATACCAAGCAATCTGAGGGAATTCGGTTTGCCATTGGGCAAAACGAAGCGGATCGCCGCTGGCTTCTTTGACTGCCCATATGTTGCGATGATGTTGCACATAGCGCAGCGCTTGCGCGTGCAGCGCAACACCGGCACGCGACGGTACGTTGTACAACATGCAAGGACGCGACACATCATCCATTAGCGCTTCAAACCAACGCCGCTGCCCCTCGGCACCCGGCTTTGCGTAAATCGGCGTCACCATCAAATAAGCATCAAGCGGCATGGTTTCGCAGAAGCGCAGCCATTCGCGTTGCGCCTGAAATTCGAGACCGCCAACCCCCACCATCAACGGTAAATCGACCGTGTTTTCACACACAAATTGCACAATGCGTTTGCGCTCGTCATGGCTTAAGTTGGCGCCTTCGCCGGTCGATCCCAGAATAACGACACCGTTACCAGCGCGTTGCTGCAGGGCAAGCAGATCGCTGAGCGAATCAAAATCGATGTCGCCGTTACTGTGCAGAGGGGTGATCATCGCCGTCCATAAACGCTGAGCACGGGCGGCACGAAGTGAAGCGGGCATGAAAGTCTCCTATTCGATAATAAAACGATGAAAAGGAGAGAGGGTGCGCAGAAATGCGATCGATGTTATTGGCGACATCAACCACAGTGATTCCACATGAGCACTTCGCAAACAAGGGGATTGTTAGCGACAGTCCTGAGGATTCAGCCTCAGTAACCAAAACGTGTCGGTGTCAGCACCACACGATCTTCGGCATTGCTCCCCGTTGCATGACGTCATTCGGTACTGACACCGTCGGTCATGCTATCTGGGCAATGCGCCTCTCAAGTTTTCCGGTCCGCATTTCAAAAGTTGGCGCGTGGCCTGTCAAGCGAATTTTTCGCGCTGTGCGGTGACGCAACACACTAGAATGGATTTGCTGCGATTCTTCTTTGCAAGAAAATCGCATTCCGATTGACGTTACACGGCGCTGAAATGACGTGACAACACCACTTCGATGGTATCGAGTTTGACTGGCTTCGCAATGTAATCATCCATGCCAGACGCTAAACACTTTTCGCGATCACCTTTTAACGCATTCGCGGTCACGGCAATAATCAAATGATGGAATCCGATCTCCGATTCCCATTCGCGAATGCGGCGCGTCGTTTCATAACCATCCATTTCCGGCATTTGGCAATCCATTAAAATGACGTCGAATCGTTGCCGCTCCAACGCACTTAATGCCGCCAGACCACCGTCTACCGCCACCGACTCAAAATCCAGTTTGGTCAATAATTTGGCAGCGACTTTGCGATTGACTTCGTTGTCATCGACAATCAACGCACGTCGACGTGTAACACGGGCAGGTGCTTCGCTCGCGGTGACGACCTCGGCATTGACTTTGCTGTGATGATGTTGCAAAAACGGTTGCAATTGACTGCGACGCGGCGGCAGACCTAAAAATTCAATTTCACCCGTTTGCAATGCATCGCGGTGCGCACGTGCGGCCGGTCCGGCCAACACGGCAACGCGTGCACCGCGTTGACGACACTCATTGATTACCGCAAGCAGCATCGCGGAATTGAAATCGGTCCATGCCAACAATACCGCATCGTTGGCTGACAATTGGTGATTCAACAAGCCGGTCATATCGCACACAAGGCAGGGTAACGATAGCTCTTTGCAAAACTGCTCGAGCCATTCGCGATAACCATCGGCGAAACCAAACAACAAAACGCGCTCAAATGCCACGCCCATATTGGTTGGTGTCGCAACGGATTCAGCCAGCGGCAAACTGACCGATAGACTGAACGTGCTGCCGGCCCCCAACACACTTTGTGCCTGAATATCACCGCCCATTAAACGCGCCAATTGACGACTGATCGCCAGCCCCAATCCGCTGCCGCGCACACGCACTTCCTGACGTTGATCGGCCTGTTCAAATGGTTCAAACAATTGTTGGATCTGCGCTTCGGACACACCAATGCCGGTGTCTTGTACCGCGATGGTGATCAACGCCTGCTGTGCATTGACCTGCACCGATGCACTCACCGCGACGCGACCCTTGTCGGTAAATTTGATCGCATTGCTAATCAAATTTACCAGGATCTGGCGTAAGCGGTGTTCATCACCGACAAACTGCGTCGGTGCTGACAGTGGCATAAACACCGTCAACTGCAAATGCTTGCGTTCAACAGTAAACGCAAATAGATCAGCGGCATTCTCCAATGTTTGCTGCAAGTCAAACGGCTGCTGTGCCAAATGAAATTTGCCGGCATCGATTTTCGACAAATCCAAAATGTCATTGACCAGTGCCAACAGTGATTCACTGCTAAAGCGAATGGTGTTGATCAGTTCGCGTTGCTCTCCGTTTAACGGGGTGTCATGCAAGAGTTCGGCAACGCCCATAATAGCCGTCATCGGCGTGCGGATCTCATGACTCATTTGCGCCAAATGTTGGCTGCGCGCGATCACCGCCGCTTCGGCCGCCAAACGACGTTGCCGCACGCGCCACCACAAAAAGAAAGCAATACTGACAAAAAACAAAAATCCAGCCAATACCGCCCACAAGATTTGGCGTTGGTTTTCAACACGCAAACGCTGAATTTCATTTTCGCGCGTCAGAACAGCGATATGACGTTCATTTTCACTTTCTTTGATGCGAACTTGCATCTGTGCTAAACGGTAGCTGGCTCGTTGACTCGATAAACTGCTTTCGGCCAACACATATTCTTTGTTGAGTGCTATGGCTTTTTCGTATTGCTTCAGCGCCACATACATGTCCATTTTTGCACTGATACAGTCTCGAATCACTCTGGCGTTACCCAGCTTCTTAGCATCGGCGATGACCGCATCGAACGCATGTTCAGCATCGGCATAACGATGCTCTAACCAATACAAAATCGCCAAGGCGCGCTGCGTTTCATTCAACGTCACCAAATCACCGATATCACGGCGCAGTGCCAATGATTGATTTAAATGGCGTTCAGCTTGCTCGAACTGACCAAGGTAAGCGTAAGCGCTGCCCATATTGTGCAAACTACCCGCCAAACGGACGGCCTGCTTTTTAACTTCCGGCATCTCGTAATTTTTTTGCGCCAGCAACAACGCTTCTTGATAGCGCTTCATATCAAGCAACGTATTGGCTTTATGATCGCGTGCAATCATCAGCAATGTCGAATCTTGCGTGCGCTCGGCGATTGCAATGGCGCGATCGTAGTACGTCAATGCTTCGTCATAACGCGCCAAGTAACCGTTGGTAAATCCGATATTACTGTTTGCAATACCGGCATGGTGATCGTCACCAATTTGATTTTCAATTTGCAGTGATTTGGCAAAATGATCGAGCGCTTCGGTGTAATCGCCAATGCGTATCGCGAGCAGGCCTTCGGTGTTGTAGCAGCGCGCAAGCGCGTGTTCTTCTTTGTGTTCACGCGCGATGACAAGGCCGCGTTCCAATCGTTGCAGTGCATTATTGGTATCGCCGATGACCGACGACGCCCAAGCGCCGTAACACAGCAATAAGCTTTGTGCTCCGCGGTTTTCGGCCAGCGTGGAAAGCTCCAAGCCTTGCGTGACCAATTGCAGGGCTAAAGTTGGTTTGGATGAGCGATAGTAATCAACAAGTCTTACCGTTGCGTACAAACGTTCGGCATCGTTCTCGCTGTGCAGAAGTGATTCGTAAGGTGTCGCCGACGTTGTCGGGGCATAGTAATCCCATTGCTCTGCGATCACCGCGCTGCTGACAATACTGAGCAACAGCGCGTGCAGCCAGCGCATCGAATCAGACCGCCACCGGAGCTTTAATCGCCGGATGGCTTTGATAATCCTGAATCTCGAAATCATCGAACTGGTAACTGAACAAATCGGCCGGACGTCGTTTGATGTGCAAACGTGGGGCGGGTAATGGCACGCGCGCCAACTGCGTTTGCGCCTGCTCCACATGATTGCTGTACAAATGGACATCGCCACCGGTCCAGACAAAATCACCCACTTGCAAATCACACTGTTGCGCGACCATATGCGTCAGTAAAGCATAGGATGCAATATTAAAAGGCACACCCAAAAAGATGTCGGCCGAGCGCTGATAAAGCTGGCAGCTTAGCGCCCCATTGGCGACATAAAACTGAAACAGTGCATGGCAAGGCTGCAAGGCCATTTTATCAAGCTCACCAACATTCCAAGCACTGACAATTAGACGGCGCGAATCGGGGTTGCGCTTGATGTCCGCCACGACCTGGGCGACCTGGTCGATATGATGTCCATCGGCCGTTGGCCACGAACGCCATTGATAGCCGTAAACCGGTCCCAAATTGCCGTTGTCATCGGCCCATTCGTCCCAAATGGTCACACCGTTATCGCGCAGATATTGTGTGTTGGTGTCACCTTTCAGAAACCACAACAGTTCATGAATGATCGAACGCAAATGCAGTTTTTTTGTCGTGACCAGCGGAAATCCTTCACGCAAATCAAATCGCATTTGAGCGCCAAACACACTGCGTGTTCCGGTCCCGGTGCGATCACTTTTTTGGGCGCCGTTTTGATAAACATGGCGCAGCAGATCAAGGTATTGTTTCATGGTTCAGTTCCGCAGTTGGTGCAGTGCCGGCACCACACCTTCAGGTTAAAAAAAGCGCGCGATTATTCCGCTTTGCGACGATACGCGGCGATCAAGAAAATTACACCCATTGCAATCAGCGGCATACACAGCCATTGCCCACGCGACAAGCCGAGAGCCTGCAAGCCAAGGTGCGCATCGGGTTCGCGAAAATATTCCACGATAAAGCGAAAAGCACCGTAACCCAAGGCAAAAACACCGCTTACGGCCATACGAGGCCGGGATTTAGCCGAAAACCAGTAGAGGATGATGAACAACAATAGACCTTCCAGCAGCGCTTCATAGAGCTGCGAAGGATGACGCAATAAGTGTTGTGCGTCGGTATGAAAACGCATCGCCCAAGGTACATCGGGACCGGCTTCACGCCCCCACAATTCGGCGTTAATAAAATTACCGATGCGGCCAAAAAACAATCCTGGCGGCACCATCGGCGCGACAAAATCTGACACGGTAAAGAAATTCAGTTTCAATTTGCGCGCGGTCAGATAAAACGCGGCCAACACACCAAGCAGGCCGCCATGAAAACTCATGCCGCCTTCCCAGATGCGAAATAAATAAATCGGATCCTGCAGAAATTCGCCGAACTGATAGAAGAACACATAACCGATGCGACCGCCGATCACGACCCCCAAAAAGCCGTTGAACAACAGATCGCTGTATTGCTCAGCGGTAAACGGTGAACCGGCCAGTTTCGCGCGTCGCGTACCTAGCCAATACGCCACCGCAAAACCCAGCAAATACATCAGGCCATACCAACGCAGCGCGATGGGACCGATCGAAAAAATAACGGGATCGATTTGAGGAAAATCCATAAGAACTCTTATTGTGTGATCAGATCAAAAATCAGTTTGCTGGCAACGATAAATAAAAACAGCGCAAACACACGTTTCAAACGCGCCGGCGGCCAGCGGTGCGCGAACCGCGCACCGACCGGCGCAGTAAACCATGAAGCGGCCGTCAACGACAGTACGGCTGGCCAATAAACAAAACCGCTGCTGCCTTCCGGCATGACATGGTGCCACCCCGCCAACACATAACCCGCGCTACCAAACACCGCGATCGGAAAGCCACAAGCAGCCGATGTCGCCACCGCCTGCGCCATCGGTCTGCCGTAACGCAGCAACAGCGGCACCGTTAATGAGCCGCCGCCAATGCCAACCAGACCGGATACAACACCGATGACCGCACCGGCAATAGCGAATACTGTGGTGCTCGCTTCATGCGCCGCACTGGACTGATGGGCCGCACGCCACAAACGAATGGCGAGCAACAGCGCAAACAATGCAAACACCATTGTGAGCACCGACGATTTGAACTGCGCCGCAACACTGCCCGCCAAGACTGAACCTAGTGCGAGAGTGGGCGCCAACTTCCAGACACTGGACCACTGAATCGCGCCGCGCGCTTGATGGGCCCGCAACGAGGACAGAGAGGTCAACACGATCGCCGCCAAACTGGTACCGAGCGCGGTGTGCATAACCACATCCGGCGCGACACCTGAACCCGGCAGCACGATCAGCAACACCGGCACCAACACGAGGCCGCCGCCAACACCAAGCAGCCCGGCTAAGAATCCCGCGACGGCCCCCATCAGCAGGTACACTGCCCATCCCAATCCCATCATCATCACGGCGTATGTGTCTCGTTGTTTTGGCTTATCGCGTGCACCCGGTTTATGAGCTGATCGTGCTCGCTAACCGTGATGAGTTTCATCAGCGTGCGGCGTCGCCGTTGCAGCGCTGGCCGCAAGGTTTTATTGCCGGGCGCGATGAACACGCTGGTGGCAGCTGGCTGGGCCTGCATGAGGCTGGCCGCTTCGCCGCATTGACTAATGTTCGTCAAGACCGCCGCAAGTAAGTACCCGCTCACGCGGTGAATTGGTTACTACCTATCTGAATTGCCCGTCAGGCCGCTTACCTGAACCGGCCACGGCGGCGCGCGATTATAGCGGTTTCAATCTGTTAACCGGGTCGCGAAATCAAGAAGGTTGGCAGCTGCGGTTTGACAGCAATCGCTTCAATGGTCGCTGTTTGTCTCCAGGTATCTATGGCTTGTCTAATGCCGATTTGGATAGCCCGTGGCCCAAGGTTCAGCGTGCCAAAGCAAAGTTTGCGATGCTGCTGGCGAGTGGTGAGAATCCGAATCTGTCTTGGCTGCAAGCGCTGAGTGACCGCGCTATCGCTACCGATGATGAATTACCGGATACCGGTATTGGCCTTGTGAAGGAACGCTGGTTGTCCCCCTGTTTTATAGTGTCACCGGGTTATGGCACGGTGAGCAGCAATGTTGTTGCTGTGGGTGCACAACACGCGTTTATTGCGGAACGTCGCTATCACAGTGATGGCAGCGTTCGAGATGAAACCATTTTCGAACTCAATCTTCGTTAAACCGAGCTTGTCGGACCTTATTTCGCGATCGCACCCACGCACGTATTGGCAAAACAACGGTAATTTTGCCGCCGGCAGATCGCTGGATCGGACACTTGCGCTCCGGTATAGTCTGCCGCCTGACCCGGCCATGAGGGTGGCAGGGCGTTTCACTGTTTGCTAAGAGTCCCACCATGAGAAAACATTCCGCTGCAGCCGAAGAAGCCGAAGTCGACTTGACCCCCATGCTCGACGTCACCTTCATTATGTTGATTTTCTTCATCGTGACGACGTCATTCGTGAAAGAATCTGGCCTTGAAATTCAACGTCCGTCTGGCAAAAACGCAGCGACGCAGCAATCGAAACAAAAAGCCAACGTGCTGATTTCGATTAACAGCAATGATCAGGTCATCATCGACAAACGCGAAGTCGACGTGCGAGCTGTGCGCGCCCATGTCGAAAAGAACTTGGCCGAAAATGGCGAAGTGTCCGTGATTCTGCAAGCGCACACCGCGTCAGCCACCGACACTCTGGTACAAGTAGTCAATGCTATCAAAGAAGCTGGTGTGGATAAGGTATCGGTTGGTACTTACGAAAAAGACAGCAATTAATTAATCGTTTGTTGTAGCAAAAAAGGCGCTCATCGGCGCCTTTTTTATTTGGCAATAATTTACAGAAAAGTGGTTACGAACCTCCTATCTTGAAAATGCATAAGCACCATCGCAGAACTTTTTCAGGAGGCAATCATTATGCGTTTTCGTCGCACCAATACGGCTGAAGCGGAAGTGGACATGACCTCGATGCTCGACGTTGTGTTTATCATGCTGATCTTTTTTATCGTCACGTCATCGTTTGTTAAAGAATCGAGTCTGTCTTTTGCGCGCCCCACCGCGGCCCCCTCAATCCCCCACGCAAGCGCCGCACCGCTGCTGACCTTGCATGCCGACGGCAGCCTTGTTGCTGATGGTCGTGCACTGGATCAGCGCGCAATTCCTGCATGGATTGAACAACAACGCAGTCAAGCTGAGGTGACGCAAGTCGTGCTGCAAGCCAACGTCAATGCCAGCACCGACGATCTTGTCCGTGTTGTCGATCGCATCAAGTCCGCTGGGGTTACGAAGGTATCGGTCGGTACATTTGAATAACAACGCATAATGAGCGGTGTTCACCACCGCTCCTACCCACCTTGAAAAAAGCCAAACTGATCGCAATGATAGCGCGCTCCTATCACGTGGTTCACGCGCCTGCTTAAGAAATGTACAAGCCGCGCAGACCAGCCCCTAAGGCGTCACTGTGCGTAAATTGCTGTTATTGATTCTGCTTGGCCTTGTCTTCTGGTTTTGGTGGACCAGCATGCGCGCCCGTCAAAATGCCTACGCACAAGCACGCCGCAGCTGTCAGCAATTTGGCGTAAAACTGATTGACGATACCGTCGAACGTGTTGCCCTCAAATTTATCCGCGACAACCGTGGCCAATTGCGTTTAGCGCGTCTGTATCGTTTTCAATTTTTCACCACCGGTGAGCAACGTTATAACGGCTATATCACGATGGTGGGACATAATGTCTCCGATGTGAAGATGGATCCGTATTCGCTGGATTGATGATCAACATCCGTAGCATCACGATTAACTAAAACTACAAATACCGGTTTAACTCGGATGTGAGTGGTTCGTGTTAAATTTATCCTTTACCACTGAGTTTGCGAAAAACAAAAGGCCGGGAAAACCGGCCTTTTGTTTTTCAATTTTTTTGCACACGCTTACGCCGCTTTCGCGACACCCGCATCGGTCATTTTAAAAATGCCGGTGGCGTTGCTGGAATCAAATGTCAGATCCAATTGTTCAACGCCATTGGCGTCTACAAATCGATCGCGTGTAATAAATTCGTAGAACGAACCCGGCACGATATAGATTGACTCGCTACCGTCGGCATTGCGCATGACACGTTCCACTTGTGCGGCTTTGAACGCAGTCTGACGGACACGGCCATTGGCCGACACTTCGACCGCCGGTTTAATGCTGCGGCCTTTGGCTTTTTGTTCTTCGGTCAACTGGAAAACATCGGCGACACGATCGGTCACGTGGTTATACGCCGCGCCTTCGGTGCTGATCCACGCCATCTCGGCCGATTCCTTTAACAAAATTTCGTAATCTTCGCGCGCAACGGCGTTATGTTGCACACCAAAACAGTCAATGACGTTGGGCAGCAATTGCATCGCTTCGATCAAGCTGAGGTATTTTTGGGCGGACAATTTTTTCAGCAATCGTTTGCTTTCAGCTGTTAACGGGTCGCGTGATTCACCAACGACACGGGCTACCGCGTTGCGGAACATCGGCGAAAATTCGCTGACATGCAGTTCGGATACAAAGAATTGCGCAATCATTTCTGGGTGATCGGCATGCGCAAAGGCGCGACCGGTCATTTTCAAACGCGGCAATGGGTACATGCCATTAATGAAAAAACCCATCGGTTCAAGAATGCGAGCGAACGCGGAATAGCCGCGAGGCAAGTCGCCACAATCGGCATCGACGGTGCGCAGCGCGCCATGATCAAACGTGATTTTTTGTTGCAGTTGCTCAACATCGGCAACGTATGCTGCGCCTTCTGGCACACGATCAAGCAAATCGGCGAACAGCACCATATTCAGCGCTTGCGCGATTTCGGCGCGGCTGACGTGCTGGGCATCGTCACGTACAAGGTTTGCGTCAACGTTCAAGCGATTGAACAACCATTGGGCACGTTCGGCACCAACACAAACACTGATCAGGGACTGCACGTTCGACATCAAAAGACTCCGTTGCTCACATTTTGACCGGCGCCAGACTCTATCTGGACAGACCTCGGATTTCAACTATTACAGTCGAAAAATCGGCTAGGCGACCTTTTCAGGTCGCCTGCCGTACTGCGCTCGAGAGAAACGACTTGGGCGATTACGCTTTGTAAGCGCTGCCCCAACGGTTAGCCAGGAAGTCATCGAGGCTGACCAATTCTTGCGGCACAAAACCTTTGCGCGGCAACTTGCCGTCTTTCATCAGTTCCATCGCAGTGACGATGCCGGCTGCGGTGGTTAATTGAATCGCGGTCATGTTCAGGCCAGCGATGACTTTCGGGAAAATGCGGGTTGCGAAGGTTTGTTGCTGGTATTTGCCATCTTTCCAGCCGGTGACGCTGACAAACACAACGACCATGTCCTGCGCCGTGTACGGCATCGCGTGTTCAAAAATTTCTTTCAGTGTGTCGCGCTTGTCGATCATGCGCAGATCGTTAATCAACAAACGCAGGATCTTGTTATGACCGGGGAAACGCATGGTTTTGTAATCGAGATTACGAACTTTGCCTTCCAAGGTTTCGCACAAGGTGCCAAGGCCGCCCGACGTATTGAACGCTTCGTACTCGTCGCCGTCGATCAACAGTGTTTCGAGACCTTCCAGCGGCTGCACCTTCATGAATTCGCCATTAACGATGGCATCACAAGGTTCGCAGTATTCGTTGATCAGGCCGTCAGTCGACCACGTTAAATTGTATTTCAACGTGTTGGTCGGGTAACGCGTCAACGCACCCACGCGCATTTTAACGTCTTGCAACTTGTCGAACTTTTTCGACAAATCATAACCGGCAATACCGATAAAGCCCGGGGCCAAACCACATTGTGGCATCAGCGCGGTTTCAGCATTTTTGCCGATTTCTTTGATGGCGTTGGTCGCGGCAACGTCTTCGGTCAAATCGAAGTAATGCACTTTGTTACGCGCAGCGGCGGAGGCCACTTTTTTGGCGGCGAAGAATGGCAAAGCATTCAGAACAACATCGGCTTCGGCCATTGCGGCATCCAACGATTTGTCATCGCTGGCATCCACAATACGGCTTTTCATGTTCGGGAAATCAAAGTTCACCGGGCGCATATCGCCAACGGTCACTTGGTATTCGCCGGTCGACGACAACATTGCGGTGATCGCAATACCGATCTTGCCGCCGCCCAGTACTAAAACACGTTTGAAATCATTGGCTGCCATGGGTCTACCCTCCGAACAGGCATTTGTCTTTAACGGCGCGAAGTCTGGCGATGATCGTCGTCAGAATGAACAGGACAAGCTGACGAAATATGCGCTACATTTGTCATATTGACGAACATTCGATACAAAACGACGATGACCGATTTGGATGAACTCGACCGCCACCTGCTCACATTGCTACAAGCCAATGCCCGTGAAGCCACCACGGTACTGGCCAAGAAGCTGGGGGTGGCCCGCACGACCGTTGTCGCGCGCATCGCCCGCCTCGAAAAAACCGGTGTGATCAGTGGCTATGGCATCCGCACCGCCGCGCCATTAAGTGATCAGGCTTTGCGCGCCTACTGCGCCTTAAGCGTAGAACCAAAAGCCGGTCCCGCCATTATCAAACGGTTATCAAAATTGCCGGAGATAGAAGAGTTATCAGCCGTCAGTGGTATCTGGGATTATATGGCGCTGCTACGCGCTGAATCGACGCAACGCTTGGACGAAGTACTGGATGAAATTGGGGCCATTGATGGCGTTAAGCAAACGACGACAGCGATTTTGTTGGCAAGGAAAATTGATCGGCGTTGAGTTGAGTCAGTTGTCAGTTGTCAGTTGTCAGTTGTCAGTTGTCAGTTGTCAGTTGTCAGTTATCAGTTGCCAGTTGCCAGTTGCCAGTTGCCAGTTTTGAACACTCAAAACTGGTAACTGGCAAATCGACAACTGAACTCAATTATTTTCCAGTTTAAAATCGAGCACGATTTCCTGCGCAGCTGATATCACGGCCACACCATCGTTGACTGCCGGGCGATAACGCCATTTTTTGATGGCGTTCACTGCCGCCTGATTAAAAACGTTTTTCGGCTTGGCATCGATCACCATCACATTAAACGGCTCACCTTTTTCGTTGATCATAAAACGCAACTTCACCCAACCTTCAACACCTTGTTGTGCCAACTCACGAGGAAACTGCGGCGGTATTTGCGCCACTGGTGTTGCGCCAGCGGTAGCACCTGCTTGTTGCTCCGAAATCGTCGCTGGCGGTGTCCAGTTTTTAGTTTCACCGGGATTAACGTGCCAATCGGGCGGCAGCATATGCGTGCCCGGTGGCAGCGACAAACCCGTCCCAGTTTCTGTTGGCAATGGGCCAATACCAGTTGGTGGAGTTGGCTTGGTATCTTCCTGCCGTTTTGGCAACGTGGGACGGATTTTTTTAACCGGCTCCTGATATTTAAGCGGTACATTGTTATCAAAAACGGTGGGCGCTTTTTGGGGCGCCCCAATCGGATTCATCACAACGAGTGATGCCATAAATACCAACAGCCAGAACGTCGCCAAGACACCACCGCATAACGCAATCACTTGACGCATGTGACCCTCCTTATTCGAAATGATTTGTCACAACTTCACACTAGCGAACAATGACAGGCCTGGCTGCGGTGAATATGCGCAGGAATTTTGTGAATTATTTACTCGATAGCGCGATGCGATTCGATGACTATATTTCGCGTACCAAAACCGACCTGCGCATCAGTGGTTGCCAGATACTGCTTAATAGCGCCTGAGTAGTCGCACGCGCTTCCTCGTATGCTTGGCGACCTGTGTGTAATTTGAACGGGCTGGTGCGCGTCAAATCATCCAGCACCAACGTGGTGCCATTGGACTTTTGCGGCGGAATTAAATCGGGATCATCGGCACGACGCCACGGTGATTTGGATGCCAGATGATGAATTAAGACTCGTTCACCATCACCAACGCCTTGCAACGCCGGACGATCTTTGATGCCGCCATCCAGGTAGCGCACTCCTTCACGTTGCAGAGGTTGAAATAAAATCGGTAAAGCGCAACTGGCGTAAATGGCGTCAACCAAATCGCCGCTGTCCCACACTTCTGTTTGTCGTGTTTTTTGATTGTAAACGGATAAGCGCAATGAATACCGGCATTGCTCAAAGCGATCGGTCGGTAGACTTTGGCGCAGTTGTTGTCGAAATTTTTCGCCCTTCAACAACCCCCAACCCACACCCGGATCCCAAAACTCTTCGCGCTTCATCGAAAAAAGAATGTCTTCTATCGCGTTAATCGATAAGCCAGCGGCATAACAACTCGCAATCAATGCGCCTGAACTGGCACCGGTTAATCGAGCCGGCTGTAGATCATTATCTAATAAAGTGCGCAGCACACCACAATGCGCGAAAAAGCCAAAAAAACCGGAGCCCAACGTCAGCGTAAATGGCATTTCGCGCAGCCAATCAGCAAAATTGGTCGGATTGTCTTTGACAAAATTCATTGCTACTTTGCTCGCTCACACTTGGACTGGGGAAAAACATTATGCAAACGGCGCGCTTTCATCCGCTACCGGAATTACCACAATACGATCATCAGCAACGTCTGCAACAGGCACACCATTTTGCCAGTTTGCTGCGCGCGCGTCGCACCGTTCGTGAATTTGCAGATACACCCATCGAACGCGATGTCATCGAGCAATGTTTATGGGCCGCCGGCAGCGCACCCAGCGGCGCCAATTTGCAACCCTGGCATTTTGTTGTGGTCACCAACGCCGATATCAAAAAGCAAATTCGCCACGCCGCTGAAGAAGAAGAAAAATTGTTTTACAACGAGCGTGCAACAGAAGAATGGTTAGCCGATCTGGCACCGCTCGGTACCGATTGGCAAAAGCCTTTTCTGGAAATCGCGCCGTATTTGATCGTTGTTTACAGTCAAAAATGGCACTTCGACAGCGATGGCCACAAACACAAACACTATTATGTACCCGAATCCGTCGGCATCGCCGCTGGGATGCTGATCGCTGCTCTGCACAATGCCGGTTTAGCCACGTTGACCCACACCCCGTCACCGATGGGCTTTCTGAATAAGATTCTTGGTCGCCCTGATTCCGAACGTGCCGAAATGATCGTTGTCGCCGGTTTACCGGCCGCCAACTGCCAGGTACCGGTGATCAGCAAAAAATCACTGGAAGAATTTACGACGTTTATTTGATCAAAGATATATCAACTGTAGTTCAAGCTCAGATGAAAAATTCAACCTGACAAATGTGTTTGGAACACTTTTGTCGAGTTGCCCCGCCTTGCGAGTGAACCTCATGGATGAGGTGATCAAGGGACTACGTCCACTAAGGGCACGAAGAAAAGCCAAAATTTTTTTCGCGATTTGCGACGCCGTTAAACCCCATGTGGCGAAGTTCGAATTGACCAGCTGCACTAAAAACGTCGTGATCTTCGTATAACTTTGTGTGCTTTGTGTTGAATGTATTATTGAATTTTTTTGCCAGTCAATTTTTCATATCGCGCCTCCAACACCTCACGCGATTCTTCCAGACCCAACGGAATACACTCGACCGGGCACACTTGCACGCATTGTGGTTCATCAAAATGGCCGACACATTCGGTGCATTTATCGGGATCGATAATATAAATTTCCGGACCTTGTGAAATCGCATTGTTGGGGCATTCCGGTTCACAAACATCACAGTTGATGCATTCGTCAGTGATTTTCAGACTCATGACAATATCCGTTAACGTTGGGCGGCTTTGGCTTTGAGTGCGGCGGCGACCACCGGATGCACAAACGGTGACACATCGCCACCGAGCAAACCGACTTCACGTACCAAGGTCGATGAAATAAAAGACAAGTGTTCGGAAGGTGTCAGGAAAATGCTTTCAACTTCGGGCGCCAAACGGCGATTCATATTGGCGAGCTGAAATTCGTATTCAAAATCGGACACCGCGCGCAAACCCCGAATAAACGCTGACGCACCGCGGGCACGAGCAAAATCGGCCAGCAGCCCTTCAAAGCCGACAACTTCAATATTGTTAAAACCGCTGAGCACGGTTTTGGCCATATCGACACGCTCTTGTGTCGTGAACAGCGTTTTTTTGCTGGTGTGTGCAGCGACCGCGACAACAACATGCTCAAACAAGCGCGAGGCGCGTTCGACCAGATCGGTGTGTCCATTCGTTAAGGGGTCAAACGTGCCGGGGTAAATGACGCTTTTGCTCATCGCAGACCTTGCGTTGTCAGGGGGTAAGGGCTACAAGATCATACCAAAGCTGTTGACCACTGACGTATCGGTGCCCGCCGTGTTCAAATTTCGCAAAGATGATGGTTTAACGCCACGTGCCGAGCGCTTGCCGGTCGCGTTTAAGGTCGAGGTTTACCGCGACGACGGCAGCAGTGTCATTTTGAACACACGCAATATTTCCGACACCGGCTGTTTTTTGGTCACCGACGGCGTCGTGCAATTTCCGATTGGCGGTATTGTGCGCGTGCGCTTGCACGGTAATTTGGGTTGCGGTGAAGAGCCACCTGTTTTGCTGATGCGCGTGATGCGCACGGAAACGTTGGGAATTGGCTTGCGGTTTGAGGATGAGGCAGAAGCCTGATTAGTGTTATCTGGAATTAGTGATCAAAAGTAAATGAGAACTTACACGCGCATCAACGAAATGCTCAGTCTAATAAAAGAAATTTGGGAGCAACATCCGGATCTCCGATTCAATCAACTTATCTATATCCTTCAAAACGAATTTTCAGCTACACATTCGAACGAGGGCAAAATTTCAGCACCGGGTTCAGACGGTTTTGATCGCATTGGCTTTGATCTTTTCAATGTGGAAGACGACTTGTTTTTAGATTTTCTTCGTAGTAAGTGTTCAGATAATTGAAACCAACAAACCGGCATTCAAGCTCCCAATAAGGTTGCTTAGATTGTGCTCAGTACTGAGCATTTCTTTTTTCAAATAAATGGCTGTACTTTATTTCAGCCGCGATGCCAATCGTTCAGCCAATCGCCATATCAAACCATAGATCGTCAACTGCGGATTAACACCGAGACTGGTCGGAAATAAGGAGCCATCGTGCACACTGACGTTTTTGTAACCGCGCAAGCGGCCCCAGCTGTCGGTGACACAATGCTGATCATTTTCACCCATCGCGCAGCCGCCCATCACATGGGCGCTGACCACTTGCATGCGCAAGGCTTTCATCGGTAATTGTTTGATGGCTTCGCGTGCTTCGACCCAACTGTTGGTGAACACAGCATCTTTGTGCAGCGGCAACACTTGCCTTGCACCGGCCGCAAATTGTAATTCGGCCATTTTTAATAACGCGTCTTTTAAGCCGCGCCAAATAAAATCGCTGATCGGGTAATCGAGCACCGGATCACGCCATTGATCCAGCGCCACGGTGCCGCCTTGACTGTCTTCGTTAAAGCCATCGCGCAGTAACGCCAGTGTGGCTTGCAGATGCGGTAATTGCCGCATCAGTTTTTGATGCGCCTCACCGTGCATTTGCAATTGCACGGCGCCCAAAACCGGATGGATCGGCGGCACTTCCAATTTGAATCCAGCTTCGCCGTCGACGCCGTGTTGAAACAAAAAATGATCGGAATAAATACTTTGTGGAGCACCATTCCAAGCATGAACGTCTTGTTCAAACAGCGCCATCGACACCGCGACCGGGTGCAAAAACGTGCGTCGTCCTATCGCCGGATGCGCGTGTTTGAGTTGGGAACGCAATAACACCGCTGGTGAACCAATGGCACCGGCCGCGAGCACAAAATGCTGTGCGCGCAACGCCACCGACACATCACGCGCTTGGCCAAACGCATCGCGCGCTTTGGCTTCGGCAAACACAATGCGATCACCGTCGGCAACCAAACGTTCGACCCGGCAACGCGATAATAATCGCGCACCTTTGCTGAGTGCGTACGGGATCGTTGTTGTTAACATCGATTGCTTTGCGTTCATCGGACAGCCGGTGCCGCAATAACCGAGGTTGGCACAATGACGCACATTGCGCGCGATCACGCGGTGTTCCCAGCCCAGCTTGCTGCAACCGTCCGCTAACAATTGATTATTGGGATTGGGAGGAACAGACCACGGTTCAATACCCAAACGCGCGCCAACACGATCAAAATACGGATCGAGATCGGTACGTTGATGATCGCGCACACCGTACTGTTGTTGCCAAAACCCAAGTGTTTGTTCTGGTGTGCGAAAACTCGCGGTCCAGTTCACCGTAGTTGAACCACCGACGCTACGACCTTGCAGAATGTTGATCGCTTTGTCTTTGGTTTTGCGTGCGGCACTTTCTTGATAGAGATCGGCATAGGCTTGCGCTTCGCGCATTTTAAAATCTTTGGCGGTACGCAGCGGACCCTCTTCGACAAGGATCAAACTTAAGCCAGCATCCGCCAGAATTTCGGCCGTAATGCCCGCGCCAGCACCGCTGCCGATAATGACAACATCGGCTTCCAGTGTGAGCGGTACAGTTAACGTTTCGCCATCGATATGTTGCCAATCGGAGGGATAACGATCGGCATCAAAGCCGAGATAAAAAGGTTCGCTCATGATCCACGTAACGCCGGTGGCGGTTCATAACCAATGTTGGGCCACGACGAAGGTTCGACAAAGTACGCCGCGATCACCAGATCGTGTAAACCGGAATACGCTGTTTGCAACAGATCAAGTGCGTTGTTGCGCCAGGCCAACAACATCTGATCAACCGTGTGCGCTGGCATGTCGTTCCAATTCGTTGCCGACTGAGTTAGCGCGACGCGAGATAATTTAAATGCGAGCAGATCAAATAGTTGGCGCAATTCAGCTTGCACACCGGGACGTTGTAGCGCGATGGCCTGATCAACATTGTGCAATAGCGTTGCTTGCCAATTGGCAGCCAAAGCGGCTTTGTCGAGATAACCGGCCAGCAACACCGGCAGAAATGCAGCGACAATCAGCTGATCGTGCGCCGTCAGAAAGTGTGCTGTTTCTGCGTTGTCGCTGACGTTATCGGTCGGCACGATCACATACGTTAGCCCCGTTACGGC
This sequence comes from Enterobacterales bacterium, assembly GCA_041914905.1. GTDB lineage: Bacteria > Pseudomonadota > Gammaproteobacteria > Enterobacterales > Permianibacteraceae > Permianibacter. The sequence goes on from JAYSCL010000014.1 coordinate 48,018, forward strand.
GGCGGCAGCGGCTACGGTGTTGAAAATAAATTGTCGCCGTGTCGCCATCGTTTTAGCGCCGTATCATCACTTTTAAGAGTAACTTGGTGAACGCGGAATACGGTGGGTGAATGAACGGCACGGTTGATAAACGCGAATGCACATAAACACCTTTGGCTTTTGAGAAGGTGCGAAATCCGCTTTCACCGTGGTACGCACCCATACCACTGGCACCCACGCCACCAAACGGCAAATTTTCTTGACCGACATGCAGCACAGTTGCGTTGATACAGACACCGCCAGCATGAGTTTCATGCAAAATGCGATCGATATCACCGGGATGATCGCCATAATAATACAACGCTAACGGACGTGGTCGCGCATTGATAAACGCGATCGCGTCCGGCAGTGCACGGTACGACATAATCGGCAGGATCGGACCAAAGATTTCTTCTTGCATGACACGCATGTCTTCGGTGCAATTGACGATGATACGCGGCACCATAAAGCGCTCGCTATCGTCTTGCTCCCACAATTTGATCACGCGCGCACCTTTGCTTTCGGCGTCACTGAGCAAGGCTTGCAAACGTTGCAATTGGCGATCGTTGATGATCGCGCTGTAATCTTTTTGGCTGCCCTGCGGATACAAACGACGCGCGCCATCTTGGCAGGCTTGCACAAACTGACTTTCGGTGCCGATCGGGATCAAGCCGTAATCGGGCGCAACACAGGTTTGGCCGGCGTTGATCAATTTGCCGACCAACAAACTCGCGATATTGCTTTTGTTGATCGCATCACTACCAATAATCGTCGGCGATTTGCCACCGAGTTCTAGCGTCACCGGTGTTAAATTCTCGGCAGCGGCGCGCATCACCTGTTTGCCGACAGCGGTCGAACCGGTAAACAGCAAATGATCAAATGGCAAAGCAGTAAATTGTTGAGCCACTGACGCGTCGCCCGTGATCACAGCCACTTCATCGGCTGAAAAATATTTGGCGATCAGCATCGCAAAGTATTCACTGAATTGCGGCGTGAATTCGCTCATTTTGATCATGGCGCGATTGCCGGCCGCGAGTGCACCGGCGAGCGGTCCTACGGCTAAAAACAGCGGATAGTTCCACGGCACGATGATACCGACGACACCCAGCGGTTGGTAAACCGTGCGGGCTTTCGCCGGTTGAAACCACAGCGACACACGATGCTTGCTTGGCTTCATCCATTTGGCCAGATGTTTGCGCGCACCGCGCACCGATTCGATTGATGGAAACACATCGATGATGCGGGTTTCAGTTTCAGGGCGACAACTGAAATCGGCCGCAATTTTGGCGGCGATCTCGTATTGATTTTCGGTCAACAGTTTCAGCAAACGCGTCAAACGCTCACGGCGGATATCGGCGCTGGGATACATCTGCTGCGCAAACGCCGCCCGCTGCGTTTCGAACACGCCAAATAGCGTGGAAGGTAAACCGGTGATATCCGTCATCATTGTGTACTCTCGTACTAGTTATTGGCGTGAGCTTAATGGACCTCGCCCAAAATGCCCAGCCACTTAGCGGTGATAGGGTTGACTCAGTTCGTGTACCGCATCGACAAATACCTTGGCGTTTTCAGGGTTCACAAACTGGTGGATACCGTGCCCAAGGTTGGCGACATGGCCGCTGCCGTGTCCAAAACTCGCCAGCATTGTTGCCACCTCAGCGCGGATACGCTCTGGCGTGCCGTACAATACCCCGGGATCGAGGTTGCCTTGCAGGGCACAGCGCTCACCTACCATGGCACGAGCTTGCGCCAGTGGCGTGGTCCAATCGACGCCCAGCATATCGGCACCGGTATCGGCCATGCGAGATAGCCAGGCGCCACCGCCTTTGGTGAACACGGTGACCGGGATTCGTTGGCCATCGTGTTGGCGTGGCAATGCCGCGACGATTTGTGTCATGTACCGAAGCGAAAACTCTTCGTACGCCGCCGGGGTCAGCACGCCGCCCCAGGTATCAAAAATCATCAACGCCTGTGCTCCCGCATGTACTTGTGCGGTGAGGTAGGCCGTTAGTGCGGCCGTCAATTTGCCGAGCAACGCATGCAATGTGGCCGGTTCGGCATACATCAGTCCCTTGATGTGCGCGTACTCTTTTGAGCCACCACCTTCGACCATATAGGTCGCAATCGTCCACGGCGAACCACAGAAACCGATCAACGGCACGGCGCCTTGCAGTTCGCGGCGAATCAAGCGCACGGCGTCCATCACATAGCGGGTTTCTTGTTCGGGATCCGGGATCGGCAAACGTGCCACGTCGGCCGCCGTGCGCACGGGACGTTCAAAACGCGGACCTTCACCGGTTTCAAACTGCAAACCACAGCCCATCGCATCGGGCACCGTCAAAATGTCGGAAAACAGAATCGCGGCATCGAGCGCAAAACGGCGCAGCGGTTGCAATGTAACTTCGCAGGCCAGATCAGGGGTTGTGCACAGTTGCATAAACGATCCGGCTTGTGCACGAGTGGCTTTGTACTCGGGCAAATAACGGCCGGCTTGGCGCATCATCCAAACCGGCGTGCAATCGACTGGCTGGCGTAACGCGGCGCGAAGATAACGATCGTTTTTAAGTACCACTGACATAGTAAAACTTCCACGGCGGGACGAATGTTCGTCCAAAAAAGGATCGGCCCCCATTCGGGGGCCGGGGATGGTTCATTTTAACTGATCCAACTCAGCGTGCTTTTGCGCGTGCGCGTATTTCTTGTTGAATGACGCCAAGTTGTTTAATCCACGGTTTTTGTTTGCGCACGGCTTCGGGCAGTGCGTCACGGGCTTTTTCGGCCGCCGCGTGATCGGCGTATTCCGGCAGCACTAGGAAATACATTGTACGGCCATTGCGTGTAGCACGGTAATAACGTGCTTTTTTCAATCCGTATTGGCTTTCGAATTGTTTAATGGATTTTTCATCAGACAGCGCAATGATCTGCACGACATAGTGTTTGGCATTCATCGCCAGCAGTGCGTTTTCGTCACTGCTGAAATCGGCAACGCGTTCCGTGGCTTTCGGTTTGTTGTCGATTTTTTCAACGTCTTTTTTCACCACCGGTTTGCTGACGACAGGGCTTTCGGACTTTACGTCGGGTTTGCTTTCTGGCGTGGTCGCCACGGTGTTTAACGGTGTGATGGCTGCCGTGCCGTTGCCGGTTGTTGCTTCCGGTGCGACGGACATGCTGGGCTGGGGATCTGACGGAAGCGGCTCCACGGTCGTGGTGTTACCCGCTTGCGAGGTGATCACTTCAATGCCGGCATCGCCACTGACCGCTGGTTCACTCGTCACCGGCACGTTTTCGGGTGCAATGGCGATTTCTGTGCGTGGTTCAACATGTTGTGCGCCGGTGTTCGCGGCTGGTTTGCCACTGATCCACGCACTGATTTCGGCTTGATACAACATCAGCAAAGCAAGCACCAAGACGCCCAGCACAATCAACGGTGTCATTAACCAAGACTGGCTGCGCGCCGGTTCATCGTCCTGCGTGCGCACGTCAGATACCAGGGCATCATCACGGCTGGGTGAGGACTCTTCAAATTGCTCATCCTGTTCGCGTTCGTGATTGTCGTATTGCATCGCGAGTGCCTCCAAAAAAGGGCCGGGTAAAGCTTGCGCACGTTGAAACAAATCACGTACGCGGGATTTATCAAGTTCAGGCACACCTTGTGCCGCTGTCCATGCGACGGCCATTCGCTGTGCATCATCGACGCTCATGGCCGGTATCGTTAAGCGATGCAGATCGTTTTCGCCGAGCCCACCGAATTCAAATTCGGCGAGTGCGGCTTCAAGCATGTCGTCACCAAACAGAATCACCAGTAAGCGCGGATCTTCCCGTTCGCGTTCAGCCGCCGCCGTGGTGACCAAGGTGCGCAAAATTGACAGATGCAGATCGTGGGCGTTGTCGATGATCAGCACTCGCCGTCCCGCCGGTGCGCGTTGGACAGCCACTTTGAGATCCAAATGCCCGGCCGCCAATTGGTGCAAACCGAGCTGTGTCAGGGCATCGGCATCCAATTGTTCATGTGACAGCAGAGGATGAGCTTCGACAAACGCCGTAGGCAGACTGCGTGACAGCTGTGCGCGCAGGCGCTCGGCCAGATGGGTACGACCACAGCCAGGCGGACCGAAGATCAGCATCAACGCGCGACCAAAATGGCATTGATGAACAATATCGTCTTCGAGCTTGTTCAATGCCGCCGTCGCGCAATGAAACGCCATCTGCTGTGCCATGTACTGGCCGCTCCTGATGAATACCTACGCTATAGGTAGTTTGTTTGCGGCCACGATGCCACAACAGTTAGAAAAGGGAAAGCGCTCACGCCATTGCGGCTAAGACATGCTCGGCCGCAATACCGTCGACAATGGCCACGTCGCCCAAGCGGATCGGAACGATAAATCGCGGCGTCGCCGCAATGTTCTTTTTATCGAGTGCCATATGGGCCAACAGTCGCTCACGATCGATAGTCGTCGGCAACGCCGTCGGCAGCTGTAGCGCTCGCAACAGTTCTATCAGCTGCGGCAACAAATCCACTTGCTGCAAATGACCACTGAGGGCCGCCAATTTGGTCGCCAGCACCATACCGACCGCCACGGCTTCGCCGTGCAGCCAGACACCGTAGCCCAGTTCAGTTTCAATGGCGTGAGCGAAGGTGTGGCCAAAATTTAGGATTGCACGTAAACCCTGCTCACGTGGATCTTGATTGACAACCCAGGCCTTGATCTCGCAACTGCGCGCAATCGCCTGCGTCAACGCCGTCACATCCCCCGCCAGCAAGGCGGATTGTTGTGCACATAACCAAGCGAAAAACGCCGCATCATGGATGACACCGTATTTTACGATCTCGGCAAATCCCGATACGCGCTCACGTGCCGGCAAGGTCGCTAAGGTGTCCAGATCGGCGACGACGGCGCAGGGATGATGAAAGGCACCGACCAGGTTTTTACCGGCCGGATGATTGACAGCGGTTTTGCCACCAACGGACGAATCGACTTGCGACAGTAACGTTGTCGGTATTTGCACAATGTCGACACCGCGCTGGTAGCAGGCGGCGACAAAACCGGCCAAATCACCGACAACACCACCACCAAGCGCAATCACACAACCATTGCGCCGACGCTTGCTCGCCACCATCGTGTCGATTATTGTCGAAAAATTCGCCAACGACTTTTGTTCTTCACCTGGCGGCACCACAAACTCGGCGAGGTCACGTCCAGCAAACGCGGCACGCAGCACCGGCAGCCAAAACGCCGCGACGTTGCGGTCGCTGATCACAAAAATTTGTGGATGGGGAATCAGTCGCTGCAAAAATGCATGATCCTGCAGCAACGCGGAACCGATATGGATCGGATAACGATGCTCGGCCAGGGTTACGTTAACGGTTTTCACGCCATGTCTTTCCGAGCGGTCTTAGCAAACACCGAAGGCAATCAATTCGCCTGCATCATGTCGACAATTTCTTTTGCCACCGCTTTGACGGATCCGCGATCGGTCGACACCACGTAATCAGCAATTTCGAGGTATAACGCTTCACGCGCACGTGCGAGATCCTCTAACGTGGCTTTGGGATCGTCGTTCTGCAGCAAGGGACGGCGTTTGTCACGGCGCGTGCGTTCAACCTGTTGTTCGATGGAGGTTTGCAGAAAAACCACGGAACCACGACCGGCCAACGCATTGCGGTTTTCACGTGAAATCACGGCACCACCGCCGGTAGCCAGCACAATGCCTTGACGCTGAGTCAAATCGTCGATGACCTTGATTTCACGCTTGCGAAAGCCCTCTTCGCCTTCAATCTCAAATATCCAATCAATCGCAGCGCCAGCGCGTTCTTCAATCTCTTGGTCGGCATCAACGAATTCCATCTTCAACATTTGGGCCAGTTGTTTGCCGATGGTGGTTTTTCCCGCGCCCATAGGGCCGATCAGGAAGATATTGCGCTTATTGGTTTTCATAGCAGAACAACGCGAGTAAAGAAAAGGGAAAAGGGCTGAGTCTCGCTAGGGGTTTAAGCAAGGCCGCAAAGGGTAGGGAGGTGGCCGCCCGCTGTCAATACGGGCGGCCGGAAGGCTTAACGTGTTGTGTTGTCTTTCAGAATCTTGGGCGTAACGAAAATCAGCAATTCCTGCTTCTCATTGCGATCAATTTTGTTGCGGAACAACCAGCCAAGACCTGGGATATCGCCGAGAAGCGGGATTTTGGATACGTCTGTCCCGGTAATTTGCTTGTAGACACCGCCGAGCACAACAGTTTCGCCATTGTTCACAAGCAATTGCGTGCCGACTTCCTGCGTTTTGATAGAAGGAACGCCTGCGAAAATTTCCCCCACCGTGTCTTGCGTAACTGACAAATCCATCATGATTCGCTCATCCGGAGTAATTTGCGGCTTCACTTTCAGACTCAGTACCGCTTTTTTGAACGACACGTTAGTCGCACCAGCTGAAGATGCTTGGAGGTACGGAATTTCAACGCCGTCTTCGATAAATGCCTCTCGCTGATTAGCCGTCACCACACGCGGACTGGCGATCACTTCACCATTGTTTTCTGCTTCTAGCGCAGAAAGTTCCAAGTCAAGAATGGTACCGTCAACCAAGCGTGAAATATTAAAACCAATTCTTCCCGCACCGCCGGAGGTGACCGGATTGTTGAAATTGAGGCGTTGGCTGGTCGGTGCCGTTCCGGTGCCTGCCATACTGACGGCGCCGTCCAAAGAACCGGCAAAACCACTTTGCGAATTTTTGTCAGACAAACCGAATTTGGCTCCCAACTCACGACTGAATTCATCGGTGGCTGTAACAATTCTTGATTCGATGAGTACTTGGCGAACTGGAATGTCCAATACGCGAATCATGGCGCGGATATCATCAATTTTGCGAGCGGTATCGAGGACGAGCAAGGTATTAGTGCGGTCATCAATGGTGACATTGCCGCGCTCCGACAAGAGCGAGTTCTCTTTACTCTTCATTAAGGCTGCAATTTCAGATGCCTTGGCATAATTGACTTGAATGAATTCAGAACGCAACGGTTCTAACTCTTCACGTTGCTTTTCATTTTCCAACGCCAACTTTTCACGAGCCGCAATTTCGTCAGCCGGCGCAACCAACATCACATTACCATTTTGACGTTTATCCAAACCTTTGGTTTTGAGAATGATGTCGAGCGCTTGATCCCACGGAACATTTTGCAAACGTAAGGTGATGGAACCGCTAACACTGTCTGACGTCACCATATTGATGTTCTGGAATTCGGCAATGATTTGTAGCACTGCGCGCACTTGAATATCTTGGAACGTCAACGTCAAACGCTCACCCGCGAAAACCGGTTGGCGCGCTTTTTTCGTTTCCACTTCTTGTTGCGTCAACGGCTTCAGCTCCAACGTATACAAATTGTCAGTCTGATAGCCGAGGTATTCAAACTCACCATTGGTTTCGATCCGCGTTTGAACATTACTGCCGCGGCGGGACGTTTCAACCACTTTAGCCGGGGTACCAAAATCCAGTACATCCAAGCGGCGAACCAATTCTGGATTGATGCCTGTACCAAGGAAGTCTGCAATTACCGTACGACCTTCTTGGCGCAAATCCACACCGGTCTTGGAACTGCCCAGTGCAAACGTAACACGTGCTTCACCTTTTTCACCGCGACGGAAATCAATATTGCTGATGGCGTTATTGGCTGCCTTGGCAACGGTAGTCGGTTTAGGTTTCGCAGCATTATTAGTTGCCGCTGTCACTGCACCACTGCTATCACCCAATACAATGACAAAATCGTTGCCATCAGAACGTGTCGTGAAGGGCAGCATCTGATCGAGATTAACCACTACCCGAGTACGGCCTTGCGCTTCTGCAACAGCAACGCTACGCGCAACCCCGACACCAATCTGCATCGATTTCTGATCCAGCTTGGGTGAGACACCACTGAGATCCAGTGAAATGCGAGGAGGATTGTCCGTGGTAAACGAACGTGCGTCGGCAACCGGCTCAGACATCGTCAACCGGACTTCGATTTTGTCGCCAGCCAACACGTTGTAACTCATCGATTGCAAATCGGCGGCCGAGGCAATCCCAGCAAATGCCAAAAACAATGCTGAGGACAGGGTATAACGAACCATTTTCATCTCCTTCTACGCCCCTCAATCACCCAAGGCCAAAAAAGTATCCCGCTTTATCCAGCAACCAGTGCCGTCGGGAATACGCTCTTCAAGGGTAACTCGATCTTCGGTAATTCTGGTAATTCGACCGTGATTGATGCCCATATGACTTCCAACGCTAACTCGATAAACAATCCCCGAGTTATTACCAGCACTTCCACGTACGATGGCTTCAAGTGCTGCACCTTTGCCGATGACGCCGACCATTTTCAGCGTTTCGAGCGTGTATCTTTCCAAATCTTCTTTTCGACGATTTGGATCGGGCTGAGCATCTTCAGGACAACCCGCAATAATTTCTGTCAGTTGCGCCACTTGGCCTAATTGATAAGCAGCAAACGGGCTTCTTATATTGTCGATCGACGCGGCATAACGGAATTCCTCTTGCGGCTTTAATTCGGGCATCGGAGGGATAGCTCCTGGCGGCCGCGCCTTGACTGATTGTATCCAAGCCTTCAAGTCCTCGTTTTCATCACCACCGCACCCAACCAGCACGGCGGCTGCGATAAAAACAGAAAGTAAGTGCTTTATCTTCATTTAGCACCCCCTGCTTTTTCTTCAGCCGACTCATACCGATACGTTTTTGCAATGATTTCCATCGTCAGATTGTCTGCAGATTCCACATCTTTGCCGTTAGACTTAATGACAAAGTCATGCAAAGTAACAATTCGTGGCAATGCAGAGACTTTACTAACAAACTCGCCAAGTTGGTGATAGCTACCGTTCACTGATACGGCGATCGGGGCTTCCACAATAAATTCTTTTCGTTGTTCAGCCTGCAGCTCCAACTTATTGAACTGTAGTCCAGCGCCCGATCCTGCGTAGGAAATTTCATCAACAATGCTGGGGACTTCTGACGTTTTCGGCAGTTGTCTTAGGAGATCTTTAAATGCTTCTTGCATTTGTTGCATCTGCTGCGTAAACGTCGACAAATTACTCGCTTTAGCCGCTTTCGTTTCAAACTCGGAGCGCAATGTCAACTCTCTAGCTCGCGCAGCGTCCAATACCTCAAGTTCGGTAGAGGTAGTCGCATAGTACAGCCCAAACATTACTAATCCGCATATGAACAAAATTGCAGCTGACTTAGCCAGTGGCGGCCAGTTTCCAATATTGTTTATGTCTAAATTCTGGAACTGCTTGCTAATTTGGGAGAAGTCAATATTCGCGTTTTTCATTTTCGATTGCCTCCCTTGCCTTTGTCCTCAGGAGGTGTAATCCCTTTTTGCGTTGCAGTCATTGTGAAATCGCTTGAAGGAACATTGGATTTGCGATCAGATACGATATTGCCAAAAACCGCATTCCCAACCCACGGTGAGTTTTCGATCTGCCGCATAAATGAAGCAACCCGGGGGTTCGACTCAGTCTTACCCTTTATACTCAACGTGGCATCTTTTCGCGAAAGCTCAGTCAAATACAACCCATCCGGCAACAAACGAGGCAGTTCATCGAAGAGATGAACCATTAACGGGCGACTTTGCTGCAAATCCTGAATGATCTTCATACGCTGCTCGAGATCAGCGCGGCTCTTTTCAAGCGTTTCAATTTGCTTGATCTGTTCTTCAAGCACCTTGATTTCGCTTTCCAGAAAAGCGTTGCGGCCGTTTTGCGTTGAAACCTGATTTTGGATACTTAGGTTCACAACAAACATAACGGCACCCGACAAAATTGCCGACAGCACCACTAAGCTGAAAAACTGGCGTTTGCGTTCTTTGCGCTCTTCTTCGCGCCATGGTAGGAGGTTTATCTTGGCCATTAGTCAAAACTCCTCAAACCCAAACCAACAGCAATCATTAACGCAGGCGCATCCGAGGCCAACTGTTGTGCATTCACTTTGGAGGCGATCGACATGTCGGCAAACGGGTTCGCGATGCTCGTTGATGTGCCCAAGCGTTCCTGAATCAACTCATCAAGACCTTCAATGGCGGCGCAACCACCGGCGAGCACGATATGATCGACTTCACCGTATTGTGAGGCGGCGTAGAAGAATTGCAGCGAGCGGCTGACTTGTTGAATGATCGATTCTTTGAACGGTGCCAGCACTTCGGTTTCGTAATCGTCGGGCAAGCCGCCTTGTTTTTTGGCCATGCCGGCTTCTTCGTACGACAAACCGTAACGACGCTGGATCTCTTCGGTCAGTTGTGAGCCACCAAACAATTGCTCACGCGTGTAAATGGTTTTGAAATTGCGCAACACCGATAACGATGTCATGGTCGCGCCAATATCGACTACGGCAATGACGCGTTCGTCGCCGCGATTTGGGAGTTGGCCGGCGATCAGCTGAAACGCCCGTTCCATCGCAAACGATTCAACATCAACGACTTTGGCCTTGACGCCGGCAATTTCCATCGACTCGACACGCGTATCGACGTTTTCGGAACGCGACGCGGCGACTAACACATCGACTTTGTCGGCGGCTTTATCGGATTCGCCCTGCACTTCAAAATCGAGCGCAACTTCTTCGAGGGGGTACGGGATGTATTGATCGGCATCGAGCTTAATTTGAGTTTCGATGTCGTCTTCGTTCAAACCGATATCCAGCTGAATGATTTTGGTAATGACCGCAGAACCGGCCACAGCAACCGACGCATGTTTGCAGGACGTGCCCGAGCGCGCAAAGACGCGTTTGATGGCTTCGCCGACAGCGGCGGTATCTTTGATGTCGCGTTCAACGACGGCATCGGGAGGCAGTGGTTCGACGGCATAGCTTTCTACCCGGAATCGGGCACCAACCCGGCCGAGTTCGAGCAATTTAACTGTCGTTGAGCTGATATCCAGCCCCACCACCGGGATCTTCTTCTTCCCGAATAGTTGCGCCAACATGATTTTTCCTTTTCGGGCTGCGCGTTTATGCAGATTACATCATCTTTAACATGAAATAATAGTCCTAACTATCGATTTCACAAGATTTTTTCCATTTTGAGAACCGGTCGAAACCCAGAACCCGATATACTGTGTCCCGTTCAGTTTTTAGGCACTAGATAGCCGATCCGCCATGTCCATCGCCCGTTATTTGCGCCCCTTGGGGCTCGTTCTGCTCGCGCTTGCCTTGTTTCCAGCATTGATTGTGCTCGGGCTGTACATTTATGTAGCACCGAATTTGCCAAATGTCGCGCAACTGCGTGACATGCGCCTGACAACACCGATGCAGGTCTTCACCGTTGATGAGCAATTAATCGCCGAATTCGGTGATGAGCGCCGTATCCCCGTCCGCTATGAAGAAGTGCCACCGATGCTGGTCAACGCCTTTGTTGCTGTCGAGGATCAACGCTTTTTTGAGCACGGTGGCGTCGACATGATGGGCCTGCTGCGCATTGCGGTGACGAATTTGACCAGCTCGCATGCAGCCGGGGCATCCACCATCACGATGCAGGTGGCGCGCAATTATTTCTTAACTCGCGATCGTACGTTGGCGCGCAAGTTCACAGAAATCTTTTTGGCTATGCGCATCGAGTCACAATTCAACAAACAAGAGATCATGGAAATGTATCTGAACAAGATCCATTTCTCGCATCGCGCCTATGGTATCGCGTCGGCGGCACAGACCTACTACGGCCGGGCGCTCAATGAGCTGGAGCTGCACCAAATGGCGATGCTGGCTGGTATCCCGAAGGGCGAATCCACCCATAACCCCATCAGTAATCCGGTCAAAGCATTGGATCGCCGTAACCACGTGCTGAAACGGATGCTGGCCGAAAAATACATCGACCAGCAACAATACGAGCAAGCCATCGCTGCCGATGTTCACACGACTTACCACGGCCCGCGCATCGAATTCACCGCACCTTATTTGGCCGAAATGGCACGTGCGCACGTTGTCGCGGAATACGGTGAACAACGCGCCTACACCGAAGGCATCAAAGTGTACGTAAGCGCACCGGCCAAATTACAACGCATCGCCAACGAGGCGTTAAAACGCGCGTTGCGCGAATACGACAGCCGCCACGGTTGGCGCGGTGCCGAAGCGCGTTTCAAAGCCGAAGAACTTGAAAATCGTGAATCCGTGATCGCGCAATTACAACGGCGACCAGCACTGGCTGATCTGGAGCCCGGTATCGTTTTGAAGGTAAATGACAAAGACGTCACGGTGCTGCGCAAAGATGGCAGCGAGATCACGATAAGCTGGCCGGGTTTGGAATGGGCGCGTCGTTACATTAATGAAAACGCGATGGCCGCAGCACCGAAAACCGCAAACGACATTGTTCGCGTCGGCGACGTGATTCGTATTGAACAGAATGCCTCGCAGCAATGGCAATTGGCGCAATTGCCGAATGTGGCCGGAGCTTTTGTTGCGATCAATCCGAATACCGGCGCCATTCAGGCATTGGTCGGTGGTTTGGATTTTGACATTTCACAATTCAATCGCGTGTTGCAGGCCAAACGCCAACCGGGCTCCAACTTGAAACCGTTTATCTACGCCGCCGCACTCGAAAAGGGCATGACGCCTGCCACGATTATCAACGACGCCCCCATCATTGACGAAGCGAATGGTGAAGATGATACCTGGCGTCCCGAAAATGACAGCGGCCGCTATCGTGGCCCGACGCGACTGCGCGTTGGTTTAACCTTATCAACCAACACCATCACGATCCGTTTATTCAACGAAATGGGCGGCGAATTCCTAACCAATTACCTGACGCGTTTTGGATTCGATCGCAACACGATGGAACCGTATCCAGCTTTGGCGCTTGGCGGAGCCATACAAGTCGCGCCGATCGAAGTCGCGCGTGCCTACACGGCATTTGCCAATGGCGGTTTTTTGGTAAAACCGTATTACATTGAAAAAATTGTCGACGGTCATGACGTTGTATTGTTTACCAATACAACGCAAAAATTTTGTCGCCAATGCGCGATCGGCGACGCGCCTGCCGAAAACGTTGCGCCGCCAGTACTCGACCCACGTATCGCGTATATCACGGGCGATATTATGAAAGATGTGATCTCTCGCGGCACGGCCACATCACAACTGGTATCCACGTCATCCCCCTTGTTGAAGCGGGGCGATATAGGTGGCAAAACCGGTACCGCAAACGAATCACGCGACGCTTGGTTTTCTGGTTTCCATCCCGATCTGGTCGCCACTGCGTGGGTAGGTTTTGATGATCACCGCAAGCCACTTGGCAATATCGAATACGGCGGTAAAGCCGCTTTGCCGATCTGGCAATATTTTATGGAAAGCGCACTGGCTGATTTGCCCATTGCGCCGGATATTTTGCCGCCCGGCGTTGTCACGGCGCGCATCGATCCCGAAACTGGTTTATTAGCATCCGGTGGGCAAAAAAATGCGATCGTTGAATTGTTTTTAGCCGAACATGCGCCAACGGAAACAGCGCCGGCCAAAGAGGACAGTCAAACGGTCGAAACGAATAATAGCGATCCGTCGCAACCGAGCAACGATGACGGCGGTATTTTTTAAATACTCATCATTCTTAATGCAAAACCCCGCTGTGGCGGGGTTTTTTTTTCAACTTACAAACCAAGCCATCGCTGTATATAACCGTACTGCCACAACATCCCCAGCACCAACACGATGACCGCTACCACGGCCCACAGGATCCACGGTGTATCTTTCTCGGCATACGGATCATGCAGGCTGCGTTGCGCTCCGTCGGGTAAATGGGCGGCATGCGTAAGCGCACCGCCAAACGCAATCGTAATTTTTGCTTTGGTGTTGACGGCCCAACCATTGGCATCCAGCAATGGAGCCAAATTGCGTTGGCGCAATTTGAAGTAGGCCAACAACATTGACGGACCAGAAACCAGCAACAACATGCCCGCCAATGCCAAAGGCATTTGCCACCATTGTAACGATAAAAAACCCGACACGATCGCCGCCAACGCGGTACCAATTGCACCGATGGCCAAACCAATCGCGGCAAATATCCCGGCGAATTTGGCCACATCGAACGGTGCCGGCTTTTCTACTTTTTCGGTCGTTGCTTTCTCAATGTGTTGTGCACCCTGGTTTACCTGTGCCGATGATCGCTCGTGCATCGCTTTTTCTTTTTCACTGGCAAACTTTTGCGCTTGATCGGAAATCATTTTGGCTACACGCCGATACGGCGTCCAAAAGGCGTCACGTACGCTGATGGGGTTGTCGATAATTTTGCTTACAGTCGCGTCCCAGTCCTGACCTTTGCGATCAAAAAAGACGCCGTTGCGTCCAGTCATGATATTGCCGGCACTGCCACCGGTCATTGCAGCGACAATCTGCATTTTTTCGCTACTGCCACGCCGGGTGCAATCACAGTACAACAAATAGCAACCGCTCAAGCCCGCCATCGCCGCGTGTTTAGCAATATCGTTTACGCGCAAACATAATTCGGTGCTTTTGCCATCGATAAACAATTCGCCGATCTGAAATATTGCTTTCTGCTCGCGATGATAGAACTGTGCCAACGACACAAAATTTTGCAGCAACACGCGTAAATACCGTTGGTAGCGAACGAGCTTCTCGACAGCGACCAATGTATTGGCTTGTTCGGCAACAGCCAGATCGGCTTGCACCAATTGCAGCAAGCCATCGCACTCACGCAACACAACCGACAGCGTTGCTGCATCCAGCGTTTTCAACACAGATTCCGGCTCCTGCTGACGCCAGAGTAAATGCGGTAACAGCGTGGCTTTGATCTGCTGCCATTCCGTCAAACTCACCGCATTTTTGACACCCAACAGTGGCACCACCACTTGTTGTTGCAGCGCGGCAATAGCACTTGCCCACGCCGGATTCACGGCGTCAAAACTTAACGACAACATCGGGTGAATCAAGGCCAGAGGGAAATATTTAGCGGCCACCACATCCGCGTCCATATCGCTTTTGGCGATCGCTTGCCAATCCATTTCAGTCGGCGACAATAGTTGCTGAGCACGCGCATCAAATTTCGCCAACTGACAACGGGAAAAATAGTCATCTACTTTTGCGGCAACCGCCTGATACACCGCGACGACTTCATCAATATGATCCGACAATGACGGTGGGATCGTACTTTGCTGTTGTTGCAACCAGTTCAGGCGCGTTTCAGCATCGACTTTGAATCGTGCGATCGCCGTTTCGTCGATGCCGGCCTCACCGCTCCGATCGTTGTGAGTACCGTAGCCGGCTGCGATGAGATCCCAGGTTTGACGTGCATCATCACTTTGACACAACGCCCGCGAGATCAGACCGTCACCGTTGTGTTGTGCCGGCGGAAATACCTTGGCCGGATCGGCAAACAATTCAACCCGGAGTGTGGCGTCAGTAACCTGCAAATTTTTCAGCAACTGCGTTGCGGATTCGGCAATTTTTTTTCCTTCTTCGTGATCGCGATTAATCGCTGCAATTGGCAAACTATCGCCTTGCAACAGCACAGCGCCGTCGGCAAGCACACTCGTGCACCACGTTACCGCTGTCAGCACTTCCGGCAAACGAATACGCCCATCATTGTCGCTGTCCAGCAGCTGCATTGTGCGGGCATCAAACTCCAGCCCCTGTGCCGGGCAGCTCAGAACCGCCCACAGCTTCGGATCCAGTTCATGCAGATGTTGCCAATCGGCAATTTGATCCAATTGCACTTGATCGAAACCGCCCGATCGAAAAAATCGCCAAGTGTGTCCCTGCGCCATTTGCTGTACTCCGCCCACGTTTTTGTTAGCACACTGTAGGTTAGCGTTATCCGCCGCGCAATAAAAAAGGCCGCATATTACGGCCTTTTTTTGTTGCGTACAGATCAGCGCTTTGGATAGTGGGCCGGGTACGGTAACTGTGCAACACCCGTATCAACCGCCGCCGCTGCTACCGCTGGCGCAACGCGATCACGCAAGCGCGGATCCATCGGTTTCGGAATGATGTATTGCGGGCCAAATTGCAACGATTGAATGTCCGGATAAGCCGCCAACACTTCCGGCAATGCCGGTTCTTTCGCAATGGCTGCAATGGCTTTTACCGCCGCGATCAACATTTCCTGATTGATGCGCCGTGCGCGCACATCGAGTGCACCGCGGAAAATATACGGAAAGCCCAGTACGTTATTAACCTGATTCGGAAAATCTGAACGGCCGGTTGCCATGATCAAATCGTTGCGGGCGGCGCGTGCCTCTTCTGGACGAATTTCCGGATCAGGATTTGATAACGCAAACACCAGCGGATTAGGGGCCATCGATTTGATCATTGCCGCGCTGACCAAATTGGCACCCGACACACCAATGAAAACATCGGCATCTTTCATCGCATCATCGAGTGTGCGTTTGTCGGTTTGATTGGCAAAGGCAAATTTGTACGAGTTCAGATCTTTACGGCCGGTGTGCACAACACCTTGGCGATCAACCATATAAATGTTTTCGCGACGCGCGCCCATACTAACCAACAAGCGCATCGATGCAATGCCAGCGGCACCGGCACCCAAGCACACCACTTTAACGTCTTCGATTTTCTTATGACCGATCTCAAGCGCATTCAATAAACCGGCGGCAATGACGACGGCGGTACCGTGTTGATCGTCATGGAACACCGGAATATTCAGTTGTTCGATCAACGCTTCTTCAATTTCAAAACATTGTGGCGCTTTGATGTCTTCGAGATTGATACCACCAAACGTCGGTGAAATGCGTTTAACGGTATCGATAAAACTTTGCGGCGTTTCCGCATCGATTTCGATATCGAACACATCAATGTCGGCAAATTTTTTGAATAGAACTGCTTTGCCTTCCATCACCGGTTTGCCGGCGAGTGCGCCCACATCGCCCAAACCCAATACGGCGGTGCCATCGGTAATGACAGCGACCAGATTGCCTTTGCTGGTATAGCGATACGCAGCTTCGGGATCTTTGGCAATTTCACGCACCGGTTCAGCAACGCCAGGGGTGTACGCCAGCGACAGATCGCGGACATTTTCGGTGGATTTGGTTAAGGCAATTGCCAATTTGCCCGGCTTCGGTTGTTCGTGATACGCCAGTGCGGCATCACGTAATAAATCAGACATTTAAGAGACCTAATGAAACAGACTGGAAAATTGAAATCGTATGCAGTGTAGCGACTTTACGCTGCGAAAACACGCGAGGATTGACCAGTTGGCCGAAATGTTTTTTTTGCTTTTGCATGACATTGAACACGTCTGCATAGTTAATCACTTTTGTGCGCGCAATAAAAAAGGCGCATCTCTGCGCCTTTTTTATCGAATTCATCAGCATTATTTGCTGGTGCGAACAGCACCAAAGCGTTTGCGGAAACGATCAACACGACCGCCCGAATCGACCACTTTGTGCTTGCCGGTGTAGAACGGGTGGCAAGCGGAGCACACGTCCAAATTCAGGCTGCGACCAGCGGTTGAACCGACCTTGATCACATTGCCGCATGAACAGGTGGCCGTGATTTCTGCATATTTTGGGTGAATACCGTCTTTCATTTTTACCTCGCATTCCTGCCGCCGCCCGATCCCGAACCATTACAGCTCGTCACATGAAACCGGGTACCGCAGGGGCATACCAAAAGGGACGGCGATCATACTGATCGATCGTCGGCCCTGCAATCTTGCTGTTTTGAACGACACCTAACTAGAGCTTGATGATGCCTTCCGGCTTGGCAAGCAGCACGACATCGGCCTTGCGGCGCGCGAACAAGCCATTGCAGACCACGCCCGGGATCTGGTTGATCTCAGACTCGAGGGCGACCGGATCGCTGATGTTCAGATGCCATACATCGAGAATGACGTTGCCATTGTCGGTAACGATGCCTTGCCGATAAACCGGATCACCGCCCAGTTTGACCAAGGCACGCGCAACCAGTGAGCGCGCCATCGGGATCACTTCAACCGGCAGCGGGAATTTACCGAGTTGGGGCACCAACTTGCTGCCATCGGCGATGCAAACAAAGGTTTTAGCGGCTTGCGCGACGATCTTCTCGCGTGTCAATGCAGCCCCGCCGCCTTTGATCAGATGGCGCTTGGCGTCGGTCTCATCGGCGCCATCGACGTACAGATTGATTTCACCCGCAGCATTCAGATCGATGACCTCGAAACCATGACCACGCAGACGGGCGGAAGACGCTTCCGAACTCGATACAGCGGCTTTGATGTCGATTTGACGTTCTTTGAGCAGGTCGATAAAAAAGTTGGTGGTGCTGCCGGTACCAACACCGATGATTTGGCCGGGTTCAACATAGGCCAGCGCCGCTTCGGCGACCTGGCGTTTGAGGGCGTTTTGATCCACGTAAAAATGCTCAAAGCAGGGGCTAAGGCGGCAGTTTAGCAGAAGGCCCACGCTCACTTTAGCTGACGATGGCTGCGATCGCAGAAGGGCTGATCACGGCTGTGCTTGCAGCCGCAGAACATGACGGTCTCGTCTTCGTCAGCTGTCCACTGCAGTGGCTCAAAGCCAGTACCGACATGTGAATCATCGCAGAACGGTTGTGTCCGACTGCGACCGCAGCTGCACCAGCGATAACAAGCACCGCGTTTGACGCGGACCGGCAAGGGCCCACGTTGCGCGATTACCGGATCGGCCATGTCGATCTCCTTTATGCGCCCAATCAATCTAAGCAATTGTCCGGTTTTGCCCTGCGCATTATCCCCGGATCGCCTACGTTTATAGCATGTGTTCAACAACGGAGGAGTATTGCCAATGCCGCTGTACAATGTCGAAGACCATCATTTGCTCAATGAATTTCCGCAGTACGCTGATCGCATCGAAAACCTCTGGCAACACGACCCGCAATTCGCACAACGCGCCGATCAATATCAAACCCTGAACAAGCAGATCCACGGTCTCGAAATGACCGGTGTCCCGGTATCGGATCATTATTTTGAAGATTTGAAAAAGCAACGTGTGCAATTGAAAGATCAGCTTTATACCTTACTCACACACGACGGTAGTCACACCGAATATTCACGTCGTTAAACTTCACCCAACCGATAAAACGGATGGCGGCTGTCATCCGTTTTATTTTTCACGTCGGTTTTTCGCCATATAACCAACGCGACAACACGGCGAAACCAACACACAGCAGAAACGCTAGCCACCATTCCGTCACATTTTCGATCGGTTCCTTGCTTGGAAAGCCATGTTTGATCACCAAATGAAAAAGCGCGACCACGACCAATGCCACACCAAGCCAGCGCAGTTGTTTAACCGCTAGCTGTGCCGCATGACTTTGCCGTTGTTGCAACTGACGCGCGCACAGCAATTGCGTCATGCCGGTGCCGGCAAAGAAAAACACGATGCCAAGGCGTCGCAGCCATTGATAGAACTCGCCATCGGTGCCCAAAAAACTGACATACAACAACAAAAATAGCGCTGCGACATAGCTGCTGAATCGCATCGCCCATGCCCTTGGGAAATAACGATGACTTAACGCCGCAAACGACAACGGCAATAAACCGCAACACGGTAGCAACAACAGACGAAACCACGGGATCCCGGCCGGTGAACGCACGGCGCGCGAAATCGACACGCAACCGTCCAGCAAGGGTGTGCAGGCGCTGACACTGTGGTGATATAAATTAACGCTGTACGCAAGCGCGATCGCCGCCATCGGCAACACGGCCAGCGCCAGCAACCACAGCCATAACGGCGTGGTCAGGGTGACAGTCGCACGCGTGTCCATTGTGCAGTGTCATCCCGTTGATAAAGTACGCGATCGTGCAGGCGCGACGGACGTCCTTGCCAAAATTCAATACGCTGCGGAGTCACCGCAAAGCCCCCCCAGAACGGAGGACGCGGCACATCCGTGATGTATTTCAGCGCCAATTCCGCCGCGCGTTTCATCAATGTGGTTTTGCTGTCCACTGCCTGACTTTGCGCTGACGCCCACGCGCCAATACGCGAAGTGTAGGGCCGCGAATAAAAATACGCATCACTGACGTCGTCGGCGACTTTGCTAACGTCACCTTCAATGCGGACTTGTCGTTCGAGATCGGGCCAGAAAAACGTCAGCGCAACCGCCGGGTTGTGCGCCAATTGTTGACCTTTGCGGCTATCGTAATTGGTGTAAAACACAAATTGGCGATGTTCAACGGCTTTTAACAGCACGATGCGCGCCGATGGTCGCCCTTGTGCATCGACGGTCGCCAAATGCATCGCGGTTGGCTCAGCCACTTTGGCCGCAAGCGCTTGTTGCATCCACAATTCAAATTGCGCGATCGGATCAGCCAAACAATGCTCAGGAGACAATTCCTGCTTGCTGTAATCCTGACGAATGGCGGTGAGATCCACGGCACTTTCCTAAGAGGCATCAGTAACAATTCATGGCCGAAAGCATAATGAAAAAAGGGGCGGTAGGCCCCTTTTTTCGGATATCACGTTAAACACACGCGACCATCAACGGCGACGCAGAAAACCCAACAACAGCAAGGGCAACATCAGCAGCGGCCAACTGCCACCGCCGCCGCCGCTTGAACGCGACGGTGCTGGCTCCGTTAAAATTTTCATCGTCGTGAATTGCGTTTTGAACGTCGCTTCATGCGGGCCTGACGGATAAAGCTCTTTAGCCGACTGCAGAATCGCCGTTGCCATTTGCGGCATTTTGACGTTTGCCCCCAAACCAAAATGCGCATCAAGAATGATACGGTCCACTTCTTGACGTGTGCGGCCCGCCGCCATCAACGATTGAAGCGATTGAAAAAGAGGTGTCGACCATAACTCATCACTTAACACGCTTCCGACCATCGCGTGCGCACCGTAAGTTCGGGTTGAATCGTAGCGATAACCGGTTTGATTCATGACACGACCAGCCCAGTTCAGGTTATGGCCGTCCCATGTGAAAATCCAGTGCGGATTAAATGTGGCACCGTTTGGTGAAGTGCTGATGCTATAAGAGCCAGCCCAGTAATCGCCGAACCCTTCGCCCATCGCACCCGTGTCACCTCCGTCCCAGTTATTGTTGATGCTGAACTGCAGTGCGTGACCGTATTCGTGCAAAATCACATCGGCGTCTTCGTTGTCATCGACACCACCGTGACCAAATGACAAGCGGTCATTATTGGGATCAAAAAACGAATTGTCGTCACCATCGGAGCCATCGGTATCCACCGGAATTGCACGTTCTTGAATGCCCGTCGCGCCAGTGAAACCCAGAGACTGGATGTAACGCTGACTCTGATCAAGGTGGAAATACGTCATGGCATCGTTGAACGCATTATTGCCACGACGAAACGCCGACCAATCGCCATCCGTTGTGGTGCTCGGTGCAGTCGTCGGTGCATCAAAATCAGCCACGGTGACCCAAGGACCAGTCAAGCGATACGTCCCTGCATCCAGCGTAATATCGCGCAGATCGCGAGCCATATAAGCCGCCTCCGGAATCACCGAGTCGTCTTCGTAGCTGGCGTTGTTCATCGTCGTGCGCGGGTCCGGATCAAACACTTTAGCGGTGCCGGCGGCGACTACCTTGTGTTGCGCTTTCGTAGGTTGCTCCGCCGTTGATTGTGCGGCCAACGCCGCCAATTCGTGCTGCAACGATCCATGCTGATCATTTTTAAATGTGGCGAAATCGATGTTCGGCGCTTTCTTGTTGGGCGTATCGCGACGTTTGATGTTTAGCACCTCACCGGATTGCGCATTGATCAGCGCTTCCCACGCCCCACGCGGTTGCTGCACCGTAAGGCGGCTGCGATAGGCCAATACCACAGCGTTATCGTGGTGTGCGTAAACTAATTCGGTAATCGGCAACGCCGTTAAGCGGCTGGCTTTTAAAGCTTGCCAAGCGATATCGGTCGCGTGGTCTTCAGTAATGGCGACGGTTTTGCTGAGTTGCTGCGGCAAATCAATAGAAGACGCCGTGTTATAGGCCCGCATAATACGGCCATCCCGTTTAGCGACTGACACAATGACTTCCGACTGCAACACGGGAATACCGTTGACTTCTTGTTGAAAATGAAAATGCTGTGCCGTCAAACTTTCTTTGACAGTGTGCAAACGAAGCTGGCTCGCATCCACTCCCAGGCGTTGGCTGTTCGACTGGATCCAAGCGCGCGCACGCGCTTCCGGTTGTGCTGATTTCATCACCGGAAAATCCGGTTCGAGCACAAATTGCACTCGTTGGCCTTCGCCATCAGGTTGCCAAAACACCGACTCAGCTTGAGCATTGCCAAGCAAAGCAACCGCTACCATCGTTCCCAATACTGATTTCTTCATATCAACTCACCTTCTACCACTACGGCTGAATTTTCACATCAACGTGCAATACACGATTCAAGTCGCCGGCATTATCAATACGATAAACCGCTTCATGCTCTTTGCCATCCTGGGCCAGGAAACCGAAACCGTCGTATAACCACACTTGAGGTGTCGGGGTGTCAAGCCATTGCAAACGGTAGCGAAATTCCGGTTGCTTCTTGACCACGGCCCGAATGCGATTGCTCAAGGCTTTCTCCAGCATCGCGACGTTACTCGCGTCATCCACGAGATGTACCGGCTGATTACTTAGATCCAGCACCTGCACCCGCGAAACCCGCACTTGTTGTGGCGCGCACGCCCCCATAAACAACACCAAAGCGACAGCACTAATTGTCCGCCACATGAGTTCACTCCTGTACTGAATTTGCGACGCGCGCAGTCTAAATAATGGGGCACGTTCAGCGTGTAGCAAATTGTAGTCGTCTGGTAATGGTGATCAGTTTTGACAGCGTTGACTCAGTCGGTCACTCAGCTGCAACAAAGCGCGCCAAGTCGATAATGTGTCGACGCTGATGGCTTGGCATGCCGGCACACGTGCGGCGGCGGCTGACGATCCAAGCAGCTTTGACACCGGTACCACCGTGATGTCTTGCAGCTGCGCCAGCTCTTGTTCCAGCACGGTCAGCGTATTGGGATAGGGATGAGCAATCGCGAGTGCAAACCCGCGTTCTTGTGCTTTGTGCAGCAGGCGTTGCCATTGTTTGCGAATGGCCGGAATCGAATTGTCGTGATCTAAAAAAACATCACGACCAATATTGGGGATCTGACTAGCCGCGGCAACATCACGTGCCACCGAGCCACTGATCGTACGACTGTCAACAAAAAACAAGCCGCGTTGCCGCGCCTCTTGCATCACCCATTGCATGCGCAGGCGATCGCGCGTCAGCACCGACCCCATATGATTATTAAAACCGCGCACAAACGGAATACTGTCGAAATTTTTGCGCAATTGTTCGCGCAGCTGCGTTTCACTCATGTCGTTAGTGAGCGCGCCCGGCCCCATCAGTCGCAAATGCGCTTCCGACTGCATCGGCGCGTGCAACAACACGTCGCGTCCTTTTTGATGGGCCTGTTTGGCCAATTGCGGTGCTAACGCCGTGTGCGGCAAAAAGGCGTAACTGATCGGCGCATCGAGCGCTAATGCTCGCTCGCCATTGACGCGATTATCCCCCATATCATCGATCAATATTGCAATGCGAACGTCAGCGTGTGCCGTCATCAAGCACGCACACCACAAACACCACCACCCTCTCTTCATCGCTGTGTCGCCACCATGCCTTTCAATGCACTTAAGGCCATTGCCAATTGCGCGTCATCAAGCGGTACGGGAGTTGCCGGTGTGCTCGCTTGTCGCTGTTGATTGGCGAGCGCATGCGACAAATTTTCTTCGCGTCGCGTGTCACTGACCTCAGCGGCAATCGTACCCGTTGGCACCGCGATATCGGGTTCGATACCGCTTTGCTGGATTGATCGGCCTTTCGGCGTAAAATACAACGATGTTGTCAATTTCAGCGCGGTGTCATCGTTCAATTTATTGACCGTTTGTACCGAGCCTTTGCCGTAACTGCGCTCACCGATCAGCAGGGCACGTTTATGATCTTGCAACGCACCGGCGACAATTTCACTGGCTGACGCACTGCTACCATTGATCAACACAACCATTGGCGCATCATTGATCAAATCGTCCGCATTCGCTTCGGCTTTTTGCTCACCACTGCGACTGCGCGTACTGACAATAATGCCTTGCCGAATAAAATGATCACTGATCTGCACGGCGGCGGGTACGAGTCCACCCGGATTGTTACGCAGGTCCAACACCAAACCTTGAATGCCTGCTTTGTGTTGTTTACTCAAACGCGCAATCGCGTCGGCCACTTCTTGGCCGCTATCAGATTGAAATTGTTCCACTTGCACATACGCTAAACCCATTTCAAGCCAATAGGCGTTGACGCTGTTGACTTTAATCACGGCCCGTTGCAAAGCAAACGTCAGTGGTTTTTTTTGTCCTTCACGCGTAACCGCGATCGCCACTTTGCTGCCGACGTCGCCGCGCAACAAGTCAATGACGCGATCAAATCCCTGATCCTGCAATTCGGTTTGGTCGACTTTGATCAATACATCGCCAATGCGTACGCCAGCTTTCGCGGCCGGGCCTTGCGCATTGACTTTCGTGATGCGATATAACTTGTCATCGGGCGCCACATCAACACCGATCCCGGCGTATTCGCCCACGGTGTTTTCAAGCAAGCTTTGTGTCGCTTTTTGATCAAGAAATTGTGAATGCGGATCTAGAGCGCCCACCAATCCGGTGAGGGCGCCATGCAACAATTGTTCTTCGCTGACCGGCTCGACATACTGTGATTGAATACGCGTCCACGCTTCTTGCAACGTCAGTAATGATTCGGCCGATATACCCGGTGCGGCCTCTTGCGCTGATGCACTCGTTGCGATCATCAGCACACTGGCAACACGGAAAAAGAGATTAGCCACGCTTGCACCACAAACGCGGATCGACCGCTTTGCCTTTATGGCGAATTTCGAAATACAAACCATTGTCACCGTGCCCGCCCGAATTACCGACTGTTGCAATCACTTCACCGGCCTCGACCCAATCGCCGACCTGTTTGCCGAGCGATTGATTGTGGCCATACAAACTCATGTAACCACCGCCATGATCGACAATAGTCATCAAACCGAAACCGCGCAACCAATCGGCAAATACAATGCGGCCAGGGAAAATCACCTGCACATCGCTGCCTTCGCCGGCACCGATCAACACGCCGTTCCAGCGCATGCGGCCTTGAAAACGTTCATCACCAAATCGCTGGACCAAGTCACCGCGCGCCGGCCACCCTAATTTGCCCTTCAGCTGCGCAAAGCCGGCATTTTTCGGCAATTTAATTTCACGCACGACCTCTTCGACTTGCTCCAGCACTTTGCTCAAATTGCTTTCATCCTGCAGCAACGCCGCCAAGCGTTTTTGGTCGTCAGCAATGTCTTGTTGAATCGCGAGCAAGGCCTTTTCGCGACGTGCTTTGGCGGCGGTAAGGCGCTTGGATTCTTTTTCTTGTGTTTGCACCAAGGCGTTCAGTGTGCTGATCTCGGAGGTGATTTTGGCTTGCACATTCGCCAGTGAGCGCACGGCATCGGTCAACTCATCCATTTCTTTAATGCGCGCCCGATTTAAATAGTCGTAATACGTCAGCACACGCCCCATCTGCGCCGGATCGTGTTGGCTCAGCAACAATTTCCAATATTCATTGCGACCGGATAAATACGCTGCACGCACTTGTTCTTGCAGCGCACGTTGCGCGCGGTCTCGCTGTTGCTGATAACGACGACGTTCACCTTCAAGATTGCCCAGTCGGTTACGTGCCTGTGTCAGTTGTTGGCGTGTCGAACGCAAGATCTGAATTGCGTCGCCGGCGACCGATTCCGCTTTCGCTAATTCCGCGCGCGCACTGCTTTCTTTTTCACGTTGTTCCGTTTGGCGTTGTTTCAGTTGTGCGATCCGCTCACGCAACGTCGACAGCTGTTGCTCGGTGGCAGCCTTTTTTTCGGCCATGACCGCACCGCTGATCAGAACGACGAACAGCAACAGATAACGTAAAACGCCACGCCGCGACATCGTGTCAGATCACCTGCAACAATACGCGGCCACTCATGTCGGCGGGGATTGGCATTCCCATCAAATGCAGCATGGTTGGCGCGATGTCCGATAGCACGCCGTCTTTCACAATAAAGCGTGCTTGCCGGCCGATATAAAGCAGCGGTACTAGTTCTGTCGTGTGTTGGGTGTGCGGTTGATTCACTTCGCTGTCATGCATTTGCTCGGCATTACCATGGTCCGCTGTGATCAGCGCTTCGCCACCCACTTTTTGCAACGCTTCCGCAACTCGTGCAATGCAGGTATCGAGCGCTTCGATCGCCTTTACGGCAGCATCAAAATTACCGGTATGCCCCACCATATCGGCGTTCGCGTAATTGCAAATGATGACATCGTATTTTTGCTGCACGATCGCGTCGACCATTTTGTCGGTCACTTCACTGGCACTCATTTCCGGCTGCAAATCATAAGTGGCCACTTTGGGTGACGGCACCATGATTCGCTCTTCACCGTTGAACACCTGCTCGACACCACCATTAAAGAAAAACGTCACATGTGCGTACTTTTCGGTTTCCGCAATACGCAACTGCGTTTTGCCATGGTCTTGCAACCATTGCCCCAATGTGTTGTTCAATGCTTGCGATACATACGCCACCGGTGCCGGAATATCGGCTGCGTATTGCGTCAATTGCACAAAATGCAAGTGCGGTGTTGCGCGACGAACAAAGCCGTCAAATTTTTCATCAACAAACGCACGGCTAATTTGACGCGCCCGATCGGCACGAAAATTCATGAACAACAAACTGTCACCGTCTTGCATTGCAATCGGTTCGCCAATACGTGATGCCTGCACAAATTCATCGGTTTCGCCGCGCGCATAGGCCGCCGCCAAGGCAACCTCCGCGTCAGCGAAAGCAAAGTCACTGTCACCCCGCGTCAACAAATTAAACGCTTTCTCCACCCGATCCCAACGTTTATCTCGATCCATCGCAAAATATCGACCACAAACCGTGGCGATCCGTGCGCCGGGAAATTGTGCGCAAATACGCTGCGCTTGTTGCAAGCTCGCCAAAGCGCTTTGCGGCGGTGTATCACGGCCATCGAGAAATGCATGCAGATAAATGTGTTTGGCACCACGCTGTGCGGCCAATTTGATCGCCGCGAAAAGGTGATCTTCATGGCTGTGCACACCGCCGGGACTGAGCAATCCCATGATATGCACCGCTTTGCCGTTTTTCACGGCCGCATCGACGGCAGCACACAAGACCGCATTGTCAAAAAAATCGCCGTCTCGAATGGCCTTGGTGATACGTGTCAGTTCCTGATAAACCACGCGGCCAGCACCTAAATTGATATGCCCCACCTCTGAGTTGCCAAACTGCCCGTCCGGCAAACCAACATCTTCACCCGAACCCGAAATCAGACTGTGCGGGTATTTGGCCCACAATGCGTCCCAATGCGGCGTCTTCGCCGCCAGAATCGCATTAGACTCCGTCGCTTCGCGATGACCCCAACCATCCAGCACAATCAACACCATCGGTTTTGGCGCTTTACTCATCTCGATTTCCCATCCCCAACACGGTTTGTAGCGATATTGTAAGGATACTGTTCGGCGGCGTCAGGTGGTATTGACAGTGAAGAGCACATCTTTCACATTGCGACGGTCTGTCTTTAAGGGGAACAGTGGTGATTAGAACTTCAGCATTTTCAATTTTGGCATATACATTTGCAGGCGTATTCAGCACATCGTCGTTCGCGGATTATGCAACGGCGTATCAGGCTTATCAGTCGAAAGAATTTGCTACAGCATTTACCGAATTTGAGCGCTTGGCCAAGTTGGGCGATCTGGATTCACAAAAGAATTTGGCTGCGATGTACGCTCGTGGCGAAGGTACCCAAACGAACTGGGTTGAGGCGTACGCTTGGGCCTCATTGCTACCCAGCAAGGATGGTCAACCTGACTTGATCGTCAGAACGGCACAGAAAAAATTAACTGAAGATCAGTTGACAACAGCTCAACAATTGGCCTCCAGTTACGCCAAACAATTTTCACAATCGGCCGTTGCAGATGCGCTCTTACCGGTCGCAGATATTCGCGAAGCCGATTGCACTATCGAAAACATTACTCCGGCTAAACCGATCAAAACAGTGCCACCACGTTATCCACGCGACGCGGCCATCAAAGGTATTCAAGCTGTTGTGTTCACGGACATCTTGGTAGGAAAAAACGGCACACCCGCGCACATATATGTCACGTCGGTACAAACAAACTACACGGAAGAAAAGTCTCAATTTGCAAAAGCCATGGAAAAGCAATTTGCTGATGTAACGTTAGCAGCGCTTAAAAAATGGGTGTTTGCTGCATCTGACAACACGCTTTCAGAACGTCCGCGCAAATTTTCGCTCGATTTCAAGTTGCAGGGCAGCGGTGATGGTGTCATCTCGTCAAGTCCAATCGCATTTAAGGCGCGGATTGAAGAGTTGAAGAGCCGCGCGATCGCACAGGATGCCATTGCCCAATTTGAATTGGCGAGTTTATATGAAAGTGATGGTCCGCTGTATCAGCAAGGCAGGCAAGCAGAAATTACCGAAATTCGCCATAAGCTTTACATGAGCGGCGCAATCAACGGTTCAAGCGCCGCTCAATTCAAAGTTGCTAAACGACTGTTGTCGGGCGATCAGTGCGCCAAAGATGAACGCAAGGGCATATTCTGGCTAACACTGGCCGCGCAAAATAATGACGCCGACGCACAATTCGCATTAGCGTGGCGTTTACATCACGGCGATGGTGTAGTTGCTGATGCAGAAAAATCACTCTATTGGCTTGAAAAAGCCGCCAACAATGGCCACCGCGAAGCACAACTGCGACTCGGCATTTATAATGCACAACACAACAAAGAGTCGTCCTTCGACCTGAGATCAATACTTGATGAAAAGCATAAACAGGACAGTTTTTTAGAGATCGAATTGAAGGCCATCGCTGCCGCTTGGGTCGAAAATTGGGAATTGGCCGAATCGCTTCAACAAGATGTTGTTAGAATTGCTACAGAAGCCGGGTTTCCACTGGAAAATCGTCTTAATGCTCTTGCAAAAATCAAATCTAAAATTCGCCCCACTTTCGACCGCGTGCTTTAAACTAGGAGCAATTCATGGAAACCGTCGTTTTATTTTTTGTCATCTTTGCACTGGTGTTGATCTTCACCGGCGTCAAATCCGTCAAGCAAGGCTATCAATATACCGTCGAACGGTTTGGTAAATATGTGCGTACACTGCCACCCGGACTGCATTTTATTACGCCGATGATTGAGCGTGTCGGCGCTAAAGTGAACATGATGGAGCAAGTGCTCGATATTCCACAACAGCAGGTCATTTCGCATGACAATGCGACGGTGACGATTGATGCCGTTTGTTTTTATCAGGTTATTGATCCGGCGCAGGCGACGTACGAAGTGAATCACCTTGAACTCGCGATGCAGAATTTGACGATGACTAATTTGCGTACGGTCCTGGGCAGCATGGATCTGGATGAAATGTTATCAAAGCGTGATCAGATCAACGCCGCTATTTTGAAGATCATTGATGCCGCGACACAGCCATGGGGTGTCAAAATTACGCGTATCGAAGTGCGTGATATTCAACCACCGCAAGACCTGGTTAACGCGATGGCGCAGCAAATGAAAGCAGAACGGATCAAACGCGCGCAAATTCTCGAAGCCGAAGGTTTGCGGCAATCCGAAATTCTGAAAGCCGAAGGTGAAAAACAGGGCAAGATCCTGCAAGCCGAAGGCGAAAAAGAAGCGGCATTTCGCCAAGCCGAGGCGCGTGAGCGTTTGGCTGAAGCCGAAGCCAATGCGACACGCATGGTGTCGGTTGCCATTTCCGAAGGTAACGCGCAGGCAATCAATTATTTCGTCGCCCAAAAGTACATTGACGCATTGGGTCAAATTGCCGTGTCCCCCAATCAAAAGTTAGTGCTCATGCCGCTCGAAGCCGGCAATGTGATTGGTGCGGTTGCCGGCATCAGTGAATTGTTGAAGACCAACAAATAAACGCAGGTGACGTTATGGAGTATTGGTATTGGTTGGCGTTAGGTCTGTTGTGTTTGGCCATTGAAATGGCGACACCGGGTATCTGGTTTCTGTGGTTCGGCGTTGCGGCGCTCGGAACCGGTGTGGTGACCTTTTTGTTACCGCTGCCGATTCCGGTGCAATGGGTGATCTTTGCCGTACTGGCGATCATCAGCGTGTTGTTTGGCCGGCGTTGGTATAACGGCCGTGACGGTGGCGATAACGGTCTGAATAACCGCACGCAAGCGCTGCTCGGCCGCCGCGTTCGCCTCGATGAACCGGTGCGCCATGGCAGCGGCACGGTCAATATCGACGATACACGCTGGCCGGTCGATGGTGACGATGCCGACGCGGGTACCGAAGTCGAGATCGTTGCCGTCAAAGGCTCACGCCTGACCATCCGCCGCATCAGCTAGTGTCCTCTGACAACGCCGCCACCCACAGCGGTGGCGGTTTTCAGTATCATTGCCGCCCCTTGTCTTGCCCATTTCTGAGTCTAGGTATGACCGTTGTTGAATTCTTGAATGCCCACCCCATCATGGTTGGCCTGTGGGCGGTGGTCGGTGTCATGTTGTTGTTAAGCCTGACGCCGGGCGTCGGTAAAAACATTGCGCCGCAACAGCTGACCGATCTGGTGAACCGCGAAGACGCCGTCGTACTCGATATTCGTCCTGCGGCCGATTTTGCCAAGGGCCATATTGTTGGTGCCATCAATGTACCGATGAGCAAGCTGACACAATCCACAGCTGATCTGGACCGTTATAAAGAACGCCCGCTGGTGGTGGTGTGTGCTTCGGGTACCACAGCCGTCAATGCCTGCAAGCTGTTGCAAAAAGGTGGCTTTACCAAATTGTTTCGCTTGAATAACGGCATGCAAGCGTGGCTCGCTGATAATTTACCCACGAGCAAGAAATGACCGCAAAAGTTGAAGTGTTCACGACGCTGGTGTGCCCTTATTGCGTGCGCGCCAAACAGCTGCTGGATTCGCTCAGCATCGGCTACGACGAGATCCGCGTTGATCTCGACGATGCCAAACGCGCTGAAATGATGGAACGCAGCGGTCGCCGCACCGTTCCGCAAATTTTCATCAATGGCCAGTCCGTTGGCGGCTGTGATGATTTATACGCCTTGCATCGCGCAGGCAAATTACAACCACTGCTTCAGGCTTGAAGTAGTTCATAACGCTACAGGAAATCCATCATGGCCGAAGCCACTAACCAAAACGAACAAGCCCAACAAAGTTTGACGCTGATCCGTGTTTATTTAAAAGATGTATCGTTTGAAGCACCCAATTTACCAGAACTGTTTCAGCAAAATTTCGAACCGAAATATTCGGTGTCACTGACCAGCAAAGCGCGCATTATCGAAGGCAATATTCATGAAGTCGTCTTGACGGTGAATGTCGAATGCAAAATCGGCGACAGCGTTGCGTTTATCTGCGAAGCACACCAAGGTGGTTTGTTTGAGATCGCAGGTCTCGACGGTTTCAACCTTCGTCACGCCGTATCGAGTTACGCACCGAACATTTTGTTCCCGTATGCACGCGCCGTCATCGCCAACCTGATCGGTCAAGGCGGCTTCCCGGCCTTGCATTTGAATCCGGTCAATTTTGATGCCTTGCTCGCCATGCAGTTGCAAAAAGAAGCCGAGCAAAACGGCGCTGGCACTGAATCCGCCACGGTGCAATAACCATGACCGCTGTGAACACACCGATCGCCGTTCTCGGAGCCGGTTCGTGGGGCACAGCGTTGGCCTTGCATCTGGCACGCAGTGGCAATGAAACGCGATTGTGGGGCCGCGATCAGACCACCATGGCCGCGATGCAAACCGCCCGCCAAAATGCCCGGTATTTGCCGGGCATTTCTTTTCCAGACAATCTGACGGCCACTGCTGATTTGGGCCAAGCCATTGCGGGTTGCCGTGACATTTTGATCGCGGTACCCAGTCATGCATTTCGCCGCACATTGCGCAGTTTAAAACCGCTATTTAACGTTGCTCCTCGCCTATGTTGGGCCACAAAAGGATTCGAGCACGGCGCACAGACATTGTTGTCAGACGTTGTAAAAGAAGAATTTGGTGACGATGTCGCCCAAGCCGTGTTGTCGGGCCCCAGCTTTGCCAAAGAATTAGCCGCCGGTTTACCGACAGCCATCGCCTTGGCTGCCAATGATGCGGATTTTCGCCATGATATGGCCGCACGCTTTCACAACGACCGTTTCCGCGTGTACTTAAGTGATGACATGATCGGTGTGCAAGTGGGTGGTGCCGTGAAAAACGTACTCGCGATCGGTGCCGGTATTTGTGATGGCCTCGGCTTTGGTGCTAACGCACGCACGGCAATGATCACACGAGGCCTCGTTGAAATGTCGCGCTTGGGCGTTGCACTCGGCGGCAAACTCGAAACGTTTTATGGCATGGCTGGTTTGGGCGATTTGATGTTGACCTGCACCGACAACCAATCACGCAATCGTCGCTTTGGTTTGTTACTGGGACAAGGTCGAACTGCACAAGAAGCATTAGTTGAAATACAGCAAGTTGTCGAAGGTTTTGACAATACCGCTGAAGTGTTTGCACTAGCGAAAAAGCGCCACATTGAAATGCCAATTGTCGAAAAAATCTATCAGATCTTGCATCAACAAATCCCGGCCAAACAAGCCGCCAAAGAATTGTTATCCCGCGAAATGAAAGACGACAACGAGTTTTGATTCGCGGTCTGTTCTTTCTTTAATTTCCACCCACAAAATCCTGCTGTCGCCACGCCTCATATGCCAGCACGGCGATCGTATTGCTCAAATTCAAGCTGCGTTGACCAGCTTGCATCGGCAAACGAATGCGCTGCTCCATCGGCAAGCTGTCCAACATTTGCTGAGGCAAACCACGTGTTTCGGGACCAAATACAAAGGCATCACCGGTTTGGTAATTCACTTGGTCGTAACGTTGTTTACCCCGCGTGGATAGCGCAAACCAACGCATCGGCTTCACATCCGCCAAAAATGCCTCAAAGTGTTTATGCACGTTGATATTGGCCCACTCATGATAATCCAGACCAGCACGACGCAACTTGGCATCGTCCAATTCAAATCCAAGTGGCTCAATTAAATGTAACTGAAAACCCGTGTTCGCACACAAACGGATCGCGTTGCCGGTATTCGGCGGAATTTCTGGTTGAAACAAAACGATATGGAACATGATCAAGTGCTTGTTGTAACGGCATTCAAATTGGGTCGATCAACCACGGCGCAAGTTAATCGCGACACACAACTCAGTTTTTCTTGATCGTCATAAATTTTAATTTCCCACACCTGCGTTCGTCCGCCCAGATGCAATGCGGTGCAGACACCGGTAACCAAACCGTCTTTTACCGAGCGCAAATGATTGGCATTGATCTCGACACCCACCACCATCTTGTTTGTCGGCACCACCAGATTGCCAGCAACACTGCCCAAAGTTTCGGCGAGCACAACATTGGCACCACCATGCAAAATGCCAGCCGGTTGTTTGGTGCGCTGATCGACAGGCATCGTCGCGGTTAAGCTGCTCTCGTCGATCGCGGTAAACTGAATACCAAGATGATCGACCATGGTGCCGGCGTTGCGCGCGGCGATAAAGTCGAGTGTCGGTTGATTGGGCCAGATGGGTTTCATGTTGTCAGTTGTCAGTTGTCAGTTGTCAGTTGTCAGTTGTCAGTTGTCAGTTGTCAGTTGTCAGTTGTCAGTTGTCAGTTGTCAGTTGTCAGTTGTCAGTTGTCAGTTGTCAGTTGTCAGTTGTCAGTTGTCAGTTGTC
>JAYSCL010000015.1:0-44982 GCA_041914905.1 Enterobacterales bacterium
GAGCCGTTGTAAAACCGTGCTTTGTGCAGTAGGCTTTACCAATCTTTATCGGGAGCCGACCCGGCCTGCGCTCGTCTGCGTGCAGCTGGAACGTCGCGGAGGAAACTGAAATGAATGCCTTTTTGAAACATGCCTTGCTGCTTATGTTTTCCAGCTTGGTGTTGGTGGGATGCGGCGGTCGTGGTGATGATAGCGCCGATGACGACACGACTGATCCAGAAGAGCCCGTGGCCGCGTCTATTGAGTTGATTTCCAGCCTAAGCTCAATGCGCTCGAGTGGGGCTGATACTGCTGAGCTGATAGCGATCGTTAAAGATGCCAATAATGTTGTCATCGAAGGTATTACTGTCAACTTTCAAACGTCTTCAGGGTCGATTGCTGTGACTCAGGCGATCACCGATAGTGTCGGACAATCAAAGGCGTCTTTGACAACATCAAATGATCCGAGCAATCGTCAAATTACGGTCACCGCGACGGTCAGTGGCCAAAGTTCCATCACTGATTCTATTGTGGTTGCTGTTACTGGAACAACATTGGCAATATCGGGCCCTAATGCTGTGGGGCAAGGTGGTACCGCATCTTTCTCCTTGACGCTGAAAGACGCCGATGGAAACGGGCTCGCCAATCGTGAAATTTCACTTTCCTCATTATCCTCTGTTGGCAATAGTTTCAGCGCTGGTACTGTTACCACAAATGCGCAAGGCGTTGCGACGGCCACTTATAATGCAAGCAACGGCGGCTCTGACACCATTACGGCCGAAGCCATTAACAACTCGGTTGTTTCAACCCATCTAATTTCTGTGTCAAATTTGTCTTTTGTGTTAACCAGAGCGGCGCCGCAAGGTGATATTCCGTTAAACGAAACCAGACAAGTTACGCTTAATTGGACTGACAATGGTCAACCCCAAAGCGGAGAAACAGTTGTATTCACAACCACGCGTGGCACGGTGAACGGAATGTCAAGCGTTTCAATGACAACCGTAGCAGGTTCTGCATCTGTAACTATTGCCGCTAGCACTGCAGGCAGAGCTGTAATCAGTGCGACATCTGGTGGCAACTCAACATCGCTGGATGTTGAGTTTGTGGCAGTTACACCTACGACTATTGTGGTAGATGCAGCGCCAAAAACCGTTGCACCGTCTGGCCAAACCAGCACGATCACGGCGACGTTACGCGATGCCAATCAAAACGTTGTCAAAGGCCAAACCGTATCATTTACAGTCATTGATCCAAGTGGCGGCACGATCAATCCAGCCACCGCCATCACTGATTCTAGCGGTCAGGCAACCACAACTTACACGTCCAACGCGACCACCGCTCAGGATGGTGTAACTATTGTCGGGACGATTTCTGGAACCGCTCTGACAGATCAGGTGAAATTGACTGTTGCTCAATCACCGCTATTTATAACAATCGGTACTGGCAACAAATTGGATAGCGATTCTGATGGCATCAGCTATACGAAAAAATATTTGGTCTTTGTGACTGATGTTAATGGTAATGCTCGGCCAAATCAGGTTGTGAATTTATCCGTCGTACCAGTATTACCGTCGCAAAGTGATGGTTTCGCTTACAACAAAGGCGTTTGGGTTGAAGGGACCGATACATGGGTGCCAGGTATTTCTGTTCAGTGCCAAAACGAGGACTTGAATCAGAATGGTCGATTAGATTCCGGTGAAGACACCAACGGTAACAATGATGGGTTTTTGACACCAGGTAACGTAGTCAGTATCGGTGCAAGCAGTAGTTCAACTGGCTCTGTTACTACCGACGCAGATGGCTACGCGATTGTTAGTCTGCGGTATGCAAAAGAATACGGCGCATGGGTTCAAGTTCGCCTTCGCGCCTCTGCAACGGTATCAGGTACGGAATCTTTTGCGATAAAAGATTTCTTGTTGCAAGTATTGGCGGAGGATGTAGCCGTAGAGCAAGCCCCCCCAGGCAGGGTCTTTTCCGATCTTACTGTAGGGAGTCCATTTGGTCGGACAAATACTTGTTCAAATGCACTGTAAACCTTTAGACAATATAAACCGGCGATAACCTCATACCGAAGCTCTGCTCAGATCGGAAAATGAGAATCAGAACCCCGTATTGGAATATCCCGATACGGGGTTTTTTATGCACCGCAACAGCAAACTCGAGCTTTTTATTGACACCGTTCGTATTGACTCGTGAAGTCGTTTTCAACAAAACTTCCCGCCGAATAAATGGTCCTCTTGGGACTTTGCATGTGTGTATTTCGTGATCGTTTAATTCAAGATCAAGGGAATTCGAGCTGATTTCGTTTGGGCATTTGTCATCGATATCACATCACAAGACAATCAAGGCACCGGAACCGTGACGTTAACGCCTGCCATTTCATTCACAAAAAATGCGTACATAAGGCGCAGTTTTGCCTCATTCATATAAAAGTTAAGAAGCGCAGCACGTAGAACGATGAGTACACTATTGAAGTTCAGACGTCGCCTGACAGATACCTGATTTGATGCTGTATCTGTCGGGTCAAGTCTGAACTTCTGCATTTAATTCGATTTATTCAGAAGCGTTCTAATTTTCAGCTATTACATATTTTCGCTACACGGTTCGACAATCTAGTTTGAACGGACAACTCAGCCGTTGGCACGAGCCACCACTGATCAAGCAGTTCATTGTTATTTCCGTTAGTCATGGCGCCTGCGGAAAATTTTCTTGAAAGAGATTCTAGTTGTAGTTCACGTCGAATTACCAAGTCTTCCTCTGGCGAGTCAAGGCCATACATAACCTCAAGTTGAACGCAAAGTCTTCGGCGTGCAGCGGTTGAAGCTTGCAGGTCTAGTGTTAGTTGGCCGTTTACGATGGCGAGTGCGGTTTCATATCGTGAAGCCATTTTCTGCTTGAGTGCGGTGTCTGCAAACGTGTTCCAACCTTCTTGCAGCTGTTGAATTCTTTCGGTTGATGCACCTAATTCAAGCTCCTGGCAAATGGCAGCGAGTTCTTCCAGTTTTTGCCAGCGTCGTATGGCTTCGCGTTTTGGCAAATCATTGATATGGCGCTGTAGCTGCTGACTTACTGACTGAAACGACTTTTGCAATTTTGCTTTCTGGTTTTCAGGCAGTGTTAAGTCATCAAACTGGATCTTGAGCGCGGCAAATGTTTGTTTTGTCGTTCCGATAACGTCGTCGCTCAGGTTGACTAACTCGCTGATGGCGTCGACGATTTGTTGTGCTTTGTTCAACGCCTCTTGTTCTTGACCGTGTTTCTGTTCAAAAAACTGTTTACGTTGATTGAACACGAGATCGCCGGCGGTTGAAAACGCTTTCCATTGCTTTTGGTCAATATGGTGTTTGCCGTGGCCAACCTCTTTCCATTGTTGCTGCAGTTGTTGCATCGTGCGGGCGGCGTCTATGGCATTGGTGGCACCAGCCAACTGTGTGGCTTGATCGATCAACGCTTGTTTCGCCGCTTCGACGCGACGGTACTCGCCATATAAACGATCTTTAATTGGGCTCAGAGCAGCGTGAAAACGCTGTTTGATCGCTTTTTCTTCGCTGCGCTCAACCGGATGAAACTCGGAGAATTCTTTTTCAGCAACCGTGATCACTTTATCGACCGCGCGCCAATCGACATTGGTCCAATCTTGCTGCGCGTATGTTTCCAGCGATTCGCAGATCACGATACGTTGTGCGAGATTGTGAGCACGCAAGGCTTTTTCTTTCGCAAAGTACTCGGCGCAGGGGACATAAGCCGATTCTGCCGCGGATTTAAATTGAGTCCACAGTTCTTGGGCGCGTTCGGCATGAGGCAATTTGAGGGATTTCCATTCATCTTGCAGTTGTCGAATGGCGTCCGCTCTTTCTGGTGGTGGCAATGGGCTGGAAATCAGCGCCTGCATTGCTGCGCACAGCGCTTCCAACTTTGGAATCACGGCGAATTCTTGCCATTGTTCCAATTCCGTCAAGCGCAACTGCAATTGCTGCAGCGTAGCGATTTGACGCGGTGAGGCTTTTTCGGTGCCGTTTCGCAAAAATTGGCGCACCGACTGCAATTGCTCAAATGCTTGTTTGCGTTGTCGCTGTTGCAATGCTTGATCGACCTCGTTGACGAGTTGATCGAATTGCCGATTGAACTGCTGCTGGCGTTCTTTCGCCGCATGATCCGTTTTGGGCGGAATTTCCTCGATCGCTGGGGGCGCTGCTGGGACCGGTGTCGGTTCGGGAGTGATTGCTGCCGTTTCTTCTACAACAACGGGGGCGCTAATGGACTGCGTCGTCACGAGGCTGGCAATTTTTTGCTGGCACTTTTCCAATGCAGAATTAAATTGCGCGATGGCCATTGCATCACGTTCGGCCAGATCGAGCCATTGTTGTTCAACGTGCTTTACTTCGGCCGTATACAGGGGGTGAACGCTGTTTTGTGCGAGCTGCTCAATGCGTTGCAGCCATTTGTTGATCTGTTCTTGGCGTTGTGTGTTGGTTTTTTCCACTTCACGGCATTGGCGCAGACGATCGCGCAATAATTGATTGCTGCGCTTATCAAATTGTTCGGCCGATTTCGCCAAATTTTGCAGCAGCTCCACATCGTCAATGGTGTTGATCAAGTGTGCACCGAGTTGATGATGCCGTGATTTGCGTAGCCATTTCAGGATCGTCTCGAGGTTCTGTTCTTTGTTGCGCAAGATCTGAGTAACGTGTTGGGCAACGGCTTCAGCATTCGGATGCCATTCAACAAACCATTGTTGTAGCGGATGTTGTGGAAGTTGGGGGGCTAATGCAAGCAACTCATCGGCTGACAACTCACCGTGTTGGATCTTGTTCGACACGATGTCATGCCACACGGAATCATCCACGGAAGTGGGCAATGACAAAACGGTAGCCAGCGGCAATCGTTGCAACGCCGCGTGACGCACAGCCGCATCATCATCGCTGGCCAGTTGCGTCAATATTTCGCGCGCTTCGGGTTGATCTGAATGCAATTCGGAAATCGCGGCCAAACGACTGCGGGGATCACGTTGTTGCCAACGGGGTTTAAACCATTTGCTGAACATTATTGCTCCGGTAAGCGAATGCGGTATCACGGTCATCAGGTGACCAGCACTGAATTCAATGGTTGTCTGAGACAACAAGGCATCAGGCGGCCAAAAGAAGTCCCCAAAAAAGTGGTCGTCAAAACCTGGCCAAGTTTACTGAACTGGCTTGGCCGGCTCCAGCGACCCGCGCAAAGTTATCGGTAACCCGGATTACAACTGGCTACAAGTCACAGCCAATTGCGACAGATTTGCCGTTTGTTCCTCCCTAAAGTGCGGGCACTCCATCACCAAGAGAGCTCGTTATGTGGAAACCGCTGATTATTTGTGCAACAACCTGTTTGATGTTGACGGCTTGTGAAGTCGAAAAAGATGACGATGATCTGCAACCCGGCGACTACGACTATCACTTTCGATGGGTGACAGACGATGCCCGTGTGCAGGCCGAATTCGCCGATTATCCCGTTGGCGCGGATGCGTTTTACGAATTGAGTGCAGGTTGGTCAACCTTGCCGTCACCGCTTGTCGGCAAGGGATACAAATTGAGTGGCAATAATCATTCTGATGATTTGTTCATGTTTGCGAAACGCAAATTAACCGGTTTTGATGCCAACGCACGTTATGAAGTGAAGTATTCACTGAAGTTTGCCAGCAACGCCGGCAAAGGCTGTGCTGGTGTAGGTGGCGCGCCGGGCGAAGGAGTTACGCTAAAAATAGGCTTGAGCCGAGCCGAACCCAAACCACAACAAAACGGTGACAGTTGGTTAATGAATATCGATAAAGGTAATCAAGCTGTCGGCGGTGCAGACGCGATTGTGATCGGCAACTTAGCGACGGTTGCCAGCAATTGTGAAAGTGATCCGATATGGATGTACAAAACCGTCGAGAACCAGACCAGTCGATTCGTGGTCAGCACAGATGCCAGCGGCGAACTGTGGCTGATGGTGGGAAGCGACTCTGGTTATGAAGCAACCTCCACGTTTTACATCACTGATCTGCTGGTATTGGCCAATCGCATTTAAATTAAATCGCTGTGCATGAAAAAGCCGGGATAATTCCGGCTTTTTCTTTATGGTGGCGGTCACGCCAACGGGCTGCGCGTGTTGCTATTGCCTACGCGGTTGTCGCCGCGCGTGGACTGGCATCCGCGTTAATCTTACCCAGCAGCGTACAAATTCAGCTTAACCAATCGGCACGCTAGACCCCTGCACGTCGGATGTGGCTTAATTCGCCTCGCTTGTCGATGATTCGTCGCAAGATTTCTCGCTCATTTACCGTACACCTCAATTCAAGATGACGTCGGTTTTTTCCGCACACAGACTTTTTTATCACATGGCCATTTTCATGCTCGCCATTCATCAGCCCGCTTTTGGCAAGGAGCCATGATGGCAATGAGGTTAATGGTGTGGCTGTTCAGTCTTTGCTGCGCGTTGCCGGTACTGGCAGCACTGGATGAGCGCAGCGCAGCAGAAAAACTGGCCGTCTGGAAAAATTTGCCAGAAGCCGAGCAATTGCCAACGCTCGTCGATCTCATCACGTATTACAGCAAGAACAACACGCCTGTCGCATTGGAGTTGGCTCCTCTTGCGCTGAATCTGGTTAAGCAGCAACCGAACCCCGCGTTGCATGCGCAAATACTGAATGATAAAGCGTATGCGCTTTACATGAACGGTCACGGCTTCGATGCCATCGAAGTATTGGTCGAGGCGCAACAAATGGCGGACGCCAATAACTTGCCACAGCTCGCTGGTCGCGCCGCGATGGTAATGGGCTATATCTATGGTGATGTTGGTTTATATGAACAGGCCTTGCAACAACATCACCGTGCATTACTCTCTTTTGAAAACAGCGAGCACATGCAGCTGTACAGTACATCACTAAAAAATATTGCGGGCCTGCTAATTGAACAAAACCAGATCACGCAAGGCGAATACTATTTAAAACAATTGGATCTGGTGTTAGATGCCCATCCTGATTTTTCCAAAGCCCCGTACTTCGAACTGATCGGGCATCGCGCGCGTATGCGCCGCGATTTTGAACAGGCCGTTTCTCACTATCAACAGGCACTCGCCGAATATCAGCGCATCGACAATCGCATTGGCCAACACGTGATGTGCGCCGCCATCGCGAATGCACTGAATGCGCTTGGTCAAGCCCAGCAAGCATTGCATTACGTTGATCGAGGCATGATCCTGTTGTCCGAAACGGGTACCGATGCGCGCAAAGTCAATCTGCTGCGTGAGCGTGCCATGGCGCTGATGTTGCAAGGCAAACTGCAGCAAGCCAAAGCGTTGTTGTTGGAATTGCTTACGCCAGCGCAACGGCTCAATGACAACGTCAACTTGGCTGGCGTGTACGATCTGCTGGCGCAAACCTCGCAAAAAATGGGCGATTGGCAAAGTGCGTTTCACTATCAGCGCGAGTTTCACGACAACAACGCGCGCGTGCTCAATGAAAACACCAGCAAGCGTACCGCTTTGCTTGACGCATCGTTTCAGTCGGAACGAAAAAACAAAGAGATCGCGTTACTGCGTGCCGAAAACCAACTGCAGCAGCTGGCATTAGAACGGCAACAGCAACGACTCACGGTGGCCATTGCGCTCAGTGTGGCAGTACTGGTGACGATCTTGCTGTTGGTGTTGCGCTGGCACTACAAAAAGGAACTGCACCGCGAGCAAGCACTGAACAGCAAATTGATTGAATTGGATCAATTAAAAGATCAGGTACTGGCCAATACCTCGCATGAATTGCGCACACCGTTAAATGGTATTGTTGGGCTGTCAGAGGTGCTGTTGCAGGGCAAATTGGATGATCTTACGCGTCAGCACATTGCCTTGATTGCCGACAGTGGACGTCGATTGACCGATGTCGTGAATGAGTTGTTGGATTTTGCGCGGTTAAAACAAAACAAAATTGTGTTAAATCCGCAACCTTTGGCCTTGGTTGACGCGGTCACCAAGGCGGTGCAACTGGCCAGTCCGGCCGCCACCGAAAAACAATTGGCCGTGGTGAATCGCGTCGGCGGCAATTTGCCCGTCGTGCATGCCGATCACGATCGCTTGCAACAGGTTCTGCTCAACCTGCTCAACAATGCGATCAAATTTACCCGTAAGGGACATGTTGAAATTGCGGCCGAAATCAAGAGCACGATGATTGAGGTCAGCATAAAAGACACCGGTATTGGTATTCCGCACACTATGCTCGATCGCATTTTTGAGGCGTTTTACCAAGTCGATAGTTCGTCGGCACGCCGCCATCAGGGCGCAGGACTGGGCTTGTCCATCACGAAACAATTGGTTGAATTATGGGGCGGTGAAATTGGTGTTGAATCGAACACCCATTACGGCAGTCGTTTTTGGTTTACCGTGCCGGTGGTCGTGTCGCGGTAACGAGCACGAGGCTTGATAAGGCCGTGTCCTGAACGGTCGACGTGGTTCTTACGATTTTGGTGGCAGGCGTGAGGCGCGTCGTTCGGTATCCAGCAGCGTACGCTTGCGCGGCAACCCCCAGCGATAACCGCCCATGCCACCGTCACCGCGAATAACGCGATGACAGGGCACAATGATACCGATGCGATTCGCTGCGCACGCACTGGCAACGGCGCGCGTCGCGCGTGGGGCATCAATGGCGTTGGCCAACTCCTGATACGACAACACATCACCATAGGGGATTTGGCGCAAGAATTCCCAGACCCTTAATTGAAACGCGGTGCCGCGCAAATCAATGGGAAGATCCAGATGGGGTTGTTGGCCTTGTAAATGTTGTTCAAGTGCGTGCATCCAAAGCGCAAAATCCGCGTGTGCCGATGAGGGCATCGCACTGAATTGCGCATGAGGGTATTCGTTTTGCAACTGTTGTAATAACTCAACATCGCTGTCGCCAAATTGCAGATAACAAACGCCGCGTTCGGTGGCGCCAATCATCACTTTACCGAGGGACGTTTCGCCAATCGCAAACGACATTTGCACGCCTTCACCGCCGCGCCGATACGTGGCCGGTGTCATGCCCAGCTGCAAATTAAGGCGTCCATAAACGACACTGCTGGAGGCAAAGCCGGCCGCGTAAATGGCGTCGGTGACACTGCGTTCGTCGCGCAAAGATTGCTTCAGTTTGTCGAGTTTGACACGTTCAATATATTCTTTGGGTGTGATGGTTAAAAATGCTTTGAACAAGCGATGCACCTGAAACTGATCACATGCCAGCGCCGCACAGACCTGCGCCACATTGATCTCTTCATCGCAATGCGCGGCAATATAAGCACACAATCGTTGCAGATCGGCAATCGCCTCCGCGTGTTTTTGTCGTTGCCCAATACAGCGTTTACAGGCGCGCAAACCATCGGCTTCAGCGGCTGCCGCGCTGACATAGAACCGCACATTTTTGCGCAAAGGATGGCGCGATGAACACGATGGCTGGCAATAGATCTTGGTGGTCAACACCCCAAAATAAAAGTGGCCATCGCAGCGGCGATCGCGTGCCAACACGGCTTGCCATTTCTGTTCGTCATTCATCGCGTGTTCCACTGGCCCAGGGGCCGTACTAGAGATGACCGACAGCATAAGCGGCGGCCTGCTCGACCTCTATCGGATTATTGCAGCGACAGTGCGATGGCGACGTGTCGGCATTAAGCCAGCCAACGCGCCGTGCCGGAGACGCGAATCGAACTCCCGGTTTCCTCACTAAACTCGGCCGTCAGCCGTGAGCGCATGCCCATATCTTCACCTTGAATCAATTCGATCCGGCCATGATGTGGCCATTTTTGATCCCGCAAATAGCCGGCAAATGCAGCCGTTGCGGCACCCGTCGCTGGATCTTCATAAACCCCGCCAATGGCGAACGCATTACGCGAAGCAAATTGCTGTGGACCTTCGACATGCGCCAACATAATCGTGATCAGTTGGTGTTTTTGCATGAGGGCTTTGCCGGCAGCCAAGTCGTAGCGCATGGCGCGCAACGCGGCGCGCGAGCGCAGTACGAGCAGCAGATGATTGGCGCCACCGTGGATAAATGCAGGTGGCAATTCGGGATGCACATCGTCGCGGTGATAGGAAAATAACGCGAGCAGTTCATCAACACTGGCATCATCGGCAAGGCGGCTGTGCGTGGCGGGCGATTGCAATGCGGCACGATACACATCGCCATCGCGTTGACCGCTTACCGTAATCGCGGTGTCATTGAGTGTAAGAGAAAATACGCTATCGCCAAATTGGCGAGCCAAAGCGGCGCCGAGTGCAATGGTGGCGTGGCCACAGAAGGGCACCTCGGCGGCCGGCGCAAAATAACGCACACGAAAACCGCCGTCGATCGGCGCGGCAAACGCGGTTTCAGAAAAACCAACATCGGCCGCGATTTGCTGCATGTCAGCAACCGAGGGCAACTGTGCGCCGATCCAGACGCCAGCGGGATTGCCGCCGTGTTGGCCATCTGAAAAAGCGGCGATACGAAAAATGGTCATTCAAACTTCCCCTTGTGGTTGCTGTCGCGTCAAGATGCGGCGTCATCATATGCCATTCAAGCCGATACGGATCGAAACGCAGTGTTTACGCAAGCATGCTAATGGCGGCAGCCAACCCCAAGTATTCCGGCTACTTAACCGCTACCGCTTTGTTTTGTGACACGGCGCTTTGTAATGCGGCGAATGTATTTGCGGCGGCATCGCTGCTTAAGTCTTCAATGCGCCAACCGATCTCCTGCATTTGATTACCAATGTCTTTCATTTGGCGTGATACCTGCCGCATCTTTTTGCTGAGCACGTGCACATCGTCGTCGTTAAAACGTTCCTCATCGGTTAGCGCTTCGTGTTGTTGCTGAATTCGTTCCATTTCGGCTTGCAAGGGCTCCATCTTGGCTTGCAGCGCATCCATCGCGTCTTCTTCCGTTTGCAATCCGGACCAATAGTGCTTGATGTCAGCGACCACTTGCGCATCGTCAACGACATATTGCTTGCCTTGTTGGCGAAACCAAATAAATTCCCCCGTTTGTTGTTTGCGCAAACGTTCAATCAGACGCAGATCTTTGGTGTTTCCATGAAAATGAATGGTGTTGTCGCCGTTCACGATCGCAAAGCTATTCTCCGGCATCTTGTCGCCGATCTGAATTGAATAGCCGTGAACCGAATGGTGGTAAGCCGTGCTGTCGGCGGCGGTGATTGCAGTCATTGACGACAGCAATAGGGCCGCGATGGCCAAACGTGAAAACATGATGCACTCCGTTGAGGTGGGGGACAAAATCAACGACGGAG
Organism: Enterobacterales bacterium; assembly: GCA_041914905.1. Classification (GTDB taxonomy): domain Bacteria; phylum Pseudomonadota; class Gammaproteobacteria; order Enterobacterales; family Permianibacteraceae; genus Permianibacter. The sequence continues at coordinate 11,244 of JAYSCL010000015.1, forward strand.
TTGGACGGAAAAAAGTTTGGGTCAACAAAAAATTAAGGCGAACGACCGTAGCGTTGCCACTGCATTTCGCGCAGACGACTGAGCGTGCGCTGAAACGGAGCCAGCAAATATCCCTCGGTGTACAACTGATCGAGCGGTACTTCGGCCTCGATAAACAGCGGGATCCGACGGTCGTAACACTCATCCACCAGCGCAATAAATCGCCGAACACTGTCATCGTGACGTGCCAATGTGGGTAGATGACGATCACCGGTGTGCACTTGAGTGACCGCGTCTTCGGTGCCGCGCGCGATGCGTGCCGCCTGCATCATGCCGCCCAATCGAGGCACGTGATGCAAAAAAATTGTCGAGAATCGGTCGCATAACGCGATGAAGTCGGCGGCGGCGAACGGTTGCTCACACAACGCCTCAAACGTGCACAAGACGGCGGTAGGGCTGTGCGCCAACACCGTCAACGTTTGTCCATTCACACGGAGCACGCAGCTGGTGGCGTCGTGTGTGGGCGCCTGCTGCCTAAACGCATGCCACAGAGGCGATGGTGTTGAGTGCAACCAATAACGTGGATAGGGCGTGTCGCTGTGCAGGCGATGATCCATTCCCGCGCCCAGACCCACGATCTGCATATGCGTTTTGATCGCGGCAATGGCCGGTTCAAAACGATCGCGATTAAATCCATTCAGATACAACTCATCCGGTGTGCTATTCGATGTGCAGACGATGACAATGCCGTGATCAAATAACAGCTGAAATAGGCGGCCCAACAAAATGGCATCGCCGATATCGTTGACAAACAATTCATCGAAACACAAAACCGCAATTTCGGTACGTAATTCCGCCGCCACGGTCCGTAAAGGATCTGGGCTGCCTTGCAACGCAAACAACCGCTGATGAACCCAACGCATAAAATGATGAAAATGTTGTCGTCGCGCTGGCACACGTAGGTGGCGAAAAAAGGCATCCATCAACCACGTTTTGCCACGGCCGACCGGACCAAATAAATAAACACCGCGTGCTGATGTTGTGTTGTCATGCACGCGCAAAAAACAATGCTGCAACTGTTCCAGGGCATACTCCTGCGCTGGATCGGCAACAAAACCCAGATGTTGGCGAGCATCGTGATAGGCATCAAGCGGTGAGGTCATGGCAGAAAGAATGAGCGAAATAAGGCGAAGTTAGCTTAACGGCTGCTGAGCACTTAGCCTAGTCCGAGCGTGAACAACAGAATGCCCCAGACACTGTGTTCGACGACGCAGGTCAGCGTCGAACGTGTTTTGGCGTAGGTGTACGCAAACAATAAGCCACCAATAAACGACAAAGCAACGGCTATCCCGTTGTCATACACAATATGCGCAAAGGCAAATAACAGCGCACTGAACAGCACGCGGATCTTTTTACGCGGCATAATTTTTTTGTAGCGATGAAACAAAAACGTCCGGTAAATCAATTCTTGTGGCCACACCGACAAAATGGGATAGGTCACCAACACCGCCAGCCAAGTGCTCGTTTGTTGCCGTGGTAAATAAAACCAACGCGCCTGCGCAAATTGGCTGTACACCAATGCACACAACAGCAAGCCGATCACAAACACGGGCAAACGTCGAGTTAACCAGGGTCGGATCGGTGGCGTATTGGTCAGCCGAAAGCGTTTGAAGCTGGCATCGCGCGAGATCAGTGTGTAGCAAAACAACGCAATCGCCAGCAACAACGGCACCAGCCAGTATTGCAAGTGTTGGCGCCACAGATAGGCAATCAACGGTAACACGATAAACAGCGTGAATAATTCCAACCAACGCCAGCGTGCTGCGCTGCCATCAAAAACAAAAGATGCTTTCGGTTGTTTCTTCATTTTTGTTGCCAATCGCTGTGCCATGCAGTGCGTTTGAGCAATACGCAAGAAAATTAAATCTGATATGGCGTGAGGGTTGATGTCGTCAGTCACGCACGCACCCTGGCATCAGATGTTCATCGTTTGATCATCTACCTGCGTATTTTCTGTCATCGAAGCTTCGTAGCGTGTGGATACTTTTTCATTTTAGACGGAGATTACGATGACAGAACAACGACGCCATTTTTTAAAACTGTTGGCCACCGGTGCAATGGGCTCGACATTGGCCAGTTTGCCAACCAGCATTAAAGCCGCGTTATCGGTAGCGCCGGCCATCAACACCGGCACTATCATGGACGTTCAACATGTCGTTATTTTGATGCAGGAAAATCGCTCGTTTGATCACTATCTGGGCGCCTTGCGCGGCGTGCGTGGTTTTGATGATCCGCGCCCCATAATGTTGCCCTCCAAAAAATCGGTGTGGTATCAACCGAAAGCCACCGGCAGTGGCCATGTGCTGCCGTTTCGCTTGAATACGCAAACCACATCGGCACAATGTTTAAGCGACATCGATCACAACTGGAAAGGCTCGCACAGCACCTGGAAAAATTATGATGCGTGGGTAAAGGTAAAAGGTGCGCTGGCGATGGGCCATTTTGTGCGTGACGATTTGCCGTTTTATTACGCGCTGGCCGATGCGTTTACCGTCTGTGATGCGTACTACTGTTCGATCTTTGGCCCGACCAACCCGAATCGCATGTTTCTGTTTTCCGGATGCAGCGGACTCACGGTCGGCGCCACAGGAACACAAGCCGTTTATAACGTGGATGACGGCAATTGGACCGGTGATGCCAGCAAAGACAATTTGTCGTTTTCGGCGTTTACTTGGACAACGTATGCCGATCGCCTACTGCAAGCGGGAGTGTCATGGAAGGTGTATCAAGAATATGACAATTACGGTGACAACTCGCTGGCGTATTTTGCGCAATTTCGTGGTTTAAATAGCGGATCTGAACGTTATCAACGTGCGCGTGCCATCGTGCCCGGATCAACGCAAGCCAATGCATCTGCCTCGCGCGGTGAGCATTTGTTAAATGCCTTTGCTCACGATGTTCAGCACGGCAATTTACCGTCGGTGTCTTGGCTAGTGGGGCCGTACATCACAACTGAACACCCGAGTGCGTCACCGGCCTACGGTGAATCGTTTGTCAGCCGTTTGTTGGCCATTTTGGCCGCCAATCCCGACGTGTGGTCAAAAAACGTGTTGATCCTAAACTACGATGAGAACGGCGGCTTTTTTGATCACGTGCCGGCGCCGTTGCCCGCGTTAAACAGCAATATGGGCTTAAGCACGATGAGCACCGGCACCGAATCGTATAACGGTGTACCGGTGGGGTTAGGCGTGCGCACGCCGATGTTTGTGGTGTCGCCGTGGAGCGTTGGTGGTTGGGTGAATTCGCAAGTTTTTGATCACACCTCAGTTATTCAGTTTTTGGAAAAACGTTTTGGTGTGCAAGAGCCCAATATCAGTCCTTGGCGGCGGGCGGTGGCCGGCGATTTAACGTCGGCACTCGATTTTACCGGCGCCGATCTGGAATGGCCGTTGTTACCCGACACCAGCGACAGCATGGCGCGCGCCGATGCAAGTTGCGGTCTCGTCACTCCCAAACCACCCAAAACACCGCAAATGCCCACGCAAGAAAAAGGTTGGCGACCGGCACGCGCATTGCCGTATGAAATTACCATTGATGGTCGCGCGGATTTATCGGCTGGTAAATACTGGCTGGATTTTATCAACAGTGGCGATGTCGGCATTGGTTTAACGGTGTACGCCGGCAATCGCAGCGATGGGCCGTGGTATTACACACTAAACGAATCGCGCGCACTTAGTGATTACTGGAGTGCTCAAGCGGTCACCGCCGGAATTTACGATTTAACCGTGCAAGGTCCCAATGGTTTTGTGCGCTCATTTGTCGGTGATTTGAAGACGTTAACCAGCAGCGCCGCCAATCCCGAAGTGCGCGCCAACTATTTAAACAGTGGTTTGCAATTGCTGCTGAAAAATTCCGGAAAAACAGCGTGTGTGTTTACCGTGAAAGCCAATCACTATTCCACGGCGCCGGCGCAAACCGTCACCGTTGCGGCGGGCGCAACCGTGACGCTGGTGTGGGCCACCGATCTCAGTTTCAACTGGTATGACATTTCGATTACCTGCAACAGTGATGCGCGGTTTTTACGGCGTTTGGCCGGTCACATCGAAAACGGTTTGCCCAGTCGCAGTGATCCAGCGATTGGAAAATAAAGCTCACTTCACCGCAAAGTCATAAGCGACCGTCGTGCCGAGAGTGCCGATATCGATAAGGATTTGCGGTTGCAGTGCGAGCACAGTAGAGTCCGGCAATCCACACAATAACAATGAGTTGAGTATGTCAGACAATCAGACAGCCGCTTCGGTGGGGTTTATTCGCGCAGTGGGCGTGCTGGGACTGGCCGCCGCCATTTTCAACTGTACGGTTGGTGGCGGTATTTTTCGTTTGCCGACGGGCGCGGCCGCGGCGGCAGGCACTGCGGCACCGTTTGTTTATTTAATTTGTGCTGCGGTGATGGCTTGCGTTGTGCTGTGTTTTGCCGAAGCCGGTAGCCGTGTGGCCAAAACCGGAGGTGCCTACGCGTATATCGAAACCGCGTTTGGCCGTTATGCGGGCTTTTTATCCGGTGTGTTGTTGTGGATGATTGGTAGCACAGCAACCGCCGGCGTGGCATCCGCAATGGCCGATGGCATTGCTACCTTAATCGGATTGCCGCAGGCGCGCGTTGCGATCATTGTTTGCACGTTTTTCATTTTGGCGTTTGTGAATGTGCGCGGTGTCGAGCAGGGCACACGTTTGATTGTGTTGATCAGCATTGCCAAGTTGTTGCCCTTGCTGGTGTTTGTTGGTGTCGGTGTTTTTTTTATTACACCGAGTCATTTGGTTGTCGATCAAATGCCGCCGGCGGCCGATATGGCGCGCGCGGCCATTATTTTGATTTTTGCGTTTAGCGGCGTTGAAAGCGCCTTGGTGCCTAGCGGTGAAGTGCGCGATCCGGCACGAACGGTGCCGCGCGCGATCGCGATCTCGATGATCGGTGTCACGTTGTTGTATTTGGCCGTGCATTTGGTGGCGCAAGGTGTTCTTGGTGCGTCATTGGCAACGGCCACCGCCGCGCCACTGGCGTTTGCCGCCGAATCATTTATGGGGCAGCCGGGTTACTTGTTGTTGTTGATCGGTGCCAGCATATCGATGTTTGGTTATTTGAGCGGGCAGGCGCTTGCCATGCCTCGCGCGCTGTGGAAGTTTTCGCAAGAAGGTTTTTTACCGAAAGCAATCGGTTCTGTACACAGTCGTTTTCACACGCCTCACATCGCGATTATGTTGCAATGTGTGCTCATCAGCTTTCTGGCGATTTTCAATTCGTTTGAACAATTGGCGGTCATTTCCAATTTGGCGGCGTTATTGCTCTATGCCGGCGTGGCCGTGGCCACTGTGATGCTGCGTCGTCGTGGCGTACAACAAGAAAATGCCGCGCCGTTCAAAGTGCCGGCGGGCGCGTTGTTCCCGGTACTGACCATTGCGCTGATCATTTGGTTGCTAACGTCGATCACGACAGCGGAATGGACCGCCATGATCACAACGTTGTTCATTGCCTCCGTGATCTTTATCATCACGCAACGCAAGCCGTGGCGAACCGAGACGCCCGCGTCTGAGTGACACGTTGCCACAAGGGGCAAACGACGCGTGTTTGCCCTTGCAGCGGTCTTGCGGAGCGGTCGTTTGTCTGGATCGTCGTTCAAAAATTGAACGTTTCTTTTGTTTAATCGTGACTAACCCTATACAATCCGCGCCGCCGCAGGGGCCCCTGCGTGCCTTCTTACCTGTTCAGTTGAGTACATCGCGTGATCTCCACCGCCAATATCACCATGCAGTTTGGTGCCAAACCGTTATTTGAAAATGTGTCGGTCAATTTTAATAACGGCAATCGTTATGGCCTGATTGGTGCCAATGGTTGCGGCAAATCGACGTTTATGAAAATTCTCGGTGGTGATTTGGAACCATCGTCCGGTATTGTGATGCTGGAACCCAACGTGCGTTTGGGTAAGTTGCGCCAAGATCAATTTGCGTTTGAAGAGATGACGGTGATCGATACCGTCATTTTAGGTCACACTGAATTGGCTAAAGTCAAAGCCGAACGCGATCGCATTTACGCGATGCCCGAAATGAGCGAAGCCGATGGCATTCGTGTCGCCGAACTCGAAGTGTTGTTTGCAGAATACGACGGTTACACCGCTGAAGCGCGCGCGGGTGAATTATTGCTCGGTGTCGGCATTCCGATTGAACAACACAATGGTCCTATGAGCGCCGTGGCGCCGGGCTGGAAATTGCGTGTGTTATTGGCGCAAGCGCTGTTTGCTGATCCGGATGTGTTGTTGCTCGACGAACCGACCAACCATCTCGACATCAACACGATTCGTTGGCTGGAAGATGTGCTGAACGATCGCAAAAGCACCATGATCATTATTTCGCACGATCGCCATTTTCTGAACAGCGTCTGCACGCATATGGCCGATATGGATTACGGCGAGTTACGCGTTTACACCGGCAATTATGATGATTATATGATTGCGGCGACGCAGGCACGTGAACGCTTGCTGTCCGATAATGCGAAGAAAAAAGCACAAATTGCCGAGCTACAGGCGTTTGTGTCGCGCTTTTCGGCCAACGCGTCGAAATCCGCTCAAGCAACCTCCCGTGCGCGGCAAATCAAAAAAATCGAACTGGAAGAAGTCAAACCGTCGAGCCGTGTGAGTCCTTTTATTCGTTTTGATCAGAACAAGAAATTGCACCGTCAGGCTGTCACGTTGGATGGCGTCAGCAAAGCGTATGGCAATGTGCAATTGTTCAAAAATTTCAGCACACAGATTATGGCCGGTGACCGTGTAGCCGTGATTGGTCCCAACGGTATTGGTAAAACCACGTTGTTGCGCTGCTTAATGGGGGAGTTGCCCATCGACAGCGGCACCATCAAATGGACGGACAGTGCTGAGGTCAGTTACTTTGCCCAAGATCACGCCGCCGATTTTGCTGACGATGTCAGCCTGTTTGAATGGATGGCGCAGTGGACCAAAGGCGGCGATATGCTCGTGCGCGGCACTTTGGGTCGCATGTTGTTTGGCAGCGACGAAATTCAAAAATCGATCAAGGTGTTGTCCGGTGGTGAGCAAGGTCGCATGTTGTTCGGCAAATTGATTTTGCTCAAAGGCAATATCATGGTTATGGATGAACCGACCAACCACCTTGATATGGAATCGATTGAAGCGCTGAATCTGGCGTTGGAAAATTATCCCGGCACATTGATTTTTGTCAGCCACGATCGTGAGTTTGTGTCGTCATTGGCAACCCGCATCATCGACATGACACCAAACGGTATCATCGATTTCGCCGGCAATTACGAAGACTATCTGCGCAGCCAAGGCATTTACGCCAAGGTTGCGCAACGCTGATGACGATACGGCGTTAGACTCCTTCTCCCTTCAAGGGAGAAGGTTGGGATGAGGGATGGTTTTGAATCGAGCGGAGTTCCCGATCCGTCATTTAGGTGACCCAATACCTCCCCGCCCGTCTGGAAATTGCTCTCACTGTTGTTTAGGCTAACGCCCGAAATCGGTACGGCCAATCCCATAACAATAACGAGACACGGATGACCTTCTCTACGCGCCAAAAGCTATTTCTAAGCCATTTTCTGGCCATTGTGCTGGTGTCAGGCAGTATCGGCAGTTATTTCTACAACAGCGCTATCGACAGCTTGCTCAGCAGTCTGCAAACGCGATTGCAGTACAGCGCGGCCCTGCTCAGTCGTTCAGTGTTACCGCACGATCTCGACAAGATCTGGGACGTGTCAGACAAAAACAGCATGGTGTACAAAAACGGCGTCAAGCTGTTGCAGGAGTTGGCGGCGTCCAATCCGGACATCGCATTTATTTACATCATGCGCCGTGATGGCGAATTGATCCGATTCGTGCTCGATTCGGATGCAGAGAATCCGGCGCAGCCGGGTGAGATTTATGAGGTGAGTGCGCCGGCGTTGAAACTGGGTTTCGAAAAGCCCAGCTGCGATCGCGAATTGATTCGCGACAAATGGGGCGTGTTCATGTCGGGCTATGCGCCGATCAACGGCAGCGATGGGCGTTATGCCATCGGCATTGATATGCGCGCGGATGAAGTCGAACAAAAACTGAATACCCTGCGTCACACCGGCATGTTTTCATTGGCCTTGTCGATCGTAATGGCCTTGTTGTTTGGTCATCTGTTGTCGCGCAACTTTCTCAAACGCATTGATTCGTTGCATCAGCGCTGTCTCGATTTGGGCCATATCGACAGTGATTTTCCGCGCAGCAAAGGTGATGAGCTCGATCAGTTGTCGGTGACCTTTGACGATATGATGCGCCGCTTGCAACGCTCACAAGCCGAACTCGAAGAACGCGTTGTGCAGCGCACCGCCGAATTGCAGATCGCCAATGAACAGCTACACGCTGAAGTGCGCGAGCGCACGCGCATGGCGTTGTTGTTGGAAGAAACCGCGCGCACTGATTTTCTAACCAAGCTCATCAATCGTCGTGCCATGGTGCAGCAAATGCAGGCCGAAGTGGCGCGCATCGAGCGTGCCGAAGGGGTGTTTTCGATTGTGTTGGTGGACATCGACCACTTCAAAAAAATCAACGATAATTTTGGTCACGATATTGGTGACGAAGTGCTCAAAGCAGTGTCACGCGCCTTTGAAGCCTGCGTGCGCGAACAAGATATTGTGTCACGCTGGGGTGGCGAAGAATTTTTGATTTTGTTGCCCAATACCACCCAAATTGATGCTGCTGAACAAGCCGAACGATTGCGTCAGCTGCTCGATAGTGATCAGATGAAAATCGATCGCTATCCACATCGAGTGACGGCCAGTTTTGGTGTCAGTGAATACCATAACGGGCAAAGTGTTGAATCGCTGTTGAAACAGGCCGATGTCGCACTGTATCAAGCCAAAGCGCAGGGGCGCAATCGTGTGCAAACGTTGTAATTGACCGTGTGGCGTGGTGACAAACTCGCGCGCTGACAATCAGTACAATAGTTATCCTTCTTCTCAAACGTTGTGTGAGAACTTATCGTGCGCAATTCATTGCAAGATCAGTTGTTGAAAGCCGGGCTTGTCGATAAAAACAAAGCCAAAGACGTTGAGCGGGAAAAAGCCAAAACGCAGAAACAAAAACGCCAGCAGGGTGCCGACACATCGCCCAGTGAAGGCGAACGTTTGATGGCGGAAAAAGCTGCACGCGACCGTGAATTGGCAATGGCTGATAACGAGCAGCGCGCGCGGAATGAACGTTTTGCGCAAATTAAACAAATTGTGCAGCATTACAAACAACCACGTGACGGTGATGATTCGTATAAGTTCACTGACGCTGGTGCGGTCAAATCGTTGCTGATCAATGCCAAGTTGCGTCAACAATTGGCAAAAGGTCAACTGGTGATTGTGCGTGTTGATGGACACTACGAATTGGTGCCGCGTGCCGCCGCGACGATGATTGCACAACGTGATGCCAGCGTGATTGTGGTTGATCATCGCCAAACCGATACGACATCAGCGGCTGAAGAAGACGATCCGTATAAAGATTTTCCGGTGCCCGATGATTTGATGTGGTGAGCATTTGGCATAACACCATGATCGCTGGCCGTTGTAGCGTGCGCGACTTATGATGCACCAACAGCAACAATAAACGAGCGCAGCAACGTGACACGATTGGCCAATGAGGGCGGCCTGAAGCGAGCCATTTCGGTGTGGGGATTCGCCGCCGTCACCTTAAATGGTGTGATTGGTGGTGGCTTGTTTGTGTTGCCCGCCGTGGCGGCCAGCAAAACCGGGTGGTGGAGCCCCTGGTTGTTTCTGGCTTGCGGTCTGATGTTTTTAAGCATTGTGTGGAGCTTCGCTCGTTTGGCGCGCCAGTTTGCGCACACCGGAGGTCCTAGCGTTTATGTCAGCAGCGCATTCGGCGCGTTTCTTGGCTTTGAAACCGGTTGGCTGTTGTATTTGGGGCGCATCACCGCGATGGCGGCCAACACCAATCTACTGGTGACGTATCTCGCCTGGTTTTGGCCCAGCTTGAGCCTCCCCTTACTGCACGCGCTGTTGGTCGCGATCGTGTTGATGACGATTACGGCGATCAATGCACGTGGCGTTCAACATGGACTGATCACCGTTACGGTGTTGACGATCATGAAATTGTCGCCGCTGTTCATCTTGTTTGTGGCCAGTTTGCCGCATTTTTCTCTCGCGCTTTTTCGCGTTGATGCATTGCCTCCACCCGTGACGGTGGGCGAAACCGTTTTGCTGCTGTTTTATGCCTTTGTTGGATTTGAAAGTGGCACCATCAATGCGGGTGAAGGACGTTCACCGCAACGTGATATTCCGCGTGCGTTGTTTCGCACAGTGTTGTTCACGGCGTTGCTGTACTTTTTGGTGCAATGGTTGACGATGTCAGTGCTGGGTGATCGTCAAGCCAGCCAACAACCGCTCGCTGATGTGGCGCAGATCGTGATTGGGAGTGTGGGGGCGACGCTGATGGTGTTTGCAGCGATTGCGTCGATTTTGGGCAATGTGTCGTCGGCGATTTTGTCGGCACCGCGCATGAGCTATGCACTGGCACGTGATCACTGTCTACCTGCATGGTTTGCCGTGGTGCATCCACGCTTTGCCACACCGTTTTATTCCATTTTATTTGCCGGTGTCATCAGCACACTGTTGGCTGTCAGCAATACGTTTATTTATCTGGCGATCATGAGCACGTTGGTGCGTTTGATTGGTTATGCGCTGTGCATTGCCGCGTTGTCGCGCGTGGAGAAAACACCGTTGCACCGGTTACCGATCGCGTTGCTCGCGATCGGGGTGTGCTTGGTGTTGATGTGGTTTGTGTCTTGGCAGGCCTGGTTAATGTGCGCCGCATTTATTGTGATCGGTGCCGGCTTGTATTTTTGGGCTCGTCGTCATTCTGATCGTCATGGATGTTGACAATGGCTCATCAAAAGGGTTGTCAAATAACTGTCATAAAAGTGTCACGCTAAAACGCCTCGCTTGGCGTCGAAACACTTCCACGCTTGACTAAACTGAGTGATCTCTGCGCAGTCGATCAAGGCGTTAGACATGAAGTTATCGGTCACTCATCGTATCGCGGGCGGTTATGGTGTCGTGCTGTTATTGGCATTGGGCATATTGTTGACTGGCCTTATCGCCATTCAACGCATCAACGCCAGTTTGCTGTTGGTCGTGGATGAAACAACACCCATGTTGAATCAGTCAGCGTCGCTGCAAACCAGCCTATTGCATGCCCAAACTCGCCTGATGCAGCACCAACAATTCACCAAACTCGATCAACTGTCTGTTGCTGAAGAAGCATTGGCTACGTATCAACAAGCCAATCAAACCGCCTTGTTGGCCTTGCAAGATTTAACACAGGATGATGTCGCATTAAGCAACCTTGTTAGCGACACCAATGCGGCATTGACGAGCGTATTTGAATTAATACCAAAAGCCATCGCCCATCATCGCAGTGAGCTGGAGCAAGCAACACGTGTTGGTAAACAAAAACGTCAGTTTGGTGACATGGCTGACGAGGTGGAAAGCATCGCTGCCGAATTGGGGCGCGACGCACGAGCACTGGCGACCTTGCTTGGCAATATGCGGCAACAAGCTGAAAACAGTCTGGAAAAAAACAATGTTGCTGCCGTCGCGAATGCCGAAAAAGAATTGCGTGATAGCCTCAATGAAGCCGATGCCATGCTGGGACAATTGGCGGCGTCACAGCGTGGTCAATTGTCGTCACCCTATAACCGATTCAAAACCGCGCTGATGGGCGATGACGGCTTGTTGAAAGCCTATCAACGTCAACTCAGTGAACGCAAAAATACGCAAACCAAAACCGAAGAAGTGATGGCCGCCGCCAGCGCAGCTCTCACACAAACACAAGGTTTATCCGATCAAATTCAAGCGTTGAACGAAACGGTGAAAACGCAAGCTGCCGATACGGTGAGTCATAGTCGCTGGTTGCTAATGGTGTTTGCGTTACTGGCCTTTTCCATCGCGACCTGGATCGGTTTTCAAGTCGTGCAAAGCATTCGTCTGCCCTTGCAATCGGTGGTGTCCACGATCAAAAACATGGCGACCGGTGATCTACGTCGCAGTATCGAACTGCACCGCGAAGACGAGCTGGGTGATGTTGCCAATTGCTTGCGAGACTTAATCATCCGGTTGCGCGAAATGTTGACGGCGATTCATGAAAACTCAGAGCGACTGGCCGCCGCCGCTGAGCAAACGTCGGCGATATCAAACACCACATTAAACAATATCAGTCGTCAAAAAGAACAAACCGAAATGGTGGCCACGGCGGTAACGGAAATGGCCGCAACGGTGGATGAAGTGGCCAAAAGCGCCAATCGAACTTTGCAACAAGTTGAATCCACCGGCGCCGAAACGCGCGACGGCCAGCGCGTGTTCCAAGAAAATCGTGAAAACATTCGACAACTGGCGGCCGAGATCGATCGTGCAACGACAGTCGTGTCACGTGTCAGCACGGAAAGTAACAATATTGGCGCCGTATTGGATGTGATTCGCGGTGTCGCCGAACAAACCAATTTGCTGGCGTTAAATGCGGCGATCGAAGCCGCGCGTGCCGGTGAGCAAGGGCGTGGTTTTGCCGTGGTGGCTGACGAAGTGCGCACATTGGCCAGTCGTTCGCAAAATTCGACCGCCGAAATTCAGGACATCATCAAGCGCTTGCAAGATGGCACCCGCGAAGCCGTTAATGTGATGGATGATTCACGTCGCGAAGCGCAAGTATCGGTGAGCAATGTCGAGTTGGCGCGCGATGCGTTACAGCGCATCAGTCAATCGGTGGGCGTTATCAAAGACATGAGCACACAAATTGCCAGTGCTGCCGACGAACAAAATGCCGTTACACAAGAGCTACATCGCAACATCGCCACCATTGCGGAAGCTGCCGAACAAAATGCTGAAGGTGCGCGCGAAAATCAGGCGGCGAGTCTTGAATTGGCGCGATTGGCTGCGCAGCAAAAAGTGCTGGCTAATCAGTTTGTATTGGGGTGAGCTCTTTACGCCATTTGGTGCGCGTGTACGCCACACGAAAACCATTGCGTTCGGCATTGCGTTGCGACGAACTGCCGGGGGCGGCGGCCATCATGGCCACATCACAACCGTGTTGCTGGGCATAGTGCAATCGTGCATGCAATAGTGCGGATTGTGCACCCTGTTGACGCGCCGTTGGAACGGTGCTGGCCCCCGCGAGCACGGCGACGCCATCGGCGATAAACATCGACGCCGTCGCGACTGCCTCATCGGCGATTTCGGCCACAAACGACAATACGCCATCACGCTGAGTCATGATCGTGGCCAAGTCGCGGATCTGCGCCGCAAACTCGCTGGCCTCACTCCAACCTTGCACCGACAATTCAACCCATTTCGACGTTTCATTGGTGGCAATTAATCGCGTGCGCACAAGGCTGCTGGGCGCCACCAACGCGCTTTCTTTCAAGACGAAATACAACACGGTCGATTGTTCAATCGCTTCGTATTGACGAGCATGCAGCATGGACAACAATCGCGCATCAGCCAATGGACTGATTTCGTGGTGAGTGGCGGCGCCGTGCTGCGAATAAAAATCTTCAATTTGCTGCATCGCATCACCATTAGGCAGCGATCGCAAGCCCAATGCAAACGTTTGTGTGCACGGCGAGTCAACGCCATCGAACATCACGTGCGCATCAGCAATAACGTGATAACAAGCGCCACTGTGAGGCTGCAAACGCGCGCGCGTTTCAACAAAACGCGCGTTGGCCAACCCTTCAGCATCTTCTAGCCGCAGGGCTAATTGTGCATCGGCAAAATACGACGTAGTGGTCACGGGTAGTCCTTAACAAATTTTGTATTTTTTTATGGAAGTAGGCCAAAGAGGGGCAAACGCCGATCAGTGCAACAGTCCGCAGTTCCGTCGAGGTGCACTTGTCAGTGGCAGCGGGCAATGATATCAACAGACAGCAGAATGGCCAACGCAAAGCAGGCCAACCAGAGGCACACCGATGAGCAGCTCGTTTTCGTTCGTCAAAGCAATCGTGATGGGGTGTTGCTCCTTCGTAGTGCCCGTCATCGCCATGGAATGCCATCAACCCTTGCGCATTGCGCGTTATTACCTCAATGGCGAAAAAACACCGGCCTGTCTTGATGTTGTCGCCGCCGAATTGTTGCGCGACACGCCATGTCCCGTGCATTGGGTCGATGTCGGTGATGCCGCGATGGCGCGCTACCAGAAAATGTTGCAGCAGGGCGATGTCGATATTGATCTAGGGTTATCTCGAACACCCGAACGCGAGGCCTATTTGCAATTTTCTTTGCCGATCGGTGCCAGTAAAGCGCTGCTCTTTGCTCGTCATGATGATGCACGTTGGTCATCGCTCACCAGTTGGTGTGGCACCACCATGAAATCGTTACGCATGCTGATTCCCGAATCGGGTTTTTATGGACCAGAACTGGAGCGGTTGCGACGCGATCCAACATGCGCGCAATCGCTGCACAAATTTAGCGAAGGCTTTCGTCAAGGCTACGATATGTTGATGCATCATCGTGCGGATGTGTTGTTGGCAACGTCATCATGGTGGTCGCAATTGCCCATCGAACAACAGCAACGATTGCAACCATTACCGTTGACTGGCAGCGCGGTAAACAGTCATGTCGTGTTTCGCAAAGACACCGTGCCAGTGGTAATGGTCGCCGCCGTTAATCAACGCATTGAGCAGTATTTGCGCGTGCACGGCACGGTTTGCGGTGCCCTGCCACCAGCCGCAGAAATAAAATGATAACGGCGCAATGTCTAACGCCGTTCATGCGGATTTAAGACGCTTCGGCTAATTTGTTGCCACCAATATTGGCTAGATTGAACGGTGTTGTTTGATAAACAAAGTAATTCAACCAATTGCTGAACAGTAAAAAGGCGTGACTTTGCCAGCGTTTTTGCGGCGGTAAAGAGGGATCGTTTTGTGGATAATAATTCTCCGGAATTTTCGGAAGATGACCGGCGTTCATGTCGCGGGTGTATTCGTCGTGCAACGTGGTGACATCGTACTCGGGATGCCCAGTAACAAAAATGCGACTGCCGCTGCGATTTTGCAGCAAATAGGCACCCGTCATATCAGCCTCGGCAAGCACCAACAGATCGGGATGCGCCTGATAAGTTTGCTTGGGCACTTGCGCATAACGCGAATGCGGCACCAGAAATTCATCATCGAAACCGCGCACCAGCGGATTGAGCGGCGCAACGACTTTTTGCCAATAGACACCCGATAATTTTTCACCACGAATTTCGCGCTGCAATCCATAGTGGTAATACAGCGCCGCATGCGCTGCCCAACACAAAAAAATCGTTGAGGTGACATGTTGATCGGCCCAGGCCAAAATCTCGGACAGCTGCGGCCAATAGCTAACGTCTTCATAGTCCATTAACCCCAGCGGCGCGCCGGTAATGATCAAGCCGTCATAATTTTGATGTTGTACCGCCGAAAAATAACGGTAAAAACTGTCGAGGTGTGTTTCGGCCGTGTTCTTGCTGACGTGGTTGTCCAGGCGCAGCAATTCAATATCCACTTGCAAGGGAGTATTCGCCAACAGACGCAGCAATTGGATCTCGGTGGCGATTTTGTTCGGCATCAAATTCAAAATGGCGATTTTAAGTGGCCGAATATCTTGTGACAGGGCGCGACTTTCAG
This sequence comes from Enterobacterales bacterium, assembly GCA_041914905.1. GTDB lineage: Bacteria > Pseudomonadota > Gammaproteobacteria > Enterobacterales > Permianibacteraceae > Permianibacter. The sequence goes on from JAYSCL010000015.1 coordinate 26,916, forward strand.
TCATCACGAAGACGTTTTCGGCCGACAAGGCGCTTATGGCGGGTAACTGATCAATCACCTTGATGGGCATGGCAACTCCTGCAGTAGTGTGCCGGCAAAACGACAGCGATCTTAGCGAATCGATCAACGTCTGCTTTTTCGATCCAACAGGGTGTCGTCACAATGCCATCAGTGGTCGAACCAATCTTGTGTCAATTTGTCAGGAATCGTCGGGGATGGGGGGCTTTGGGGAGCGGATAACCCGTTGCCAACATTCGCGGGCTTGTCATGACGTTGACCTGAAAAGTCCTGCCAGGGAAGGTGTCAGTCGGCGGCGTAGTCATTACAATTGCCGCCCAAACGAAGGCGTCATCAAACGCCATTGCACAAAAACAGCACGCCTGAGCCAAAAATAAAATGCATTGTCGCTTTCTTTCGCTGTCGCGATTATTTCGTCGTTTCTGTTTACTCGTGCTCGCGATGAACGGCTTGTGGGCACACGCGACGACTGTGCCTTCGATGTGGGTAGATTTTGATCAACTTTTTCGTCAGGAAATTGATGCCGCGGCAATTCCCGGTGGTGCTTATGCCATTGTGCAAGACGGCAAAATTGCGCATGTTGCGGTGCACGGTGTGCGCGCTCGCGACACTCAGGATTTGGTTAACGAACAAACGGTGTTTCGCATTGCCTCCGTGTCAAAAACCTTTGCGGCCGAGCTGACCGCTTTGTTGGTGCAAGATGGCAAATTGCGGTGGAACGATCCGGTTGCAACGTATACACCTCAGCTCCAACTATCATCAACACAACATTTGAACGCCTTGCAATTGCAACATTTGCTTGGTCACAGCACCGGAATTGTGTCAAACGCGTACGACAATTTTTTAAATGCCGATGTGCCAGTACAACAAATCGTGCCGAAATTCCGCGAATTGAAACCGTTGTGCCGTCCCGGTCAGTGCTATACCTATCAAAATATTCTGTTCAGTTTGATTGAGCCGGCCGTCGAAAAAGTGACGCACCAGACGTACGCTGGCGCCTTGCAGCAGCGCATTTTGACGCCGCTCGGTATGCAGCGCACGTCGATTGGTTTGGACGCTTTTTTAGCCGAAAGCAACCGCGCTGAACCGCATGTCAAACGCGCAGGCGTTTGGATAAAAACCAAGGTGACTCCCGGTTACTATGATGTAAAGCCAGCGGCCGGCGTCAATGCCAGCGTCAGCGATTTGGCAAAATGGTTGTTGGCGCAAATGGGCAGTCACCCACACATTATTTCTCCGCAACTGGTCGATTTTTTAACCACCAAACGTGTGCGCACGCTGAAGGATCGGCAGCGCAGCCATTGGCGCGAATTATTGTCCGACGCGCATTACGGTTTAGGCTGGCGCATTTATCAAATGGGCAATGAAGAGTTGGTTTTGCATGCTGGCTGGGTCAAAGGCTATGTCGCTGAAATTGCCTATTCAAAATCGCGCCGCACCGGTTTAGTGGTGTTACTCAACGCCGAAACCAATGTGTTGAGCAGTATCACGGCGGCGTTTTGGCGTCGGCAATTGCTCGCCCCAACTGAGCCGAATATTCAAGTTTCGGAATAGTCATAACCAGGGCCAATGGGCGTTGGAATCCCGCCGTTGCTTGAACAACGCTATGCGTAGGTCGGTGACGTAAATTTTATGAAACGCTTCATTGGCAGATCGTTCGCTCGGCATTCTTCGAAATATGCAACGCGGTCAGCTGTGCATCGGTCGTGATATGCAGATCGTAACGGGTCCCTTCTTTGCTATTGAAACTGAACACGACGCCGGCGTTATTGCTGTGGATCGATTGTTGTTGTGAGGCATTGTCGGCGGTGAAAATGGCGTCGTTAATGCGTATCTCACCGCGCGCAATTTGCAACCGGATAGTGCTGGCACGGGCTTTGGTGTTCCTGCATGGCAATGTTATCGCCACCTCGGCCATTTGATTGACCACCGGTGTCCAAACATCAAGTGCTAATGCGTCCGGTGTCGTACCGTCGCACGCAATGACACGCGAAGGCTGCCGCACCGCGCTATGCAAAGTAGCGTTGGTTTGTGTTGCCGAGTGCTGAATGGCAAGCGTGTACAAGAGCTTCTCGTTTTTTTCATCACGAATGGAAATATCCGCAGCGAAGCTGGCTAGCATCGAGTCGATGGTGAGCATCACCTCGGCTTTGCGTGTTCTAACCAAATCAAAATCACCAATACCACTGTTCACGACGCCGTCTTTGGTCAACACAATCGATTGTTCTGCGGCGGCAAGCGACGAGATCCCGCTGTAATCATGACAGGCTTTGTTGTAGCTCCCTGCCAACGCTTCGGCGATGACGCGTTTAATGGCGGGGCGAATGTCGCGCGCGCGTATTGAATTGGCGCTCAGCTCAGATGACGATGTCGGAAAACTGCTGTCATCATTTGGGTTGTCGCAAGCGAGCAGTGTCAACGCGACCGAGGTCAGCCATACACGCCGTCCGGTCGACCGTAGTGAGAGAAGCCATGTCATTTTTGGGATCCATCCAACACACCGCATCAGCGGTCAAATAACGGCATCGTTGTAGAAAGCGAATACGGTGCGATGTCGAATGCCCTAAGCTTAACGAATTTTGCTGTCGCTGCAGTGTGTTAGCCTGCTCAATTTGGGTGAACAAAATTTAAGCACGATAAACCGTTTTCGATTTATGACGAAGTGGCTTAACCAATTCAGCGTTCAACTTTGCGCAGGGTAACGGATTCTGAACGCCATCCATCGCCTTGACGGGGCACAATCGCACACTCATGAATACACATTGGCCGGGGAGCACTTGCTGATGAAGCGCACCACCAGAGGGGCACTTAACGTTAGCGCAATCTTGCTGGTCTCATCCATTGCTGCCGCGGCTACTCAACCGGTCACGATCTATACCAGCGCCCCAAGTGATGCGCAGCGAATGCGCGCTAGCCGCGCAGCAGAATGGCGGCCGGCACAGCAACCGCTCGAAACGGAGACTGCGGTGTTCGTGCAAACACATCGTCGGTTTCAATCGATTTTGGGTTTTGGTGGTGCGATTACCGATGCGAGCGCTGAGGTGTTTGCAACATTGCCCGCGGCCAAACAGGCCGAACTGCTCAATGCCTATTTTGATCGTGAAAAAGGACTTGGTTACTCGTTAATTCGCACCAGCATACACAGCACCGATTTCAGCTCCAGCAGTTACACCTATGTGAACGACGGCGATCCTGCGCTGACGTCGTTTTCGATTGATCACGATCGCGCGTATCGCATCCCGATGATCAAACGCGCTATTGCCAGTGCAAAAGGAGAGGTCAAGGTTTTTGTTAGTCCCTGGAGCCCGCCAGCGTTTATGAAATCCAATCGGTCCATGTTACAAGGTGGTCAACTGTTACCGGAATTTCGCGATGCCTGGGCACGCTATTTTGTACGCTTTATTCAGGCCTATGAACAGGAAGGCATAGCGATCTGGGGGTTAACCATTCAAAACGAACCGATGGCGACACAGAAATGGGAATCGGTAATTTACAGCGCTGAAGCGGAACGCGATTTTCTGAAAAACCACCTTGGCCCCACGTTGAAACAAGCAGGTCTCGGCAATAAAAAAATTATCATCTGGGATCACAATCGCGATCTGCTGCCGCATCGTGCCGCCACCATTCTGAATGATCGCGATGCCGCCGACTTTGTCTGGGGCATTGGCTATCACTGGTACGAAACATGGACCGGTGGTGATCCGATGCACGCCAATGTGGCGGCGGTTAAACACATGTACCCGGACAAAACGATTTTTCTGACGGAATCGGCGATCGAAAAATTCAGTGCGGATCGTTATCAACACTGGCCCAATGGTGAAAAGTACGGCAAAAACATCATTAACGATTTGAACAGCGGCAGCGCCGGTTGGACCGATTGGAATATTCTGCTAGATCAACACGGCGGCCCCAATCATGTCGGCAATTACTGTTTCGCCGCCGTACACGCCGACACCACCACCGGTGAGTTAATCTATACACCGATTTATTATGTAATGGGTCACTTTGCCAAATTTATTCGACCACAGGCACTGCGACTGGCCACCAGCAGCAGCCGAAGTATTTTGCTGGCAACGTCATTTGCTAATCCCGATGGATCGTTGGTGACGGTCGTGATGAATCAAAGTGACAGTGAGGTGACGTATCAACTGATGGTGGATGAGCGTCAGACGCTCATTAAAATCCCGCCGCGCGCGATACAAAGTCTGATCTATTGACGATGAATTCACGTGTTCCTGTTGATCAGCATCGATGCTCACAGCGTCGGAGGCACAAACGTTAACGTTCCAGCGAGCCACCACAACAAACCCAACACCAACGGAATGTGAATCAACAATTGCAACGCCGAAAAGCCGACGACATCGCGCGCTTTTAAACCCACCACACCGAGCAGCGGTAACATCCAAAACGGATTGATCAAGTTGGGTAATGCTTCGGCGGCGTTGTAAATTTGCACCGCCCATCCCAAATGCACTTTCAGTTCAATAGCTGCTTGCATGACATACGGCGCTTCGATCAACCATTTGCCGCCACCAGAAGGAATAAACAATCCAAGCACCGCGGAATACACGCCCATTAAAATCGGATAACTGTCGGTGCTCGCAATGCTGACAAATCCATTGGCCAAACGTTCGGATAACGTGATGCCGCCGCTGCCCACCGCTGTCGTTAATACGGTGGCCAATCCGGCAAAAAAAGGATATTGAATCAGCACACCACTGGTGGTCGGTACGGCGCGATTAACGGCGTGGACAAAGGCGTTGGGGCGACCATGCAATGCGATGCCCAAGATCAAAAACAAAAAGTTGTAGGTGTTGAGTCCCGAAATGGCCATCAACGGATCTTTGCTGGCAAATTCCTGCAGCAACCAGCCGGCGCCGAGCAACACCACAAATACACTCAACAAGGGCGTGTGTTCAAACCATTCGCCGGGCCGTGTAGCGATGGCAATGGGATGCGTATCGTCGTTCACGGCGATGCCCAAACGTTGGGCGGTTTGTGCGTGTTCACCTTGTGGTGCCGACCACCATGCGACGGTAATCGACACGACAATTAACACGCCAGTCAATAGCAAGGATTGCCACAAAAAAATGGTTTGCGAAAACGGAATGACTCCCGTAACGGCGAGCAGTTGCGGTGGCAAACTGGCCGCGTTAGCTTGCAACTGCGCCGCCGATGACGACAAGCCCATGGCCCACGTTGCACCAAGTCCCAAATAACCCGCCGCCGATGCCGCGCGATAATCCATTTGCAACGATTCACGCCGCGCTAAAGCGCGCACCAACAAGCCGCTGAAAATTAACGACAATGCCCAATTGAGTAACGAACTGATCATGCTCAATGAGGCGATCAGTGCAATGGCGCCGCGACCCGAGCGCGGCAATTGTGCAAGTGTTGTGATCAGTCGCGTGACAGGTGGCGATACGGCGACGACATAGCCACTAACGGCAACCATGACCATTTGCATCGTAAACGGAATTAACGACCAAAAGCCGTCACCAAATGACTTGCTGATGCCGAGCATGGAACTGCCGTTCATCAACGCGGCGACAACGACCACGAATAGCGCCAGCACGGCGAACACAAACGCATCGGGAAACCAACGTTCAGCCCAGCGCGTGAAGGCCAATGCCATGCGTTGCAAAACGGGCGTTGTCATTTTTCTATCCTTGTGAAGTGTTTTGCGATAACGCAACACGTGTTGGTCGATAAAAATGGAATTGTTGCAACAATTCCGCTGGCGGCGTGTCGCTCAACACGGAAAAACGTTGTTGCTGAAAAAACCAGTAACCATCGGTAATGACGTCGATGCGTTCACCGGTCCAGTTGGTGGTGGCTAACTGAGCAATACTTTCGCCCGCTGCGCGAATATCGACCGCATGTCGCACTCGATCGGAAGACATGGCGCGCGGATCATAGCGTTCGTAACCTGGGCCAATTAAACCGGGTAAGCGCACGCTGCAATGGTGGGGTGATAATTGTTTGACATGATTTTCTGCCGTTAGCAGACCCGCAACACGTTCGCTGCTGTCATGCACGGGCGTCGTAGCGTCACAATAGCCGGGCGGGCATCCTTCAAAGACAGCGGTCGATGAAATGTGCAACACGCGGTCAATAGACAGCTGTGCGTTACGCACTTGTGTCACCAGCCCTTGCAACATTGTGCGCCAAGGCGATTCGGTAGCGGCTGGATTGGCTTTGGGCACGAGACAAATGATCAGTGTTCCGATCTTTTGCGGTGGCGGCAATAGCAAACCTTGTTCGGCATCGAGGCGGGCGAGCGTCGGTGCTACATGTCGTTTTTGCAACGCGGCAATGATCTGTTGACCCAAACGGCCGTGACCACATTGCAGAAAGGGGATGAATGGTGTCGTCAATGGCTATCGATGACTGGGCATGAGGAGGCGCGAGCCTAAAACATCGAGGGCAGGCCGTGCAAATGGCGCTGACGGTTTTCTCCGGAGCGGCGCTTGAGCTTGTCCGGCGCATCCACGACAATAGCGCACGTTTTTACGCTACAGGTTTTCCCCATGACAGAATCCGCTTCGCGTCCGGCACTGCCCGATCGCTTGTCCATCCACCCGCGTAGTCCGCATCACAACGCGGATATTTTTCAGTACGACATCGGCATTCGTCTGGACGGTAAAGAACGTTTTGATGTTGAAGAATATTGCATCAGCGAAGGTTGGGTAAAAGTGGCGGCTGGCAAGGCGGTCGATCGTCGTGGTCAACCGTTGTTGATCACGTTAAAAGGCAGCGTCGAAGCATTTTACCGCGATTGATTGCGCAGAAGGTTAAATAAAAGGTGATCGGATGATCACCTTTTTTTATGGCGCGGACTCAAAGGGAATTTGCGTTCTGAATACTGTTCGCGATAGGTCGACGGTGAAATACCCAGTTGTTGCCGAAACGCCGAGCGAAACGTTTCGGTCGATGCGAAACCGCATTGCATGGCGATCACATCCAACGTCGTGTCACTGGTTTCCAACAATTGTCGAGCGCGCAACAGGCGTTCGTTTTGCAGCCAGGCTTTTGGTGTGATACCCACCACCTCGACAAACTGGCGTGAAAAATGGCGCTCACTCATCGCCATATAGTTGGCCATCGCACCCGTGCTGATGGGCTCGTGCAAACGTTGCAATATCCATTGCATCAATTCGGCAAAATCCTGATGACGATGGCGCGCCAGCGGGGCTGGAATAAACTGCGCCTGACCGCCTTGTCGTTGCGGCGACATCACCAAACGACGCGCGACTTGATTGGCCACGGCGGCACCAAAATCGCGTGTCACCAAATGCAAACAGGCATCAATGCCGGCGGCGCTGCCGGCTGATGAAATTAACTGATCTTCATCGACATACAACACCTTGGCATCCACGTGGATCGCCGGAAAACGCTGAGCCAATTCCGCGCAATAACGCCAATGCGTTGTCGCGCGGCGCCCGTCCAATAATCCTGTTGCCGCCAACACAAAAACACCCGAACAAATCGACAATAAGCGTGCTCCGTTGGCATGAGCGGCGCGCAACGCGATGAGCAAATCAGATGGTGGTGTTTCCGCGCGATTACGCCAGCCCGGAATAATAATCGTATGAAAGTCCGCCAACGAAGTGAGATCGGTATCGGCGTGCACTTGCAGTCCACCCAATGCAAACAGGGGACCGCTCTCGACGGCGACAATGCAATGGCGATACCAATCGAATTCAAATTCAGGACGGGGCAGCGCGAATATTTCTGTCGCAATGCCAAATTCAAATGTGCACAAACCATTGTATGCCAAGATGGCAACGGTGCGCTGATCACGTTGTGAGGGTGTTGATGTCATCTTGAGAATGTGCAAATCACAATGGCAAAAATCCACCGCTCTTTGGCGGCAACGCCGCTGCCCACGGTGGACGCTGGTCGTTAGAGTACACCGCACACGCTGCCGTACACCACCATGCTAAAGAGGAAATCCTGATGAGCAGTTTAGTCAGTCATTATCGCGCCGCCGAACCTGCCGAGGCGTATGCGTATTTCAAAAACAAACTGAAATTCGAAACGGATTGCTCCGATGTGTTTTACAGTCATCAACAAAACACGGTTGATTTTGTCTTGGTCGACGCACGCGGTGCATCCGCGTTTTCGCGTGGCCATGTGCCGGGCGCCGTCAATATTCCGCATCGCGAGATGACGCGTGAACGCCTGCAATCGTACGCGGCCAACACCCTGTTTGTCGTCTATTGCGCCGGCCCGCATTGCAACGGTGCCGATCAAGCGGCGATGAAATTGGCGCATCTTGGATTTGCCGTAAAAATCATGATTGGCGGCGTCACCGGCTGGCTGGATGAGGGCTTCACCTTATCAATGCCGTCAACGCCATCTGCGCGTGAACCGATCGCCTGTGATTGTTAAGGTTAGCAACGATGCGCGCGCGTATTCGTTTGGCGCAGGAAAAGGATATTGGCGAGCTGCTGGAACTGATGCGTCAACTTGCTCAATTTGAAGACTATTTGACTGAGTTTCGTGTCACCGACATCGCATTGCGCGAATTGATTACCGCGGCGACACCCACCTGTTTTTTTTGGGTAGCAGAACAAAAAGATCGTTTGTTGGGGTATGCGGTGAGTTACATCATTCCGTTTACGTTTGATGTGTGTCCGTCGATGGTGTTGAAAGAATTGTTTGTTTTGCCGGCCTTTCGCGATGCCGGCATCGGTGCGCAGCTGTTCCGCGCCGTTCAGCAATTCGCCCTCATACGTGGTGCCTCGCGATTAAAATGGGAAGTGCTGCGGGGCAACTCATCGGCTGAACGCTTTTATCAACGTTTGGGAGCACAACGTGATGAAAAGTGGTTGCCTTATCAACTGCGGCTGGCCGCCAATGCTGAGGGGGAAGGGAAGTGATATAGTCCCGCCGCCCAAAACATCACCATCCAAGCAGGACGTCGCATGAGCCAATTTTCGGACGATATCGCGAAATTCAACGGTATTTACAAGTTGCCGGTTAATCACGTTCCAACGACGCACGTTGGCGTGCCAGTTGTTGAACGCATGAAAGCTTTCAAAGATATTTTGATTGAAGAAGTGCATGAAATTGACGAGATCATCGCGGCGCAAGAGTCTGGCCAATCCGAACTGGAAGTCCTGACGATGCTGGCCGATCTGCTCGGTGATGTGCAGGTGTATTGCGCGTCAGAAATGGCCAAATTTGGTTTACCACTCGATGACGTGCTCGCCATCATCATGCAATCCAATTTTTCGAAACTGGGCGCCGATGGCAAACCAATTTACGATGAGCGCGGCAAAGTGATGAAAGGCCCAAACTATTGGAAACCGGAACCCAAAATCAGTGAACTATTAACGTCATTGAAAGAGAAACACGGCTGAGGGTCGCTCGCAATCTTTAATCGAGCAAAAATTAGAACCGGAAGTTGATCGTATTGACGATCAACTTCCGGTGTGCATCCGTGCAACTTTCCGTTTCTCACGCCCGTGAGAAAATCAGTGCCCGTGAGAACATCAGGATGGGCGGCGTCGTGGCCACAGCGCCAACGCAGACAGCACCAACATCCACGCAGAACTTGAACCACCACCGCCGCTTTCATGTGTCACGCCAGTGTTGGTGTTGGCTTTGACGGTGACGCGAATGTCGTCGCGATTGTTTAAGCCATCGGCGTCGGTGACGATCAAGGTGAATTGATAATCGGTATCAACGTTTGTGCTGGGGGCAACAAAACTCACGTCCGCCACATCGCTGCGACTTAAGGCAACCGAGGGGCCCGCCGTTTGACTCCAGGTGTAATTCAACGTACCGCCATCCGCATCCACCGCGATGCCGCGTAGCCATACAGTGGCGCCGCTGGCGACGGATTGATCGGCGCCGGCATTGACGACGGGTGCATTGCGGGCTTTTTGCGCGCGCACAGTGATGCGATCGGTGGCACTTAATCCACTGCTGTCCACTACCGTTAATTCAAACACCAATTCAATATCGGCATTGGCGTTGGGCGCCAGAAAACGAGTGCTCGCCATCGTTGGATTGTCGAGCGTTACTGTCGGGCCACTTACTTGACGCCAAACATAATTTAAGGTGCCGCCGTCCATATCGCTGGCACTGCCAGATAAGGTGACCCAAGCGCCCATCGACACCGATTGATCGACACCCGCATTAACGATTGGTGCGCTGCCCACGTTGGCTTTTTGCACGGTGATGATCACACGATCTTGTCCGGTTAAACCTTTGCTGTCGCGCACGGTAAATTCAAATTCAAAGCGCGCATCCGCATCAACATTCGGCGCCGCAAAACTCGCGTTGGCAACGTTCGCATTGTTGATGGCAACCGTGTTACCGCTGATTTGTCGCCAGCTATACGTCAACGTGTCGCCATCGGCATCGGTGGCACTGCCGCGCAACGTGACATTGCTGCCGCTGGTCACGGTTTGATCGTTACCGGCACTCACCACCGGTGCGTTACTGCCTGCGCCTTTTTGCACACGCACCAGCACACGATCGAGTCCAGTTAAGCCAGCGGCGTCACGCACGGCTAATTCAAATTCAAGTTCGCTATCGCTATTCACCGCCGGCGCGGTAAACGTCGCCGTCGCAGCACTGGCATTGCGAAGGCTGATCATCGGGCCGCTCATCTGACTCCAACGATAATTTAAGGTGCCGCCATCGCTATCGGTTGCGCTGCCCGCGAGCGTGACGGATGCGCCGCTGGCGACGTTTTGATCGCTGCCGGCATCCACACGCGGAATACTGCCACCAACCGTTACCGTCGCTTCATTGCCGGCCGTCATGCCATTGCTGTCGGTGACCACCAACAATGTTTTGAATGTGCCTTCGCGCTTAAACGTGTACACCGGATTGGCTTCGGTGCTGGTGCCGCCGTCACCAAAATCCCATTTGTATTGGGTGATATTGCCATCGCGAGCCATCGTGCCGGCACTCGAAAATGAAATGCTGCTATTGAGCGCGGAAGTGTACGGCCCATTGGGTTTCGCAATCGGCGGTAACGTCGTCGGGAACGTGGTACCTGGTGCACGACCTAAACGTGTCGACATCGTTTTGAATTCGGGATACAAATTCGCGATCTTCGGTGATGCCCACGTGTGCTGCGCGACGGTGCGCATCGAATTCATCATGCCCCATGACATGGAATATTCTTCGGTTTGGTTTTTATCAAACCACAGTGCCAGTTTGGCGCCGAGCAAGCCCGGATGAAATGGTTTGAGTGGACCGGGGTTGCCGTAACTCCACTGGTGCGGCGCCCAGGTTTCATACAGCTGACTTTGCATCGGTTCCCAATCGGTGTACCAGACATAATACAGCGACGATTGCGCACAATTGATCAACTGAAAACCTTCGTTTAATTCGCGTTGCGCGGCGTTTGTCCACGAATCCAAAATGATGTTTTTGTTCATGGAATACAGCGAGCCGCCGGTTTTGGAATCATCCCACGCCCACGTGGTTTTGCCGTGGCTGCGCACAATGTCATTGGCCCAGTTGATGAAATGGAAATAGACATCTTTGGCGTTGGCGGTCGGGCCGAAGTTGGTTTTCGCGTACGCTTCGTAATGTGGGTACTTGGAATAATCCACAATCGATTCATCGGTGCCCAAATGAAAATACGGTCCCGGAAATAGCGGCACCCATTCATTCAACATATCGCGTACAAAGTCATACGATCCCTGTTTGGTCAAGTCGAGAATGTCGTTGTGCACGACACCATCACTGTCGACGACGCGCAATTCAGGGTGCTTCCACAATGCCCAGCCCATATGACCCGGCATTTCAAATTCCGGCATGATGATCACGCGGTATTTCGCCGCCAGCGCCAGCATCTCTTGCACTTCAGCTTTGGTGTAATGTTCGGTGGCAACCACTTCGGGATGTGTTGAACTTTCAAGACGAAAATTATTCCAGTCCGACAAATGCCAGTGAAACAGATTCATCTTTAAGTAAGACAGTTCTTTGATGTGATCTTTAAGCCATTTCACCGTGACAAATTTACGACCGTTATCAACGTGCAAGGCGCGCATCGGATAACCCGGAAAGTCGCGCGCCGTGCCAACGGCAATCGTTGTGCCTTGTTTTAATAACTGTAACACCGTACGGGTGCCATAAAAGACACCATTGTCTTTGCGGGCATTGATCACAATACGATCGCTGATCGCAAGCTCATAACCTTCGTCGCCCAATACCGAATCGGTGCTGTTGAGCGTTAAAAACACGTCACCAGCACGCACGCTTGATGCGTTGCCGGTCACGATTGACAACGTTGCGCCCATCAGTGCGCGCACGTCGTCTTGAAAGGTTTGGGCACTGCCATTTAACTGACTGGCAAAAGCGTTGTCGACAACAATGCGGCCGTTACCGATAAACGTAAAACTGCCATTACCCTCCGTCCATTCTTGCAACGCCGGAATCGTTTTGGGTTTTTCGGCCAGTGCGTCGGTGGCAATGCCCAATACCAAAACACTGGTTAACAGTACCGGCATAAAAAATCGATCAAACACCGACAATCGGTATTTGCGACGCGTCCACGTTGTGGCGCCAAAGACGGTTTGCATGAGAGGTTCTCCGGTTGCAATGAGACGGCTTCGAACATCGGCACGCTGATCGCAACACTGTGCAAACGGCCCACTCGGCGAGAAGCGCGGGCACGGTACGGCGTTTGCTGTGCCGCTTCTTGCACAATGCGATGAGGCAAATGTGCGCTTTATCCAAAAGATCCGGCTTTGTGATTCAGTGCGAAAACGCACCGGACTTGGTGCACAACGATTGTGTGAACGGGATAGCAGTAATCGCGTAGCGGTGCAGTGCATAAAGCTCCTTCTCCCTTCAAGGGAGAAGGCTGGGATGAGGGATGGCTTTCGTACCAAGTGAACCAAACGCCAGATAGCGCCAGTCATCTCACGTATTAAACCCGGATTAAACTCTTCTGTTTTTCTTCTATTGCTTTTTTGACGATCAAACCATCCCTCATCCCGTCCTTCTCCCTTGAAGGGAGAAGGAGTCGTAAATGACGTTCTATGTATTAATGGGTGATGCGAAATATCGCTATTGCCCAAACACTTTAAAATCAAATATCGATGCCCAGTGTCCGGGTTGATTGGTGGTGGCGGTGATGCGCACGTAACGACCACTGGCGCTAAATGTGTCGCTGTAGATTTGTGCGGCGGCATTATTGCTGCTGCGATCAACGGCGAGTGTCCAAGTGATAGCATCGTTCGACGTTTCGATTTTGTAGCGCCACACACCGTTGCTTTCCCATTTGACTTCGCTGCCGCTTAAGCTGGCGCTTGCACCCAAATCGATTTGTAACCATTGGCCGTTGTTGCCGTTGACGGCGCACCAACGTGTGCCACTTGCATCATTGTCGTTGGCTTTTGTTGGCGCATAACTTGCGCTAAAAAACGTGCTGGCCGTGGCGGGTTTGTTTAACGCTAAATTACCGCCTGGTGGCGGGTTGCTCACCACAGTGATCGCCGCTTCGGCCCATTGTGTTGGTGTGGCAACACTGGTGGCGCGCACTTTGTAATTACCGGTGTTGGCCGGTGCCGTGTAAAAACCCGCGCTCGTAATATTGCCGCCGGTGGCGCTCCAGGTAACAGCGGTATTGCTGTCGCCGGTGACGGTGGCAGAAAACGTTTGCGTTGCACTCGGTGCCATCGTGGCGGCGGCGGGGCTGATGTTCACCGTGACCGGCGGCGGTGCGCTGCCAACATTCACTTGCGCTTGATTGCCGGCCGTCATGCCATTGCTGTCAGTGGCGATCAGCAAGGCTTTAAATGATCCTTCGCGGCGATAGGTATACACCGGATTGGCCGCTGCACTGGTGCCACCGTCGCCAAAATCCCATTTGTATTTAACGATGCTGCCGTTGCGTGCCGTGGTGCCGGCACTGGAAAAAGCAATGCTGTTGCCAAACGCTGAACTGTAGGGGCCATTGGGGCGAACAATTGGCGGCAATGTTGACGGAAATTGGGTGCCGGGTGCGCGACCCAATTGATTTGAAATCGTTTTGAAATCGCTGTATTGCGCGGCGAGTTTGGGTGATGCCCAGGTGTGCTGTGCCACCGTGCGCATCGAATTCATCATGCCCCACGCCATCGAATATTCTTCGGTTTGATTGTTGTCAAACCACAAGGCCAATTTGGCGCCGAGCAAACCCGGTGTGTACGGTTGCAAAGGACCGGGATTGCCGTACGTCCATTGATGCGGCGCCCAGGTTTCGTAAAGTTGTGTTTGCATCGGCTCCCAATCGGTGTACCACACAAAGTACAGCGAGGCCTGTGCACAATTGATCAAGCGATAGCCTTCGCTGAGTTCGCGTTGCGCGGCAAATGTCCACGAATCGAGAATGATGTTTCTATTTAATGAAAACAGCGAACCGCCGGTTTTGGAATCATCCCAGGCCCAGGTGGCTTTACCATAACTGCGCACGATGTCATTGGCCCAGTTGATGAAATTAAAATACACATCTTTGGCATTGGCGGTCGGGCCAAAATGGGTTTGTGCGTAGGCAAGATACTGCGGATACAAGGAATAATCGACAATCGATTCATCGGTGCCCAAATGAAAATAGGGGCCGGGAAACAGTGGTACCCATTCGTGCAACATATCGCTGACAAACGTGTATGACGCCGGATTACTTAGATCCAGAATATCGTTATGTACTTGACCATTGCGGTCGACGACACGAAGCTCAGGATGTTTCCACAAGGCCCAGCCCATATGACCGGGCATTTCAAATTCCGGCATGATGATCACACGGTATTTCGCTGCCAGCGCCAGCATGTCTTGCACTTCGGCTTTGGTGTAATGTTCGGCGGCCACAATTTCAGGATGCGTCGAACTTTCGAGGCGAAAATTGTTCCAGTCGGACAGGTGCCAGTGAAACAGATTCATCTTTAAATAGGCCAGTTCTTTGATGTGATCTTTGAGCCATTTCACCGTGACAAATTTGCGGCCGCTGTCAACATGCAATGCGCGCAACGGGTAACGCGGAAAATCGCGCGCGGTGCCGGCGGCGATCGTTGTGTTTTGTTTCAACAACTGCAATAGCGTGCGTGTACCGTAAAATGCACCGTTGTCGGCGCGCGCGCTGATCACAATACGATCACTTATCGTCAGTTGATAACCTTCGCTGCCTAAGGCCGTATCTGTCGCATCCAGTGTTAAAAAAACATCGCCCGCCTGTAGACTGTTTGATGTGCCACTGACAATGGTGTGAGTGTGTCCGGCTAAATCAAACAGATCATCCCGTAGTACTTGTGCGGTGCCATTCAGCTGTGCGGCTTGTGCGGTGTTCACCACGATACGACCGTTGGCAAGGTAACTGAAACTGCCGTTGCCATCGTTCCATTCCTGCAACGCGGGAATGGTTCGAGGTTTGGCGGCCAATGTCGCTGTACTGAGTGTGCAACAGGTTATGATTACTACAAAAAAGTGCAGGATGAATTGGGCAAACGACGATCGTTTGCCACGTTGACGCGGCGCGGCGCCAATGCGATGAGGTGTCATCAGAAGAAGTCCTTGCGTTGGGAGCAAACAATGCAGGCCTGTACAACAGATCGGCCTGCGTTTGGCGTGTGCCAACACCCCGAGCGGGATTCATACAGAAGAGATTGATTCGGTCGCCGTCGCGCTAAGCCGAAGCGTGTTGCCGGTGACGCCACCACAAATCAATGTCTTTTTCATGGAATTGCTATGGAAGCTCTGAACTAGTCGGATTGTCATTCCGGAAATCGCAAAGCGATTATCCGGAATCGTTTGCAGAGTCTACAAACACTGGTTTGTTTCCTCCAAGCGATTCCGTGTCTCTGCTTCGCTGCGCACGGAATGACACTTATTCAGAGTTTCCCTATCCAACAACATGCGGGACAACGGGTGTTGTCCAATTGTTGATATAGGACGTCAATTTTCTTGTAAAAATATTCTGTGGTGATGATTGATTTTTACTAAAGGCGTGCTGGCTACGTGCAGAATAATTGCCAGCGATTACAAAAACTGTTCCGCAACAAAGCTAATCATCTGTTCGCGCAACCACGTCAGCCCAATGGAGGCGTCCTGTTGTTTATGCCAGATCAGGCTGACTTGAATGGGCGGAATATCGAGAGGCACTGGAAAAATTTGCAGGCCGTATTGCTGAGCAAAATGGTTGGCCAGTCGTTGAGGGACGGTACCGAGCATATTCGTTTGCGCCACAATGGCAGGAATCGCCAAATAATTGGGCACATAGACACCGATTTTGCGGCGCAATTTGGCTGAGCCCAGCACGATCTCCAGCGGTGAACCGCGCCCGGCGCGTTGCAACAGTGAAACGTGTTCGCCGTCGTGATAGTGCGTCCACGTCAGTTGCCCTTGGCAGTCTGGGTGATCACCGCGTGCAATGACGGCGAGTGTTTCTTCGATCAGCGGTTGGTAACGCAGATCATCATCATTAAAGTTTAAATAATCGATGGCCACGTCCAACTCACCGCTTTTTAACCGTTTGGCCAGCGTGTCAGCATCATCCGGTTGTATCGCAAGCACCAACTGTGGCGCCAATGACTGAAAACGTTTCAGCAAGCCGGGCAGGAATACCGCTTGCGCATAATCGTTCATGGTTACGCGAAAACTCAGTTCGGCGCTCAGATCGATCTGCTGTTGTGGCCCCAATCCGATGCGCAACAATTGCAGCGCTTCCCTCACCGGTCCATAGAGTCGGTGGGCCTGTGGCGTGGGCACCATGCCGCGCGCCGTGCGCTGGAACAGCGGTTCGCCAAGCTGTTCGCGCAAGCGCGCCAGCGCATTGCTCACTGTCGACTGGCTCAAGTTCAGCTTGAGTGCCGCTTGCGACAGGTTCTGTTCCTGCATTAACGCATCGAAGACCAGCAGCAAGTTCAGGTCGAGGTGGCGTAAGTTCGTAATCATGAATAATTCTCTTTCATAATATCCATTATACAAATAATGCGGGGAGGCCTATCGTCGGTCAACTTTTGTTGCTGGGCTTTTGTCATGAGCTTCGACACGACCGCGTTTCGCCTGCGCTATCGCGACGCCATTCACCCTTATTACAACGCGTGGTTGCACGCCGGTTTTGTGCTGGTGTTTGGCCTGTTGTGCATTGCTTTTTTGTGGCGCCAAACCACAGACGTGCAATTTTGGGAATGGCTCGCGTTGCCACTGGGTTTGATTTTTCAGAACTGGGGCGAATACCAGGTGCACAAAAATATGGGACACATGAAACGCAGGTGGAGTACGTTGTTTTACCAACGCCACACCGGCGACCATCACAGCTTTTTTGTGCCCGGACAAATGACGTATGAGTCGGCCGCCGATTGGCGCATCATTTTATTTCCGCCGTGGCTTATCGTCGTGTTTGCGTTGGGTGTTTTGCCGTTGTGGTGGTGGTTAAGCCAATTTAATGCCAATGCCGCGGCGTTGTTTTGCGGCGCCATGTTATTCGGCTACATCAGTTATGAAATTCTGCATGCCTGTGAACATTTGCCGGAACAACACCCGTTAACACGTCTGCCGTGGATATGCCAGATACGCGTATTGCATGCGCTGCATCACGATCGCGATTTGATGCATCGTTATAATTTCAATATTACCTACCCGTTATGGGATTGGATCTACGGTACCTTGTATTGGCCAACGGATTTGTTGCAACTGAAAAGCAAAAACACGATCACGATGCAACATCATGTGGATATCGCTCGCTCACCTGAACAGGTTTTAGAGTACGTCAGCACGCCGACACGTTGGCAGGAATGGCATCATTATCCGGTGACGATCAAAGGTCCGGTCGGATCGTTGTCTACTGGTGCGCATTTTGATTACTACGGTGGCCGCGCTGGTTACTTGCGTTGGGATGTGTTGGAGGTTATTCCCGCGCAACGCTGGCGTGCGCAAGCACGCGGCAAATACGGTTTGCTGATGGCCGTGACCTACGAATGTCACGCCATTGACGGTGGTACACGTTTCACCCGCACATTGGAATATCAGTTCAGCAATTGGATCGGCCGTCTTGCCGATCGTCTTCGTGTGCGCAAAAAAATTGAACAGGATTCGATTG
>JAYSCL010000015.1:45082-81485 GCA_041914905.1 Enterobacterales bacterium
GGCCGTCTTGCCGATCGTCTTCGTGTGCGCAAAAAAATTGAACAGGATTCGATTGCGGTGCTCAAAAAGTTACAAGTGGTCGCCGAGCAAATGATTCCATCATCTACCGAAGAAGGCGGCGCTTTACACAAAACGCAATAAACAAATAAAGGGCCAAAAGCAACACGAAGTGTTGACGCTGATTTTGCCTTTTGATTTTTTCGGGTGCCGTGCGCTGGGTTTGCATGGCCCGCGCCGAGCCGTCGCAGGGGGCGCATGCTGTTAGCAACTTTTAGTTGTTTACCTCGTGGCCATTCGATCCAAATGGCATTTGACGGCGCTTGTTGACGCACTAGAATTGTGCCGAAAGATGCTGAAAAGCAAACGATTGCACCGCCGATGGGGTGCAATGACGGCCATGCGGAGAAGCCGGCAACAGGAAGTCTGACGTGCACACAGACGAGCTTCATCGGGGTAACAGGGAAACTGGTTATCAGAGATACGGAAACGTATCGATACACCTATTTGTGGACCATACTCTCCACAGACAGGCGCAAAATCCGGGCCGAAATACCGGAGTATGCGAGCGGCAAGCAAGCCAGTCTCGGCTGGAAATCAAGGGTGAAAGGTCAGCAAGGTAAAGGTTACGTTCACCCGCATCCGCTTGATCAAATTGCAGCGCTGAACAATTTGATGACCGAAATACCCATCGCCTGCTAGGGATAAAACATCTGGCCCGCGATGGCATCCGATCTGAAACAAATCGTGCATTATCCGCAACAGCGATTTGGTAAACCGTTTTTGAGTCCATTCAGCGAAGAACGAGCCCCCGGAATCCTAGGCACCGAGGGCTTTTCTTTTTCTGCGCCGCTTAACCTAAAAACCGCGATTGACCGCTGCTTTGTTGCCGCAACCACGTGATTTCAAACAAATCGGTGAATGACTGAACCGCTGGTTCTTTGGTTAACCGCCACACGACGCGTCGCCAGCGCCGGCACGCACTCTGTGTCGTGTTCAACGGCGGTCTTTAGGTTCAAACTACACTGACATCAACTCCTCTTCTGTTGAAGTTGTTTATGCTTGATTCCGAACTGCTGGCCGCACGTTATCGCGATACCCTGCATGCGATGCTGACGCGTTTATTGGGGCCCTTGGCACCGGACGCTTTTTCGCATTTGTTGGCACAATTTGAGTGGTGCGAATACGACGGTGGTGTGTCGCTGTTTGCGCAGGGCGATCCACCGGATGCCGCCTATTTTTTGGTAGCCGGTCGTTTGCGGGCATTGCGGCAAAACAGCGACGGACAGTGGCTCTTGTTGGGTGATATTCGTCCCGGTGAAAGTGTCGGTGAAGTGGCCGTTTTATCAAACACCGTGCGCACGGCGAGCGTGATCGCGGCGCGTGACAGCATTGTGGTGCGCATTGCCGCCGACAAATTGCGGGAATGGTTTATTGCGTATCCCACCCTGTTGTTAAACACCGCGCAGTTGGTGATCAATCGCGCCAATCGTGGCTACGTCAGCAGTCGTCGTGATGCGCAAGTGAGTCATATTGCGATCGTGCCGTTAACACCGCGCGTGGATATGCAACGTGTGCGTAAACAATTGCATGCCGCGCTGGTCGTCTATGGCGCTACGCTGTTTCTGGATGCCGCTGAAGTCGAAACACAACTAAATGAACCCGGCATCGCCAATGTTGAAAAACACGATGGCGAACGCTATTGGCGTTTGCGCGATTGGCTTAACGCACAAGCCGAACGTCACACCTACCTGATTTACATCGCTGATCACCACAACGACGCGTGGAGCCAATGCTGTGTGCGTCAAGCCGATCGCTTGTTGCTTGTCGCCGACAGCCGCGATGAGGTCACACCTTCTGTCTTTGAACACACGTTGGTGGAACCGGCTTCACAGCGTTTGATCGCCAATACGTTTTTGGCGCTGTGGCATCCGGCTGAAACGACGCATCCGAGTGGCACCGCCGCGTGGTTGACACCGCGCCCGTGGGTGAGTGAACCGGTGCATGTGCGTGATGGCGATGCACGACACATCGCGCGATTGGCGCGTTTGTTAACGGGTCATGCGATTGGCTTGGTGCTCGGCAGTGGTGGTGCGCGAGGTCTTGCACACGTGGGGATTTTTCGCGCATTGCGGGAACACGGCATTGAAATCGATCGTGTCGGTGGCACCAGCATTGGCGCCGTCATTGGTGCCTGCATTGCCAGCGATTTTGACGCGGCGCAGTTGGAGCAACATTGTCGTACGGCGTTTTCGCAAAACCCGACAACGTGGCGTGATCTGAATTGGCTCCCGGTGTTATCGCTGTTTCGTGGGCAACGCTTGCGACGGTTGCTGTCACAATCATTCACCGACAACCGGACCATTGAAGATCTGTGGCTACCGTTCTTTTGCGTGTCGAGTGACATATCGAGCAATCGCGAAGTGGTGCACTGGCGCGGCCCGTTAAGTCGTTGTGTGCGCGCCAGCGCGGCGTTGCCGGGCGTGTTTCCCGCGGTGCGTTTGCGCGAGGGATTGCATGTTGATGGCGCGTTTATGAACGCGTTGCCGGTTGATGTGATGGGCCGCTTGGGCGTCGCGCAAATCATCGCGGTGGATCTCGGATTTCAGTTGCGCACCGAGCTTGAATTTGACGAAGTGCCCGGCAGCTTGGCCTATCTGTTCGATCGATTCTGGCGCGGTAAACGTCGCCGTTATCGTGTCCCGACGTTGGTGTCGATTATTATTCAAAGCTCGCTGCTCGCCAGCGAAGCCAAAGATGCGCAGGCACGCCGTGATGCGGATCTACTGTTCAGCCCAGA
Organism: Enterobacterales bacterium; assembly: GCA_041914905.1. GTDB lineage: Bacteria > Pseudomonadota > Gammaproteobacteria > Enterobacterales > Permianibacteraceae > Permianibacter. The sequence continues at coordinate 47,880 of JAYSCL010000015.1, forward strand.
CGTGCGCCGCTTCGAGTTGATCAATTGGGGGGCTTGCGACAAATTAATAGAGATTGGTTATCAACATGCGTATCAGGTGTTGACTGAACATAAAAATAATTAGAAACCGGGTTTGCGTTTTTTGGCACCAACGACATGAGATGCACCGAAGACATTCTTGATTCTTTTAGCGCATCATTCCCGATAATAAAATCGTTTTTCCGTGAGCATTTGGCACCGCTGATAATAACGCATTGGCAACCCGTGTCGCGGCAATCGGTTTGTAGTTTGCCGGAATCAAAAAGCCTAAAAGCTGGCTGAGCGCCAAACCCAGTTCTTCGCCGCGTCGCGTCGGTTGACCAATGCTTTTTCGATCACCGCTCAGCAGTGAAGGACGTGCGATCACCAAACCTTCAAACGCCAATTGCGCCACGGCAATTTCCAGTTCGCCTTTCACGCGGTTGTAAAACACGCTGGATTGGGCGTCGGCGCCCATCGCGCTAACGATGCCCACTTTTTTAACACCGCTGGCGAACGCGGCTTTGGCCATCGCTACATTCGCCTCGAAATCAATTGCGCGAAAAGCGGCTTGGCTGCCGGCAACTTTGATGGTGGTGCCGAGTGCCAAATACAATTCATCGGCAGGCGGTAACGTTGGCAAAGCCGCGAAATCAACCACATGTGTCACCAGTTTGGGATGCTCAATTGGCGGTAGACGACGGCCAAAACAATGCACGCGGGCAACGGTCGCATCCGTCAGTAATCCCTTCAGAATTTCTTTACCCACCAAACCGGTATAGCCAGCGATCATGGCGATGCGATGGTTCATCTTGCGTCTCCTGACGAAGTGCGCGCGACGCGAGCATGGGGCTCGGCAATCGGCACAAAGCCAGTCTTCGTGCCGATGTGATGTCGAGACCGCTTAAACGGATGGGTGGCTTGACGATTGAAGGATGGTTCGAACAGGGTTGCAAGCCGTTCGGATGCCTGATGGCCGGCATGAACGGACGAAGAAGTCGTTAAAAAGAGTATTTTTTTAAGCATGGGCGCGCTTCGTAGAGTGTGTTGATCGGTGAAAAAGCGGCGATGCCGCTGCGTAAGAGTGGGTGATCCCCCCATAAAATGCCGTTTTGGCTAAAAAATAACCCCACAAGGGCGCCTAGAACCTGTACTGTGTCGCCCGCAGCATTCCGCGACCGTGACATCACGGCGCGTTTCACCTCGTCGAACCGTTTAAAACCCAGTTTGACGACCACTGGATGCTCGCTAGTGCAGGCTATTCACCTGTTTCAAAGATTCAAAAGGATAGTAATAAATGTCGATCAAAACCGGTACCGTTAAATGGTTCAACGAAGCAAAAGGCTTCGGCTTCATCAGCCCCAGCGACGGTACTGCCGACCTGTTCGCCCACTTCTCAGAAATTCAAAGTGGCGGTTTCAAAACGTTGAATGAAAACGATAAAGTTGAATTCACCGTCAAGCAAGGTCAAAAAGGCCTGCAAGCCGCTACGATTCGCGTCGTTAAATAACGTCGTAAATTGGTGAAAAAAAGACTCGCTTCGGCGAGTCTTTTTTTTTTATCGTGTGTGGCTATTCTCGGCATTCATCTGAGTCGATGGGCTAGCGAAAAAACGTGTATTTAATAACAAAGTAGGCACTGAACAAGATCAACAGCCAGTGGCGTTTTGCGAAAGCAATCGCTTTTCCCCTGCCATCGATGCCTAATTCACGTCGTATCGTGGCTACGGTTTGTTTGAACGTTGGATCGTTATTCAACGCGTGACGAGACTCCTGTTCGATCGTTTGCATCGCTTTGCTGAAGCACTGTTAACGTATCAAAATGGCTCATTAGCGCAGCACACACCACAACGTGATACCGCGCTACATGCGATGTAAAGATCCCGACGACAATCAATTATCGGGATTGCGTGGAACCGCTAACGTTGTGTTGACCGGTTTAATGGTAATCGACAAGGTTTCTTTATAGTTACCGCGATCGCTGGTGACTTCAACATCACGTGTTACCGTATCGGTGTATATCCATGCGTCCGTGCTACCCACCACCTTTGCTGTACGGCTACCCACAACGGCACCACCGACCTGCGCCAGGTTGCTGATATCGAGTGACGCGACAACCAAATCGTGCATGCGCGCCATGTAGTCGTCTTTAGGGCGTGGCCCGAGTGGCGTCATCGAGTTGATCAATATCTTGGCAAGATATTTCTTTTCGTCTTTGTCGAACACAACCGGCGTTGCCCAATGAAACAGTGTGTCCTCGATGGGCGTTTCGGTGAGGCTAATCATCGTGTTGGTGACGGCACCCGTTAACGCCGGATTTAGCTTGAGTATTGACGACAAGGCGACACTGACTGACGATTCTGGAGCGATTTTTTCGATATAAAAATCATCCCACCGCTTGATCACTCCGTTCAACTTGGCCGAGGCAGTGTCTTTTCGTTTCGCCACATGATCGTCACTTAATAGACTGGCCTCCAGCGTGGCGGTGCCTGAGTTTTTAAACGGCGATTCGATGTCATCCAGCAGAATATAACTGGGGTATTGCTGACCACCGTCGGGGTCCATTCGCCACATCATCTGATCGGTTGCCGCCTTCAACGTAAGAGTAAATTGTGTCACCTCATGATAGCGTGGATCCTTTTTTTCAAAGGCATACGTACGCGAATAGTTTATATCTGCATGGATCTGTACCCATCGGTCTTTAGCGTGACTGGGCAGCGCACTGATCAAGGTCGCGCCCAACAACGTTGACCAAATCAATTGGCGGCGAGAAAAGATACTGATGTGGGTTTTATCGGTATTCAGACGAAAAAGGCGGGCGACACAAAAAAGAATCTTCATTGTTTGACATCCATCCACTGAGATAACCAGGCATCCTGGAAAGCCGGTGCATCATATCCGTTGACTCTGCAACAAAGCATCGACGCCTTTGCAAAATTGACGCTTCTGGCATTGCTGTGGAGGCAACTTACGGCTATCGATCTTGCGTGATTGATGGCGATTAGGCCCAATAGAAATTCATCAAACTGTCAGGAACCTGTTTTTACTGACGTTGATGCCGATGGCACAACGCCGCTCGCTCGCTATAATCAAGCATTCAATGTGCGACAGACGTTTCGGCGTGTGTTGAAGCAAGACGGTAGGAGAACGGCATCGTGCAAGTCAGCTGGCGTGTGATCGCCATTGCCTTGATAGCGTTAATGGGCTGCTCGCTGGCGCAGGCGCGTGATGTACGCGTCGTGTTTGGGTTTACGTTGCCACCGTATGTGTTACCCCCGACCAACTCCGGTGTCGAAGTCGATATTGTGCGCGCCGCGCTGGCCAAACGCGGTTTAGGTTTGGTTCCGAATTACGTGCCGTTTGCGCGAGTGCCGCGACAACTGGCTAATGGCTTGAGCGACGCCGCCTCAACGGTGAATGAATCGGTGCCACTTCCGGGCGCGTTTTTTTCCGATTCGCATATCGTTTATCAAAATGTGGTCGTGACGTTAAAGGCGCGGCAACTCAAGATCAACACCATGACCGATCTGAGCGCCTTGAGCGTCGTGGCATTTCAAAATTCGACCAACTATTTGGGCAAATCGTTTGCGGCCGCCGTGAAGGCCAATCGTCAGTTTAAAGAACTGAGTGATCAGGAAAGTCAGGTTATTTTGTTATATGCCCATCGTGCCGATGCGATTGTGCTCGATATCAATATCTTCGATTTTTATCGTTCCAGTTTACTGAAACGAAATGAAGCCACGCCCGCCTCTGACAGTGCTGCGGCGAAATGGGCTGACATCAACAACGTTGATTTCGCCCAACCAGTCGACATTCATGCACTATTTCCTCCCAATCATTATAAAGTGGCGTTTCGCCATGTCATCGACAGAGATCGTTTTAACGAAGGCCTGCAGGAATTGCGCAGCAGCGGTGAATACGACGCCATTCTGAAGCGCTACGGTCTGAATCGCGAACCTTCGCCAGCACAGTGAGATGTGGCACGTGGCCAGCGTGTTACCCCATAGGCGCTCCCTTCAATCGGTCAAATCAGCGCGCGATCGGCGCTGACGTGCGTTCATCACAAATCCATCAACGAATCATCACTGGTAACTCATCACTGTTTCTGCACTAATAATGCGTACAGATCGGGGGCAATCAAAGCAATCGGTTTCGCCTCTTTTACATTGTTGGTCAATCGAAAAAATTCGGAGGTTTTATGTTTACAGGACGTAACACGATACTGAAACGGCTTCCTTTCGCGGTGAGTGCCGCGTTGTTTCCGACACTGGTGTTGGCGATGAACTGCCCTCAGTTTCCGGATTGTCCCAGCGTTGCCGACGCCACGATGGCCGGCGATGCCGATGCCGATGGCATTGTCACGTATGCCGATGTGAAGACTGCTGAACAAGCGGTGCAAGCGCCTTATTTGTTGACGTGCAGTCAAGCGGCCGTGTTGGACATCAATCTTAATGGCGCTATTGAACGTGAAGACGTCGACAAACTTGCCGAAGTCGCCAGTAGCGGCGGCGATCCATCACAACTGCCCAACTACAAACAAGCGTGGGGCGATATTAATCGTGACGGCTTTGTTGACATTCGTGACGTCAGTGCGTTGATGCGCTTGCTTGAAAAAGGCGGCAAGCCTGGCCAGTATGGCGTGGTGGTCGATCTGAATGTTGACAGGCTATTTGATGCAAAAGATGTGATTGAATTGCGTCAGTGTGTACAGGGCCGAATTGATCGCATGGGCGTCATTCCAAAATAACCGCTCGCTTCAATACCGGAACGTACGATACGTCATGCTTCGCGAAGCCGTGTAACCGAGAATGCCTTGCTACGGAAGGCGCAAAGTTAATGAAAGGGATAGGCGATGATGTCAGATTCGCTGCGCGATGTTTTCGAAATAAGCAAAACGGGGGCTTGCGGCGCTACCGAAAAATCAAACCAATGGCTTTGTGAAATGCTCAAGCGCGTACTCCTCTCGCCACTGGCGAGCGAGTATTCTTTGATGACGATGGAGCCATCACTTTGCGATTTGGCGTAGTAAATGCTGTGTTGCGACAGTGCCCAGTCATAGTACACACCCGAGGGATGAAATTCGGCAATCAGTTCGATTTCGTCTTTGGCATCCGCATCGCTGCCAAGCGATTTTTGCCATAAACCATTGCGGTGGTATTGCGAATAAATCAGTGCTTGGGCGTCGGGCGTTTCGCGTGCAATAAACCCACCTGAATGCGTCAGCCGTGTCGGTGTCGTGCTGCCAAGCGCTAGCCGCCAGATTTGCCAGTCCAGCTCTGCATTTGATGCAAACAGCAGGCTTTTGCCATCGTTGGACCACGTTGGATTCATCACAAAATGATTGGGCAAGCTGATCGCATTTAATGCCACGCTGTCGGCGTTTAAAATATGCAAAACGCCATTGAGCGCAAACGCGATCTGCCGACTATCGGGTGACCAATCCATGTGTGTGATATTGATCACACGATCAAAGGCACTGAGCTGTCGCTCCACACCGGTATGATGACGTAACCACACTTGATTCAATCCGCTGCGATCCGAGATGAACGCGATATCACCACGGTGATTTTGTCGCGCGATTTTGTCGATGCGACTGCTTTGTATCAGCGGCGACAGCATCACGTTCTGTGCATCCGTAACGTTGACTTCACCTCGCCATATATCGGCATGTCGAATGGCGCCAGCGCTCACGGCAATCTGTTTACCGTTGGGGGCTAGCGCGGGTGCTTGCAGCTCTGTGCTACTGGCGGTCAATGTTTCGGGTGTCTGGGCACCGTCAGTCAAATGCACCAGCTGACCATTGTCACCCACAAAAATCAGACCGGTGCCATCGACGTTCCAACTCAAACCAAACAGTACGTGTGACACGTTGAATTTCAGCTCTTCGGTGAGTGTGATTAAATCGAGCGTTAACAGCTGCGTGCTGTCCCATTGATGATTGCGCAAAAAGGCCAATCGTGAGCGATCCGGCGCGATGCTGATTCGGTAATCACCACGGCCAGTCAGCTTGGGGTTCGTCAACAACTCACGCTTACCGGTGGCTAAAAAGTAGCGATAGACTTTGTATTGCGCGACGTCGTTTTCCGTGTCAGTGAAATAGACTTCGTTATTATCGCGTCCCCATTCGATGTCGGCACTTAAACTGCTTGGGTGGCATTCGGTGATCGTTTGTTCATCATTGTTGGCGATACCGATGGAGACAAATCGGCATTGTCCGTTGTGCACCGAATGAAATGCAATGCGATCGCCACTGGCCGACCACGCGGGCGCCCGTTCATCACCTTCGCTTTGTGTTAAGGGTTTGACTAAGCCAGTGTGCAGATCTTGCAAATAGATATCCCAATGCGACTTATCAGCCGCTAAATAGGCGAAGGCTAACCATCGCCCATCTGGCGAATAAGCCGGCTCCAATTCATTGCCTTTAAGTGAGGTGATCGGCATCGCAGCGGCGATGATTCGTTGAGTGTGCGTGTCGCTCGCCTTTTTGAAAATCAAATAGCTCACGAACAACACCAGAGCAACAATCAAAAAATAAGCGTAAACAAGATGACGATGTTGACTTGGTTCAGCTGCCGTCGGCGCGGAGGAGAGTGTGACGGCGGGTTCGACGTGAGGCGTCAAGGGCAGCTTTTGCACTGAGGCAACCAGTCGATAGCCTTTTTTGCTGAGCGTGGTGATATAGATGGGAGCGTCTTTGCTATCACCTAATGCTTTACGAATGATCGCGACGGCGCGACTCAATGCATTGTCGGTGACGACGGAACCCCACACCGAATTCACCAATTCGTCACGGCTCAATACAACGCCGGGATGCTCACAAAAAAAGACCAGCAGATCCATAACGCGAGGTTCTAAGGTGTGCTTTTCATCGTTCCGGCGAATACACAACAACTCGGGTTGAACGAGCCACTCGCCCAATTGATAGTTTGCCCTGGGTAGTTCAGCGTTCATGGAAAGAGTTGAAATCCTTGCGGCAAACAATGCAGTGAAAGGTCAGTTTCAGATCTGCTATGACAAACTCAGCATCCCTTGCCTCTATTTGTCGAATAGCATGCTTAAAGAGGTTAATTCCATTTCAGTACGGCAATTAAACCAAGTCCTCAAATAACCGACGTCGCTTTCAGTGAGAGCATGGATGACCTTACATCACTTTTTCATCACCTGTAAATAGTGGTTTTCTGGTAACTTTTTTTGCTCTTTTGTGAAAAGCTTCGCGTTCAATTCTCCTCGCTATTCAATCACATCACATTTCCATCACTCCCCGCCGCGCTGCCAACTAAATCCTTACAAACCCATCAATGCATGCTCATGTTTTGTTTTAACAAGGTGAACACAATCGCCTGCTCACCACTTGCTGCGCGTGGTGCGATGATGATGTCGTCGCGCCACTGGGGTAGGGAATTTAGTTACACGTTACGTTATGACGAATCTGAGCACGTCATAACGTGTCGATGTCACGGGAACCGTCGTCGCCTTTGTTGGAAGGGTGTGTGGTGAAAGCTAAGTTGTTTGACTTCACTTTTATGAAATGGAGAACGCTGATGTTCAGTTTCAGGAAATCACGTGTATGGCTTGCCGTGCCGCTTATCGTGGCAGCATGGGGAGCGCCGGCTATCGCCGGTAATGAACCCGAACCGACGATGGACAATACGATTGGTGTGGTCCCGGGGGCGAAATCCAGTGACGAAGGGTTAAAGCAAATCGCATCGTCGTATGGTATGGAAGTGCGGCCATTGGTTAAAAACGGCCTGTATGGTTTTGTGGCCAAGCAAGGCACTGATCGCGCAACGTTGGAACGCATCGCCGAAGACATAAAACGGAAATACATCGAACGTGCCATGGTGCGCGAGTTGGGGTTAATTGGCTTTGATGTGGACAAAGAAAATCTAACGTTGCTGCCGTTGGAGTTTTTTGTCAAATTCAATGACAAACTGGATGAGTATGACATTCAGAAAATTAACGCAGCGTTTGGTGCAAAGGTCGTGCGTAAACCGACGCGTGTGCCCAATCTGTATTTGTTAAGCATTGAACCGGGCAAGGAAGGCGTCGCCGCCATTTCGGCAAAATACCGCGATTTGGGTGAAGTGGAATTTGCTCACCCCAATTATTGGAAACATCACACCACATTTGAAACGATACCGGTTGATCCGTTTTTTATCGATCAGTGGCATCACCGCAATACCGGACTGTCCGGTGGCTTAATTGATGCCGATGCTGACACGTCGTTTGCGTGGGATTTTGGTTTGGGAAACAGCAATATTGTGATTGCGGTCGCGGATGAAGGTTTCGACACGACCCATGAAGATCTGGCGCCAAATCTATACACAAATCCCGGTGAAACTGCCGGCAATGGCGTGGACGATGATGGCAATGGTTATACCGATGATGTCAGCGGTTGGGATTTTGTCAGCAACGACAATAATCCTGTGGCGCTCGGCACCGAACGCCACGGCACGGCGGTCAGTGGCGTTGCTTTGGCGCGTGGAAATAATGGCATTGGTGTATCCGGTGCGTGCCCCAATTGCAGCTGGATGCCGCTGCGGATTGCAAACCCGTTTATTTCGGATGCGACAAAAATACAATTGTTCGATTATGTTGCGAATATGAACGTCGACATCATGAACAATAGTTGGGGCCACACGTCGCCGATGGCGACCGTTTCGCCGGCCTTAGCAACAACAATTAACAACGCAGCGGCGAGTGGCGTCAGTATCTTTTTTGCGGCGGGTAATGGCAATTCCGCTGGCTGGTGTGTGGGGTCATATCCATCGCTGCCCGGTGTGATCGCCGTCAGCAGTTCCACGAATTGGGATCGCAAAGTAACCGAAGCGGCGGTCGGGAATTGCATCGCCATTTTGTCACCGAGTCATCGTGGTTATAACGCACCGTTTAATGGTTCGTTGCATGTGACCACCACCGATCGCAGCGGTGCGGCTGGCTACAACAATGCGAATCCGGTGGCGGGTTGCCCAACGGCTGAACCGGGCAACAACAATTACACGCACTGCTTTGGTGGCACGTCGTCGGCGAGTCCGCTGACAGCGGGCGTGGCCGGCTTATTAAAATCGTCCAACAGTGCACTGACGCCCACACAAGTGCGTCGCGTCATTCAAGACACCGCCGACAAAATTCAACACAGCGTTGGTGACTATTCACCGAACACGGCGCGCAGCATTCCGAATACGCATGCCTACGGACGCTTAAATGCGTTTGAAGCAACGCGCATTGTTGCACCGGTTGCCAATAATGGTCGCGGTGGCGTGGACATTTTTGTGCGCGACAACACATTGGATTGGGGTAACACCAGCGGTTACCAAGGTCAGCAAAACAGTAAAGTGGGTTTTGAAAATCCGCGCACAAGTTTGCCGCATTGGGTAAGTCCGGACATCAAAGTCGATGCACCGCCGTATCAACCGGCACCCACGGCAGCCACGTTTGATGCGTTCGTGGATGAAAATCCGAGCCTCGCCCCTGGTGATGTGAATCGTGCCTATGTGCGTGTGCGTAATCGCGGTTATGTCAACGCGACCGATGTGCAAGTGAAATTGATGTGGACACAATTTGGCACCGCGCTGCCGGCGTTAAATGCCGATTTTTGGACGCAGTTCCCGAACAATTCTTTGTTGCCATCGAATCCCTGGACGGCGATGACTTGCGTTGGTTCGGCTGACAGCTATTGCCAAGTGGCCTCCGTTCCCTATTCCGGTGCGTCGGTGGCTGGAACCCCCGGTGATACGGCCGTGATCACGCAGTTTGATTTCGTCGCGCCCACTTATGATCCTTCATTGGCGAATCATTTCTGTTTATTAGCGGTCACCAATGCCAGCAATGATCCAGTGGCTATGCAATCACAAGCGTTGTTTTTGGCCGACACGATTACGCCCAATGACAACAATGTGACGCATCGCAATTATCACAATTTGGACACGTCGGTTTTGATGTCGCAGTTCTATCCATTCTTCATTCGCAATCCGGGAACGCGTGTGATTAAAACCTTCTTGGCGCTGGACGTCGGAAAGGTTTTAGGACAGCAAGTTCGTGTGCACACCGATGGTTTTGAATTCAACACACCGATTGAGTTAAAACCAGGCGAAGAGCGATTGGTTGGTGTGAAGATTGAAGTGGTCGACCCCAAAGCGGCCGGCTTCGTGCACATCGCACAGCAGCAAGGTGAAGGTCGCAAGATCAGCACGCTGGGTGGTTTAAGTATCGAAGTGTATAGCAGCAAGAAAAAGTAGCGATTTCAATCGTTGCACGCTGACGCGGTTGGCGTGCAACGATGTGTATGACTTCGCAAAATCAGCAACTAGAAGCCATCTCAAAAATAATTCAGGCGAAGGCAAGATGCGTGCATCGGAATGCAAGAACCGGCGTTTACACGGAGTAAATGAGGTCTCTGAGCTCTGCATGAACGTCGATCGCCGAGCCTGGACATTTTTGAGATGGCTTCTATAGTGAGTGGGTGTAAATCCATTCAGTGACGTCACACTACTTTTGGAACGCGTCAGATTTCGACTACATCCAATTTGTCTTACTTTTTTGAGGAGCAAACGATGCCAAATGATTTCGTGCCTTTTTCGGGAACCGGTCATCGACTTGGCGGTAGTGAGGATGGTTATCGTCATTTAACTCCGCGACAAGCGGCTGCCAGAGCAGCAGAATCGCGTGCGCTTTATCAGCCACAAAACATTATGGGGATCACCGGAACGGTTGGTCACAACCCGACGGTTTACTATCGAAGCGGTCATACATTCGGTCACATTACCACGGCACATCCTTATTCCGATAATGTTGGACGCGAAGTCCCGAGAACTGATCCCACCTACACCGCGACCAACACAGGTCGTCACGGCGCGTTGGAAGAGCGAGTGGGCGGGCGTGTATTTCACACCTCACGAAATTCGCTGGATACATCATTTGCGTCGATTTCCGATCCCACCGTGCAACGTGTGCATGAAAATGTGCGCACATTGAAGGGGGTTTCTGATCCGCAAAAACATGCCGCGGTGCTGGCGAACATACGCTCTGGAAGACCGCCGTATTAAGCGCGTGAGCGCATCGATTGAATTTATGGCTCAGTCTTTTGCCGATGCTTGGCCACTTGTTGTTGCACATAGGCGGGACGATATTGAGCCACAATTCGAGCCAGCGTGCCGTCTTTTGATAAAGCAAAAATGGCGTTATCTAATCGTTCAACTGTCGCGCTCGAAACCGAGGCTTTACTCAAAATGATGTGGATGGGGCTAACGCGTATCCAATCGGTTGGGCTTTCGACTTCTTGGCTTAATGATTTGCCAAGGTTGTGATAGAAAATATCCGAATCAACAAAAATGATGTCGCCACGCGTTGGGCTGGCAAACAGTAATTGATGCGCCTTGTGGCTTTGCTTGTATTGTGTATAACGATTGGCGGCAAGCCAACGTGTCTTTAGGCGTTCAAATTCGTCACCATAAAAACCATTGGCCGGTCCAATCAAGATGAGCCCCATTGCATAAGCGGCTTGCAAATCATCAAAACGATGTATGCCCGCTTTTTTGCGTGCATACACCGCCATCACTTCATCGCGATAAGGCGCCGAAAAATAAGCAAACTTTTCCCGCTCCGCTGTCTTGCTGGCGCGGACCGCTGCATCGAGCTTGCCGGTTTCCAGACCGCGCAGCACACGTGAATACGTAGTGGACACCGAATCCCACTGCACGGTGCAGTGGGCGGCGTTGAAAATGTGCTGGACCAGGTCAATGTCCATACCGGTCAACTGACCGGGGGCTGCTTCAAATACGGACGGTGCGTCGATGTCGACGTGAATCACGATGGGCTTTTCACAACCGGCGGCGTTTACTGTAGCCGGATCCACAGCGAGCAAAAGCGCGGCGCATATCCATGGTGACAGACGATTGAGAACAAGCACGCCGGCTTCTCGCTACGGTTGACGTCGTAGCGTTAAGAATAGGTGACGATCGTGGTTAACCCAAATCCGTCACGTAAGGGGAATGAGCGTTCGTTTCCTTAGGGCTCCGCGCGTGCGAACATCCAGAATGCGTGTGATGCGTATAATCGTGCGTAACCGTTTTGCGTTCGGAAAACCTCATGAGATATTTGACGATCATATTGGCGTGCTTTTTGACGGCCTGTGTTGGTATGCCGCCCGGTGTAAAACCGGTCACGTCATTTGACTTATCGCGTTATTTAGGCACTTGGTATGAAATTGCGCGGCTGGATCATTCATTTGAGCGCGGCATGACCCATGTCAGCGCCACGTATGCGTTACGGGATGACGGTGGTGTCCAGGTGATCAACAAAGGCTACGATGTAAAAAATGCCCGGTGGGAGACGGCAGAAGGCAAAGCGTACTTCGTTGACAATCCCCAAACGGGTTTTTTGAAGGTGTCATTTTTTGGGCCATTTTATGGCTCGTACATTGTGTTTGAGCTGGATCATGCTCAGTATCAGTATGCCGTCGTCAGTGGTCCCGATCACTCGTATTTATGGATCTTGTCGCGAACACCTGTGATATCGGATGAAGTAAAAAATAAACTGCTCGATGTCATTCAGTACAATGGTTTTGACGTGGCAAAACTCGAGTTTGTTGAGCAACAACGGCCACCACATTAAGTGCATTTAAGCGAGCTTGAAAGCAACCCGACGGCAAACGTTGGTGGGACAAAATAAAAAAGGCGGTCAAGCGACCGCCTTCTTGTTGGCTGCTTTATCGGTTTAACCAAAGTGATCCGGCATTGCGGCCTGCGCGTTCTTTTTATCGGCAGGAAGCTCCGACACCATCGCTTCGGTTGTCAACAACAATCCGGCAATTGACGCGGCATTTTGCAAAGCACTGCGTGTGACTTTTGTCGGATCAATAATGCCCATGGCGAGCATGTCGCCGTATTCTTCCGTTTGGGCGTTGTAACCGTACGACGACAGTGTGTTGTCACGCACTTGCTGCAAAACAACACTGGGTTCGGCACCGGCGTTGCTAACGATTTGACGCAACGGTTCTTCCATGGCACGCAAGGCAATGCGAATACCGGTTTTTTGATCTTCATTCACTGCATTTAACTGGGTTGTGCGCACGGCATCGGCGGCGCGTATCAATGCCACACCACCACCCGGAACAATGCCTTCTTCCACCGCGGCTCGCGTGGCATGCAGCGCATCGTCGACGAGATCTTTTTTCTCTTTCATTTCGACTTCAGTCGCCGCGCCGACTTTAATGACCGCGACACCGCCGGACAGTTTCGCGATACGTTCCTGCAATTTTTCGCGATCATAATCCGATGTGACGTTGTCGATCTCATGGCGGATTTGCGCAAGACGAGCGTCAATGTCTTGCTTTTTACCGGCACCGTCGACAATTGTCGTGTTGTCTTTATCAATCACAATACGTTTTGCACTGCCCAATTGATCGAGGCTGACTTTTTCAAGTGACAAGCCAACTTCTTCGCTGATCAATTGGCCGCCGGTCAAAATAGCAATGTCGTGCAACATGGCTTTACGACGGTCGCCGAAACCGGGTGCTTTGACGGCAACGCATTTCAAGATACCGCGCATGCTGTTCACGACCAGTGTGGCTAATGCTTCGCCTTCCACGTCTTCGGCGATCAGCAGCAACGGCCGGTTTGCTTTGGCGACGGCTTCCAACACCGGCAGCAAGTCACGCACTGAGCTGATCTTTTTGTCATAGAGCAGCACATACGGATGCTCTAATTCCGCCACCATTTTTTCCCGATCGGTGATGAAGTAGGGCGACAAATAACCGCGATCAAATTGCATCCCCTCGACCACGTCGAGTTCATTTTGCAGTGCTTTGCCCTCTTCGACGGTGATGACGCCGTCGCGCCCGACTTTTTCCATCGCTGCGGCAAGAATGTCACCAATATCGGTATTCCAATTGGCCGACACCGTAGCCACTTGTCCGATCGATTTTTTGTCGTGACACGGCTTCGACAGCTTTTGCAATTCGCTGACGGCGGCGTTGACCGCCAGATCAATACCGCGTTTCAAATCCATCGGGTTCATACCGGTGGCCACCGCTTTGTGACCTTCGCGCACAATTGCGTGTGCCAACACGGTGGCCGTTGTGGTGCCATCACCGGCCAGATCCGCCGTTTTGGAGGCCACTTCTTTGACCATTTGGGCGCCCATGTTTTCGAACTTGTCTTGCAGTTCAATTTCTTTGGCTACCGTGACGCCATCTTTGGTGACGCGTGGTGCACCAAAACTCTTGTCGAGCACCACGTTGCGGCCTTTCGGACCCATTGTTACGCGTACCGCATCTGCCAAGACAGTAACGCCTTTGAGCAGGCGTTCACGCGCGTCTTGCGAAAAGGAAATGGCTTTTGCACTCATGCGACTTTCTCCTTTGCCGTGGCGGGTTCAATAACCGCCAAAATGTCTGATTCACGCACAATCACCAATGTTTCTCCTTGGTGCTTAAACTCCGAACCGGCGTACTGTCCCAACAGCACACGATCGCCTTTTTTAACGCTGAGCGATTGCGTGTCGCCATTCCGCAGCTTGGTACCCGGGCCCGCCGCCAACACCTCACCTTGCGTGGGTTTTTCGGTGGCCGTGTCCGGAATCACAATGCCGCTTTTGGTGGTGGTTTCAGCCGCCAAACGACGTATCACCACACGGTCATAGAGTGGTTTGATTTGCATGAAAAACGCCTCCAAATGGATGACTCAATTACCTACGATTGCTGTGCCTACGGTACAGCACAAACAGCTCGGTTGAGCTGCTTGCCGTCGCCGAAAATAGGTGCGCTTTTTTTATTTTCAAGAGCGGTTAAAGTGCGCTATTTTTTAGGCATAAGCGCAGACCGCGGTGGTCGTGATCGCGCCCGCCGAATCCCCTGCCTCGTTGTGGCGCACCTGCGCGTAGCGGTGAGAGGTAAAGCGATGAGCAAAGGCATCATTCAAACCGTAGACGGTGGTTTAACCGAGTATTTTCGCGAGCGTTTGCACGCGTGTTCGCAGGTTTTCACGCCACCGCCGCTGGCCGAAACCCTTTGGTACATCAGCACCCTGTTAACCCGCTTTGTGGACAGTCAGCAGCTGTACAGTTTTGATGACGGTCGATTGCAATTACGCCCGCTGGCGCTGCTGTATAAAGACGCCCATGAAGCCAGCAATGGACAAGAACGTTGTTTGATTTTGCGACAGCTGGGTGATCAGGCATTGTTCATTGGAGCCCTGTTTCCCGAACGCTATGCTCGCAAAGGATTAAAGCAAGATTACTTTGTTGGTATGGGCAGCGGCGCCTTCGATTATCTGGCCGATCATGCCCAAGGACATCGCGACATGTTCGCCGAATTGGCCTCGCGCTTTGTGTTATACCTCGAATTGATTTTTTCCGTTTGTAGCGACCGTTCATCGCGCCACGATCAACACATTATGGCGCTGTATGACGCGTGGTTAAAAAACGGCAATGCGAATATCGCGCAACAATTACAGGCCTTTGGCATACAACTGGATAAAGGTAATCACGAGCATTGATGCGTTATAACGCGAACGGATTATTTTGGCGTTAAGGGGACTTTACTCACCTGCGACCTGTGCTCGCCATGAGTAGGCAATTCCCATTCGTTATTTTTTGATTGGAAAACGATCTTTGCTTGGCATACCCTGGCGCGGAGTCTCGTTGACCTCATCACAATGACGTCCACCATGTTTTGGTTTACGAGAATTCAACGTAAGCCAAACGTGCTCACGTTTATGGATGTTTATCACGTTAATTCTTGTTCGCGCAGCCCATTCGCGGGCAAACTACACGAATGGCCCACTCAAAAATAATTCAGGCGAAGGCGAGGTGCGTGCCCAGATACATAAATGGGAGAACGCAAGAAGCGGCGTCTACACGGAGTAGATGTGTACGGTTCGCCGCTTTCCTGCGGCGAATCCCTTCGGGGCTATCGTGAAGATTCGCTCCCGGCGAATCTTTCTGAGCACCGCAGGCACGCCGATCGCCGAGTCTGGATATTATTGAGATGACTTCTAGCTAGCTTCGCCAATCCTGTTATCGGGAGAACCTTCGAATGTCCAAACTACTTTTATTGGGAACCCGCAAGGGAACGGTTATCGTTGACCGTACCGATTCGGGCTGGCGGCCGCGGCCAATTGAGCATGCCGGCATTCCGGTGTGTTACGCCGCTTGTGATCCACGCGATGGCACGCTGTGGGCGTCGCTCGATCACGGCCATTGGGGACCTAAATTGTCGCGTTCGCGCGATGGCGGTAAGACTTGGCAGGATTTGTCGTCGCTGAAATACCCCGAAGGCGCCCGTTCGATTGTTCAGTATTTGCCGACACCGGATTTTGATCCGGCAGCGCCACAAGGGCAACCCGAGTATCGGGCGGCCACCGTACTCAAGATCTGGTCGCTGGCGTTCGGTACCGCCGCGCAGCCGGGGCGTGTTTACGCCGGCACCATTCCGGGCGGGTTATTTGTCAGTGATGACGGTGGCGACACATGGGAACTGAATCGTCCATTGTGGAACCACGACAGTCGTGGCGGCGATTTGTTTGCTGGTGCCGCAACCAGTCAAACGCACTGGGGTGGCACTCCTGCGAGCATCGATTACGGCGTTTTTGAGCCGGGTATCCATTCCATTGTTATTAATCCGCGTGATGCCAATCATTGGTTGGTGGCGGTATCGTCGGCCGGTGTGCTGGAAACGCGCGATGGTGGCCAAACGTGGTGCTCGCGCAATCGCGGTCTGCTGAATGACTACATGCCCGATCCGACTGCCGAGTGGGGCCATGATCCGCACTTTGTCACGATCTGCGCCGAGCAGCCTGAACATGTCTGGCAACAGAATCACTGCGGCGTGTTTTACAGTCGAGACAGTGCGAAAACGTGGCAAAAAGTTAGCCAACCAGAACTTGGTGTGCATTTTGGTTTTCCGATCGCGGCCGACGCGAAAGATGGTCGCACTGCTTGGGTCGTGCCGGCACGCGCTGACATGGCTCGCATGGCGATCGACGGGGGCCTTTGTGTAGCGCGCACCAGTGACGGTGGGCAATCGTGGCAGGTATTGCGCAACGGGCTACCGCAGACAGATACCTACGACATCGTGTTTCGTCATGCGCTCGATGCCTCCGGTGATTGTCTGTGTTTTGGCAGCACCACCGGCAATGTGTATTTGTCGGAAGATCGTGGTGAACAGTGGCAATGCCTTGGCCACCATTTTCCGCCCGTGTATTCCGTGCGTTTTGGTTGATTGACATGCCGCTTGTGGAAATGACGCCCCATCTTTACCGGTTTTTTCCGGTGTTGGAAAAACGCGTGCTCGATGTGCCAGCCGGTTCAGTTGCGCAGGTTGTGCACGCCATCAATGCCATTGCGCCGGGCTTTCGTGATTATGTGTTGGATGATCACGGTGCTTTGCGTCGCCACGTCAACATTTGTGTGAATGAACAAATGGTGATCGATCGCAAAGCGTTATCCGATCATGTTCAGTCGCACGATAAGGTGTTTATTTTTCAGGCGTTAAGCGGTGGATAATACTGTGGTTGTTGCGGCAGAAATGGTAGAGCGCCAATGGCGGCATGAATGCCGCCCAACAGTTGGCTCATTTCATGTTACCCATTTTTGATGTCGAGATGGCGTGCTTGTCGCAGTGGTAATGTTTTGCGCGCATCGGCTGTCATCGACGTGTCATGTTTCTTTGTTTTTTCGGGTTTAATAACGAGTGAATCTTGACTAAGTAACTGCGCTACCGTCGTCGCCGATTCGCCTTGCAATGCCAACCATTGCGCGACCAATGCTGCTAAACGATCAAGTGCGATGCGGTGTGTGGCATCGGTTTTTTCATACAACCAATCCGACAGCGCCATAAAACGTGCGAATGGGGTATCCGCCAATAGGATGGGCAAACAATGTTTGAATCGTCCCGAGTTGGCGATTAGATCCCAGTAGCGAGCAAAACGCACCAAGCGCTGCATATCGCTAAACGGAATACGATCCGTCGCCAAAATCGTATACGGCGGAGCCGGATCGAAAATCAAGCCAAATGGTTCGGTGTGGCGAATGATCGGAGTGCCCCGCAACCGTTTTAAAATGCCAAATTGAATTTCATCGGCCTTCAGCGCCACCAGTCGATCAAAACCCGCGGAAAAACTGTGAATATCTTCACCGGGCAGTCCCGCGATCAGATCCACATGCATATGCACATGGCTATGTTGTTTTAACCAGGCAATATTGTCGGCCGCTTTTTGATTATCTTGCTTGCGACTGATCAATGCTTGTACGTCGGGATTAAAGCTTTGAATACCGATCTCAAATTGCAAGGTGCCAGCGGGAAATTGCTGGATCAATTCTTTTAAGGCATCGGGTAAATGATCGGGCACCAATTCAAAATGTGCATACACCGGATCGTCTGGGTTAGCGGCTAGTTTGTCGAGAAAGAATTGCAAGATCTTTGCGCTGGTTTTGATGTTCAAATTGAAGGTACGATCAACGAACTTGAATAAGCGAGCGCCGCGCTGATACAGCGTCTCGATTTCGTTTAAAAAGCGCTCCAACTCAAATGGCCATGCGGTTTTGTCCAATGCGGACAAACAAAACTCACATTTAAACGGGCAGCCACGCGACGCCTCTACATACAACGTGCGCTGAGCGATATCGATATCGGAATACAGGTGATAGGGCAGTTGAATATCGCTCATCGCCGGTTGCAATCCGGCATGAATTTTCATGAGGGGCTTTGGCCCAAACAAAATCTGTTTGCACAGCGAGGCAAACGTCACATCACCCCAGCCGGTAATCAAATAGTCCGCCAGCTTTACAATCTCTTGTTCGGCCGGTTCATGCGATACCTCTGGGCCACCGAGCACAATCACAACATTCGGTGCCAGACGCTTTAACATCGCCACCAATTTGGTGGTTTCCTCGACATTCCAAATATAAACACCAAACCCAATGACACGCGGGTTGTGCGCCAGCAAACGCTCTGCCAACTGCGTCGTTTTAGTGCCAATGACAAACTCTTCCAGCCGCGTTTGTGCTTGCAACTCGCCCATGTTGGCGAGCAAATAACGCAAACCAAGCGAGGCGTGCGCGTAACGGGCATTGAGGGTGGACAGAACAATGGTCATGTTAGTGAGTCGAGTGGTAACTTCGGTAAGTTTACGCGGTGCGTCTCACATCGTGTCAGAAATCAAAGAGTGAACACGGCGATTGCGCACCGAGACCAGCATTACTTCGCGCTGGAGGCCCCCAGTATCTTCAACCGTGACAGGGCATTTTTGTTCTGGCTATCCAATTTGAGTGAATGGCGATAATTGTCGATTGCTTGCTGTTTCTTTCCAACGGCTTCGTACGCTTCGCCCAGGCTGTCAAAGGCGTTGGCATCATTCGGAAACTGCGTTGTCCACAACGTAAAAATGTGAACGGCATCCGCTGCTTTTTGTCGCGCCATCAGTGCATAACCCCATGTCTGCAGCGCCCGTGCATCGAGCGAAAACGAAGGATCATGTTTGATTGCTGCTTGATAAACCGCACTCGCGTGTGAAAAACCTTTTGCCGCCAGCGTTTTGGCCATTTGCAATTGCGTAGATGGCACCTCTTCTGCCAATGCACGATCCACGCGGGCACTGTGTGGAGCGGCACCGTTGTCACGAGGCTCTCTTGCCAAAAATTCGCGCGCGCTCTTATCGTTTTTCATATAAGCATCTAAAAAGTGATGGACATAATTCACCACCGTGCTGTAGGCATCGATAAGTTCTTCTCGGCTATATTCGTGATAGGACTGCAAGCTGGACTCGCGCAAGCGTTGTGAAATGAAATCGGTGTGTTGCATGGGGTACATAATCAGTTGGTACACATCCGCGTACTTCGCTTCGTTTAACAAACTGAAGCGTGTGTCAATTTCACTACGGTTAATTTGCGGAATTGTATCGGGGGTTCGGGAAACGTAGAGCCACGGCGCCGTCAATCGACGAACGTCAATTTGCTTGGTAAATGCCGGTTCGCGAGTTCCATCTAAACTGATTACCGCCGCAATGCGCTCATCGCGCGAAGCGGCGAACACATTGGTCATGCCGCCCCAACTCCAGCCAATGACGGCGATTCTTTGTGCGTCAACATTGGTCAAACTTCTGGCGTAAGCGAGCAAGAATTGAATGTCGGCCACCTGTGGTTCAACGCTGCTCATGTCATAGCCAATTTCTTTTTCATTAGCGCCCAGACTGGTGCTGGCCACGATGACATAACCGTGACTGGCGAGAAACTCAAACATATCGGCATTTTCATCGGCACTACCGCCTGCACCGGCGGCGTAAAGCACCACCGGGAAACGGCCTGGCAATGGCGTGGCGTTCCAACTCGCCAGCATCGGTTGCTTGAGCAACGTGATGGCGCCGTCGCCATGTCGGCGTTTGAGTTTGTCTTCCATTTTCGCTAATGCGGTCATCAGCTGCTCGCTGCTGGTTGCAAAGTCAGCCTCGGTGAAACGTGTTTTGACGTAGTCTTCATAACGAACTGGTGTCGAGGCGGCCGTGGCGGGGTACCAGATCAGTGTCTGCAGCGGTCGTGCGCGTTCGCCTTGCGTTTCTTCGCCGGTAATCGCATCGTACGCGCGCTTGAATTCCCGCGTGTAATCGTATTGCTGGACAACCTTAAAACCAACGGCAAATTCGCCACGCGGTATCGTAATCACATCATCTGATTTAGCGGCGGACAGTGAAAATACGGTGCATAGCAATAAAGCGTTGAGGAATGTCTTGCTTAACTTCATAGCGAACTCCAGATAGAGCATGTGTGGCGATTATAAGGAGAGTGGGCGAAAAAGTAAGCTGCGCACAATCAACGATTGTCTTAAAGTGTAACAGTCATCCAGTCGGCTTCAATTATTTTGTCGTTCATGTTGAAAAGCAGAGGCAGAGTAAAAACGACGACACAGACAGTGGTGAACTCGTCGCCTGAAATATGAGATGATGAATTGAACCAGTGACGTATGGTGCTGCGAACGTTAGAGCCATGTCATGAACTGAATTTTAGTGACATACGCGGATCAGTTTCGATCGTTGATCAATCAGGATTCTGCTGCTTTGCAAGGCATGTGCACCGATTAGCAATTCTGGATAGCGATCCGATACGCGCACGTCAACGTTGGTTAATGTTAGATCGCCGATGCGAAAAGGGCCTTGCACGGTTGTGCGCTGTGTGTTGACGGTGCTGTTGCTCAGTGTGCCGACACCGGCTGCTTGCAACGCCGTAGCGGGCAATTTGTCGTACAACGATTTCGGTAATACAAAATTCACGTTTGCGCCCGTATCCATATTACCTTCCAGCTTCAAATCACCGATAGACACCGGAATGCGAAATGCGCGCTCATATCGCAGGGCATGTTGGTCCGTAACCGGAATGGACAGCGAAGGGCTGAAGTAC
This sequence comes from Enterobacterales bacterium, assembly GCA_041914905.1. Taxonomy (GTDB): domain Bacteria; phylum Pseudomonadota; class Gammaproteobacteria; order Enterobacterales; family Permianibacteraceae; genus Permianibacter. The sequence continues at coordinate 69,263 of JAYSCL010000015.1, forward strand.
AATGTTTTGCTTGGATAATCGATTACCAGTAAACCGTGCTCAAAAAAATCACGGGCGATGATGCCATAAAACGCATTTTCAACCGTACTTCGCCCACTGTAGTCGCGCGTAATGACTTCGAGATTCTGACGAGTCATACGATCCAGTTGCAGCGAATCAATCTGCGTGGTTTCCGCATTAGCCGTTTGCACACCATCGGAGTTACGCACGACGCCGGCAACGGGCAACCCAAGCGTGTTGACCAAACGCGAATCTGCCCGAGCTTCGCCGCTGGCGCCAGTGTCCACCGCAAAGCGAAACGGGCCTTTGTCGTTCACTTTCGCTTGCACAAAAATGCGACCATCAATGGTCTCGAAAGGTACACGCACCAACCATTGCTGTGCTGGTGACGTGTCCAATATGTCACAACGGTTGTTCGTGAAACGCGGTTTGCTGGCGCACCCAGTTAAGCCGGACATCGAACCGAACAAAATGAGCACCAAGGTGCTTACGCTTTTGTAGATCTTCATTGAATATGTTCTCTTGTTTGGGGCGTGGTTTATCAGGGAAACAACTCGCCGGGGGTGAGATTGGTCGGGCTATGCCGAGAATCGGTTTCAAAAAAGTGTGGTCAAATGAGAATATTCTTGCCTTGTCCAACTTGAGTTGTTGCTTTTTGCTTCCATTGTAGGGCTTTCGCCAAAACAGTACTTCGTCGAAAAGGGCGCTATCGGTGATGGATAAAAGCACGCTGCTAAGCGGGGCAATGATTGTGCTTTTGCTGCTCGTCATTTCGCGCTTGTCGCGAGTGATTCGCTGGGCAAGACGGAAACCTGCGGGAGCCTATATATTCTTGGCGATCATGCCGTTGCTTTCGCTGTTTCCCGTGCCGCCATCATCGTTTCGCAATATGGCCATCACCAAAGAACAAGAACAAAAGCAGAAAGAGTCGGATGACGACAAACCGAACCCGAGCGATTGCGTTGATTCCGGCAAATAAATTCGGCATGCCTAATCGTCGCGATAATAGCTGCTTAATCAGCGAAAAATTCTGCAAGACAATGGCAAATGAAAGATCGCGTAAGTAAAGCCTCGGCTTTTAACTTTCGCAAGTGGGGCGACTTTAATTGCGAAAAAGTGTTGGCGATAAAGGCCGCATTCTCAATGTGTCACACATAGATTTTCGCCCAAAAATATCCAAGCCGTGCACCGGGCGTAACAGTTATTGCCATCAATCGATGGAAAGATCTTAGGGTGAACACTCAACTGATCGAATGCCGATTTTTCTCAATCACATCAATAAAAATGTTGAGATAACCATAATATGTATGGGTATATTTCTTGGGCGCGATAGTTATATCGTTTGCGCAAAATGAACGTTGGGCTCAAGTTAATCCGTAGTCAAAAGCCTGTCGGAAATATCTGTCTCTATTCGCCATTGGCGTAACTTTTACCGGAAATGCCAATTCCCGTGTTGACAAAAAAACTAATCAAAATCTACTCTCTGGCGCGTTCGTGGCTAAGACTTTTTTAGTTTGAATTTTCTGCGAACCTTTCACTCATTTAATTCAGGTAAGGACTAATCATGAAGTTATTAGGATCGATACTATTAGTGGCGAGCAGCTTTGCCATGATCTCCAACGCCAATGCGGCAAAGCAAGTCAATGACACACAAGACAAGCCCGCCGTTGTCATTCGTGATGCACAAGGAAATAAATTGCAAACGAGTGCTGCCGCGCCGTTGTACACGCTGTTGAATAGTGGCATGTGGTTTTACACAACCAAGTTTTGCCCAATCTATGTTACGCCGTATTATCATGCGATAAGCAGCACCGGCGCGTCCTACCTCGGGCATGCAAACTACAATCCTTTTGCATGTAGCTCTTCGACCGATATCATCGCGAATTACAATGCGTACTATCCCAATCATTTGCGTGGTTCTATTTCAGTCGTCGGTGATTTTTATTCGTCGTTTATTACACAGAATCCGCCAACGGCAACGGCATCTGGTGCAACCAGCGGTATAACGGGCCAGCCGATTGTGTTTACCGGTGGTGGAACGGTTGATACCGAGTTTTCCAAAGATAAAGCGCTCACCTATTTCTGGACGTTTGGTAATGGCGCCAGTGCAACCGGACAAAGCGTTTCTTACGCGTATCCCAATTCCGGCAATTACGTGGTCACGCTGAAAACATTTGACGGTACCTATTATTCTCAACCGGTGACGATCAATGTGGCCATTGCCGGTGCCAACACCGGATTGGGTGTGCCTCAGTTAAGTGCGTTCTTCGATTCGGAACTGTGCGAGAAAGAAATCAGTTGGACAGCGGTAAGCGGCGCTTCTTCGTATCGTTTAGAGCGTTTACTGAGCACCACGTGGAGTGAAATTGCGAACACGACTGAACAATATCATGTTGATGCCGGTCCAGGCGCCAGAAGTTATCGCGTTAAAGCCTGCAACAGCAGCGCGTGCGGCGAATTCAGCAATGTCGTCCGCTCAGGTGGCCGTTGCTACATTGGCACACCGCGTTAAAAGCGGGATGCAACAGTGAAGTGATTGCGCTGTTGCAACAAATGGAAAGTGCAGAGGCCTCGGCGCGGCGTTATAGCCGCACCGAGGTTTTTTTTACAGTATTGAATCCGCCAGTGCTTATCCCGATGTTCATGGAATAAACGTTGGGATACGCAAGCTCAATCCATCCTCCGAACTCGTGTCATCGCGGTATTGAACGTGTTGTCATGCACGAAACACCGGTTACTTCAACGTGAAAGCCCATTTCGGTAGAGGCGTAGGGCCGTTTAAACTCGAGTGCAGATAAGCTATTCTGCGAACGCCAGTGTTTCGAGTAAAAGTCATGCGCAGAATTGCCATTTACGTTGTTTTGTCTCTGTTGTCGTGGATTGTCTCAGCCGATATTCACTTGCCAATTGAGCAAGGGCAACTGGCTGAGTTGCCATTCGGTCAAACACTCGATGGTGATCCTGTTTCGATTAACGAACACAAAAGCAAAGTGATGGTGGCGGTGTATTACACCTCATGGTGTGGTTATTGTCGTAAAGCGATGCCGCATTTCAAACACTTTCAACAAGTTGCCGCCAATGCGGGTTTGCAAGTGGTGTTTATCAATCACAAAGAAGATCGGAAGCTGTTTCGCGATCATGTGCGTTGGGCAAAGGATACGAATTTGGTGATGGCCCACGATAGAAATGGCAAGTTTGGTGAGGCGTACAATGTTGAGAGCTATCCGCATATCATCGTTACCGATCACACCGGAAAAATTGTCGTCGTGAACCGCGGGTGGGGCGATAACTCCAATGAGTATTATGCCAAACTGCTAAGCCAGTTATTGGACAACAAAAAGCGAGCTAACAATCCAGTCGCCGAACAAGTTGTTGCTCCTGTGCCCAGCAAAAAAGTCAGCATGCCCGGTGTGGAAATCGATAGGAATGTTGAGATAGAGAAACCCACTTTGTCTGAAATGGCGATTCCGAATCCAATCAATTAGCTGTAGAAGTTACGACTTAGTCTGACACCTGACTTGAAAAGAGCGGGGTTACCGGGTTTGATGTTTGTGCGACCAAACGTTAACTCAAAGAAGGAGTAACCCCGAATAATCGTTGTAAATCAACCCGTTGTAAAACACACGCTTGGGCTATTGAATCTGGCTGAGGAGCTCAACAGTAAATCAATACTTGTTCGACAGCATTGACGAAGTCCAGGACGCGGCAACAAGATGGTTATGGACGTACAACAATGAACGTCCGAATATGGCAATCGGCGGTATCACACCAAAACAGAAATTGATGTTGGCCGCATAATCTCTGCTTTTAGCTTCGGTTAAAAATTGGGGGATTACCGGGAGAGGCGACAGATCCATTTTCAAAGAGCGATTGCTCCATCAATAAATCTGAACCTCTCCTCTAATTAGCTTTATTCCAAATTAATGAAATAGAAACGGGGCTGAAATTAAAAAGCGTCAAATCCACTCAAATGTATTGGGTCATTGTAATAATTCTCGCTTAACGCCAATAGCCTAGAGCCATCCGATGATATCTTCAAGCCGATGTTTCCATGAAGTGGGTCATCGGTGCCGGGTAGTGTATAGCTACTTAAAATTTGGCCGTTTGGTGACATAATATATATAGAGTTTTGATAGTAGTGGCGATCTCTAAAACCTGCGTAGATGTTGCCGTTGCTCGCTAACTCTAATGTGGCAGCATGACGAAGAAACGGCAAACTTCCACCCAACGTCAAGCCGGTTTCCGCGGAATATTGGAAAAAGGGCAATATGTCACCAACGCGAGTTTGCGCAAAAAGACGCGTGCCATCAGCGCTGACAGCAATGTCATCAACGTTACGGTTATCTAAAACGGATGTTCCTTGTTGAGTAAACTCCGCTTTTTCATTAAAGGGGTCATAATCCATTTCATAACGAAAAACGTGGGTGCTCGACAGGCCTGTTTCGGCACCGTACATGACTTTTTGATTGCCCATCACGATCGTTACCGGTTGGTATGAAAACGGATAAAGGCTGTTTGGATTATTTAGTAGCTTGCCACTATTAACGTCTAATAAAGACAGCGTTTTGTCAATAAATAGCATCGGTTTGCCATCAAGACGAATTTCTTTCATTGTCGTTGTCTGGACCGACTGAGCTTTATGTTCGACGAAAGTCCATGTTTCCGTTGACAGATCAAGTTTGTAAAGGCGCTGGCCTAAATTGCTGAGAGCGTAAAGTGTCTGACCGTTTCCGCTTATCGCGATTGATGCGAATTTCTGGTTCGGTACTGACGCCAAATCTTTGACCAACTGGCCGGTGAATATGTTGTATGCCTTTATAGTGGTCGATTCTGTTTTCTGAACATAGATATAGGGGCGAACTGGGTCTATGGCAATGTCACCTAAAAAACCTTCCGGATCATCTTTTGTTCGTAATACGGTCAATTCTCCGCTAGTAGCTCGTTGGTTGCTTTTGTAAAAACCAACGGTGATTTTTTCGTTGGCCAATAAATTATCGATCGTTGATTCGATAGTGACCGTAGCATAATGCAAACCGTCAGCAACACTCGACTCGTTTGCGGAGATGTTGATCCTATTCCCGGTAATCGCACCAATTTGCAGCCAAGGTTGATTGCTGCTTATCCGCCAATCGGCATTTTCAACAGCCGCTGTGTCAAACATCTCAATTATTCCGTCGATCTTCCTAATACCGTTCAATGCAACGAAAGAAACGCCAGTTTTTCCCGCGTAGACTGCGCGTGCTTTTAGTGACAATTTAACATCCAAATGAACGGCACTCCCAGTACTTGCGGTCACAGTGATACGTCCGATATGAATACCGGGTTCAATATTCGTGTCGTTAGGGTGCAGGGCCAACGTTTGCGAGCCTTGGCCTTCTGACGTGCTCGCGGTAATCCAGCTAGGCTTTTCTGTGATTTTCCAGGTAGTTGTAGCTAATTGAGTGTTCAGTTGTACAGTCGATTCCGTCGTTGCCTTGCTGCTTTTCACTGCAGAAAAACTCAACTCATACTTTTCAGCGGATAGTGAATCCTTAATGTTAAGGCGTACCACAACATCTTTATAAACAATTGCGCTACCGTCCGCCTTTCCTGTAACAAATCGTAGCGTTGCTTCGTGTTGGCCCAGCTCCATGTAAGTGTAATTTGGCTCTGCATTCACCACAAATTTTACTTTATTGGAGCCGACATTTTGCGCTGGTGAAATTCGTAACCAGGCAGGAATGTACATTTCAGGTGGAACACCAAGCAACACTCCGTCGCCGTTGAATGTGACAACTATTTCGGCAGCTTCCGAAATCGGTTCATGATAGAAAAGGCTGAGATTGACCTCAGATGTATTTACATCAATCGAGTATTTATCACCACCATCTGAACCCGAGCCGCCGCCACAGCCAGCCAGCTGTAAAGACGCCATTACGGCAATGAATAAGCGAAAAATAAGTGCCCAGAATTTCATTTCAACCCCTTAAAAATTTGTTAAAAAGGCTTAGCTTTTTGCCGTGTTTCAAAACCAATCCGATTAGCGACTTGCCGTCATTTCTCGCACAATGTTGATTAGACTGTTAACCGCAGCAATTTGTGGGGAAACCGGAATTGGAAGTAACGCTCACTGACACCCAAGGAAAATGATCGGACAGTTCAACTAAAGCCCAACGCCGACCCAGTTTTTGCCAAGCATCAACAGCCCCCGCATTTTTTCACATATCTCAACGGCGCGGTAGCGCCTCATATTCTTTTGCTCAATCGGACTGTATTATGTGGTGTGCTGGCTAAATGCGCTAAGAGGCAAGATTAAACCCATGAGTAATACGTTTGTGTTGATGGGGTGCGCTAATTTTTCTTCGCGACCCCCTTTTATTCCCAAAGAGGTACGAAAAATTGGTCACCCGAAGAAGCTTAAGTAAGTGCCATTCGGCTCTGCCCCCTTATTGGACGATGTTTTTCTCTAGGGCAGCGAGTCATTGAATATTGAATGCTATATTTCAAGGCTCATCCCCAATGTAACTAAAAATATGCCATCACCCCCTCGCAAGTTAACGTCTAAAGAGGCGTCGGATATCAAGCGTACGCAAGGCCGCCCACTTCCAAGCACTGTGCATGGTGTTCAGCTCCAGAGATCCGAAGGTGGTCTACCTCATGATCCAAATTATATGGATCGAAGTGCTCCTCATTCGACACAACACGGTACAGCATCTGCTGCCTATCACACCAGTTTCACAAGGGGCCGAGCGCACTCCGAAAGTCGTGAACATGCGCAGGCTGCTGTGCAATACCACCTCGAAGCACAATCACGTCCATCTCATGATGCTGGGCATGTGAAAGCGAAAGATTCTGCGAAGGCTGATCGAGATCGTCATCAGCAACATCATTTTCGTGAGCAAAGGGAAAATTTTTTTACCGACGTGAAAGGGGAAAAAAAGGCCGAGTTTGCCGCGGCTGTCAAATCTTTTCAGCATGAGTTTCAGCGTGGTGCGCGCTCAGCGTTGACTCGGTCATCTCATCGTTCAGATAGGGAGAGTATGGACACGGCAGAAACGTCTCATCGAACGGTCGTTTTCGAAGCAGAGGTAAATGCAAGACATGATCTATTGGCTAGTGCCGTTGCCGAAAGACAATCTATTCAGACGCGAGATCATGCTAGAAGAGTGATCACGAATGCCGCATTTCCAACGCTATTACCCGAAACACGAAGATCACAACGTGCAGAAGCCGTAGCCAATGCTTCGCGTAGCGGCCATCAGGATAAACGAAGTAGAACGGTGAAAAATAGCCCAATACATCAACCGCCACCTCGAAAGGGTAGACGATAGTGGCGGACTCAATGTGGAAGTGCAATGCCTAAAACGCTCCACACAGTAACAGGGCTTTGATCGATGTCATGCCTAACTTCATAGCAAACTCCAGACGATGCATGTGGTGTGATTATAGTAATTAAAAGGGCTCTGACCCCTTTAATTCCTCGCAAGACCTGACCCCGTGTTTGTATGACCCCGTGTTTGTATGAGTTTCACATATTCTTTGTGACGTAATGTCAAATGTAAGGCCTGACCCCGCGCACTTTTGTCTGATAGTCACTTGGTTGTTATACCTTCATAAAAATAATCGAGAACATATCGATCGAAACCAGTTTCTCCACCAATTTCATTTAGTATCGAAGGTCTGAGCTTTTTCAACTGCTCAATTGTTGAGTGTAGATCGATGCTTTCATTTTCAAAGTTGAAAATACCACTTGCATGTATTCGTTTTGACAGCATTCTCGGTAAGCCATACTCCTCCAATTCCATTACGCATGATGGTAAAAAAGCTTTCGATAGCTTTGCTATAAATGGTGTGATATCAATTTTATTTTCTGGCATCATTTCTTTTTGGATTACGTTTATGTCATTCAGCAATGCCGTCAATTTGAATGTTGCGTTTCGCTCCATTTTGAAGAATTCATCGATCGTGACGTCGTGCTCCGATAATTGGTCTAAGAGATCTGGGATTGAGTAATTCCAATTGCCGGACAAGACTTTAACGAACTCTGCAAATTTGGTGTAACCGGTATCCCATCCTCCAGGTGTTAGTTTTAGGACTTTGCTCAGTATCCAAGGCCAATAGTCAGTTGATGCTGAGCACAGGTTAACAAGCCCTCTTACCAATTTGGTGTCGTTTTTTATCGCATAAGCAATTGCGCCAATCAATTCAGTATCGCCTGAAATCAATGCACCTTCGCTTCGCAAGCGTTCAAATGACTCTTGCCCCATCAGCACTGCCATTTCCTCCTTGTAGAGCAAGAGCTTCGCCAACTGTTCTTTTGTCAGTTCTTGCTTGTATTTTTCGTGATCTACATCCGCAAGCAATTCATCGGGAAAGGTCAGGTCAAGTTGGGTTTCGACAGGGGATGGTGGTTCTTCGAGAATGTAAATATTGCCGATGAAGTGTCTAAACATTCGTCCACCTCGCCCAATAATGTTGCGGTAGGTGAAGTCGTCGAGTTTCAATTTACCCTTCTTGTTGCTCCAGACAATTACATTTTCGGCGGAGGTGTTCACCCCTTCGATGATAGAGGAGGTTGAAACCAGCGTTTGTAGCCCGCAGTTTTCCTCCTCGAAGAGCCGAACCTGTATCTGACTTAAAGCTCGGTGGAGTTGGCCTGTATGTATTCCGACACTACGCTTAACCAAGTTTGTCAACTTCCAGTTTGGATGGTAGTTCGTCGCTAACCACACGGAAAAGTTGGAAAGAAGCTCGCTTTCCGATTTGTTTGTATTTTCGATTAAAAGACTCGCAACACTGTCAACACCAGGGTAAGAGCCTGCGTAAATCAGTGACTTTGTTTCTTGCTTTCCTAATATTCTTAGAAGCGCATCATTTTTCTTCTGAACGTCTTTGTTGATTTTCTTGTATTCCTCGTGCTTCTCAAGGAATACCGTATTGAAATCCATACGCAGGAATGTCATGCCCTTCGTGAATGGATTTTCATTCAAGTTGGCAATGTTTGGTGCTAAGTAATATTTCTGCGCAGCTTTTTCCCCTAGTTTAAGCATGGCTTTTAAGAGAGCCGGCGATCTTTCCTTGTCGAATGTTTGGCTTGCCTTGTAAAACTCGTCTACGACGAGCAAATCCAAATTCTCAAGCTTATCGCAATAGTGAATGGCTCTTTCTTGGGGGAAAATGAGGATGTTTTTGTGGCTGAGTGAGACTTCTGATGTCGTCACAATTTTGTACTCGGTGGAAAATTTTTTGTTTAATCTACGTCTTGTTTCGTCGGTCAACGCAATGGTGGGTACCAAAATCAAAACGTTTTTGGGTTTCTTGATTGCTATGTAGGCATCAATGATTAAGCTTTTGCCGAAACTTGTCGGCGCACTGACAGCAAGATTGTCGCCATTTAAAAGATGTTTCAAGACTAATGACTGTTCGCTATGTAACGTGACTGGCTCATCTTGGCCAATGTCAACTTTGAACGATTCGAATACGAATCGGTCTTGCCAACTGGATGTTTCAGGCTCGAGATAAGGGTATAAGCCAGATTCTCGAATTAGATGATTTAGCAGGTGACTGTAGGCTTGATTTGCTCGGTCAAGGCTATCAAGAAGACGGATAAGTCGGTTTCTTGCTTCAGTAGCATCATTTGATTGAAGCAGTCCATTGATGGCGGAACACTCTTCGAAGATATCCATCCCTCGTTACCCCTTGTGATATCCGACAGCAATTGAGAATTGATCAATCAGCTCTTGCCTGTTAGGGATAGGAAATAAAATTATGTGGAATTTTATGGATGAATACATGGGCACTTTATCAGTTAGCGCGTCTATTTGTTTCTTAAAATATGCACTAGCACGGTCAATGTGTTCCCTTCGAATCTTCTCCCTATATGATTGATTCATCACCTTGTTTTCGGCTGTAATTAAACATTCATGTATAAGCAAAATGGGGATATGAAGAATCGGCTTTATGTTATCCATCGAATTGTCAGACGATAAAGTTCGCTTGATCTTGGCAGCTAGATCCTTGTTTTGGACAAGACGATCCACCTCTGCCATGTTGGTGATGATGCTGTTTTCTTTTTTAAGCTTCTCGGTTTTGAGAGAGTTGCCTACGGATTCGACTACAGATGCCAGTCTTGCGTTTTCAATGCTGTTATATAACTTTGCCTCCCCAAACCAAAGTGAAAAATCTTCATCGTTCTCTAAAACGATATGAACACTGTCGGCTCCCTTGGCATTATCTTGCACGTTTTGCTTGTAAAATATTTTTGGGACGACTGGTAAAGCTTTGTAGTAGTGATGCATGATTCCATAGAGCACAATTTCGGCAAGCTCACTACCTTTACCAATGTCATCCACTTTATCGGTTAGGCGCAAATTTTTTGCTGCCGCCCTTAGTATCGATGCGCTTTTACCAGCCAGTTTTTCCCGCTCTCGTTCCGACAACGCGGTCAACGCTATATTATCCCAGACAAAGTTTTCGAATTTTTCAGTACGCCACTTCTCGTCCTCAAAATCATTAATGAGGCTTAAAACTGTCTTGTTGTTGGCTGGAGTAAGTTCTGTGTCTTTAACCAGATTCAGATAGCTATCATCAATTAGAATTTCGAAGTCCATCAAATTCCCCCAATCAAATGTTCAGTCGCTTTTCTGTGTCACGCATCTGTTGTAGGAGAAGCCTTCTTTCGCGCCATTTTTTAGTACCGCGCAGAAGCATTGAGTGTTGAACTGATCCGGCATTACTTCAAAATAGTTGACACCGGGGCCAACTTTTTCCGTATAACTCGGATGCCTTTTGAACAGTTCAGCTAAATGAATGGCGTCGTCGGAAGAAACTCTCTCGCCCGGTACGTAACGGTTCAACATTTGCTGGAAGAAGGAATGGGCTTTTCTTTGGTTGTCAAAGCTAATGGTGCTTAAAACTACAGGTTTTCCTCGAGGCATCTTTGTTTTTCCTGTGTTAAGTAACTGCAGTTTTGCCGATGTAAGCTCTAAGTATGCTTCAGTCAATAAGGTCAGAAAGCATTGAGTTCTGCCAAAGATCGATGACTCTGGCCTAATCCAATTTGATATCTCCTATAACTAAATCGCCATTTAGTTAGTTCGATAAATATAGGTGGTTGCGTCACCCAGGCAAAGAGTTAGACTAAAAAAAAAGGCGCTCACGCGCCTTTTCTTTTTAACTCAATCCCAGCTCAAAGCCCCACCCGTCTGATACTCAATCACGCGAGTCTCAAAAAAGTTTTTCTCTTTCTTGAGATCCATGATCTCGCTCATCCACGGAAACGGATTTTGCGCCCCCGGATATTGCTCCGGTAAACCCAGCTGTGCAAAACGGCGGTTCGCGATGAAGTGGAGGTATTCTTCCATCATCGCGGCGTTCATGCCGAGGATGCCGCGTGGCATGGTGTCACGCGCGTATTGCACTTCGAGTTCGGTGCCTTCGAGCAGCATTTGGACGATTTCTTGTTGGAGCTCGGCGGTCCACAAATGCGGGTTTTCGAATTTGATCTGGTTGATCACGTCGATGCCGAAGTTCAAATGCATCGATTCGTCGCGCAGGATGTATTGGAATTGTTCCGACACACCGTTCATTTTGTTGCGACGGCCCATCGACAGAATTTGGGTAAAGCCGCAGTAGAAGAACATGCCTTCCATCACGCAGTAAAACGCGATCAAATTGCGTAGCAAAGTTTGGTCAGCTTCAGGCGTGCCGGTTTTGAAATTGGCGTTGCCCAGTGATTGCGTGTATTTGAGTGCCCAGGCGGCTTTTTTGGCCACGGCCGGCACTTCGCGGTACATATTAAAAACTTCGGCTTCGTCCATCCCTAAGCTTTCAACGCAATATTGATAGGCGTGGGTGTGGATCGCTTCTTCAAACGCTTGGCGCAATAAATATTGGCGGCATTCGGGGTTGGTGATGTGGCGATACACCGACAACACCAGGTTGTTGGCGACCAGCGAATCAGCGGTGGAGAAGAAGCCCAAGTTGCGCATCACGACCAGACGTTCGTCTTCGGTCAAACCGTCTTTTGATTTCCAGGTTTGCACGTCTTTGGCCATGTTGATTTCTTGCGGCATCCAGTGGTTGGCGCACGCATCCAAATATTTTTGCCAGGCCCAATCGTATTTAAACGGCACCAGTTGGTTAACGTCGGCACGGCAGTTGATCATACGTTTGTCGTCAACGTGCACGCGCGCGGCGCCCATTTCGAGTTCGGCCAAACCGGTGGATGAATCCAGTTGTTTGA